>JBCCPC010000033.1:0-58357 GCA_039025055.1 Bacteroidota bacterium | reverse complement strand
CGGGCCATCAGGAACTGCCTTGGTTCGCGCAGTGCCTTTCAATGGTGTTGCGCCCGGCGCAGGCGTAGATGGATCATCCCTAAAACGAAAAAAACCAATAGGCCTCCGCGCTTTGGGCAGAGGGTTTTCTGTCTTAGTAATTATGGGTGGGGGCGGCGGAGCAGCTGGGCGAAGTATACCCGCACCTCTAGGACCACCGCTGATACTAGGAGGCGCGGGTGGGATAGAAGACTTGCCTCCTGCCGCACTATTTGATAATTCACACTCGGTGCCATCATCGTAGATACCGATAATGAGCAGAAAAATAAACCCCGCTACAGCGCCAACGCCAGCTATGCCATAGGCACGGTCGGCGCTACGCTGTACTTCGGCCTCGTACTCCAATTGAATAGCCGCATTTTTTCCCCTGATGCGGCTCTTTTCTTCGGCTATCTGTGCATCTATAGCAGATAGCTCTTGTTGCGCAGCGCGCATAGACTTCATGGCATCTTGTGTCATGCGGCCTCTCCAGGTAGTGTTTCTGGCACTGCTGATCATGGCTAGCTGCTGATCGCGCTGAGCCTGGTAGGTGGCATCTGCCTGAGCTTCGTCTAGTAGTAGCTCTTCGAGGGGGGTGTGGTTACGCTTGACCTGCTCGTAGAGGTAGGGGGCACCCTCCAGAGACTGAGAGATACTGAAGTAAAGGGCACCGGCACCGATGATGAGTTTCAGTGTGAGCATAATCTTGTCATGCTTGGTGCCGCTGAGTGCGCCTGCCTGTATATCGTCGACAAAGCCCTTGACAGTGTAAAAGATGATGCCCTCCACAAAGGCCACCACGAGCACAATGGCCAGCCAACGAAGAGAGTCAAAGGGTATGGCATTGGCCCAGCTGTAGTAGAAGTTAGCACCCATGGTGAGCACCGACAAAATGACAGCGATAGGGTAGCCGATCCAGGAAGAGAAGATCCACAGCGCATAGTTGCGCAGCGAGAAGCTTTTCCTTTTTTCCTGGCGTTCTTTGGCATTGCCCTTAAGTCTTTCAAGAATTGCTGTACTTTTGCTATTCATTATTAATTCAATTTTTGCGCCGTTGCTCTTGTCAGCTTCGGCGCTTTTTTAGTGCTTAATTTTAAAAGTGCCCCACAGCCTGTCGGGGTGGGGCAGCTAACAACAAATCGTAAAATCATGAAAAAAAGACGACCTGCTACCAGCTTATGCTCTTTGAGCGGGTGGTGTGTATGGTTCGATTAGCTCGTCGACTGAAACACCCAGTACCTCGGCCGCTGCTTTGGCTTGGAGAGCGGTCATATTACGTAGCTCATCTTCTGTTGAATTCATAATCTTATACAGCTGACTAGCACCAATTTCCATAGCAGTCATAAGCTCCTCTCTTTTAATTATTCGCTGGCCTCTGCTCAGCTGAAAGAGAAATCTTTTGATTGAATAAGTATATGTTTTGGTTTTACTGTCAGTCATATTTAAGTTTGCTTGTTAGTCACAAATGTATAGGACTATAAGTCACATTTAAAAGAATCATTCTCCTTTTTTTGGAGTAATATTCCATATAGTTTTAATGATTATACACTTTACTCAGAACATCAAACACTTACGCAAGCTTCGAGGCATGACCATGAAAGAGGTAGCTAAGGCACTTGGTGTTGATTATAGTAGTGTGGTTAAGTATGAGCATGGGAAATCATATCCTAAGGTTGAGAATCTACTTCTCTTGGGAGAGATACTAGACGTCAACCTACACGACCTCTTCTATCATGATTTCACGACCGGCCCACCACCCACTGCCACCCCTAATACGAGCGAAGATCAGTCTACGCTTATCCGCGTTATTGCCGATCTGCAACGCGAGATCGACGAGCTGCGGACCGACATCATCGAACGCGATGATCCTGAAGACATCGCCCTGATCAAAGCCGAGCGCGATCGCTTCATAAAAGACAATCCGGAGCTGGCCCAGCAACTGGGCATCAGTTCCGACCAAGAGCCCACCTAACCCGCATGGATGAGAGACCCTATTTTTTCACTACATCATCCAACATCTCATGGAGGAAACTACACCCCAGGCCAAGCTATTGGCCGACATCGAGCGGTTGGTCTATCACCAGCCCAGGATTGAAACGATTAAAGCCTACTTAGACGCGCTTCGGCGCATTCATAAACCGCCAGATAAAGCGGATTCTTGAAATGAAACGGGCAGTGGTTTTCCACTGCCCGTAAATCATTGATGGTGAATTGTTTGGGGTGGGGGTGGGAGAATCCCTCCTTCTCCGCCAAGCAGAATCGGCTTTCCAGCGTAGCTGGAAGGCCGATTTTCATTTGCACACCCGTCAAGAGCCCAAAGCTCTTGTAAGGGTGGGCGAATGAAAATCGGCCATTTGATGCCAAGCATCAAAAGCCGAATAAGGCTTGAAGCCCCCCACCCAAGGATCAGCGCAGCTAATCCCAAAGCTCTTGACGGGCTTAAAATCGGCCATTTGATGCCAAGCATCAAAAGCCGAATAAGGCTTGAAGCCCCCCACCCAAGGATCAGCGCAGCTAATCCCAAAGCTTTGAAGCCCCCCAACGTTCGAGACATCCGATGAACTTTGGCTGAGCCAAAAGCTCAGCCAAAGATGCATCGGATGTCCTCACCTCACTGGCCTTCCTTCTTTCCAAACAAGGTCTTGCTCCAGAATTCCCTTCGTTTTTCCTCGCGCTCTTGGCGCCTTTCGATCTTGCGTAGCTCGCGCTCCAGTCGGCGCAGGTAGTGCGCATCGGTTTCGTTGCGGCGTTGGGGTTTGCGCTCTATGATATCTATAAAAATCCTGGGATCGATCTCTCGCTCCAAAAGGTCTGCCATATCCAGCTCTATGGGGAGTTCCTCCAGGTAGTCGGGGCATTGGAGCAAGGCAACAGTCATTTCATCGAGTTCGGCAAAGCGGCCGCCAGTGTAGCGTCTGGTCGATTTATCACGAGCAACTCGGCGCATAAAATTACCCCAGATCGGCAGGGCCGTAGCTGTAGCCGATCCTCGACTGAGGGTACGAAAGTGAACTGCCGGATACGAAGCCCCCACCCAGCTACTCACCACGAGTCTGGGCGTAAAACCCACAAACCAACCATCACTTTGATTCTGAGTGGTGCCGGTTTTGCCAGCTAGTGCACCGCTCAAACCGTAGCGCGAGCGCAGTCTGGCCGCTGTACCGCTATTCACGACATGGGCCATCAGGAAAGTGGTCAACTTCGCCGTTTGCTCGTCGAGCACGCGTTCGAAAGCACGCTCTTCCTGGGGTGTCGGGAAGGTAGCAATCGTATCTCCATCTGCGGTTTCGATGCGGTCCAAATAGTGTAGCCTAGATGGCCTTTGGCCGCCGTTGGCGAAGGCACTATAGGCCTGATTCATTTCCATGAGATTAGCCTCGGCAGTACCCAGAGCCAGGCTGGGTATAGGCGATACGCCTTGGCTAATGCCCATTCGATTGACCAATTCTTGAACCGTATCCAGGCCAGTACGCACAGCTATATTGACAGCGACAGTATTAATACTTTTAGCCAGGCCGCCCTTCATGGAGTAGACGCCCTCGTATTCCCCGTCGGGATTTCGTGGATCGTAGTCGTTGTAGTCGGCATAGGTAAATCGTTCGGCGGGCGTGTACTCGCAGGGAAGCATACCGCGCTCCAGGGCGGTTGCGTAAACCAGCGGCTTGATGGTCGAACCGATCTGGCGTCGGGAGGCTACGTGATCATAGGGCAAGAAACGATGATCGATGCCGCCCACCCAGGCCCGTACGATACCTGTTCCGGGTTCGGTGGCCAATAGCCCGGCATGCAGCATCACAAAGTAGTGTCGCAAGCTATCTATGGGCCGCATCATGGTATCTATGGTCGAGCCGTTTTGACCATCGTAAAGGGTCATCAATTTAGACTTCCGCAGGTCGGCACCTATCTGCTCAGTCGTTAGCCCCCTCGCTTGCCTGCTGGTATAGGCTTTACTCTTCGTCACGAAGTCGGCAAACTCGTCTTCCCATGGAGCTTCGCGACGGCCAGACCAATCTCGGGCTAGTGCTTTTTGAAGAGCGGGCATCTCTTCGGCTACGGCAGCTTCGGCCATGGCCTGTAGATTAGCATCGATGGTGGTGTAGATTCTGAGGCCGTCGCGAAACAGGTCGAAGGTGCGACCATCCGACCTGCGGAAGTCCTTAAAAAAAGTCTCCAGCTCCCCTTGCAAACGCGCTCGCAAGTACGTAGCCAGCCCCTGATCGGCACTTTCCGGCTTGTAGTTCAGCTCCAATTCCAGCTTCGACAAGCTGTCTCGCTCGCTGACTGTCAGGAAACTCTTGCGTGCCATGAGCCCCAACACCACGTCACGTCGCCCCCGAGAAGCCTCTGGATGAAGACGAGGGTTGTAGGTCGTATTGGCCTTGAGCAGACCGATGAGCACAGCTGCTTGCTCTGGCCCCAGCTGCGCCGCATCTACACTAAAAAATCGCTGCGCCGCTACCTGAATTCCGTATGCATTCTCACCAAAGGGGACGGTATTGAGGTATAGCTGCAAAAGCTCCTCTTTGTCGTAGGCTTCTTCCAAACGACTGGCAATAGCCATCTCACGCAGCTTGTTTTTGACCAGGGAAAACTGCCGATAGTTTCGCCTTGGATATAGATTTTTGGCCAGCTGCTGGCTGATCGTACTTCCCCCGCCACCAGAGCGATCTTGCTGGAGTATAGATCGCCAGAGCACCCGACCCAAGGCGCGCAAGTCTATACCCTGGTGCTCAAAAAACCGACTGTCTTCAGTCGAGATCAATCCGTGCACTACATATGGCGAAATGCTGTCGAGCGGTACCGAGCTGCGGTTTTCCACGTAATATTTGCCCAATAATACCCCATCAGCCGAGTATATCTGAGCCGCCTGGTCGTTTTCAATGGCGAGCAACTCTTCCTGTGTGGGCAATGCCCCATACCAGCCCAGGCGCGTGCCCACCCACATGGTTGCCACCAACATAAACAGGACCAGCACAGGAAGCCCGATGCACATGGCAGCTAGCTTCCAGCGAGGTTTATTTTTTGCCCAATTTATGGCCCGTTCAGCCCAGGACCGAAAAAAATGTATAACCTTGTTTTTGCGCACAAACTCTATCTGTTGGCGACCATCCAGCATCCTAATGGTATTTTGGATGGACATTGAAACCTGTACACAACGTTATATATGCTATTTTTGGTCGCTACAACCGCAATAAAATAATGAATAAAAATACCAACACCATTCTTCTTGTGCTGCTGCTATTGTTACTGATTGGCGCACTATTCTGGGGCTTTAATCAAAGTAAAAAAGCCGCGGACGCCCAGGCTGGACAGGAAGAGTTAGGCCAGGAACTGAGCCAGATGGAGCTACTTCGCGACGGTCTTTCCAATCAGGTAGATAGCCTATCGATGGCCTACGAGGCGGCGCTGGGTGAAAATGAAGAGTTGGCTGGTTCTCTCGCCGCTGCGCAACAACAATTGGCCAACACGCAAGCCGAACTTAGGCGTACGACCAACATCAAAAA
Source organism: Bacteroidota bacterium (assembly GCA_039025055.1). GTDB lineage: Bacteria > Bacteroidota > Bacteroidia > Chitinophagales > Saprospiraceae > Neolewinella. Next base: position 52,835 of record JBCCPC010000033.1, on the reverse strand, counting down.
CGAAACGGCTCGATCGGCTTATAACATTCGGGTACAAATCGAAGAGCTGCTCGAAGTCAGGTCTACCCTAGAACGACAATTGCTAGACGTTCGCGCTCAAAACGACTCGCTGCGCACCGTCAACCTCAACTTGCGCAACGAACTCAGCGGTGCCCGAAACGAACGCGACGATCTGGCCGATCTCAACGATGCCATGCAACGCGAAATCGAGACCCTGACCCTGGGCAATTTCAAAGCGACTGCCTTTCAGGTAGAGACCTTACAACGCAATAATAAGGTCGGCGATAAAGGCAAGCGCATCCGCAATATTAAAGTCGAGTTCGATCTAACCAGCGTACCCGAAGAGTACCAGGGGGTGAGGCCCATTTATTTGGTCATTACCGATGCCTCAGGTACGCCTATTCCCACCGAGAATCCCATTCAGCGAACGGTCACGGTCAACGGTTCGGAGATGGCACTTCGCGCCCAGGAAGCCAAAGACTACAACGTGGAAGAAAGCCAAAGAATCAGCTTTGTACACGAGCTGAGCGACAAGTTGAATAGCGGGGTCTACCGCGCTCAAATTTTTACGGATATCGGTATTCTAGGTGCGTCTTCTTTCAGGCTGAATTAAGCTCAAAATCTATCGCTTTTTCCACAGGTTTTTTCTTCGTGGCCGCTACTAATTGTTGTATCTTCGCATACGTTTTCAACAATACTTTTACATGAGTCCCGAACAGCGGATTATACCTGTCAATATTGAGGATCAGATGAAGTCGGCTTACATCGATTATTCGATGTCGGTCATTGTTTCAAGAGCACTTCCGGATGTGCGCGATGGGCTCAAGCCCGTGCACCGTCGCGTGCTGTATGCGATGTCTGAGCTGGGTCTGACCTACAACAAATCTTACAAAAAATCGGCCCGTATCGTGGGTGAAGTCTTGGGTAAGTTTCACCCCCATGGCGATACCTCGGTTTACGATACGATGGTGCGCCTGGCCCAGGACTGGTCGCTGCGCTACCCGCTGGTAGATGGTCAGGGCAACTTCGGCCATATGGACGGCGACAGCCCCGCCGCCATGCGCTATACAGAAGCTCGCCTTTCCAGGATCAGCGACTACATCCTGGCCGATATCAACAAGGATACCGTCGACTTTCAGCTCAACTTCGACGATTCTCTCAAGGAGCCGACGGTACTGCCTACACGTGTACCCAACTTGCTCATTAACGGGGCGAGCGGCATCGCTGTCGGTATGGCTACTAATATGCTGCCGCACAACCTCACCGAGGTAATCAATGGGGTGATGGCTGCAGTAGACAAGCCAGAAATAACGGTCGATGAGTTGATGGAATTCATCAAAGCACCCGACTTTCCGACTGGTGGCATAATCTATGGTATGGAAGGCGTAAAGGAAGCCTTTCGCACGGGCCGCGGCCGAGTCGTATTGAGGGGGCGAGCCGAGATCGTCACAGATGGTAACGATCGCGAGCGCATCATCATCACCGAAATACCCTACCAGGTCAACAAGGCCAACCTGGTTTCCAAGATTGCCGAACTCGTCAACGAGAAAAAGATCGAGGGTATTTCTGGCGTAGCCGATGAGTCCAGCAATCGAGAGGGTATCCGTATCGTCGTAGACATCAAGCGCGATGCGATGGCTAGCATTGTGCTGAGTTATCTATACAAGTACACGGCTCTCCAAACGAGTTATGGTGTCAACAATGTAGCTCTGGTCAATGGCCGTCCCATGACACTGAATCTGAAAGACATGGTCGATGAGTTCATTCTCTTCCGACTGGATGTCATCAAGCGGCGCACGCAATTCGAGCTCAACAAAGCCCTTTCTCGTGCACACATACTGGTCGGTCTTTTGATCGCCCTCGACTATCTAGACGAAGTAATTGCCCTGATCAGAGGCAGTGCTACCCCCGAAGAAGCGCGCGAAGGGCTGATGCGTGGCGACTTCATCGAAGACAAGAAAGCTTTCTGGGACAAATTTGGCGATCTCGTCAAAGAGGTACAGACCGAAGAGCTGATCACCCTGGAAGGCAACGTGCTCAGCGAGGCCCAGGCCCGCGCTATACTCGAAATGCGCCTGCAAAAGTTAACGGGCCTCGAGCTTGATAAAATTCGGGCAGAGTATCAGGAAATACGCGAGTTGATCGATCACCTGCGGGCCATACTCGCCGACGAACGCATGCAGCGCGACATCATCAAGGAAGAGCTGCGCGAGGTCTTGGAGAAGTTTGGCGACGATCGCCGCTCTGAAATCAGCTTCGATACGGGTGACATCTCAATCACCGATATGATCGCCGATGAAGACGTGGTTATCACCATTTCTCATTTGGGCTACATCAAGCGCACGCCCATGACCGAATACCGCATACAAAGTCGAGGCGGTCGTGGAAGCCGGGGAAGCAAAACACGGGATACCGACTTTGTGGAACACCTGTTCGTAGCCAGTAATCACAACTACCTGCTGCTATTTACCGAGCAGGGCCGATGCCACTGGGTACGCATATACGAGATACCCGAAGCCGGTAAAGGCAGCTCAGGTCGGGTCATTCAAAACATATTGGCTATACCTAAAGACGACAAGGTCAAAGCCTACATCATCGTTCAGGACCTAACCGATGAAGCCTTCTTGAAGGAGAACTACATCATGTTTGCCACCAAGAAAGGGCTAGTCAAAAAAACCAGCCTGGAAGCTTACTCACGCCCACGTACCAATGGCATCAACGCCATCTCTATCAAGGATGACGATCAGCTCCTCGAAGCGCGCCTTACAACTGGTAATAGCCAAATATTCCTGGCTACTCGAATGGGGCAAGCCATACGATTCGAGGAGTCGAAAGTGCGGCCCATGGGTAGAAACGCCGCTGGTGTGCGGGGGATCAGCCTCAACGGAGATGAAGACTATGTCGTCGGTATGGTTGCCTTCGATACGGAAATAGACGCCGATCGCACCATTATGGTCGTCAGCGAAAAAGGTATGGGTAAGCGCACACCATACGACGAATACCGCATGACCAACCGAGGCGGTAAAGGCGTTCGTACCCTACAAGTGAACAATAAGACGGGTAAACTCGTAGCCATAAAAGCGGTACTCTCCGACGATCAGCTGATGATCATCAACAAGTCGGGCATCATCATTCGTATGAAGATTGCCGACGTACGCGAGCAGGGCCGCGCTACGCAAGGGGTCAGAGTTATTCGCATCGATAAAGACGACGCTATTTCAGATGTGGCCGTCGTCAGACTCGATGACGAGGAAGAAGAGTAACTTTGCGCCTCTATTTACCAACTTCTTAACCTTTGTGAAGCTCTTTTAACACAAAAGAAGTGACGCAAAGACACGCTAATACCGTCTTAAGGGCGGAATTTACCAACTAAACTAAATGTGCTAATGAAAAAGCTTTCACTAAGCCTATTCGCCATGTTACTCGCCGTGAGCACCATGTTTGCCCAAGATGCAGCTGGTGCCTTACGCTCGGCCAACCGGGCCATCGACAACTTTGAAGTCAATGGAAGTACCGATACCGAAAAACTACAAGAAGCGGTCACTCAGCTCGATGTAGCCATGAGCGACGGTGCAATAGCCAGTTCTTATGATTTCTTGATGACCAAAGGCAAGGTGTATGCCAACATCTTAAATGCCGCTGTGATCAAAAACAGCCCTTTGGGAGCTACTTTGGGAGAACTTCCGCAGGTAGAAGCCCCAGGCGCACAAGCCGCTGAAGCCTTCATGCTTGCTGTCTCAGCCACCGATAAGAAAGGCAAAATCAAAAGTGCTATGCGCAAGCTGTCTGACATGCAGCAAAATCTCAGCAATGGCGGTTTGATTGCCCTACAAAATGAAGACCTAGCCACTGCAATGGCCACCCTCAAAGCCGCCGGAGAAGTACACAATTTTCTCAAGGAAAAAGGTGAAGAGAGCTACTACGAACGCATCGAAGACCAGGAAGCACTTGCCCGTGAAACCTACTACGGTGGCCTGGCTGCCCTCCTTATGGATGACTACGAAGCCGCCAAGCCTTTCTATATGAAGGCTCAGGAAATGGATTACAACGACGCTGGTGTCTACGACGGCTTGTTCCGCATTGCACAAAAAGAAGGCAACGAAGAAGTCGCTATTGCCTACCTCCAGGAGGGCCGAGAGAAATTCCCAGATGACAACTCGCTACTATTCAGCGAGATCAACTACTTCCTGGCAAAAGGCGAATTACAGGTGCTCCTAGACCGCTTGAAGACGGCCATCGATCGCGAGCCCGAAAATGAAGGCCTGTACACGACCTTGGGTAGTGTCTATGATAAGCTTTACCAAGATGCCTTCAAAGAAGGCGATATGGAGCTCGCTGACCAATACTTCGGAGAAGCTAAAAGCTACTACGAGCAGACACTGGATATGAACCCCAAAAATGCTACGGCAAACTATAGTCTTGGCGCACTATATTACAATAAGGGGGCGAATCTATCTCAAGAATTGGACGCTCTTTCTGAAGACCTCTCTCGCGAAGGCACTGAGCGCTACAATGAGGTAACAGAGATCGTAAACAAGGAATTTGAAAAAGCCTTGCCCTATTTTGTCGAGGCCGAGAAAAACGATCCTAACGATACCAACATACTGATCGCCCTCCGCGAGATGTATGCCAGAAATGGTGAATACGAGCTATCGGGCGAATTCAAGGAGCGCTACGAAAAAGTAGTCGCTGGTGAAGAAGTAGAATCTTACTTCGCACAATAGACTATCATAAACTTCGTGTAATAAAAATTCCCTTGTGGCTTAGCCGCAAGGGAATTTTTATTAGAAACGAAGTCTTAGCACATGGGCTGGCCATCGATTAGGGTCTAAATAGACGTAATTCGCTTGCCCGTTCCAGCGGTAGCTCTCACCTGTGAGTAGATCATCTACTACGATTGTACCGCTACCGAGTAGGTCTCTGGGTACCGAAACCATACCACCTTGTCCATTAGCTGGATCGAAGTTGGCGATGGTCCATATTACGTTAGTTCGCTTATCGTCATACTTGACATAGGATAGCAGGTTCGGGTTATCTGTTTCTGTAAAGCGAATATTGTTAGTCTGTTGCAAAGCTGGATTTTCCCGACGGATCTTATTTATAAGCGTGTAAGCATTCGTCATCCGATTCTCGTAGGTCCAATCGTAGTGGCGAGCGTAATACTTTTCACTGTCGTAGTACTCTTCTTTGCCGTTGGTGTTGCCTCTGTTTTCTATGAGCTCGTAGCTGGGGCCATACAGCCCGTAACTCGAGCTCAGTGTAGCAGCCAGGATGAGGCGCTTAAGGAACTGGTTAGAATCTGCACCCATCATCTCAAAAGCCAGAATATCTGGCGTATTGGGCCAGAAGTTTGGCCGCATATACTCTTTTAGCTCTGTTTGGGTCAGCTCTTCGAGATATTGGCGCATCTCCTGTGGGTTGGTCCGCCAAGTAAAATAGGTGTATGACTGCTGGAAGCCGCGCTTGGCTAGTTCGGCCATGATCTTTGGGCGTGTAAAAGCTTCCGCCAGGAAAATAGTACCAGGGTACTTTTTATTGACTTCACTTATAAGCCATTCCCAAAATCGGTAGGGCTTGGTATGCGGGTTGTCTACTCGAAAGATGGTAATGCCTTGTTCACACCAATAGCGCACGACGGAGAGCAGCTCATCCCAAAGATTTTTCCAGTCTGCTGTCTCAAAATTGATGGGTACGATATCCTGATACTTTTTAGGCGGATTCTCTGCGTAGGCTATCGTTCCGTCTGGTCGCCAGATGAACCATTCGGGGTGTTCCTCGATGTAAGGATGATCGGGCGCACACTGAAAGGCCAGGTCGAGAGCCAAATCGATATCCATTGACTTGGCTTTTTTGATGAGCGATTTATAGTCCTTTAATGTGCCAAGCTCGGGGTTTAAATCTTTGTGTCCGCCTTTAGACGAGCCTATCGCCCATGGAGAGCCCGGCTCACCTGGCTGAGCGTTAGTTGCGTTATTTCGGCCCTTTCGATTTTTTTCCCCGACCGGGTGAACAGGCGGTAGATACAGCACATCGAAACCCAGCTTTTTGATGCGAGGCAGTAGCAGCTCGACATCTTTGAAAGTCCCTGTTCTATCTATATCTGGAGAAGCTGACCTGGGAAATAGCTCATACCAAGAACTATACCTCTCCTTCAACCGACCCACGCTCACACGCAGATCGTGATCGTAAACGGTCTCGTGCTGTACGAATGGGAATCGATTCACCAAGTCTGCAAAATCAGGACTCACCACGTAGCGAACGGCTGAGTCATACTCACCTCCGAGTACTGTAGCGGCTGATTTCAGGGGGCCGCCCTTCGCTTTACTATAGGTCTTGGCCGTCGACTCCAGTAAGTTGACCCCAATTTGTAGCTCAACAGTCATATCCTGACCATCCGCCTGCTTCTTTTTGAAACCTTCATGCCAGGTGAATAACTGATCTACCCAGGCCATAAGCCGGTATTGATGGTGCTTCTGCTCGGTAATTTGAAAGCGGCCGGTCCAGAGATCATTAGGGTGATCCTTTAATTCAACTTCCTGCCACTTTTTCTTACCGACTTGACGGAATTGAATTTTAGCTCTGATCTTATCGTGGCCGTCTCCGATTATGGAAGCTGTAATATCTACCCATTCGCCAACTACGCGCTTGATGGGAAATCTACCCTGATTGATCTGTGGTTGTACGTGGTCTATGACCGTACGATTCTGCATGGATAAGGTATGCTCTGTTGAGGCCGCAAATATAATGGGTCGGCCTTGGCAACGGGCGTTGTTTGACTGTTATATTTGCGATTCCCTATGAAAGTGCATTTTTCGCTCGACGATATTCCTAAAATTACCAGACCGGTTATTACGATCGGTAGCTTCGATGGCCTGCATCGTGGGCATCAACAACTGCTGGAGCGAATCGTGAAACTAGCTGATTCTCATCAGGGTGAGAGTATGCTCGTAACCTTCGATCCGCATCCTCGTCATGTGCTGCAACCTGAATCGGATGAACCTAAACTATTGACCACAACGGCGGAAAAAGTAGAAATCCTCGGTCGCCTGAGTATCGATCACATTTTAATCACGCCGTTCACAGAGAGATTTAGCCAGCAATCGGCAGAGGCCTATATCAGAGATTTTCTCGTCGAGCGAATTAAACCATTCCGCATAGTCATCGGCTATGATCATCGATTCGGCCATGGACGAGAAGGCGATCTGGAATTACTTCGCCACCTAGGACCCATCTACAACTACGAGGTCATTGAAATTGAGGCCCAGGAGGTAGACGACATCACTATCAGTTCTACTAAAATCAGGAATGCACTACTAAATGGCGATTTAGCATTGGCCAATCAAATGCTCGACTATGAGTACGTACTCACGGGTCGTGTAGTTGCTGGGCGGCAGCTTGGGAGAGAAATTGGTTATCCGACCGCCAATCTCGATTTGGGTAATGCATATAAACTGGTTCCAGCTGATGGTATTTACGCAGCGAGGGTATCCAGAGGTTCTGAGCGATATGAAGGCATGCTCTATATCGGCAATCGACCATCCATAGACGAACATTTGAAGCGCACTATAGAGCTGAACATTTTTAACTTCGATCAAAATATCTACGGTGAAGAGTTGAGTGTCGAGTTGGTCAGCTATCTGAGATCGGACAAGCAGCTTCCCACATTAGAAGCTCTACAAGCTCAACTTTCAGAAGACAAAAAATCAGCCCTCACTGCCCTGGAAATGAGTTCGGACAATCAAGAATTGGCAGCTACACAAGACCTTTCGACAGCTGTTGTTATTTTAAATTACAATGGACTCGATTTCCTGGAAAAGTTTCTACCTGCGGTAGTCCAAAATATTGCCCCTAATACACGAGTGATTATTGCCGACAACGCGAGTACAGATAAAAGTGTAAGCTGGCTAAAGTCGAATTACCCGGATTTAGAATTAATTGAAATCGACGAAAACCTCGGCTTTGCGGGTGGTTATAATGCAGCTTTACGACAAATAAAAGCGGATATATTCGTCCTTCTGAATAGCGATGTAAAAGTTACACCCGGTTGGTTGGAGCCTTGCCTAGCCTTATTCAAGGATAATCGTGTGGCGGCTGTTCAACCCAAAATATTATCTCAATCCAAGCCCACAGAATTTGAATATGCCGGTGCATCGGGTGGAATGATCGATACATTGGGTTACCCATTTTGCCGAGGCCGGGTATTTTATTCTTTAGAAAAAGATAGTGGGCAATATGATGGCCGCCAGGAAATATTTTGGGCAAGTGGAGCAGCCCTTTTTATTCGATCGGAACTATTTCACGGTATAGGCGGCTTCGAAGAAGAGTACTTTGCTCACTTTGAGGAGATCGACCTATGCTGGCGGCTAAAGCGCGCAGGCTATCGCATTATGGCCGAACCCAGATCGGTTGTTTATCACGTGGGTGGAGGCACCCTCAGTTACAATAGCCCAAGAAAAGCGTATCTGAATTTTAGAAATACACTAGTCACCAGCATAAAAAATGAATCTATCGGAAAATTGATCTGGTGGCTACCCGTTAGATTACTACTCGACGGACTAGCAGGATTATTATTTCTCTACGAACGGAACTTTTCAAATATTTGGTCCATCATCACCGCACATTGGCATGTTTTTCCAAAATTAGGTTTCTGGTGGAAGCGCAGAAAACTGAGGAATAAGCAAATTCAAAACATGCGTATTGGGCCCGATCGTAGCGATGTAGGTCGCATTTACGATAGTATAATTTTGCATTATTACATGCTAAAAAATAAACGATACTCAGATATAAACAGGCCGCAGATATCGGCTAGGAAGGAGTCTTGATTATATTTTTTAATCTAGCCCCATACCAAGAAAACACCTCCCCATCAACTAACTTAACTTCTGCATCAGGCAATAAATCTTTTAATTCCCTCACATTTTTTTCTTTGAAAGGAAAAGGCTCTGAAGACAGCAAAACAACCTCAGGATTGATGCGCACCATATCCTCCTCGCTCAAAGTCGGGTATCTCGTTTGGTCGCCGCATACGTTTTCATAGCCAAACTTGCTCATCATGTCGTGTATGTACGTATCGTGACCAACACTCATCCAGGGCTTTCGCCAGATGAGATATAGAGCGCGTTTAGGTTGATCGGTAAGCGGCGGGAGCGCAGCCCGATTGGCGGAGATGATGGTTTCGGCACGCGCTTCCAGACCCCAGATCGCTGCCAGGCGTCGGGTGGCATCTTCCGCGTCTTCCAGTGTTTTAATTTCGGTTACAATGACTTCATATTTCTCCCGAAGTCGCTCGACTATTTCTTTGGTATTTTCTTCCTTGTTGGCTACGATCAGGTCGGGTTGTAATCCGTCAATTACATCGTATTTGACGGTTTTTGTACCGCCAACGACTTCGATATTTTCAGACTTACGCAGGTCGGTCGGGTGCACACAATACTTAGTACAGCCTACTAGCTGATCACGCAAACCCAGCTCACAGAGCAGTTCCGTTAGGGAAGGTACGAGAGATATAATGCGGGAGGGTGTGGGCATCAATTAAAAAGATCGTCTAGGGTCAATGACTTGTTGACTAGCCCGATAGCATGCTTATTCATATTCAAACCATAGGGTGAAATAAAAACCCAATTCAATTGCGATTTGGTCTTCGTAAGTCGCTGAAACCTGAATAACCTTTCTCTCATTGTCGTCGCATTTTCTTCTTTGAGATTGACTTCGCTTTGATAAAACTTGACTTCGAATAAATCAATAACCCTATCTGCCCGGTCCAATAGCATGTCGATCTGCAATCCTTTCTCTTCATCATTACCTTTTGAAAAAAACGAACAAGGGCTCGAGATCATACCACTAATACCCAGTGCTATTTTAATAGAATCTATGTGTTTCATACAGACCCCTTCAAAAGAATATCCACTCCATACTCGATAAGGCTGGCTTTGCGCTATTCTTAGCCATGCGCCCTCCCCCATCCGCTTTTTTGAATCAATAAATCGCAGATAAAAGCTGGAATACTCGTCGATCAAACGGTAGACTGCCCCTTTTTTCTTTTTTCCAAAGGGAGGGTACGCCATGATAAAGTCCGACTGCTCCAATTCAGATATAAGCTGTGTGGCTTTCCCTCCATTGGGAAGCTCGGCCCGGTCTATGATTTCAGCCCTGGTCATACCCATATGCTTTTTAGCAAGCTCTTTTATTACAGCGATATGATAGTGGGCATCATCGAAAAGGGCTGGATATAATCTGGAAAATTCGTCTCTTAAAAAGCCATTAGGGCTAAAGCACATCCTATCGATATTCTGAACGGCACTCTGCTTTGGGTCTACATCTTCTAGATATAGAGGAATACCCCCAATCGCCATATAGAGGCTCACGATCTGAAAACGGGTTAGTGATGCGCCTTTTGCCTGTAAAAAGGCTTCTGTTTCTCTGAGTGTAAATGGCTTTAAATGAATGTATTTAGTGACCCTGTTGTGTAACCCCCCTTTATCATTGATAACTTTGTTAATGATCCAAGAGGAAACACTTCCACATAGCACAACGACTATGTTCTTATTGACTGCCCAATCGTTCCAAAAGTGCCCTAAAAAATCAAGAAAATTTGATTTAGCAGAAGCTAACCAAGAAAGTTCATCAAAAAAGACGACTTGCCTTTTATCGGATGAAGAAATATCTTCCAAATATTCTCTAAGCAAATAAAAGGCATCTAACCAGGAATTGACACTTGATACAGTTTTACCCCATGCACTACTCAAATCTTTAGTAAAGATCTCTAGCTGCTGCTCAGTAGAAGCACCTCTTACCCCAGTTTGCTTGAAAACGATATGATCGCTCAGCGTCTGGTTGATCAGGTAGGTCTTCCCAACTCTTCTTCGGCCGATGACAGCGACCATCTCCGAGCGGTTCGACTCTATGGCCTGATGTAAGACAGCTTTTTCTTCTTTCCTACCTATAAACATTAGCCAAAAGTATTAAAAAAAATAGCGATTTGGCAGAGTACTTAACGAAATCACCACTTTCCAAGTGGGCTAAATGATGCGCATTAAAATCCGCTAAATCCGTTCAATCCGTTCGATCCGCGTCGAGTTCTTGTCCTTGACGAGCGAAGCTCGACAAGTGCATTGCACCAAAATTTCGACAAGTCGAAATACAAGCGTAAACTCGCCACGGAAAAACGCTGATTAAGCGGATGAAACGGATTTTCATCAAAACATCTTACTCATCATCTTAGCATTCTCCCGTGCTATCCAATCCAGTCCTTCTTGCACCGAATGCTCCCGCTGATGGAGCATACTCGCCTTGATCCCTTGAACCACAGCGACCGGCTTTTCAGCCATAACTTTAGCCAAATCACTGACCTTTTGCAGAAGCTCTTCAGCAGAAGCATAACAATCATTGACCAATCCAATCTGCTTCGCTTCCAGGCCATAAACCTTTCTAGCCGTATAGGCCATCTCCGAAACCAAACCCGGATTGATGATATAAGGTAAGCGCTGCAACACACCCAAATCAGCCACAATACCCAAATCGATTTCCTTCAGGCAGAAGTAGGCATTCTCACTACAGTATCGCATATCGCAAGCAGCCGCTATGTCGAGCCCACCGCCTATGCAAGGGCCATTGACTGCCGCAATGACTGGCTTACTGCACTTTTCGATAGCATTGACCGCCTCTTGCAGCTTCTGGATGAAGGAAAAAATGAAGGCTTCCTTCTCAGCATGATTTTCAAAAGAGCGCGTCATTAAGGACTGAAGGGTACCCAGATCAATGCCCGCGCTAAAGTAATCTCCCTGACCAGTAAGTACGATTACACGAACATCTCCATGTGTTGAAAGATTAGTGAGTTGATCGTCTAGCTCCGCCCAGTCTTGTTCGCGCAGCGCATTGGCCTTTTCGGGACGGTCAAATGACAAAGTAGCTACGTAGTCTTCTATCGATACATGCAAAGCTGATATCCAGTTTGGTCTTTGCAATGATAGCAGAAAATCGAAGACTGCAAAAACAGCTTTCCATCTTCCACCTTATACATATGGCATCCAGCTTGCGATTCCGTTGCAGGCACAGCTAATAATTCGATATGATTCCAAAAAACCGCTTTTCAGAATTTTGTACTTCCGCTAGATGGGTACTTCCCGCCTGGTTGATTTTGATGGCTAGTACTGTCTCCGCCCAGGCAGATCTGTTTAGATTCTCAGGTCGGGTTATCGATGCGGAGAGTCAGCAACCCATCGAGTTTGCGACCGTAATGATGCTAACCGTACTGGACGATCAGAGCCTGGGCGGAAATACGACTGATGCAGATGGCCGCTTTACCCTCGAAGTCAACCGCTCCGATGTATACTTTCAAGTGAGCTTTATCGGCTACGAAACCATCGAGATCAGAGACTTCGAGCAAGGGAATCGCAGAGTTGACTTAGGCGATATTCAGATGGGCGTAAGCCAAGCCATGCTAGAAGAAGTCGTAGTAGAAGCCAGTCGCTCACAAGTCACCTTCGAGCTCGACAAACGCGTATTCAACGTAGGTGAAGACCTGAGCAGCACGGGTGCCAGCGCGCTCGAAGTGCTCAATAATGTGCCCTCAGTTAATGTAAATATCGAAGGTGAGATCAGCTTGCGCGGAAGCAACGGCGTGCAAATACTGATCAACGGTAAACCCTCGGTACTCGCAGCAGATGGTGGGAACGCACTGGGTACTATCACCGCCGATATGATCGAAAGTATAGAGGTGATCACCAACCCATCCGCAAAATACGAGGCGGAAGGCACCGCTGGCATCATCAATATCATCATTAAGAAAGACGACCGCAGAGGCTTGAATGGTGCCGTTTCAGTCAATACCGGCACGCCCCACAACCACAGCGTTGGGCTGAGTCTGAACCGCCGAAGCGAGAAGTTCAACCTGTTCAGCCAGCTGGGTGTCGGCTATCGAGAGCTACCTAATGAAACCGAAAGCATCAACCGCAGCCTGATAGATGGCTCAGAGGTTGCATCTGACGGAGAAGAGTTTCGCAATGAGCAGTTTTACAATCTGGTGCTAGGGACAGATTACTACATCAACGATAAAAACGTCATCACCATATCGGGCAACTTTGCCTACGAAGTCGAAGATCAGCCCTCTAGTTTTAACTTCATCCAGACTGACGGTACAGGCTCGACCATAGCCGAATGGCGGCGCACCGAAGAAACCGAAGCCACCAACCCCAAGTGGCAATACGAAGCCCAATACAAACGCGACTTTGAGGGCGACGAAGGCCATAGTCTACTCTTTAGTGCCGTCGGTTCCTTTTTTGGGAAAGATCAGCGTTCCAATTTCATCAATGAGGGCATATCGGGTGCAGACCGCGATGCCCGCCAGCGCACCCGCACCAATTTTTCGGAAGCTGAAAATACCCTCCGCTTAGACTACAACCGCCCACTGAGCGAAAAATGGTCGATGGAAACCGGAGCCCTTCTGACCATCAATGACGTGACCAACGACTTCGCTGTCGAAGACTTAGTCGGCACAGAATTTGTGATCGACACCACCCAAACCAATATCTTTGAATATCACCAAGATGTACTGGGGGTATACGGCACCCTGGCGTACGAAGGTGAGCAGTGGGGCGTGAAGGCAGGCTTGCGGGTAGAAAGTACCAACCTGGAAACCTTTTTAGTCAATACCCAAGCGACCAACGATCAGGATTTTACTAATTTATTTCCATCGGCTTTCGTGTCTTATAAATTGACGGAAGCCATTTCTTTTCAGGCGGGATACAGCCGAAGAATAGACCGACCGAATTTGTGGGATTTGAACCCCTTCTTCAATATTCGGAATAACTTCAATATCCGAGCGGGCAATCCTGATTTGTTGCCGGAGTTTACCGACTCGTATGAGTTTAATAGCATTTATATTCTGGGACAGGCCTCGCTTAATTTGGGTATATACCATCGATATACCACCGAAGTTGTAGACCGCATAACTACCTTTGATAATAATGTCAGTCTCACTCGCCCTTTCAATATTGGGACCAATGCGACAACCGGCCTAGAGCTAAACGGCAAATTGATTGTAGGGAAATTACTCGTCTTTAATGGCGATTTCAACTTCAGCACCTTCACCCGTGAAGGCGAATTCGAAGAGCAAAATTTCAACTTTACCGCCGATCAATGGTCGAGTCGACTGAATAGTAAACTCAAACTGCCCAACGATCTAGACATGGAACTGACCGGCCGCTACCAGTCGGCTGTACAAACCGTTCAAGGCCGCATCTCCGCCAATTGGACGCTGGATTTCGGCTTGCGTAAAAGCCTATTCGACGGCCGAGGTGCGATCAACTTCAGCGTGAGGGACATTTTTGCCACTCGAATCCGAGAAGTCTTCGTCGATCAAGATGATTTTACAGCCTATTCCTTTGGGTTACGTGGCCGCTTCATCACGCTAGGCTTTAGCTACGGCTTCGGCAAAGGAGATACGATGGAGTATAGTGGGCAAAGGCGGCGCTTCTAAATTATTCAGCCTCCTCGAGCCTCTTCATCCGAGAAAACGGAAAGCCATTACAGCCCGTCATCAGATCTGATTTCTGAGTATTGGTATTCTTGACGGCATCTTTTACGCTAGGCTCATCGTAATTGCTAAAGCAAAAAGCCCATTCATAAGGGTGCATATCATTCAGCCTCTCGTAGTCTATCCTTGAGAACAAAGATGGGGCAAATGCATTCAGCGAATCATTTTGCAGAATCAGATATTCCTTGTTCTTATTTATGCCAATAATGTGATAAGTGTCATTTGGCAGCAGGCGTATTAGTTCATTATCAACTCGATAACGAACACCGTAGTCGTCTTCGAACTCGCCAATTAAAAATTCGGGCAAGGATACTTGCTTGAGTTTAGATGCGGTCGCACAAGTAAGAGTCGATACCACTATCAGTCCAAGACCTGCTAGAGCCTGACTACTTATCTTTGAAATCATACCATTGATCAATTTATTATCATTTAGTGACTGAAGCTAATCTAGATTAGCCTTTTAATTTGTAATCCGAGTCAGATTTCAGCAGGTGGATTCCCTCCGCCCAACTCGAAGGCATGTCCACCCGCGAAAGTCTAACATAATCATACGGCACTAGATGTTGATGCGAAATGGCGGCTATGCGATTATATCGCAAAGTATAGATTTTGACGGGCTTGCGCCCTCTGGTCGCAAGATTCTTACTCTATGACCATGGGACGAATTTGAAGGCTTGTCTCCCAGGCAGATGCAGGGCTTAAATTTTAGTATGAAATCTTTCGTAGCGCGAAAAATTACATACTTCGCCTATACTGCCCACCCACCTCGAACAAAGCGTGGGTAATTTGCCCCAGTGTGCAATACTTCACCGTTTCCAGCAACTGCTCGAATACATTGCCGTGGGTGATGGCCGTTTCTTTCAGCTTGGCCAACTCTTGCGCACCGCGATCTTTATGGAGCTGGTGCAGGTCTTTGAGGTTGCTGATCTGCTGCTCTTTTTCGTCCTCGGTGGCGCGTATCACTTCGGCTGGTACAATGGTTGGCGAGCCCTCACTGGATAAGAAAGTATTTACGCCTATGATCGGATACTCGCCCGTATGTTTGAGCATTTCGTAGTGCATCGACTCTTCCTGAATCTTGCCCCGCTGGTACATGGTCTCCATGGCACCGAGCACCCCACCCCGCTCGGTGAGACGGTCAAACTCGGTGAGCACAGCTTCCTCGACCAAGTCGGTCAGCTCTTCGATGATAAAAGCTCCTTGCAGCGGATTTTCGTTTTTGGCCAGCCCCAGCTCGTGATTGATGATCATCTGAATGGCCACAGCCCGTCGCACACTCTCTTCGGTGGGCGTTGTGATGGCCTCGTCGTAGGCGTTGGTGTGCAGGGAATTGCAATTGTCATAGATGGCGTAGAGGGCCTGTAAGGTGGTGCGGATGTCATTGAAATCGATCTCCTGGGCGTGCAGACTACGACCGCTGGTCTGAATGTGGTACTTCAGCTTTTGGCTGCGCGCATTGGCGCCGTATTTATACTTCATGGCTTTGGCCCAGATACGGCGTGCCACCCGACCAATCACAGCATATTCCGGGTCGACCCCATTGCTGAAAAAGAAGCTCAGGTTAGGCGCAAAATCGTCAATGTTCATGCCTCGGGCCAGATAGTACTCCACAAACGTAAAGCCATTGGCCAGCGTGAAGGCTAGCTGCGAAATGGGGTTAGCACCCGCTTCGGCTATATGATAACCCGAAATGGAGACCGAGTAGAAATTGCGCACCCCATGATCGATGAAAGATTGCTGAACATCGCCCATCAGCTTGAGGCTAAACTCTGTGGAGAAGATGCAGGTGTTCTGCGCCTGGTCCTCCTTCAAAATATCGGCTTGAACCGTACCGCGCACCGACCTCAGGGCTTTGGATTTTAGCTCGGCATAGGCCTGCGGTTCGAGCACTTCATCGCCAGTCAATCCGAGCAGCATTAAGCCCAGCCCATCATTGCCTTCGGGTAGTTCGCCCTCGTATTGGGGGCGTGGCAGACCCGCGTCATCATACTTGCGTTTGAAGGCTTTCTCGACCGCTGCTTCCAGCCCTTTTTCTTTGATATACAGCTCACACTGCTGGTCGATGGCCGCATTCATAAAGAAGGCCGCGATGGTCGCCGCTGGCCCGTTGATGGTCATCGATACAGAGGTCTTCGGATCGCAAAGATCGAAGCCAGAGTACAGCTTTTTGGCATCGTTGAGCGAGCTGACATTTACGCCTGAGTTGCCGACCTTGCCGTAGATATCTGGGCGGTGATCGGGGTCTTCCCCGTAAAGCGTCACCGAGTCGAAGGCGGTCGAAAGTCGCTTGGCAGGCATGCCCTTGCTCAAGTAGTGAAAACGGCGATTGGTGCGCTCGGGTCCGCCTTCTCCGGCAAACATCCGTGTCGGGTCTTCTCCCTTGCGCTTGAATGGAAACACACCAGCCGTGAATGGAAACTCACCCGGCACATTCTCTTGCCCGCTCCAGCGCACGATCTCGCCGTAATCTTTGAATTTGGGCAAAACCACCTTGGGTATCTTGTTGCCACTCAGGGAAGTCGTGAAGTTGTCTACCCGAAACTCTCGGTTGCGTACATGGTAGATGAATTGGTCAGCGGTGTAGGCGGACTTTTTCTCTTCCCAATTTTCGAGTACGGACAGTGTATTGGCGTTGAGGCGAGCCAGTAGGCTTTCACGCAGGGCGGTTAGGTGGGTTTGGACTTCCCCGCCTGCTCCCGCAGGGCCGGCAGGCGCAGGTGGAGGGCTTTGCTCAAGAACGTTCTCCCCCCTATTTCCCCCCGATGGGGGGATTACATCCCTGGTAATAGAATGATCAGGACCAATGTCCTCCCCCTCTCGGGGGGAGCTAGAGGGGGGATTAATCACATCCACCGCAAAAAGCTGTCTCGCTAATTCTACTTGCTCTTCAATCTCCTGATCGTATCGCCGATTACTCTCGGCTATTTCCGAAAGGTATCTCACTCGACTGGGCGGTATGATATACTGCTTCTCGCTATCACCTTCGGTTAGGGCCTCGTCGTCTAGCTGAGGGAATAACTTACCAA
Organism: Bacteroidota bacterium; assembly: GCA_039025055.1. GTDB lineage: Bacteria > Bacteroidota > Bacteroidia > Chitinophagales > Saprospiraceae > Neolewinella. Next base: position 35,276 of record JBCCPC010000033.1, on the reverse strand, counting down.
TCAGGGAATTGAAAAAGGTATTCACCCCCGGATCATTGAACTGGCTGGCTATACACGCGTAGACCGGCATGTTTTCCAAGGGTTCTTCCCAGCGATCTTGGTTGCGTTGTATCTGCTTGCGCACAGATTGCAGGGCATCTAAAGCACCCCGCTTATCGAACTTATTGAGGACCACCATATCGGCAAAGTCGAGCATGTCGATCTTTTCGAGCTGGCTCGGTGCGCCAAATTCGGGCGTCATCACGTATACCGAAAGATCGGCATGATCTACAATTTCGCTATCGCTCTGGCCGATACCCGAAGTTTCGAGTATGATCAAATCGAAGCCCGCCTGCTTGAAGATGGCTACTGCGCTATCGATATCACCACTTAGTGCCGCATTGTATTGCCGGGTCGCCAGGCTACGCATAAACACGCGCTTGGAGGCGATGGCGTTCATGCGTATGCGGTCGCCCAGCAGCGCACCACCCGTCTTGCGCTTTGACGGATCTACGGATATGATCCCCAGGGTTTTTTCAGGGAACTTCCGCAGGTAGCGTAGTATCAACTCATCGACCAGGCTGGATTTGCCTGCACCCCCCGTACCCGTAATGCCCAAAACAGGAATGGCGATGTCCTTCGCTTCGGCTTTGATACTTTTCAGCCAGTCTTTATTTTGCTCGGCATAGTTCTCGGCAGCTGAAATGGCGCGGGCTATGGCAGTTGGCTTTTGCTCGGGTATTTGAGCCACCTCCCCATTCAGATGATCTCCTACAGCAAAGTCAGATTTCTCCAATAGATCGTTTATCATCCCTTGCAGGCCCATCGCCCGGCCATCATCTGGTGAGTAGATGCGATCTATACCATAGGCGTGCAACTCTTCTATCTCGCTGGGCAGTATGGTTCCACCACCGCCACCAAATATCTTGATGTGAGGAGCTCCCTTTTCGCGCAGCAAGTCGTAGGCGTACTTGAAAAACTCATTGTGCCCCCCTTGGTAGCTCGTAATAGCGATCGCCTGCACATCCTCCTGTATAGCCGCATCGACGATCTCCTCCACGGGCCGGTTATGCCCCAAGTGAATGACCTCTGCCCCCGATTTCTGTATGATGCGCCGCATGATGTTAATAGCCGCATCATGGCCATCGAATAGAGAGCCCGCGGTCAGGACTCTGATTTTGTGCTTGGCTTGGTAAGGGGCGGGTTGTTGCATGATCTGGTTGTTATGCCTGCAAAATTAAGCTGTATGGTTGTCTTCTAGAAATTTAGTTATCTTGTGAAACCTTGGATAAGCTTGCCTATCATGGATATAAAACAAACCAAGCATGAACTACAACATCTCATTTCAGGAAAGAGCGGCCATAGCTATGATGCGCTTATCCAAACAGTCGCCAACTACCTTAGAAGCGGCCAGAGAGCAAGCCCAATGGCTGAAGAAAAACACCAAAACAAAGCACAAGAAACAGAGAGACTCCTCGAATTTGCCAGACAGAACGAGCTCTTAATAGAGCATATTGACCCTGATGACTTCGTCTCAGCTGGAGCGGAACAAAGAGTATATATAAACCAAGGTAAACATGTAACAAAGCTCAATGATGCTATTTATTATGCATCTTGGGAAGACTACTTTCACAACTTACTACTGCATAATTACTTCTTTGCAGACACAGCCTACAATCTTATTGGTTTCCATTATTTTGAAAAAAATTTATACGCAGTAATTCAGCAAGCCTATGTCAAAGCTGATTCCCTTACAGATTTAAATGATGTGAAAAGTTTCATGGTAGCCAACGGGTTTATCAATCTAAAGCGGCACGATTATCGTCATCCATATTTAGGTATAATCGTGGAGGACCTCCACGATGAGAATGTGCTTACTCAAGATGGTGTTCTTTACTTTATTGATACAGTCTTTTTTATTGATCCAGAGAAATTTTGGAGTTAGTTAGTTACGTACAATTTATAAAAGTTTCTCATACTCCCGTCTTCTGGATGCTTGGAGCGTGGGAAGCAGGAAGTATTTATACATTTTTACATCCGACTTCCTTCAAAAGCTAAACAAAACTACACACTATGACGGTCTTCCAAAAATTCACCGATTGGTGGACTGAAGAACGAGGCTTATCAAAAGCTAAACTTCCCGACGCATGTGCCTTTAGTACCATCGATATCAATGGCTTTCCCAATGCTAGGTATGTTTCTCTCAAGGCGGTCACACATGATGGTTTCTTAGTCACAGGCCCCACCAATTCTCGCAAAGGCCAAGAAATCAAAACCGACCCGAAAGCCGCACTAACCTTCTGGTGGCCTGAAACAGAGCGACAAGTTCGAATACAGGGAAAAGCCTCATTCATAAGTAATGAATTGGCCAATACTTATTTTACCAATAGGAACAGGGCTGCTCAGATCGTTTCTACTACTTTTGAACAAGGACAACCAATCGAAAATCTTGACCTATTAAAAAGCAAATTCTATCAACAAGAGCAAGAACTAGGCGATGAAATCCCAATGCCAAAAGATTGGGGTGGGTTCCTGATCCAACCGATTATAATTGAATTTATGCAGTTCAAAGCTACACGCCTGCACGAAAGGGAATTATACAAGCTAGTAGAAGGCTCATGGCGGTCAACGTGGCTTCAACCGTAAATTATCAATCTCATGATCAATTGGCCTCTATTCATACTTCTCCTCACATTTTACGCTTCCCACAGCCTGCTCGCTGATTTGAAAATAAAGGCCTGGCTTAAACCCGTAGTTCCATCTACTCACTACCGGATAGTCTATAACTTAGTATCTCTCGGTTTTGTAGCTACCATCGCATGGGTCTATATCAATTCCCCCAAAGTGGACTTGGCCGATTTTCCGATTTGGGTGACTGTAGCAGGCTGGACTGGATTCATTAGCGGCTTTTTGCTCAATTACTTGGCCATATCTCAATACGACGGTGCTGAGTTCATAGGTACAAGCTACCTCGACCAACCGGTGGAGGCACAAGCGGGTTTGGGTGGCACACTCAATATCAGCGGGATCAATCAGTGGGTCAGGCATCCAATCTATTCCTCCATTTTGATGATCGCCTGGAGCTGGTTCTTGATATCGCCCAACAGTGCAGTCCTACACATCGCCAGCGTGACGACAGCTTATATACCCGTCGGTATCTATCTGGAGGAGCGCAAATTGGTCATTGAATTTGGCGACGCCTATCGAAAGTACCAGCAAGAGGTAAAGCGATTGATTCCTGGAGTGTGGTGAAACCGTCACTCCAAAGCCCGACCCTCCACACGCACATCATTAAATCGCCTGTTGCTGTAAACATCAATATCTACTCTAGGATGGAACTCCCCTTCCACAAAATAAAGCAAGTATTCATCCGCATAGAAGTAAGTAAACCCATCTATCACCCGGAAGCTCATGCGTATTCGGTCATCTTCAAGTATGTTGGGACCATAACTGTAGCCAATATGACCAACGGTCTTTTCTCCACGAGTTAGTTTAAGATCGAATAAGGTCGGCGAACCAGAATAGAAAAGCCTAAAGCTGAATTCATTGATCGTTATTTCCACTCGATCTGCCAGCCAGGGATCCACGCGAAAATTGAAGGCTACTTCATAGGGGTTGCCATTAGGGTTGAATGACCTGGAAAAAGTCAGTCTATTTTCTGAACCGCTATTTTCTCTGAAGTAGAAGGGGGTACTGCTTTGGTAATTTTCGTAAGTAGGTACTGCGGCTCCGTTTACGCTTAGCTCTTCCACGCCGAATAGTTCGTCTACATAATGGTCCCGCCAGTATGGGGAGCAGTAATCCATAAAACCCCCGAATCCAAAACTACTACCTCCTCGCATAAGGGAGGCTAGGAGTGAACGATCTAAAATCTTTGAGTTATCATGTTCTCTGGAGAGCAGGCAGTGTCCCAATTCATGAAAAACTAAGAACTCACGCCGCCATTCCGGTATGGTGTCCCAGTAATCTCGGTCTATAAAGGCCGAGTCACCACCTAGGTCACTGCAAAGACCTACGGCGGCTGGATTCCAATCAGTTTCTGTCCAGGCTAGATCGTCGAAATGTAGATAAACATTCTTATGGGCATATTGAAGGCCTCGTTGTCCGCCCTCAGATAAGAACAGGTCGTAATAAGGTCGAAGCTCCGGGTCGATGTCGTGAAATGGTATAGGTAGCATTTCTTCCTCCGAGGAACGACAGCCGAAAGCAATAAAAAGGAAAAGAAAGAGGTAAAAGGGTAAGTGATGCTTCATAGACCTAAATTATGCCTTGACATGCATTGTTGCTGGCTTCATTTCTTAAGGTTTCGTTAAAATATCACAGCGCAACAAGGTATGCCCGCTCATTATAGCTATACTGCGACTATTCTAGTTCTAAAAATAAGATTATAGTGCGCCAACTAATCGCTCCACTTCTTTTCTGTCTATCAATTACTGCCAATGGTCAAAATACCACCGGCTTGAATTTCGACATCGAGGACTTTAACCAAAAAATGGAGGTAGCTGAGTGGTTGTGTGAATACGACATGATTGCTTGGTGGACCTCAGACAGTGTCATGGTCCAGGATCAGAAAGATCTTGAACGGCTAGGGAGCGATTGGTTTTGCTACCAGAAAGGTGGTATTTGGCACGCCTTGTACGGCAAATACGTAAACAACCAATTTGATCAGGTTTTTCATTTTGAGGTTGATAGTACGGGGCAGGTAAGCAAGACAAATGAGATGGTGGACACAGCGCTGGCCCACAGATACTCAAGAGCACTACAAACCGCAACCTCACAGATGCGTTTGCTCAAGGACACAGTGAAATTGAGATTCAATCAGTACATCAAAGAAAACGATGACAACACCTTGTCCGTCTGGATATTACCAGCTTTTCAACCCAATAGTGTTGCTGTTTATGGCGGTGAATTCATCTATATCATCGATGAAACAGGGACTAAAGTTCTGGAAGACAACAGTTACTTCCAAGGGCAGTTCCGTGGATTTCAGGTGGGTGAGCCTAGAGAGATATGGCTAAACTACGAGGAGACCGATAAGCCAAGCTTAGGGGCAGTATTCTTTGCATGGTATTACAAAGATTACTTTACAAAAATCATGATCGACAATGCTTTGAGTGTAAGTACGCCCTTTCAGTCTGAGCATGGCTGGACATGGATTCATGCTGAGAAAGAGCCGGAAAAGAAGAAACGTAAGAGGAAGAAACAATAAAAAGGTGACCAGACTACTTAGCAAATGCTACTTACAAAACTGGATCATGAAGGCCGTATCTTCGTGTTAAAAGTCCTATTTTAGCTGAGTAAATAGCTATAAAGAACAAGGATGCAGATACTTTTCCCTTTATTTGACAATTAGGACAGAGAGTCTCGTTCAACTCTAAGGGACTTCCACGCCAAATGGGGTGAAAGTTACTTAGAGTTAGTCACAATTTGAATATGAATCAAAGAAAAACACTTGCATGGGAATTTCTCAATACAATTTTGAAATCTATTAAAAAAGATGGCAAAATTGAGGGATTTGCATTTATTTGGTTAGAAGAAGTCATTGAAATTTCTTATCTCAACGGATTTTATGAATTAATGAATGAGGCTTTGGAGCTCAGGAATTCAACAGATAAATTTGGCAACCCATTAGCTGGGGCAATTACGAATTTCGAGTTAATTCAAGTAAATGCAATTTACAATTGGCCGAAGGAAAAGATAGAATTAGAACAAAAGTACACATATGATCGAGTAGTTGATTTTCTTAAAATTTGTAGGAATTCCAATGAATCAAGTCTATTCATAAATTCGCCAAAAGAAATTAAATCTGCATTAGAAAGAGCAAAAGATGATTTCGATTTAGAAATAATTTCATGTTCCCTTGCAGTTGGTGGATATTTTGATTCCGCTTTAAACATAATTAATAATTACCTATCTGAATTTCCATATCGTATTAGAATATCAAAAATTGTAATATGTATCGAACTATTCAGAAAAGGGGATTTTGATGAGGCTAAAAGTATCCTTGAAGAGGTATATCCAGAGAGAAACAGCTCATGGGACAATTTATTTTTCGCAAGAGGAATACTTGGATATGAGCCTTGGGGAGGATATCCCTTTTCAGATTATTAAAAATAATAAACACTACACGAACAGAACTTACTGGAGAAATACTAACAAGGAAGTCTTAAAGTCCAGACGCAATACAAATTCATACAATGACCATGAAACAGAAAAATTCTTGACTGACTGGTTCAGCAACGACTTAGCAATGGACAAGACTAGGCTTATTCTTGAGACTTGACTGAATTGAAGAAAAACTAAGGAGCAAAATTGTGCAAGGTTATTCACTTCGGCGCTGTAGGAACGATTAAGGCTCGAATTCGTAAAAACCTCTACCAGCCCCTGAATACACAGTCGTAAAGAATGAAGCTGATTGAGTATACATTGAGGCCAAATCGTCCAACAGACTCACACGGTGAGTGCCTAAATTCTTAATCAACCATTTTAGGTACATGATCGATAGGGGGCCAAAGCCCCGGAAAGAGGGGGTCAGATACTCCGGCAATATGCACAGTGCAGTCCTACACATGGCCAGCGTGACGACTGCTTATATACCCATCGGCATCCATCTGGAAGAGCGCAAATTGGTTATCGAGTTTGGCGAAGCGTATAGAAAATATCAGCAGGAGGTTAAGCGATTGATTCCTGGAGTGTGGTGAAAATCAGTTCTTCAAAAACCAACTTCTTCCCTGCTGCCCATCATCTCCAATCCACTTTATAAGATATTGGCCGTGGGGCAGGTCGGTTACCTCTAAAGTGTACGGCAGCCTGATCGCACTCATTGAGGTAATTTCTTGACCCAGTATATCGTATAACTGGATTTGGCCGGTTCGGTTTTCTTCACCACTGTTATCTAGTTTTATAGTAATATTTATGGAAGTAGGATTTGGAAATACATCGAGCGACAAATAACGCTCTTTAGAAAAATCACGAGTAGAGTTTAAACAGTTCCAATTGTTGCATGTGCCGTCTAAACAGCCTTCGTCATTCAGCCTAATTAGCCATAGTTTCTTAGGCTCTCCTTCATTTTTCAGATAACCAGTTAAGACGATATATCCTTCTGAATCCAGTTTTATATCTTTTAAGTGCGCAAAGTCATATTCCGAAAGCTCAGCATCTAAAAACTGATCGGGTATGCACCGCTGCCATAAAACCTGACCGGAAGTGTCTACTTTATAAAGTATACTGTACTCGCCATTATATAGCTCTCTGAACAAGCCACTTTCCTCCTCTCCCACTGCAATTAATACAAGTGCATTATCTAACTCATCGATTGCGATGCCCTGTGCATAGTATTCATCTCTACATACCTCAGGTAGCTCCATTTGCCATCTTTCATTTCCCTCTGAGTCGACAAAACTCAACCTTGGATACCAATCGTGTAAAGGGGGGTAAGGTCCAGTGATATTCCCATTATTAATAAAGCTCGAACCGTCATCTATTCGGCCAACTTCATACTGTTCCGTAGGTCTTGACCTACCTTCGACTTCATCTGTGTGATAAGACCAAAGGGTATCTCCTTCAAAAGTGAGCTCTCTAAGTAAAACAGGGCCTTCTGCTATACATTCATGTCCATTACAAATGATTTCTTGTATCATATTCTGCCCCAAAACGTAAGAGTTGCTATCAAGCTGTTCAAAGTAAGAAGTGACAGATAAACCAAAAATAAAAGAAAGGTTTTCAGGGCGCCCCGTATTTTGGACATTTACGTCTTTCCTATCTGTTTCTTCAAGTTCTTCGTTTAAGAAAATGATCTCATTTCCATAAGAAATGATGTCTACTGAGAAAACGTAGTTATTATTAAGGTCTCGCCAAAGTCCTCCTCCCAACACATCCTCCCAAGGTTCAAATTCATTTTCGTACAAAAAACTATCGATTTGATTCCCGTCGAAATCATACTCTACAACACCTACGTACGGAGATTCGATAGCCATTAAAAAACTCGTATCTTTAGTTATGATAGAGTGCCCTCCCCGCACAGGCACGTAAGGCCTTAAATAAATAGAGTTCGTTACTTCAAGCGTAGATTTATCTACAAAAATCGCCTCAGCCTTGTTATTCAATAAAAGGTAAGAGTTCTCATATTCGTATAGTTCCAGTCCATTGCTTTCGTAAATCGCTGGCGACTCGTATATCATACTACCCGTCTGCGCAATAGTAACCACTGAAAACAAAACACTAAGAACGTATGTAAATAAAATTTTCATCAGGTGGCATTTAAGTTTAGATAAGCTAGGTTATGATAAATATACTACTTTTATTTTACCTTCCAGACATCCGATGATCTTTGACTGAACTTTTAGTTCAGTCAAAGATGCATAGGATGTCGCGCAAAGCCCAGCGAGCTCATCCGAGGCATCTTTGAGCCGCCGCTAATAAGCGGCTCAATGTTCCTTGGATGCGTCGAGCAGTCTGCGGCTCATAGGATGTGTCGAGCAGCCCACGAGCCCTATCTTTGAAGCAAATCTGACTACAATATGGCCAACCAACTATCTGCTCGGCTAATCATCTACCTGATTTTTACTACGTTCTTTTTCCAATGCAAACGCGACAATGGCTTCGAGCGCCCAAGAGAACCCTATGGCGTAGCTACCCTGGCAGAGGGAGGCAAACTCAATATGATTGTTGAAATACCTGCTGGTACGAATGATAAATTTGAATACGATAGCGAAAGAAGGAAGTTCGTACACGACACCCTTCCAAATGGAACAAAACGTCGCATTCAGTTTTTGCCTTATCCTGGAAACTACGGATTCATCCCATCGACACTGATGGATAAGGAAAGGGGGGGCGATGGGGATCCGCTGGATGTGCTGGTGGTTGGGCAACACGCACCTATGGGTAGTCTGATCGCAGTGGAGCCTATAGGAGCCTTACTACTTAAAGATCGAGGCGAGCTAGATACTAAAATCATAGCTGTACCTGCCGATGTGAATCAGCGAAGCCTTCCAGCCAGCACCTATATGGAGTTGCTACTTGAATACCCAGCCGCACATCGAATCATCGAAGAGTGGTTCCTCAACTACAAAGGACCCAAGCAAATGGAACTCATCCGATGGGAAGACGAAACTTACGCCTGGGACGAGATCAATAAGTGGCGTACAGAATAAGTCTAGATCTAAAGCTTGTCTTTCGCTAGACGTCTACTTCAAAGCTGATTTTCACGTTCACCCGGAACTTATCGACTTTGCCGTCCTTAACAGTCACGGATTGCTCGTTGATGTAGGCACTGCGAATGTGGCGAACGGTTTTTGAAGTACCCTCTACAGCAGATGAGATTGCGTCCTCATAGCTTTTACTACTCTCGGACATGACTTCGATTACTTTAATAACTTTTGCCATCGATATGGTGATTTTGTTTGGTCGCTAATTTAATACAGAAAATAAGAATAGGCCAGAACGCGTACCACTAACTGCTTTAGCTTGAAGAATATAACTTTCACCGTCGATGATATCGCTATTATTGAATAGTGGATAGTTATCATCAGCTTGGTCTCCAGCTACGAAACCGTATGAGCTGTCGAGCAATAAGATATCTATATTCTGAAGTTCTTTTTGGCTAGCGGAAACGATCCACTGGGTTTCAAATTCTGTACTCAAATCCAGATTTTCGATGGTGCTTTCCTGTCCGGGTTGCAAGAAAAAACCAAAAGTACTCCATTGATTTTCGTTGGAGTGATAGGTCAGACCTTCATTAGATGCATTGACCCTTGCGGTGTTAGCGATTAAGCTGGAGCTGACCTCATCGAAAGCAACTTCGTCGAAACTGCCACCACCTTTTTGCAAGATCGCAACTGATACAAAGCTGAGCGGCGTATTACAACCCACCAATTGAAGCCGTAAGCTATACATACCTGCAACTTCAGGGGTGTAGCTCACTATGGGCGTTCGGTCATCCAATATATCGCTGGCTACTACTTCTTTACTAGAGCTGACTAAATAAGCATCTAGAACGGTGACATCATCGTCACCTCCACCTACAAAAACGTAATCGGTGTCGGCTTCCAAAAAGATGTCGAGTGCAATGGTTTCGCCGAGATCGAGAATGGCACCTGCCAGGCAAAGCTCTGGCCGCCAGCCATAGTCTTTATTTGAAGCAGGCAAGTAAGACTCCAGCTTCAGGTTAATGTCTTCCAGTGCTTGCAGCATGTAATTCCCCGGTCCGAATTCTACTTCGTTTTGAGCATAAGCTGAGTGGGAAATAGCCAGTAAAGCAAAAGAAGCGATAAGATATTGACGCATATCAGCAGTGATGATCTATTGTAATTATGGGTGTTTTGAAACAGAACGTAAGAAAAGACAATTTCTCCATTTTCATGGATCACCTCCTTTTCCAATTTTCAATTATTGCATTTACTGATCGCTGTGTGGCGCCACTATTCCTAGACATATACGCCTCAACTTGCGCTTTAGCCTCCAGGTAATTTTGATCTACAGTAAGGTCTTGAGCTGTATTTTGCAAATTAGCAGGCGTTTCGACAACGAAGGCCCCACCCTGCTCGACCATAGATAGCGCCTCATTAAATTTGTGGATACGAGGTCCAAACAAGACGGGCAACCCATAAGCCATGGGTTCGAGGGTATTGTGTATGCTCGCACCAAAGCCGCCGCCTATCATGGCTACATGACCGTAGCGATACACCTTGCTCAACATACCGACGGTGTCGAGAATCAAAACATCTGACTTCAGCTGTTCAGGAGAAGTAACTTGGGTGTAGCGCTGAGCTTTGAAATCTCTCGACCAATCGAACATATTCTGCTTGGTAATCTCGTGTGGGACGAGCAGCAACTTGTAATACTTTTTTAAGCTAGGCCATGCACCGCGCAATCGTTGCACGTCGGCTGCCCAAACCGATCCTGCAATCAATAAGAGTCTGCTGTCGTCGGCAAAAGCAGATATGATGTCATCTGACCAATCTTGACTAGCGATCTGCATAGTGCGGTCTACCCTGGGGTCTCCTGTAACGATAACCTGCTCGGGTGGCAGCAAAATTTTATCAAGCAAAACCCGATCTTGCTGAGTCTGAACCAGCAGAAGATCGATTCGTCTAAGCATCTTGCGCCACCAGGCTCCGAAAGAATTGAAAAAAAGCTGCCCTGACCTAAATGCACCAGCCACCAAATAGATCGGCACATTATCTTTTTTGAGTTGAGTCAGGTGATAGTACCAAAACTCGTACTTGACGAATAGAGCCAGATCTGGAGACACTTTCGATTGAAAAGCTTTAGCGTTGTTTGGGTTATCCTGTGGCAGGTAAGTCACTAGGTCTGCCCCGGTATAACTGTGCGCTTTCTCATATCCGCTCGGGCTATAAAAAGTAAGCACAATGGCCAACTTATGATCTAATGCCTCGGCCAAAGATTCGAGTACGGGGCGACCTTGCTCCCATTCGCCCAGACTGGCGCAGTGCATCCAAACCGTCGGGCCTTTGTGGCGAGCGGCATCGAGTTTCGACCAATCGACCGGCTCGCGTCTTCCGTTTATCCAAGCTTTTGCTTTCTGGTTGCCGAAGCGAGCATATAACCTGATCAGCAAATGGTAAATATCTACGCCGACGCGGTAAAAAACTTCGCTGATCATCGGTAAAAAATGTCTTCACCTTCGCCCAGGTAAAGCGGCAAGATGATACCAGCTCTGAGTCCTAGACTAACATCTACTCTCGACTCTTCGAAGGTTCCTGCCGTGGCAAAGTCGAAATCTCGCTGGTTGGTGGTAAAACCGACTGTGGTTTCCAGGCCAGCGAAGAAATTGATGCGGCCAGCTTTACCCAGTTGATACCAGCCAATGTAATTCGTCAGCGCAGGACCAGCCACCAGGCGATCGTAGCCTTGCCTGTAATCGCCGACTAGCTGGTTGACTGTCTGCATGGGATCGAACTGTACGCGAATGCGATTCGATAGCCAACCTGCACCCAGACCAATTTTGAATCCCGCTCTGGGGTTCTTGCCTAGACTAAAAATACGACCTGCACGTACACCCACATACAGACCTCGCATACGCAACTGAATGTCAGCGGGCAACCGCATAGTGCCAATAATAAAACCACCATCAACCCTTAGCCCTTCCAGTACATCGTCTTTGACTTCGTTGCCAAATAGAAATTTACCTTGGAGCGTAAACGTCCAAGGACTCCTAGATGGCGTGAAACCCAGGTCGACGCCCGCACCGAAATTCGATCCGAATCGGTCGGCCAGATCAGCCGCAGGAATTTCGGGTCCATAACTCGCCGCAATTAAAATGGCCTGATCTTTGTTCTTCGAACCAAAACCTGCCTCCTGACTGAACAAGGGCAAGGCAGAAAAAACAAATACCAGCAGGTAGAAGTAATACATGAAAGCGAAGGTATGAATACCCATCTAGTGTTTAAGCTAGACCGTCACCTTTTTGCGATATTTGTCGGCTTATGAAACGTAAAATACTCATTACCGGTGGTGCCGGATTTATAGGCTCTAATCTGGTGCTACGGATGGTCGCCAAGTATCCCGATTACCAGTTCGTGAATCTCGATGCCTTGACCTATGCCGGAAACCTAGATAATATAGAAGAGCTGGAAGCCGCTCCAAATTATAGGTTCGTACATGGCGATATAAGAGAGGTCGACTTGATCAAATCGCTATTTCAAGCGCACGACTTCGATAGCGTCATACACTTGGCGGCCGAGTCGCACGTAGATCGGTCTATTGAAAACCCCTCTGATTTTATCACGACCAATGTGATGGGCACCGTTAATCTACTCAACGTAGCTAAGGCCTACTGGGGCGATGATCTATCAGAGAAAAGATTCTACCATGTGAGCACCGACGAAGTATATGGATCGCTGGGAGAAACGGGACTGTTCAGTGAGGAAACCCCCTATGATCCGAGGTCGCCATACTCGGCCAGCAAAGCCAGCAGCGATCACTTTGTGCGCGCTTACTACCACACTTATGACTTACCTATTGTCATCTCCAATTGCAGCAACAACTACGGGCCGCTACAATTTCCGGAGAAACTCATACCGCTGATGATCGACAAGCTTAGGAACAAGGAGCCACTGCCCGTATATGGCGATGGCAGCAACGTACGCGATTGGCTATGGGTAGGCGATCATTGCGCAGCCATTGACCTCATCTTTCATCAGGGGCGAGTAGGTGAAACTTACAATATAGGCGGACTCAATGAACGCAGGAACATAGACCTGGTACACAGCATTTGCGACCTGACCGATGAATTGCTGGGCCGCCCAGCCGGTACTGGTCGCCATTTGATCGACTTCGTGAAAGACCGGCCCGGCCACGATAAACGATACGCCATAGACAGCAGCAAGCTACAGGAAGAACTGGGCTGGAAACCGACTGTAAGCGTAGAGGAAGGACTGAGAAAGACCGTCGCCTGGTATCTCGAAAATGAGGCTTGGATAGAGCGAATAAAGAGCAAGGCATGAAATTCGGTAAGGTAGCAGCACCGGAGCGTATCGATTTCGAGATGAAGACTCCACCTGCGGAAGTACAAAAAGAACAACAGGCAGCAGGGAAAGCTCCAATTTATATAGGTGCTACGGGTTGGAGCATGAAAGAATGGGTTGGTAAATGGTACGCACCTGGCACGAAGACTGTTGGTTTTTTGAAGGAGTATGGTCGCCTTTTCAATACGATCGAGCTGAATACGACGCACTATCGAATTCCGACCCTGGAACAGGTAGAGAAGTGGTGCGAACAGGTACCCGATGATTTCAGGTTCTGTCCCAAAATACCGCAACGGATCAGCCATGCAAAAAATATGGGCTTGGGTACCGGGCTGATCGCTCAAACGACGGAAGCCTTCGACCGATTTGGGATAAAAATGGGCTGCTGCTTCGTACAACTCCCCCCTTACTTTGGTGCTGATCGGCTGGAATTGCTCAGGCTTTTTTTGGAAGCCTGGCCCAAGAGCCTGCCCCTGGCCGTAGAGTTCAGACACGAAAGCTGGTTTGCCGATGAAAGCGTCATAAATCGATGGCATGAACTACTCACCGCCCACCAGACGACTGCGGTAATTACAGATGTAGCGGGTCGCAGAGACGTGTTACATATGCGCGTTACGACCAACAAAACCATGGTGCGCTGGGTGGGCAATGGGTTAATCGAATCTGACTATGAGCGATTATCTGATTGGGTCGAAGTTTTATCATACTGGAAGTTGGCGGAAACTTATATCTTCCCGCATCAGCCTGATAATGTGCAGGCGCCAGAAGCCGCTGCCTGGCTGGCTGAGCGATTGCAGGAGACTGACTGGGCAGATACTCGGGGGCCAAAAGTCTATGTAGAACCACCACCAGACCAACTAGCATTATTTTAATATGAGTCGACAGCTATATCCCATCATTCCCCGCGACATCAGTTGGCTGGCCTTTAACCATCGGGTCTTGCAAGAGGCGAAAGACCCTTTGCTGCCGCTATTCGAGCGCATTAAGTTTTTGGCAATTTACAGCAACAATCTAGACGAGTTTTTTAGGGTCCGCATGGCCAATCACCGCAACCTGGCCCGGCTAAAAAAGAAAGATAAAAAGGACCTGGCTGTCGATCCGAAATCGATGATCAAGACTATACAGCGCATTGTAAATCGCCAGCAAGTCGAGTTTGCCAAGATTTTTGAGGATAAGATTATACCGGAACTCAAGCTACATGGTATTTATCTGAAGCGGAGGCTGGAACTTAATAAGGAGCAGCGAGAATACGTACAGGCATACTTTGAGGACAATATGCTGCCCTACGTGCAGCCAGTATTATTGATCAAGGATATGGTGCGGCCATTTTTGAACAATGCCCAGCTGTACCTATCTATCGCCATGCACGAAAAAGGGCACCCGAAGCGAAAGGCCTACGCCATCGTAAAAATACCAAGTGATCATTTGCCGCGATTTATCAGGCTGCCCAGCCCACCAGAAGAGCACCACGTGATCATGCTAGACGATATTGTCCGCAACTCTGTCAAGAGCATGTTTCCGGGTTATGCCATTATAGACACATACTCGATCAAACTGACTCGAGACGCAGAACTCTACATAGACGACGAGTCGAGTGGTGATTTACTGGCCAAGATCAGGCAGAGCCTGAAGCGGCGCCACGTCGGGCCAGCCAGCCGATTTGTGTACGACCGAGAGATGCCTAATTCATTTTTGGAATTTCTGATGGACAGCTTTGATCTGGAGAAGTACGATCTGCTGCGCGAGGGTCGCTACCACAACAACTTCGATTTTTTCAGCTTTCCCACCTTTGGCATGGATAAGCTGAAAAACACGCCTATGCCACCGCTACCCTACCCGCTGTTGGAGGATGCAGAAGATTATTGGGATACGATACGAGAGCAAGACCACCTATTGACCTATCCGTTTCAGTCTTATGAGTCGGTCGTTCGGTTCTTCGAGTCGGCAGCGGAAGACCCTAGAGTAACCCATATCAAGATCATTCAGTACAGAGTGGCTCGCAAGTCGCGTATCATGATGGCCCTCATGCGAGCAGCAGAGCTAGGCAAGCAAGTAAGCGTCTTTATCGAGGTCAAAGCCCGATTTGATGAGGAAGCGAACCTGAAGTGGGGAGAAAAACTCGAAAAGGCAGGTGTGCAGGTCAACTACAGCTTTCCGAAAGTGAAAGTGCATTCTAAGATCGCTCTAGTTCGTCGATGGAACGGTGAAGAAGAGGAGCTATTCACCTATTTCTCTACCGGCAATTTCCACGAAAATACCGCGAAAATTTACAGCGACTTCGGGCTATTTACTTTCGATAAGCGACTGACTGTTGAGGCAGCAAGAGTATTCGGATTTTTGGAAACGGCCAATAAACCCAAAGAGAAATTCGAGCACCTGATTGTAGGTCAATTCAACCTACGCCCTAAACTGGAAGAGCTCATCAACTACGAGATCAAAGAAGCGAAAGCCGGCAGACCTGCCAGCATGATCTTGAAGATGAATTCCTTGCAAGACAAGGAAATGATCAGAAAACTCTACGATGCCGGTCGTGCTGGTGTACAGATAGACATGATCATTAGGGGTATCTGCTGCTTGCTGCCCGGTGCCAAGGGTGTGAGCGAGAATATCTCGGCCGTTAGTATAGTGGATCGATTTTTAGAGCATGCCCGGGTTTTCGTATTTCACCACGGCGGCAAAGACCTGATCTACCTGAGCAGTGCCGACTTTATGACGCGTAACCTCAGCTTCAGAGTGGAGACGACCTTCCCCATATACGATGAGGTAGCCAGAGAGCGTATACTCACTATTTTAGACCTACAGCTCAAAGACAACACCAAAGCCAGGCTACTCAGCGATCAGCAAGCCAATCGGTTCAAACGCGGCGGCAGCATCAGAAGGCAAAGCCAGGAGGAGACCTATTTATACTTGAAACGGCAAATGCTTAAGCTACAAGAAGAGGAGGAGGAAGAATTAGAAGAGGTCTGATATAGCGGCTTCGCCGCTATATCAGACTAGTAAAGAGTCTTTTACCAATACTTCTCTTAGCTCCAAATTCAACCTTTCTTCTTTGGCTAAGAATTTATCAGGGTTGGAGCGGTAGGGCTCTTCCAAGACAAAGCTTTTGCTACCAGTAGCCGTGCCCATACCGTCGGTACTACCGTAAAGAATCTGGATAATCTTCTCCTTTTGGAAATACCTCATTTCCCGCATGATGACCTTTACCGGTAGCCGGGTGGCAATGACCAAATCTTGCAAGTCGGGTGCAAAATCAAAATGCTTAAATAGCGTCAGTACATCTTGGACAGTCAGGAAAGGCTCTTCAGAGAGAGTCGGTGGGTCGCGTTTGTCAAACGGTTTGCGCAATTTGTAAAACGCTTTCATTTTGGCCGAGTAACTCATACGGAGCAATCCTTGCGTTGCCAGATTCTGCAACCTGGCACTAGCCTCATATTTTGTTAGGCCACTCTTATCTCTGAGCATCTTAGTACTTACCGTACCATCTATTTGCCCATCGATAAACTCCAGGATTTCAACGTCGAGTATTCTGCGTTGGGTGTCTTTGACTTTTTTATTGTAAGATGCTATATAGAACAGCAAAAAGACTATCGGCAAGACAATGAGGAATAAAATTACATTGACGGCCACCCAATCCACTAAAAAAGGAAGAAATACCATAAAGTAGACTCATTTACAATTAACCGAACTAACGACTATCTTGCCACAAATCTAATACCATGACACCGAATGAGTTCAAAACCTACTGGACGAGCCTGCGCGTTGTGCACGGAGGCCTGATGATGGGTGTGCTCATGTTCGGTCTTATCGTCCACTTCGTTATTCAGCCAACTCAGGGCGATACCGAGTTGGTACAACTGTTTAACTACATCGTACCTGGTATTTTCGTAGCCGTGGTTTCGGTATCCATACTCTTTTTAAACGGTCGGGTCAGGCGAGTCAGAGACTTCGAAGAGATATCTGACAGACTCGACGCCTATCGCAATTTGAGTATACTCCGGTGGGCACTCATAGAATTTGCTACGCTGTTTGCCCTGGTCACCTACTTACTAGCTGGCGACGTGAACCTACTCATTTTAGGTGCACTGGGTTTTGGCTATTTACTCCTCCAAAGACCCGACAAAAACCGAATGGTCGCAGAGCTGGATATCAGTAACCAAGAGGTCAGGGAGATGGAGGTTTTCGGGTAGATGATTATTTCTATTTGTACTTCCGCAGGTGGATACTTTTCCCGAAGGCTTACCGCTTGACCAGCTTAATCAACTCCGGTTGAGCACTGGTATTTCCAATCCGCAACCAGTACACACCGCTAGCTAAGCCAGATAGATCGACGCTTGTACGTCGAGTCTCAAACTCACCCATCAGCAAGGTGCGGCCAAGTTGATCCAGCAGCTCGTAGCTACCCTGCTCGAAAGGCGTGAGCAATTCGACTACATCGAGCACGGGATTAGGCCATATCTCGATTTGTTGCGAAGCTTCAAAGGAAACTTCTCTGATCTCCGAGAATGAGGTCGTACCGTCTATATCTTCCTGGCGTAATCTGTAGAGGTAAGTCTGGCCGGGTATGACATTTTCGTCCCTGTAATCGTATTCTACGGTCTGGTTGGTAGGCCCGCTGGCATCTACCCAGCCGATATCTTGCCAATCTACACGATTGTTGTCTACTGATAAATTGGCCCTTTGCACCTGAAAGCCTGCGTGCAGATCGTCTTGTATAACCGACCAATCGAGCACAGCCGTTTTATCGACTGCTACCGCTCTGAATGATAACCACTCTACTGGTAATGAAAGATCACAGCTCGCCCGCACCACCACATTGTCGATGAAAAAGTAGTTTCCAAAACCATTCTCATTGACAAGGTCTATAGTAACGGACTGCCCATCGAAAGCACTCAGGTCGATCTCCAGGCATTTATTCTGTATTTCGCACCAGTCATTTTCCGTTTCAGGTATAAATCTGGTTGTTTGTGCGGGCCTGGTCGGAAAGTTGGCATCGCTAGTGAATATGCGCTGCGGACTCCCGTTATCACCCGTCACATCTATGTGAAATACATCGAATAGATCCGAATCGAAAGGCGCATAGGCATATTCCACTTCGAGTACTGGAGTGGACAGGCCATTCAGATCGACAGTCGGAAGCCTCATAATATCTTCTTCACCGGGCTGATTATAATCATAGTTGTTCATGAAAGCGCATATCTGCCCTTGATTTCCAGGTACACCTGCCCGCACCCAACCAAATTCATTGTCTGAGTTTACAACGGTGATTTCTCCGAAACCTTTCTCGAAGTTCTCGTAAAACAAGATGCGATCATTACTCAAAGTCGTCACATTTATGGGTACCTGTGCATTGGCAGAACCTGCACTATTCGATACGGTAAGTGTCGCCGTAAAATTCCCAATACTGTTGAATTCTACGATGGGATTTCTCTCCGTAGAACTAGACGGATTCCCACCTGGAAACTGCCACTCATAAGCGTGAGCACCATCAATTGTCTCGTCGAAGAAACCGATTTTGCTACCGGCACATACCTGCGTAAACCGAGCTGCAGCAGCTGTTGGAGGGGCCGAGGTGGGGCAAGTAGAAAAGCAATCCTGATTGTTCGCAACAAAAGAGTTGATACTATTTACCGAGTTGTTCGACCAAGCTGATGATGCGTTTATAGAAGCCGCCATAATGAAGAAGCCGCCAACATGAACAGCGCTCAGATTATGGCCGAGCTCATGGGCCAACAGGTTGCGTAAAAGAGTTGTATTCGCTGAAAAATTTTCAACGGTATTGTATCTGGCAGTAGAGCAAGCTCCTGGAGTAAACGCAATTCCGATCGTGTTGCCATCGAAGTTTCTTCCGGTCCAAAGAGTGGCCACGTCGAAATTGTTACAAAAATTACCATCGTTTCCCCAATTTCGAAAATCACCCAGTAGATCCGATGCACTTGTGCTACTTGTCCAAGGGTCTGTAGCGTTGCTGGTGGCGATATAAATGGCCGTCACAAAAAAGTTGATCTCTTCGCCAAACTCATCGTCGTATAGCGTCTGTACAAGGGCTAGGTTATTGAGCATGAAATTTTCGACTTCGACGGGGTTGTTGTTGAAGTCCTGAAAAAGCTCGAAATCTGCGGCCAAAGCGATCTCAAAGTCTACACAGCCCATCATGCGCTGTGCCTCTCTTGGCGGTGCCCCACCTCCCTCGTCGTGGTCGTGGTCGTGATTGTGGTCGTTGCCGCAGCCTAATTCGGGCGCAATCACTTCATCTGAGGTATAGAGTACGTATACGTCGCGAGGTGCCTCGGGGTCGTAACGCCAGAGTGGATCGAGAAAATACTCTCGATCTTCAAGCTGCCAATACATCATCAGAAAGGTCTCTGAGATGGTTAAAATAGATTTACCGCCAGCAGGAAGAATGAGTTGACCTAGGAATTGTGCAGAAGGTAGCTTTTGTCGCACCAATTGGCCATCACTACCTATGACCATTTGATAGTCGGAAGCCCTAAGATCTATTCGATCGAGGGTAAATGGCATAATGGCCTCAGATAGACCTTCCAAGGTGATTTCAAATCGGTCAAAAGGCTGCGCCCACAGATCTCTGAAAGCCGCATGGTCTATACTGACCAAGTCGTAGTGCTCGAGTTCGGCAAGCGATCCCGGATTCGGCTCATAAGCTGTAGGTTGAGCCTGAAAAGATGATTGTGCAGAAACTGAGAGCGTGCATATTGCTAAAGCAAACGCAAGGTAAAATTTGCTCATTTGAAGGGGAGATAAAGATTCTATGCCACCGAGAGAATAGCACATTTGTTTGGGAAGTCACAAGGTATAATAATCAAAAATCAAAGTAGTTTTTGAATTTACTTTTTGATTGATTGCTGACATTTTGTGTAGCTCTAGTATCTTCACCGTATGCAGTATGTTAGTAAAAGAAATTTGAAGTTCCTGCTGAGCGAAATGCTGGAAATGCACTTACTGAAAGCTCAGTCTTACTACGCCGATTACGATCCTGATCTGAATGATCTGGCCATAGATGCCGCCAAAGACCTAGGCGATCAGTACTTGTTTCCCCACTACCGGATTATGGATAAGGAGAAGGCCGTATACAAAGACGGCGAAGTGAAGGTCAAGCCCGCAGTTGGCGAAGGCATGCGCGCTATGGGCGAAGGCGGCTGGCTGACCGCCGACTGGGACTACGACGATGGTGGTCAGAGAATGCCACTGACCGTACTCAATGCCGGCAAGTTTATCCTATTGGCAGCCAATGGAAATATTACGGCTTACGGTGGTCTTACAGCTGGCGCAGCGAACCTGATTAGGAACTTCGCCAGCGAAGACCTCAAGAAAACCTACCTACCCAAAATGGCCACTGGCCAGTGGCAAGGTACTATGGCACTGACCGAACCACAAGCGGGTAGCTCACTTAGCGACATCACTGCCACTGCTATCAAAAAAGACGACGGCAGCTACGCCATCCGCGGGCAGAAAATTTATATCTCTGGCGGCGATCACGACTCGGTAGAAAATGTAGTACACCTACTACTAGCTAGACACCCTGAAGGACCAGCTGGCACTAAAGGCATAAGCCTGTTCGTAGTGCCCAAATACATACCTGGCGAAAACGGTGAGCTCATCGACAATCACGTCACCACGGCGGGCATCTACGGCAAGATGGGCCAAAAAGGCTATGTCGCCGCTCACCTCATGTATGGGGAGCAGGGCGAGACCGTCGGCTATCTGGTCGGGCAGGAAAGACGCGGCCTGGCCAATATGTTTCAGATGATGAACGAGGCCCGTATCGCTACCGGCCTCATGGCAGCCTCTACAGCTTCGGCCGCCTACTACGCCAGCTTACAATACGCTAAAGAGCGGCCTCAAGGCCGCCATCCCGACTCCAAGGATGCCAGCAGTCCACAGGTTTCCATCATCGAGCACGCAGACGTGCGGCGCATGCTCCTCTTTCAAAAGGCTGTGGTAGAGGGAAGCGTGGCTCTACTCTTGCAGTGCAGCCTATACCAAGATATGGCCGAGCATGCCGACGACGAGCAGACGAGAAAAGACTATCATCTGCTGCTGGAATTGCTCACGCCCATCGCCAAAAGCTACCCGGCCGAGTACGGTAATTTCTCAGTCAGCATGGGTATGCAAGTACTCGGTGGTGGCGGCTACTGCGACGATTTTCCACTAGAGCAGCACTACCGCGACATCAGGGTCAATAGCATTTACGAGGGAACGACCACCATTCACGGCTTAGACCTCATGGGCCGCAAGATGGTAATGGAAAACGGCCGCGCACTGGAACTGCTGATGCAGGAAGTGATGGCAACGATCTCCATACCCAATTCGCCTTTGAAGGAGATGGAAGAGTCCGAAACTTCGGGTAAGGCATCTACCCGCGTAAGTTTAGATATTTCAAAACAGCTGGCCGAGCAATTACAGGCTCAACTCCAAAAATTCGGAGATACGGCCCAGAAGCTCAAAGCCGTCGCTATGAGTCAGGGGCCACGCGCTTATTTAGCTGATGCGACCTTGTTTTTGGATTATTTCAGCATGTACGTCCTGGCCTGGCAATGGCTGAAGCAGTGTATAGCCGCCGAGAAGGCATTGGCCTATGCAGAAGGTGAAGAGGAACTGCGTTTCTATCGCGCTAAAGTGCAAACGGCCGAGTATTTTTATGCCTACGAATTCCCTAAGATTGCCAGCTTAAGAGCGACCCTGCTCGACGGCCGTCAAGTCACCCTCAAATTTGCCGCCGAAGACCTCGTCTAAGCCTATGGCCAGATTTAGAACCAACCACAACTCCTCCAGTAAATCGGGGGGCAACACCATTATGAGAGTCGGCCTGTTCGGGGCCATCATTGCCGGGCTGGTGTATTTCTTCAACCAGTCGCAACTCGAACCCGAACCAGACTATGTAGGTGAAGCGTACTTTTTACCTTCAGGTGGCACCGGACAAATCGTTCATCATCAAGGCTTTAGCTTGAGCTATGATGACGACTGGGAACAGGCAGAATGGACGGCCCACATCCTCACCGGTAGTCAGCTGCGCAAGCCCTGGAATCGCCGCGAAGACAACTGGCGTAAGGACTCTAAAGTACAAGGAGGAACAGCCACTACTTATGATTATCGGGGCTCGGGTTACGACCGGGGTCACCTGGTACCATTTGCTGATATGGCTTGGAATGCTGAATGGGCTGACGAGACCTTCATGATGAGCAACATCTCGCCTCAGGCCCGCCAATTCAACCAAGGCATCTGGCGAGAGCTGGAAGAAGTAACTCGCGATTGGGCCAAGAAATTTGGGCGCCTATACGTCATTACTGGGCCCGTGATGACTCGCGATCCTAAGGGAGAGATTGGCCGAGATACCAAAGTCGCTATTCCAGCGGCTTATTTTAAAGTGCTACTCGATCTGGAAGACCCCGAACAAAAGGGCATCGGCTTCATTTTGCCCAATCAGGTGAGCTATGATCCCCTATTCGAGTATGCCGCCAGCATAGACGAAGTAGAGGAACTGACTGGCCTCAATTTTTTCGGTGAGCTACTGCCCAGCGAACTGGAAAATCAGCTCGAAGCCGATGGTAATATCGATCTTTGGCCCTTCGACAAACGCAAATACGACAAGCGCATCAACGATTGGAATAATGTCAACAACTGATCAGAAAGAAGCATTCAAGGCGGAGATTGCCGAGGGATATACATTCAAAGGTGAGAGTTTCGTCTTGGGCGGGGCCATGTTAGACGGCATCACCCTCACCGACAACCACGTCAACATACCGCTGATGACCCTAAACCGCCACGGGCTGATTGCCGGTGCAACGGGCACGGGTAAGACTAAAACCTTGCAAATACTGGCCGAGCAGCTTTCGCAGGTCGGTGTGCCTAGCTTAGTTATGGATTTGAAGGGCGACTTGAGCGGTATCGCCCAGCCCAGTCCTGGCCACCCCAAGATCGACGAGCGCCACGACGCCATTGGCCTACCTTTCGAGGGCATCGGCAGCCCGGTCGAATTATTGAGCTTGAGCGGTGAGGCCGGTGTGCGGCTGCGAGCTACGGTCTCCGAATTCGGGCCGGTGCTCTTCAGCAAGATGCTCAACCTCAATGACACCCAATCGGGTATAGTCGCCGTCGCATTCAAGTATGCCGACGATAAAAAGCTTCCGCTGCTTGATTTAGAGGACTTCCGCAGGTTGTTGCAATACCTCAATAACGAAGGCAAAGAAGAAATCAAAGCCGAATACGGCACCATGTCGGGCACAAGTATCGGTGCTATCATGCGCAAGATCGTCGAGTTGGAGCAGCAAGGGGCCGACCAGTTCTTCGGCGAGCCTTCCTTCGATGTAGACGACCTCACGCGGGTCGATGAACTCGGCAGAGGTATTGTCTCCGTGCTACGACTGACCGATATTCAGGATAGGCCGAAGCTGTTCAGCACCTTTATGCTGCAACTACTGGCGGAAGTCTACGCCACCTTCCCCGAAGAAGGCGATTTGCCACAGCCTAAGCTTTGCATATTCATAGACGAGGCCCACCTCATCTTCAGCGAAGCCAGCGACGCCCTACTCGACCAACTGGAAGCCATCATCAAGCTGATTCGCTCTAAGGGTATCGGTATCTTCTTCGTCACCCAAAACCCAGCCGATATACCCGACGAGGTCCTCGGCCAATTGGGTCTAAAAATTCAGCACGCGCTGCGGGCTTTCACCGCCAAAGATCGTAAAGCCATCAAGCTCGCCAGCCAAAACTACCCCATCACCGAGTACTACGACGTCGACCAGTTGTTCACCGAGCTCGGTACGGGTGAGGCCCTCGTTACCGCCCTCGATCACAAGGGACGCCCCAGCCCCCTAGTGCACTGTATGCTCCGCGCACCCATGAGCCGTATGGACATCCTCACCAAAAAAGAGATCAAAGAGCTGGAATCCAATAGCCGCTTAGTCGAGAAGTACAGCAAGTCCGTCAACCGCGAGAGTGCCCACGAAATCCTGACCGAGCGCATCAAAAAAGCCCAGGAAGAAGCCCGTCAGGAGGAACTCCGCAAAGAGCGCGAAAAGGCGAGTAAAACCACCAGCCGAGGTGGCCGAAGCCGTAAGAAGAAGTCCATCTTCGAGCAACTCATGGGTACGACAACGACCCGCCAAATGGGCCGCACAGTAGCCAGGGAACTGACCAGAGGGTTGTTGGGCATGCTTGGGGGAAGGCGGTAGAAAGAAAGGCCCTAGAGCTGCGCATTGTAGACCTTCCTCGCCGCTAGGAAGACCCCTCCGGGGCCGGTTTTCGATTGATTTCTATGCTCTCTACAACACCGAACGCTCGCGGGTCCTCCTTTGGTCGGACGCCACGAGGTTCTTGATGCTCTCCATGTTCTCTGTGATCTCCATGTTCTCTATGTTCTCCGTGTTCTCTATGCTCTTCACGCTCTAAATGTCCTCCATGTCCTTAACCAATCAAATCCTCATGGTTCGCCCGGCCAACTTCGGCTTCAACCCCGAAACGGCTGATGATAACGCCTTCCAGGAAGTACCCGGAGCAGTCTCGGAAGCGTCTATTGCCGAGCGTGCTGTACAGGAATTCGATGGCTTTGTAGAAAAATTGCGCGAAGTCGGAATCGAAGTGATGGTGATCGAAGACAGCCCCGAACCCGCCAAGACCGATGCCGTTTTCCCCAACAACTGGATCACCACCCATAGCGATGGCACCCTTATTACCTACCCCATGTATAGTCCCAACCGCAGGCTGGAGCGACGCGGCGACATACTGGATGCTATAGCCGACCGATGGACAGTAAATCGCCATATGGCTTTGGAAAGCTGGGAAAAGTATCCTGATATGATGCTGGAAGGTACAGGTGCTTTGGTCCTCGATCGGGCGCACAAAATGGCTTATGCTTGTTTATCTAAGAGATCTACCCATCAGGCTCTCAATGAGTGGTGTGAAATGACGGGTTACCTGCCCATTCCTTTCCAGGCCACTGACCCTTTCGGCCTGCCCGTCTACCACACCAATGTGATCATGGCCGTGGGAAAAGGTCAGGTGGTCATTTGCACCGAATCGATCATAGATAAAGACCGGAGTAGAGTCATGGCCTCCATCGGCCAGACGGGTAAATTACTTATCGATTTAAGCTGGCATCAGATCGCCCAGTTTGCTGGCAATATGCTACAGCTTCAAGGTAAATACGGACCTGTCTGGGCTATGTCTTCTCAGGCCTACACGGCACTGGATCAAAAGCAAGTGCAAATGCTTCAGAGCGATGGCAGCCAGATCGTGCATGCTGACCTAAAGACCATAGAGACCTATGGCGGCGGCAGTGCCAGATGTATGTTGGCAGAGATATTTTTGTAGGTCTTGCAACCCCAGTTTCAGCATAAAAAATTGAACTATGGATAAAGTAACTAAGTACCGAAATATTATCAAGACTGCTTTACAAGATGTCTACGATTTTGCACCCAAAGAGCAAGATGGTATAACTAACCACTACGTAAAAGATGATGAAAGCGGGCATTATATCCTTTACCAGACTGGTCATAGAAACCATAAATGGATTTACGGAGCATTCATCCACGTCCAACTAAAAGAAAACGGTGAAGTCTGGTTGTATCACGATGGCACCAACCTAAAAATAGGGGACGAAATCATCTCAAAAGGCGTAGACGAAGACGACTTCGTAATCGGCTGGCAAGATCCGGATACTAGAGCGGCAGTGAAAGCTGCAAATTATCGGGCATAAATTTTTACCATGATAAATAGACTTGTGTACACCCATCATCTGATGTCCCATCAATCCTGACCACAGCTGCCGAGTCTGGCATAGTAGTCACTACACTGATCCCATCCGAGAAATCGTCCAGGCTAAGGGTAGCCAATAGTCGGCTGCTACCTGCTGCATCTTCGACTGTAAGGCTTACCGAAGACTGAGGTGCCAAATCAACGAATAGACCGTCTTCTACCGAGCAGTCGGGCAGTAGGTCATAGCTGACAGCCTCGCCTACAAATGCTCCATCGGCGTAGAGTCGCGTAAAATCGGTATTGGAGAGGTCAACGTCCGTCCAAATCAGCAGTCGACGGCTTCGGTCGGCATCATCTGAGCAAGAAGAAAGGAAAAGTACGAAGAGCAGTATAGATAGCAGTCCAATTAGTTTCATGGCTTTTTAATTGTGGTTTAGCACGAAACTAGGGTTGCACTACATGGGCTTAAACTAAATCCAGATGAATGGTCAACTGATAAGGACCAATCGTAAAAATATCCACACCAAAAGTCTTCGACTTTTGGTGTGGATTCCTCGTTTAGTTTATATCCGACAAACTGCGCATGGATATTTGCCGAGCCCCTTCAAATTCGCTCACATAGCCCGTCAAGGTAACACTGCCCGTGGGTACAGAATCACCAGCAAAATCTGCAAAGCTACTCGTGAACATATCCAAGCTGCCACTTCCAGAATCGGTTACCATAAGTGTACCTCCTTCAGGAAAAGTACTCCCACCCGAAATAGTGGCCATATTGATCTGTACCAGTGTACTTTCCCAGGTCTCGCCATTGTCCAAAATTTCTTGGACAGTGGCCATCCTTGGGCTTGGTAAGGTCACCGGGCCAAAACTAGCGGCATTGTCATTCGGTACATTATTGATCTGTAAGACTGTACGAAATTCGCTCAACTCCTGACCACCCACATCTATCCGTATATCCTCGCCGAGTGCAAAGTTGTGGTTTGCTGTAAATCGCACTACGATACCGCTGCCGCTATCGTCTTGAATAATGAGGTTTCGGGTAGTGATATTACCGGCGTCTTTATCGCTGATCACAATGCCGCGTATGAAGCGATTAGCAGGTACGCTTGTGGTTGTGCCAGAAAACTGTGCTCTGACATCTGAAAGACTAATTTGCTCTTCTGCACCAGTTCCACCACAAGGTTCTCCGCCCGATAGATCTCCAAGACATCGAATAACCAATTGTAAATCGTCAAATTCTGAAACTATGGCTACCAGATCGATTTCACCACTAGGCAAAGCAGTGCCTCCGAATGTCGCACTAGAAAAAGTAAAGAGCTCTACGGTAGCTGTTCCATCGTTAGCTTGTATGTCTTGATCACCCAGAGTCGAGCCACCTGAAAGGGTCACCCCTTCGACTAAAATTAGAGTGCCCTCGTAGGTCTCTGGGTCGGCAGCAACATCGCTCAGGTCAACCAATCGCGGTTGAGGAAGTGTGCCATTACCCTGAGAAGAAGCATTTCCTATAGGAACGCCACCGAAACCACCAACTTGAAGCAAACCTCTAAATTCTTCAAGAGGTGCACCACCAACGCTAATTTCTAATTCCTCACCTAGATCAAATTCGTGCTCCTCATCGAAGCGAATGGCAATACCTGAATTACCATCCTGCAAAAAGAGATTTTGACTATTGATATTATTCGTTGTGCGATCGGAAATAACCACCCCGCGTATTTTTGTATTTGGACTTACGCTGGTGGAAGTCCCGCTAAATTGCTGTCTCAGCTCACTTATGCTGATCAAATCACCGCCTACGGAGATGCCACAGCGTTCATTCTCGAAGTCAAAGTCGGCAGGTGTGCGTAGTGTAATTTGGCGGGTATCATTAAAGACCGAAAGTACACCCACCAGAGAGCCATTCCCCGTAGGCGTCAGCTGGCTCGCGAAGTCTGCAAATGAGCTCATCCGGCTCACCAACTCGTTGCCGAAACAATCCCGAAGCGTTCTGTTGATGGATTCATTGTTGACTACATCGGCATAAGTCACCCCGGCATCACTATTGATAAACTGAATATCATCAAACTGAACGAGGGTGCTTATATACCGCTGAAAAGTCGCTTCATCTGCCAAATCGGCGATTCTGAGTACAGTAGGGGTCACATCTACCCGTTCGGCATTCACGAGAACCGTATTGGCTGTTACTCCTTCGGGTATGCGCTCGCCGTCGGCATTAGAGGCGATTTGGTACTTGCCGGCAAAGCTGGTCACGAACAACCCGTCTAAGCGCACCGCTACCGGAGTACCCACCGGATAAAGCGCACTCAAGCCTGCCACATCTATACGAAGCAAGATACCCCCAGTCTCGTCCTCTACAAATAGCTCTTTGAAGATGTTTCCCCCCTCGTCATTGGCTATGACCACGGCTTCCAGTACGCTTCCGTCAGGAATGGCATTGCCATCGGTGCCTATTACGTGCAGGTCTTTTAGCTCTTGAATCGAGATATTACCTTCCAATCCAGGTAATACCCGGATGGGGGGTTCGTCGAATTCTTCGAAGACACAGCTGGTGATTAGAAGAAGTGAGGTAAAACCAAAAAAAAGAAAAAACTTACTCATATTAAATTCAGATTTATCAGTGTTTTCTGTTTTAGGTTTTTCCAAAATCCAAAACAGAAAACCCTCCGTATGGCTGGTTCTAATGACCTCCGGCCATTAGAACCAGCTGCTTTATAAGCGAAACTCTAATGACACAAAATAATTCCGCCCAAACCCATAAAAGTACCGGTTCGGGAACAGATCTACATTCTTGCCATCGAAGTCGAAGCGCGACTGCTCAAAGCCACCAGTTCGTATGTCTTGACGATCCAGTATGTTATTCACTCCAATATTGAAGAAGATGAATTGATCGTTGATCTTGAAGGACTTACCCCCGAAGAAGTCGAGCGTCCAAGCGGGGTCTAAACGTTCCTGACCAACGATTTGCTGAAACAAGTCGCTATCGGGATCGAGTGCCTCTTGGGCTACACTGGGCTCAGGTACGAAGCTAACTGCCTCGACGGTACGCCTAGACGGGAAGAAGTCTAAGTACTGATCTTGCCAGAAATTGGCAGTCAGGCGAGCAAACCAGAAATCGGGATCGTTGTAGCTAAGGCCCAGACTGTATGCCGTTTGTGGCCCATTGGGCACAAAGAAGTTTTCGACAAATACCGTTGGACTCTCGAACTCGGTCGCATCATTATCCAGGAAAGTCGTGATGGTCGGTCGGCTGGTGAAGGTATAGGATCCGAGTGCCGCCACACCTGTTGCTGTCCATCGGCTGTTGAGCTTGACTTCCAGGGCTATCTCCAGGCCGCGATACTCGGTATCTATACCTTTGGTGATGTAGTTCACGAATCCACCAGCCGTTCCACCGGTCGGGGTCTGTATGGCGTTGTCGAGGAATAAGAACCGATTTTCGATAATATCATCGACTGTACTGTAGTAGCCCATTAGTCGACCATTGACGAAAGGCGTTCTAAGCTGGTAGCCACCCTCTATACCGAATGCTTTCTCGGTCGTCAGTGTCGGGACTAGCTGATTACGGGTACGCGGACTTGCAAAGCCATCTCTGGAGTTGGGCGGCAGCACCTGGTAGCTACCGTTCAATAGTAGGTAATTTCTACCATTGATTTTATAGGTAGCCCCGGCTTTGGCCGCATAGGTCGTAAACTCAGCGCGCTCACTTTCTCCCTGGCTGTTGTCTGGGAAGCGGCCATTTCTCAATTTACTATCTCTGTAGAAATTGCTGAAACCTATCGAGCCGCCTACAAAGAAATCCAGCCTTCTAAGTTGCGTTTTCAGCTGCGCCCAAGCCTGACCCTGATTAGTGACCAAGTCGTAATCGTAGCCCCAGCGGTCGCCTTCTCTGATGATCTCGTTGGGCCTATCTAGGTTATTTTGAACAAACAAACTCGTCAGAGATGAGTCAAAGGCCGCAAATCGATCGATATTTACCGTATAGTCTGCCCCGAGCAAGTCGTCTACGGTCTTGTAATAATTCGTGATCTGACGATTGTAATTGACACCACCTGTCAGCGTTACCCGATCGCTGATCGACGCCTGCAATCTAGTATTAAAACCCAAACGAGTAACGTCGTTCCTTCTCTCTTCGACCAGGTATCTGGCACGCTTACCCGTAACGCCATTGACCGTCTCTTCAGGTATGTTTCGATTGATCTCGATAAACTCATCCCAGGGTATTTGGCCGATGCCGATGGGGTCTTCGGCCCATCGATCAGCAACAGCCTGTCTGAGCGTCGGATCCTGCTGAAAACTGGGTAAATTGCGATAATATGTAGGTCTGGGGTCTGGAGCTTCAAACCAATCGAGTGCCGTACTACCTCCCCTACCCGTTTGATAGACCAGGCTGGTAGATAGCTCAAAGGTCTCGCTGGGCGTCCAGTCGTGGCGTAGCATCATGATGGGCTGGTGGTAGGTCGCTACTCTCGAGTTTCTTACCTGTCCGTCTTGGAAACCCCAATTGGGGTTGTAGTAAACCGACCCCACTAGGTCATATACCTCTTGCACACTAGCTGTAGATCGACCACGACTACTGGGCGCACCCAAAATCACAGCATTAAAAGCACTTTCACCAACGACATAATCCAGACTCAGAAAATAGCTGTACGCATCATAAGGTGTGCCGTCTACATATCCGCCTGACTCCGCCCAACGTCGCGAAGCAGAGATGACCCACGCAAAGCCATCCTTATTCAGTCCACTAGAATGCGTAGCCATCACTCTATGGCGATAAGCTCGATTAGCTACCGAATAACCCACTTCTGTTGTTTGACGAATATTCCTGGCTCGGAGGTCTATTTCTTGTCCACCACCCAGGCCACCAAACCCGAACTCGACCGGGTCAAAACCCAGTACCACCGCTCTATTTCGCGTAACGTCATTGAGACCACCCCACTGGCCCCAGAATACGCGACCGGTTTCTAGGTCGTTAAATCGAACACCATTCAAGAAAAAGTCGGTATACTTGGCATCCAAGCCTCTAATCCTGAATCGGGCCGCCCCCCAGTTGAAAGCAGCCGCCGACAAGAAAGGGTCGCGGCTGGCACTCAGTAGACCGCTTACTCCCTGCGAACCACTTCCCGCATCATCAAAATCACTGGCATTCAGCGTAATCGTTGGAAGCAACTCTTGAGCAATATCTACCTGATCATCCCCGCCGGGAACTAGCCTCAATTCGCCAACCTCCATTCTGGGCTCACCGGTCAGCGTTATGCTTTTGGTAAACCCTTGAAATCCTTCGCGATCTATTTCTATGGTGAGTTCCGTACCGGCAGGCCCGAATACATTCGCTCTGAACTGACCCTCCGCATCGGCCAAAGACAGCTCTGGCCCAATCAAAACCTTAGTCGCAGGTATCGGCTCTCCAGTGCGCGCATCGATTACGTATCCAGTGACAATCGTCTGAGCTTGGAGCCCTAATAAGGCTATGGCGAACACATACGACAATAGCCACCTGCTACCTTCCGCAGTATTCAAAACAATTAAAATTCGTCCCATAAACATCTAGTGAGCATTGTTCAATCCATTCTGTCCTCGATCAGAGATGAACAATATGCACGCAAAGATACATTTTCTAGGCGGCCAAAAGATGAATATGTGGAAAGCTTAATCCACAATTAAAGTTATCGCTTCACCAATTTAAAGCTACTCTCTTTAGTCCGTATCAGATAAATACCACTTGGCATAGACCTTACATCAATTTTTCCATCACGAACAAAGGATGACTGAATCCATTTGCCCAGCTGATCGTATATCTCTATCTCTACATCGTCTTCGACATCGATTTCGACCCAATCAATCGCCGGATTAGGGAATAAGCTTACCGGATCGTCTTCATTACCCCAGTAATGATCAAGTAATCGGCTATATGTAAATGTACCATCCACATCGACCTGCTTAATGCGATATAGATTAAATCCGCTGAGTGGTTCAGCATCAAAAAATTGATAGCTGGTACGCTCTTCAGAAAATCCAGCTCCTTCTACCCTGCCGATGCGACTGAAAACACCATTCACGCTTGCTCGCTCGACTTCAAAATAACTGTTTCCAGATTCAGTTGACGTTTGCCAATCCAACCAAATGCCAGAATCAGTCGGCCGCAACTCGAAAGCTGCCCATTCAACCGGCAGTGCCGTTGTATTTTGACCGATCCGAAAATCATCGAAGCCAGCTTCTACCACATTGGCGTTGCCCAGATCAAAGCTGCTCACGACGATGCGCATTTCACTCGTGATAGGAATACTCAGATCGTTAAAGAAAAGGCTATCCGCTATCCATTGACTGGTATTGTCATCTACAGTATAGGTTTTCATGACCTGCTGATCGCTGCCGTTGTCTATGGCAATCGTCAACTCATCGTCTGGTGCACCATTACCGAATCCATTAAAAAACCAATACTGATAGCTGACGACCAAGTCGTTGCTCTGAAAAAGGGTCAAGTCGATAATGGGCGATGTCAATGTCACGGTTCCTCCGTCTATATCATCAGTACCCACCGTACCACCACCGTTGCCCGTCACATAGGCGTAAGATCCTATGTCGCGACTACCCGCCGCATCCTGACCGGGATTAGCCACACTTCCACTACTACTCGTCTCGATAGGTATGGCGCGCACCCAATCACCAGTTGTGGCATCGCCGCCAGATGTCCAACCTTGATCACCGTAGAATCCATCAAGGTAACCACGATTCATCGTTCGGTTGAGGATTGTTCCTGGATCGATAGTTACATTTTCCCCTTCATTCTCGAAGCCCCATTTCGAGCTGATCAAATCATATTCCCCTGAAAAGACCGATGACAAAGAGAAATTACCTTCCGAATTTGTAGAAGCTATAAATTCACCGTTCTCGTTTTCAATACGAACCTCGGCATCATCTATGGGTGCGCCAATACTGGCTTCCACTACCCGACCTGAAACAGAAAAACTACTCAGCGGCACCAGCTCGATTGGCTGATCCAGTTGGTCGCCAGAATCGAGGGTAAGCGTTATCGAGAAATCTTCGTAACCTGCGGAAGTACAACTCAAAACAAACGTACCGAATTCTGCGCTTCCCAGTGCATAACTTCCATCAGCCTGACTCAGATCACTCACACCGGCAGGCGTAGCCAGTTGTACCTGCGCCCCGTTAATAGGATCACCACTGCTCGCGTCTGTCACCAATCCCGATATGCGGCCCGCTATCTGATAATCGACCTCAACAACATACAAACCCGTGGAAATATCCGTTCCTAAAACCAAGCCCGAAGGTAGGAAAGGATAGGCACCCCAGGTCCCGTTAAATCCTCCGTCTTGCCCTGGCCATGTATCGAAGAAGCCTACTTCAACCATCTGATCAGGCACTGAAGCATCTACAATTTCTATTCCATCGGTATACGAGCTGATGATGAGATAATCGCCAAGTACGTGCACATTGTGGGGAATAGCCCCTGTATTTAGACTTCGCTGTGGTCTGAACTCGTCGAGTAAAACCGGATTACTCAGATCACTTATATCGTAAGCGGCTACCGATGCATTTGCCCGCTCGTCTGTTGTAAATACCGTTTGATTATTCGTCGTTGACCAGGCATTATGCGTGAAAGCAAAGGGCGTGATTACGCTGCCTTCCAGCGTAATATTATTGGGGTTTGAGATATTATAGATGGACAGGTTACCTACTCCGATTTCGCTGGCATACATCAGATTGTTGTCTACATACACATCATGCGCATACACGTTGGGGCCCAATGCGACGAATCCCGCCGTGCCTGGAGTCGTGGCCACATCGTAAATCAGCATACCTCCACTATTCACATTCGCCCCCGCTATAAACGCATAGCCGAGCGACTCATCGATATAAATATTATGCGCTTGATTCAGGACGCCCGGCCCCGGTGGATTGAGATTAAAATATTGATGAGAAACAGAAGCTGGCAAACCCGATAGGTCTACGATCAACAAGCCGTCGTCACCCGTATCAGCCACCACGTATGCATAATCACCAAACGTCTTTATGTCTCGCCATATGGACTCGTCTCCAGGAATAAAATGCAGTTCTTCTATATCATCGGGATCGGCCAAACTCACGATAGACAGACCGTCAAACAGCCCGACTAAGGCATATTCCGTTCCATCTGGAGCCACATATCCCCATACATCGCTGAGCTCCTCTGTGTAATCCAGATTATCGCGCAAGGTGCAATTGAATGACTGTGCACAAACAGCAAGCGCACTGATCAATGAAATGGCGAGTAAGCAAACTCTTTTTTTCATGGTTGGTTTTTTTGCACTTCCGCAGGTAGTAGCTTAGCAAAGTACTGCAACTGTACGGTGCTTCAACCTCCCTACCAAACAAAAATAGGACACAGATCCCAGCGGATAAACACAGACCAAGCAATTTTCAACTGCTTTTTAAATCCGTGTTTATCCGCGTTCGTCCGTGTCCTATTCATATCCACTCGGAGAGTGGCTATTCCAGGGAGGGCGCGTCAGCGCACTACCTGATGATCATCTGCTTGGTTGCAGCATGCTGCCCGGCTACCAGTGTGTAGCTATACACCCCACTAGCACCCAGCTCACTGCGGTTCAGTGGCACCAGATTGGTACCCGCATGACCTTCGATTTCACGTACGATCACCGTGCGGCCCTGTACATCGCGTATCGTCAGCACAGCCGTCTCTGCTTTTGGCAGCGTGAAGCCGATCTGCGTGACCCCATCTACCGGGTTGGGTACGTTTTGGCGTAAGCTGAACTCGTCCGCCGAGCTCTGCTCGTCGGCTAAGAAGCCCAGCACGAGGTTCGACACCCCTCCAGTTAATGGATATGCCTCAGCACCAGTTATGCGGCCGGTCAGACTCAGTAGGTCGCTTAGCTCGGCGTCTGTCGTGGCGCGTACACTTAGTGTGAAGAGTACTTCGCCCCGATAGCTATCGGGGTCGGCAGACGACGTCGCAGCAGCCGCATCGTCCCAGCTGAAGGGGATCACTCCCTCGGCTGCCTGTTCCAGGTTTACGTTTTGAGCAGTCGCCCGGCCATAGTTGATATCAACCAGCTCCAGACCGGCACCTAGCTCCAGCGTCCCTTG
>JBCCPC010000032.1:0-62998 GCA_039025055.1 Bacteroidota bacterium | reverse complement strand
TGGCATAGCACTAAATTATAACGTTGACAGGAAATATAACTTCCTAACATCTTCTTCAAGATACAAATAACCCTTATAATCACCCTAATGCCTGATCACCTTACCCATTTCAACCAACCTTCCATCCCTATACAACTGCCACAGATAAGCACCCGCTGGCAGCTCGCCAGTCATATCTACGCGCACGTCTTGGCCTGGACTCAAGGTAGTTTCCTGTATAGGCCGCCCTTGCATATCGTATAGTCGCCACATGCCCGGCTGCTCGCCCGCTGGCAAAAACAAGCGCACCGGCCCCGTACTCGGATTTGGATATACCTTTAGCCTAGCCGTAGGTACCACCGACTCTTCAATGGCGTTCGGTCCTTCCACGCAGGGGCTGCCCTCGTCACCGACCGGCCCGAGCCTAAAATGCGGAAACTGTGGCTGATCGCGAAAAGCCGGAAAAGGTAGCTCCACTGCATTGAGCTCGAAATCACAAGCCTCCCCAGGCAGGTCAGGATGGTTGATGCGGTGGATATATCTACCGCTATTCATAAAGTTGTACAGTTTGCAGTCGGGGCCGAGCTGGAAGTGCACAGCATGGGGATGTATAATATTGCTATCGGGATTAGTGAACGTATGCAATAGCACGCGGCTATCTTCTATATCGTCTGCTTCTAAATCGTATTGGTATACATATAACCAATCAGACACATAAGCAAAACGACCGCTAGGAGATAAACCGATACCCGCACTAATATTGTTTTCAAAAGTATTGCTAAGCAAAATTGTATCAATAAAGATGAAGTTACCCGTTTCACGATCAAAAGAATAAACCGCGGAACCAATCCTTGCAGCATGCTCTACATAGGTATTTCCATTACTGGAAAATTCACATTCTACCCCACTGCCATAGTCATGGTTCGTATCTTCATACCATGCAGAACTATCATAAAATGGCCCTTGCACACCCTCAGGAGTTAGTAAATATATTAAAAAACCTGCCTCGCCTCTAAGACGGTTAGTAATCCACCAATCTCTTCCATTGGCATGCTTATTAGCCGTCATGTTTCCTGATTCCAAATGCGGCAATTCATCGTAGAGGATGATATTTTTATGCGTAACATTGCCCTGCTGATTCTCCTCGAATGATATAACAGAATAATATAAAGGCGAGGTTGGATCAGAGCCTGAAGCTGTAAATGTTATTCTGCGGTGAAAAAGAATATATTTTAACGAATCTCCTGGCCAGGGCAGAAATAGAGAAGATTGATCTACCGCAGGATAACCAGTATCAAAATCACAATAATTATCCCAAGTATCGCCTGGGTTTATCTCCTCTCCGTTTTCTATGATATCGCCATACTTATCATAGATATTACAACCATTAGTAAAAAGTACCAATTCCCCACTTTGACCACAAATTGAGCTAGAGGCTCCCTCTAAATCTACTTCAGCTTCAAAGGCAACTATTTCTGGATGGCCAGATGAAAAGTCAACACTTGTACTTCTAAAAGCCAGGTCTGCAAATAGCCAAACATTATCGTGCTTCTGTGAAAAAACAAGTTGAAAAAAGGTCAGAAAAATTATGACAAAAAACACCTTAGCACTCATAGTATAGTAGTAAAACCGATCAAAGAGCATATGCTCTTTGATCGGTAACATTGTAAGAACTAGTCTAAAACAACTGGAATGGCCACGCTTTCACGATCTTTAGAAGTTAGACGGACTGTATAAATGCCAGCTGGTAACCTAGTAAAAGTACTAGGGCTGAATGTATAGTTTTGTTGGCCAGTGCTTAAAGGCTGAGTGGTTATTCGCTGACCTAGCGCGTTGAGCAGTTCTATGTGCTGATAGGTATGAGATGGAAAAGAAACCTGTAACCGATCATCCTTAACTGGATTAGGGTAAATCTGAACTTGCTCTATTTGATTTGAGAAAGTATTCGTAAAGCCCGGTCTACTTTTAGGCAATTGACAAATAGTCTTATCATCATAGTCCTTCATTATTCCAGCATAAGCCAGCAAACTTCGAGCTAAGAAAACGGACTCGCCTGACATTAATGGGCAGTCATCCGCTATAGCCGACAAAGTCATACTATCAGTTAGAATCTGACTCGCAGTTAATATCATTTATCACATTTTGGGTATATCTAATCGTCGATGATACCTAAATGTAACAAAATTCCCCCTAAGGACACGGCTCCTCCACCACCTCTTTTCCGATCGGCTCAACTGGCAAACTCTCTTCCAGCACCTTTTGGTAGTAGGCTTCGTACTTCGGAAGTATGGCATCTATGCTAAATCGCTCGGCCTGAGCGCGGGCACCTTTTCTGAATGTAGCGAGGGTATCTTCGTTGCTGAGGATGTGCATGGCGTCTTCGGCCATTTTATCGACCATACCGAAGCCGGAAGTGTAGCCCGTTTCGCCGTCGATATTGATCTCGGGCAGGCCGCCTACATTACTGGAGATGACGGGGACTTCGCAAGCCATAGCCTCTAAAGCGGCGAGGCCGAAGCTCTCCTTTTGGGAAGGGAGCAAGAACAGATCGGAAACGGCCAGCAGCTCTTCTACCGCGTCTTGCTTGCCTAAAAAGCGGATGTGCTCGCTCAGTCCCAGCTGACGGCTCAGGGTTTCGCATCGCTGCCGCTCGGGGCCATCGCCTATCAGTAGTAGTTTAGCCGGTATCTGATCGCTGATGATCTTGAAAACATGGATCACGTCGTGTACGCGCTTAACCGGCCTGAAGTTGGAGACGTGGGTGAGTATGCGCTCGCCCTTTGGCGCAATAGCTTTTTTGAAGTGCTCCTTATTGCTTCGCTGGAAGCGATCCAGGTCTATAAAATTATAAACCACCTCGATCTCGCGACAAACCTGAAAATGCGCCAGGGTATCTTCTTTCAAAGACTTGGAGACCGCCGTAACGCCGTCCGATTTGTTGATGGCAAAAGTGATGGGTGCCGCAAAGGCGGCATTGTTGCCGACCAGCGTAATATCCGTACCGTGTAGGGTCGTCACAAACGGCAGATAGCGTCCTCGGCTGATCAGTATCTTTCGCGCCATGTACGCTACGGCTGCGTGCGGCACGGCATAGTGCACATGCAGCAGGTCGACCTTATAGTTTTCGACCACATCGACCAACTTGCTGGCGAGTGCCGTCTCGTAGGGCGCGTACTCGAAGAGCGGATACTCCGCACCGCTATCCACTTCGTGAAAAAAGATATTTTCCTGAAAGCCGGTCAGCCGCACCGGTTGCCGATAGGTGATGAAATGCACCTCGTGGCCCAGCTTAGCCAGGCCCATTCCCAATTCTGTTGCCAATACGCCGCTACCGCCGAAAGTGGGGTAGCAGACCATTCCTATTTTCATAAACTGTGCTGCTAGCGCACTTTCACAACGCGAATCGTGTGAACCTGGTTGCCCGCTCGCAGCCTGGCAAAGTATATGCCACTAGACATATCACCCAGATCGATCTCTTCGCGTACCTGACTCACATGGCCCATATCGCGCAAGAACAACTGCCGGCCCAACTTGTCGAGCAGCTCGATTTGCAAGGACTCGGTTTGTATCAGCTCGATATCCAGCAGCAATCTGCCTTGGGTCGGATTGGGTGAGGCAACGACTTTGCCGAAGTTGGCAATCTCTGTCTCCGTACTGGTCAGGAAGTCTACTCGCACGGTAACTTCTTCCGTACAGCCCTGTACATCGCTGACTGTAAGGACATAGTCGCCAGCAGGCACATCAGTCAAATTTTGCGTGGTCGCGCCATTGCTCCAGCTGAAGCGATAGGGAGCAATACCGTCATTGACAGCTACGTTTACCGAGCCATCGCTCGTGCCGTTGGTGCTGGCGTCTGTCACCATTGTCTCGATGCCCAGAGAATCCGGACAACGCTTGATGTTGATATTGTCGAGATCGAAGAAGTAGTCGCCATTAAACCAGTCGGCATCGAATACGATCTGTATGTCTGAACCTGCGTACTCGTCAAGCGAAAATGCCCGCCGAGCCAATTCATCGGAAGTCGTATGCGTGAAGGCATTGATGAGGCCGAGTAGATCTTCATCATCTCCACAATTCTCAATAATGAAAATACTGACCTCGTCGCCAAATAGCTGGGTAGGGGTATTGTTGGCGTTGTCATTAACGAACCGATAGTCAAAAGCCAGAGAGTCACCTAGCTCGATGGGGCCGTAATTAGCCGTAACCGTGCGTTCCGTTTGATTCGTATTGGAAAGATTCGTATACAAAACCGTTGTAGGAGAACCGTGATCTTGTGCTATAAAAGTAGAAGGATCCAATTCCCAGCCAATCGGCTCGCCATCTTCAAAATCTTCGTAAATCGGTAGCTGCCGGGTATTCCTAATGATGGTATTCAAGGTGTCGTTCTGCGCGATCTCGTCGCCAGCTATCTCTACCCAGGCGACTATCTCGAGCTCATCGGCCTGAGTACCGTCGAACAGAGTCGTGAATTCATAGACCGCAGACTCTCCAGGAGCGAGAAAAGAGACCAGTGGCTCTGAAACGATATCGCCGCCGTTGATCTGGTAGTTGAGGGTGTAGCCAGTGGCGTCGACTTGGCCTAAGTTGGTAAATGAAATAGACACCAAATCTTCAGTAGAACCACAAGGCGCAAACTGTACGATCTCCAGATCCGTAGCGGCCAAATCGATAGTACCTCTAGGACCGATATACAAATTGTCGAAAGAGAAACCTTCTAATTCAAAGGATGGGCTACTCGTCAGTCCAAACCTGAATCTGACCAATGGCTCACCGGCCAGGTTGCCTATGTCTTGTAAGGCCGAGAGATAAACATTGCTGGTACCATTCCAAAACTGCGAAGGAAAATTATTGAACCAGTTGATGCCCGTACCAGCCTCGCCTACGCGCGCCCAGTTCTCATTATCGGTCGTGAACTCCAGGAAAACCCCATCGCTAAATGCAATATTCCTACTGTACAAAAAGCTGATCACATAGTCGGAGGTCGCATTGGTAAAATCAAAGCAAGGCGAAACCAAATAAGATAGTTCATTGGAGTTGTGCGTGCCGCTAGGATTGGTCGACCAGCTAAATTCACCACTGCCTGCCGACCCGATCGTATTCCCGCTCGGTGTGCCATAAGCCCAGCTGTTTTCCCCCAAGCCATCTTGAACTGGGGCAAAGAAGCCACTGCCACTTTCAAAATCTTCTGTGTAGGGCAAATCCGTAATGAAGGGCGCGCTCACGACCTCTATCGACAAGGTATCATTAGAGGTATCTTGGTCACCGTCGAGAGCTGTCCAGACTTCGATCACGTAAGTGCCCGGCGCACTAAAGTCGCCCTGCATATCGAATTCCGTTATCTCAGATTCGCCGGCCCCGACAACGCCGACGAAGAACCCGTCTTCGGGCATGTTGACCCCTGCCGGTATGCCGTTGATGCTGTAGTCGAACGGAATAAAAGTGAGCGGCTGCCCGCCAAAATTGGCAATTTCGATACGCAGATCTTCTGACCCCAATTCACATCCGCTTTGTGGGCCGAGTATAGCGGAAATACCGACGTCTCTACTCAGTGGTGTAAATAACTCGAAAGGGCCCCTAGCTAAAGAGGTATCCACGGTCATACTGTCGGTCGGGCAAAGTATCGACAGGTAAAACTCGTAAGCTGTCGTATCGGTCAGCGGCTGCACGCGTACGGTCGTGTCCATGGTTTCGATCAAGTCGATCGCATCTACGCCGGGCATAAAGCCTGCTAGGCCGTACTCGAGTAAGTAGACCGGGTTTTCAATGGAAGAGATTGAATTCCAGCGCACATCTACACTGGTGGAACGCAATCGAAAAAACTCGACACTCGCCACCGGCGGCGATACACACGTCTGGCACTCCACTATGAAATTGAAGATATCTTCTCCGTTTTCAGGCGGGTTGCTAGACTCGTATACCAACTGATCGTCATTGTCGAGGATGAAAAACGACTCCTCGCCGGGAAATGTACCTGAGTCGAAATCCAAACTGATAGAGTCTCCTGTGGCTACATCGATAAAAATATTGAAGAAGCTACCATCGCCATCTGTAGGCGTAAACCCGTAATCGGTAGGCACACCGTTCAGATGCACGGTCAGTATGCCACCATTCCAACCGTCGCCGAAGGAGTCGAAAAATTGCAACTGATATTGACAGTTCTGGGCCGATAAGGCACCCGTTAAGGAGGCAATAAAAACAGCAAAAAGAAGGGTAAGCTTTTTAATCATTAGTCTCGAGAATTGTAGCTAGTTGCGGCTGTTAGTAGGCTATGTGAAAAACAAAGAACCGGAAAACGCCCGATCCAATGCGAAAAGTAACCAAATTTGATCGATTGTAAGCGTATTACTAGCAGAAGTAATACAGACAAGACATAAAGGAAAATTATAAACCCAAAGCTACCCATACCCGTTAGGCAGTGCGAATTATAATTGACAACCCATAGGACCACTTCTGTATTGGCTGTTTATTCGATCAGTGACTTGGCAAAGCTATCAGGCATCAAGCCCCACACCATACGGGCTTGGGAAAGCCGGTATGGCCTGATTAGCCCCCGAAGAACAGCGACCAATATCCGCTACTACGAAGACGATGACCTCAAGAATTTACTGGGCATCGCACTGCTCAAGCGCAACGGTATTCGCATATCCAAAATAGCTAAGATGAGCGATAGCGAGCGGGCAGAAAAAATATCCTCATTCGGAAGTGCCAGCCTACAAGCCGAGACTCAACTCGATGCCCTGACGCTATCTATGGTCGAGCTCGACGAGTATAAGTTCGGCCATATCCTCAGGGCGAATATAGACCAGGTCGGTTTCGAAGCGACCATGCTCGATGTTATTTATCCATTTCTCGACAAGCTAAGCCTGCTATGGCTAAGTGGCTCACTGGTACCTTCTCAAGAGGCATTCATTTCGCAGCTCATCCGGCAAAAAATTCACAGCGCGCTGGATGCGCTACCACTTCCTGAGCCGACCAACAGTACGACCGTATTGATTTATCTGCGCGAAAACGAACAGCAGGAATTGACCGCCCTCTTCGTGCACTACCTCATGCGTAAACGCGGAATCAGATCCATCTACCTTGGCCCCGATCAAAACATAACCGATTTAGTCGATGCATACCGGCTTACAAGGGCTCCTTATATTTTCACCATACTATCGCAGCCTGAAGGTGAAGAATCGGGCGAGGTGTACATCGACCAGTTGATCCAGCACCTACCAGAATGTAAACTCTTATTGACCGGCTACCAGGCCGTGCTCTATCGTACGCCAAACAAAGAAGACCGCATAAAAGTGATCGGTAGCCTGGCAGACGGTATTCGCTTCTTCGACGAACTGAGCGAAGGTTAGGAAGGTCTATTTTTCCCGGTTTAAATCCAGCAATTTCGACTCGCGCCAAAACACATATTGGGCCGATGTTTTAGCAATAAAGTAGCCGTAGAACCCGTCGCGCCACCCGCCTTTCCAGATAAATTCAGCCAAGAATCGGGCCTTGGGTTTGAGCCACAACCTGAGCAAAGAGCCACGCTTTCCCGATTCGTAAAGAGCTGTAGCTGCCAGACTGCTAAATCGATTTTGCTGCTCGACTCTACTCGCTAAGCTGTCGTTGGTGTAATGCAAAATATCGCCTGTCAATCGCCCAGCATTACAGCCTGCCAGCGGGGCAAATCCCTCGTGAATTTTAACCGTTTGCATATGCACACAGTCTCTATTAAACAGCCGAAGCTTCTTGTCCGGGTACCAGGCACCTGCTTTGATCCACTTATCTTTCAGCCTATTTCGCCTATTCAAATAGTAGGCCTGCCTCTGCCATTGGCCCTTCTCTTTTTTTATGGACTTCCGCAGGTCGGGGCCTAACGCCTCATCCGCATCCAGGCTCAATATCCAACTGTATTTCGCTTGATCCACCGCCCACTTTTTCTGGTCCCCGTATCCCGTGAATGCCCTCGACAAGATTCTAGCCCCCAGCTTTTCCCCCAATGCGACTGTTCCATCTGTCGATCCGCTATCGACTACCAACACTTCGTCGGCCAGGTCACCTACACTCTCTATACAGCGAGCCAGGTTTTCTACCTCGTTATAGGTAATGATCACCAGCGAAAGCCCTTGGCCGGTCATACCTTATGCCTTTACTTTACCCGAAGCCACGAAGTATGGATTGAGTAAGGATACCTTGTTATACTTCAATGGCTCTCCGGTCTCCTGATCGAATAGACGCCCCCCGGCAGCTTCTACTATGGCGTGAGCCGCGGCAGTATCCCACTCCATGGTAGGTCCCAGGCGTGGGTATAAATGGGCGTTGCCTTTGGCAATCTCCAATATCTTCAGCGAGCTGCCTTTGCTGACCACTTCCGGTTCATTGAGCTTCGCCAGGTAATCTTGCGTCGATTGGTTGAGGTGGCTGCGGCTGGCCACTACACGTAGTCCATTATCATTCATACTAAAGCTAGCGGGCTTCAAAAGTGCTTCTTCCTGGCCGACTATCCACGCCCCTTGGCCAACTATTCCGAGTACCAGTTCTTCTGTTACAGGCGTATATACGACCCCCATGATCGGCCGATCAGACTCGATCAAGGCGATGTTGACCGTAAACTCCCCATTGCGCTTGATGAATTCCTTGGTGCCATCCAGCGGGTCGACCAGCCAGAATCGATCGTATTGCGCTCGTTGCTCATAAGTCACTTCGGCATTCTCCTCAGAGATGATAGGAGCTTGAAAATCCAGCTTTTCAAGTCCATCTACGATGACGGTATTCGCCGCCCGGTCTGCTTTTGTGAGGGGGCTATCATCGCCCTTTACCTCCACGCCAAAATCATCGCTTTCGTAGATGCGCATGATTTCGCGGCCTGCGGATACTGCTATTCGGCCGACTTCATCCGCTAATGCTTTGTAATCGAAGTTCATGCTGCAAAGGTAGAAGATGGCTCGATGACATCGGATGCATCCTTTGATTCGCGCTGTGCGAATCTAATGTTCATCCTATGTCTATCGAAGTATATCTTTTTCATTCTCACGATATCCTTCCCCAACCTTTAATTGCGCCCATAAATTGCTTCAGATAAGCACCCAAAGCGTGATGCTGAGGCAGCTCCAATTTCGGATCTTGTTCTGAAATACGCAAGGCCATCTCTCGGGCCACTTGCAGCATTTGAGTGTCTTGGGCCAGGTCGGCCAGTTTTAGCTGTAAGACGCCGCTTTGTTGGGTGCCGTCTATCATGCCGGGGCCGCGCAGGCGCAGATCGGCATCGGCTATCTTGAAGCCGTCCGTAGTTTCGACCATGGTGTTGATGCGGGCTTTGCCCACTTTGCTCAACTTCACGCTCGATAGCAGAATACAAAAGCTCTGGTCGCCGCCACGCCCCACGCGCCCGCGCAGTTGGTGCAGTTGCGACAACCCGAATCGCTCTGTATGCATGATCACCATGATGGTGGCGTTGGGCACGTTCACGCCTACCTCTATTACCGTAGTGGCCACCATGATCTGAGTTTCGCCCCGCTTAAACCGCTGCATCTCCGCTTCCTTATCGGCGGCCTTCATCTTGCCGTGTACGATGCTGATCTGGTAATCGGGGCGCGGAAATTTATGTAGCATTTCCTCATAGCCTTGCTCCAAGGCAAGCAAATCGAGGGTCTCGTTTTCTTCGATCAGGGGGTAGACTACATACGCCTGCCGACCTTTGGCCAGCTCCTCGCGTATGAGCCCGAATACCCGCTCGCGCCGCGACTCGTAA
This sequence comes from Bacteroidota bacterium, assembly GCA_039025055.1. Classification (GTDB taxonomy): domain Bacteria; phylum Bacteroidota; class Bacteroidia; order Chitinophagales; family Saprospiraceae; genus Neolewinella. The sequence goes on along the minus strand of JBCCPC010000032.1, from coordinate 53,289 downwards.
AAGTGTAAAGTCTCTACCGATTTGCGGCCCGGCGGCAGCTCGTCGATTACGCTCACGTCCAGGTCACCGTATAGCGTCATAGCCAGCGTGCGGGGTATGGGCGTGGCCGTCATGACCAATACATGAGGTGGGTAGGGCTTCGATTTTTTCCAGAGTTTGGCCCGCTGTTTTACCCCAAACCGGTGCTGCTCGTCTATGATCGCCAGTCCCAGATTGGGAAATTCGACCCAAGGTTCGATCAGCGCATGCGTGCCGATCAAAATATGGATGTTGCCCGCCGCCAGCTCGTCTAAAATGTGCTGTCGCTTTTTCCCTTTCACACTGCCTGACAGGAAGGCTACTTGCAACCCTAGGCCTTCCACATATTCTCCAATCGACTCGTAGTGTTGGTAGGCCAAGATCTCTGTCGGGGCCATCAGGCAGGCCTGGTAGCCATTGTCGATCGCCATCAGCATACTCATCAATCCCACCATTGTCTTGCCGCTGCCTACATCACCTTGCAGCAGGCGGTTCATCTGTATGCCGCGGCCTAAATCCCGCCTGATTTCCTTGAGTACCCGCTTTTGGGCACCCGTCAGCTCGAAGGGAATTTTCTCTTCAAAGAACTGATTAAATACCGGCCCGATCTTAGCAAATTTATAGCCGAGCACCTGTCCTTCTCGTTGTGTTTTGAGCTGTAGCAAGCGCATTTGCAGCAAAAACAATTCCTCGAATTTCAGCCGCCGACGCGCCGCATTCAACGCCTCCTGATCTCTGGGGAAGTGAATGTCGCGGAGGGCCTGCGCATGCGGGATCAGTTTTATTTTCTGGACTACCGCAGGTGGAAGCATTTCTCCTGGTCGCTGGTCGGGCAACTGCTCTAAGATCAATTTGATCAGCTTACGTCTGCCCTTACTATCCAGCCCTTTGCGGTTGAGCTTCTCCGTGCTGTGGTAGACCGGCGCAAAGCTCAGGGCTGGCTCTTTGGCTGCGTCCGCTACCTTCTCCATCTCCGGATGGCTGATCGACAATCGCCCCCCGAATTCTTGAATCCGACCATAGACCACATACTCAGTCCCCACCTTAAAGATCTTCTCCAGGTAGCTCACTCCCGTAAACCAGACCAGCTCCAGTGAGGCATTGCTGCTATCTCTCAGTCTGCCTACTAACCGCTTTTTTCTGCCCTCGCCCTTTACATCCAGCCGCGTCAATTTACCCTTCAACTGCACCTCCCCGATATCTGGTAATAGATCGACAATTCGATGAAATTTCGTCTTGTCGATATACCGAAACGGGTACTGATAGAGCAAGTCTCGCCAAGTTGCCAAGCTCAGCTCTTGCAACAACAGGTCTGCCTTGGCTGGCCCTACGCCCTTGAGGTAGGTGAGTGGGCTTTCGAGTATGTCTTTTGCTCTCGTCAAACTTGACACAAATTGTAGGCTAAAGGTAAGGAAGAGGAAGGAAGAAAGAGAAAAGAAGAAAGAGGAAAGATAAAAGAAGAAAGACTCGAGAGGGGTAGATGGAGGTATGTACTCCTTATCGGAGACCGGAGCGTTCGCTATCGCTCTCTTTTGGAGACCGGAAACCAGAGTTTTCGCTACGCTCTCTTTTGGAGACCAGAGAGCTAACGCTTCGCTTCGCCCGCCTTCGGAACCGAGAAACCAAACTCCTTCCGCGAGCTCATCGGAGGTCTGCGCGACCTGAGGAGCGCGTCCTCCGAGGTGTCGAGCAGAGCAAAGGAAGCATATCTTCCGATGTGTCGAACGAAGCACGATTATACCTTTCGCCTTCTAAAAGGCCCCCTACCTGCGCCTGCCTGCCATGCGCCAGCAGGCAGGGAACTACAAAAATTCAATAGCTCCACAATTTCAACCCCACAAACCCAATATTCCAAAAGTAGACAGAGATTATGATTGCAGCTATGGAGCTGCACACATAAAAGACCATGAACCGCTTTTTCCCTTCTAACTGTCTCCACCTCAAGACGGAACCCACAGCCAGTAGCACCATCGCATAAGAGCTGAAGTACATCAAGAGCGACGAAAAGGTAGGCTGCTGAGCCGTATGCGGGTGACTAACCGAAAGGCCGAAGCCTACAAACATCGACACGAAAGCAAGACCGAAGCCGAATAACAAAAGATGACTGAGAGAATCTTTGCGCTCCTTGCGAAAAACATTCCTGATTAGCCAGACCAGGCTGTAAGCAAAGAATGCAGTCGTAAAAAGAAAGGAAAGGAGTAACCCAAAGAAAATGATCAATCGCCGAGTGTGGGATTTTATCTCCGTATAATTATCGTTGATCCATAAGACTGAGTGGCCAGATTCAGACTCCAGAAGCATGGCCGAGGGCACCCCTTCGCCATTGTAATAGAACTGATTGTTGCCAGCGTAAAAGAGGGTGTCTTTTGGTTTACCTAAAATTGTTTTAGTGATGATTTTATCCTCTTTAAAATCGAGTGTCAAGCCAGCGAGCATTTTATCGGTGAAGCCGATTAGCTTACTCTTGGGGCTATTGAATTCATAGAAACCAGAGAACTTAGTTTTAATAGAATCGGGAATGGGGTATATCTGCCTTTTGAATGGAGCGATCGATTCATTGGGATGGATTAATTCCAATACAAAATCGAGCAGTGCATTTTCATTTCCATTGCGATTCATAGCGACGGCTATTCCCAAATCCGCTTCCCTCGAATAAAGGTACCTAGCGGCAAAGCCATCGATTTGCCCGCCGTGGCCGTGAAATAAATATCCCTTTTTCCAGATAGAGTAGTTGCCCAAGCCGTAGCCGTATGTAAGGCCATTGTGGGCTGCTATGCTGGTCTGCGGTATTTCGATGCGGTCGAAATCAGTCTGGCTAAAAATGGAGCTGTCTCGGCGCAGCATAAACTGGAGATAGGCAGCCATATCTTGAGCGTTCGAGCAGAAATCTCCAGCGGGGCTCCCGTTTATTCGCGCGAAAGGCGTAGGTGAGAGTATGCTACCAGATCGTCTGTACCCTGTTGAGAAGGAAAAGCTTTCGGGCTTGGTTGTGTAGAAACCGGATCGATTCATTCCGATCTTTTGCAGCAGATTCTCTTTCACATATTCATCAAATTTTTGCCCTGATAAGACTTCAACCAGATGCCCAGCAACAATATAATTGGGGTTAGAATACGCTTTTCGGTTACCCGGTGGCCATCTAGACTTTAGGGATTGGCTATGGTCATTTACCATGTCTATGATAGGCGGCACGCTATCTGTAGCATGGCTATACATGGCATGAAGATGAAAATCTTCAAAACCACTCGTGTGCTCCAGCAAATGAGATATGCGAACTGGCTGGGTATTTGCCCATGGATTCGTAAGTGGTATATCGGGATCGATCTCTTTTATGGGTGTATCCAGGTCGTAAGTAGAATTCTTCAGTGCCAGCAATAGGGCCATGGCCGTAAAAGACTTGGAAATAGACCCCTGGCGGAATAGATGATGCTCATCTACTTTCTCTTGCTTATCGATGTCTGCGTATCCGATGCCTTCTGCAAAAACAACTGAGTCTGATTGGACAATACTGATCATAACCCCAGGGATCTTGATGCTATCTAGGTATTCCTCGATCTGCTCTCTGAAATTGTTGGCTGATGTTTGTCCAAAACAAATGCTGGCATAAATGCCTAATAGCAGAGTGCTCAGTGGCTTATTGTAAAGTCGATTTCTCACAGGTGGCTCTTAAATGAATAGCCAAGATGTAAAAAGCCACTTTCTGCTCAATCTTTATTTATACCAACATGCGCTATGTGACTACAGAGGGTTGTGACGAAGAGACCGGGGCGTTCACCTTTGGAACTCAGAAACCAGAGCGTTCGCTATCGCTCACTTTTGGAAACCGGAGACTGGATGGCTCGCTTCGCTTGCCTTTGGAACCCGGAGGTCAATCTCTTCGATATGTGGCGCGGACAATTATCTAAAAATTAACTCCTCTGTTTTACGAATCAACTCCTCAATATTCGCCCATTTAAGGCCACTGGGATGCATTTGTCTAAAACCACCTAGGTCATTGTCGAAATACTTACCGCTGGCATTTTCGTATTTCGGAGATGTGGCAAGATCGAATAATATGCTCGCACCCTTGTCAGCTGGTGCTTGATGAAAACCAAAGCCTTCCCGCACCATATTGGTATTTAGTAGTGAACCTGGATTTACGGCTACTACATTTAGACTCGGTTCTGATCTAGCCAGATAGGTGCTCCACATAGTGATGGCGAGCTTACTCTGTGCATAAGCCGCTTGGTGGGAAAGTTGTTTCTCTCCTTCTAAAGCTGCCAGGGAAACGGGGGCCTGAGCGGCGGAACTCAAATTGATGACCCGAGGAGATTTTGCCTTTTTCAGCAGAGGCAAAAGCCCCTTGGTCAGCAAGTATGGAGCTAGATAGTTCACGACGAAGCGCATTTCAAGACTTTCTTCGGTGACACTTTCTCTGCTTTTATAGACACCGGCGTTATTGATAAGTACGTCAATAGTCGTAGCGTTTTCAGATAGCTTTTTTACCATTTCCCTGACCGCTTTGAGATCGGAGAAGTCAGTAGTAAGTCCACTGATCGCATTATTTCCAGAGCTGCTTCTAATCTCTTGGATGGTCGACTCCAGCTTATCGGGATTCCTCCCATGTAAGATCAGTTGATGACCAACTCCAGCTAATTTTGCTGCAGCCAGTTTACCGATTCCGTCGGTACTGCCAGTAATTAGGATTGTTTTTTGAGTCATGTTTTTTGAGGATTGAATTTTGGAAGGATGGTTTTAGCCAATATTTCCAGTGTCTTTTCCACATTCTCAGGCTGAAATCGGAGATTGATGGCTACGTGATTTACACCCATCTGCTCTAAGTCTTGGAAATACTCGATCAGATAATTCAAGCCCGTTTTTAAACCCAATTGTATAGGCTGCGGCCTAAAGTCGGGATCGCTTTCCAGGATTACGTACAAAGGTTGCATAAACGGCTTGCTGCGTTCGTGATATTGATCGACAAGCCTACGCCATTGCGTAATGGTGTACGCCTGTTGCATAGGATGCCTGGGGTAGTAAATCCAGCCGTCACCGTACTGTGCATTCCATTCCATTGACTGCCGGCTGAAGCCTGTAACTAGCATGGGTATTTTACCTAGGTATGGTTTCGGTAAAATATCTGCCATCCCGCTCAAGCTTCCGAAAGCATTATTCTCCATTTTTGGATATTCGCTGCTAGCCGCCCTTATGTAGGTGAAGGCATCTCGAAACAGATCGCCACGCCCTTCAAAATCAACATTCATTGCCGGGTATTCATCTGGCCGATCACCTGAGGCAACTCCCATAATGAATCGCCCTGCCGATAATTGATCGATAGTTGCGGCAGACTTAGCGACGTGAACGGGATGATGCAGGGGTAGGGCAACACTGGCTAGGCCTAATGCGATTCTACTAGTTTGCCCAGCTAAAAATCCCAAATAGGTAAAAGGATCAAAGGTTTGCCCGGCATCGCCAAAAGTCGGTACCTGAAGAGGAACATCTCTAACCCAAATGGCTTTGAAGCCTAGGTCTTCCACGAGTTTAACCCGCTCCAGATGCCGCTTCATAGATGGCACCGCACTTTGACTATAGTTTTCAATGGGCACGACTATTCCCAGGCTAATTTTCCCAGCATGGAAAACCGAATTGTAAGCTGGGTTTATAGTCTCAAAGCGCATCTATTCAAATTATTTTTACGCCAAATCATCGGTGGCTTCTATTAGATAATGGTGGCTGATTGATCCCGCTGTTCGGGCTTCAAGATGCGGTGCATAATCGGGGTCATTCATGAAGGCCTCGGCGGAATCTTTTGACGGCCACTGAATAATGATTCTGAGGGCAGCTTTCTGCTCATCCCCTTCTAACTGCTCGTGCTTAGCTGTACGAGCCAGATACTTACCCCCGTGTTGAGCAACTAATTTATTGGCCGTAGGCAGGTAGTTTGGTATCCAACCATCAGAGGTTGGGGTAACATCTAAAACAGAATAATAAGTCATGCCTTTTTGCATTTGGTCGTGAACACTATTGCCCACAAGTACAAAATTGGCTGTCCTTGAATAAGTACGCATTGTATGTACAGAGGTTAAACTTGTACATTTCGAGGTTCTATCAGGTTAAATCTAGAGGAATATTGAAAACAGCCCTAGTTTTACAAGCAAAACCACTATACATGCAAGTAATTGAAGCCTACAAGCCTTTTGAAATACAAGAAATAGAATTGAGCAAATGGAAGAAGAGACCCGCCAAGAATAATTTTTTTGAGTTGGTTTTGATAAAACAAGGGAGGGGCACTCAATGTATCAATTACAACTACTACGACTATCAATCTGACAGCATCTTTTTGTTACCGCCGTTGCAATGCCATTCCTTCCAGATCGAGGAACCGACGAAGTTTGTATTTCTCAAGTTCACTTCCGGCTTTTTCAAGGCTAACAAGGAAAATGCAATTAGCCATGCCGATTGGTTTAGTGAGGCATCGTACATTCTATCGAACTACAACCAAATGCCGGGTGATGTCATTCAGTCTGATATTGACAGACAACATCTATATACTCTGGTAGAGTTGGTAACGAGGGAAAACAAAAACCAACGGTCTAACTCTGGACTTTTGATCAAGAGCTTGATGACGAGTGTCCTCGAAATATTATTGAGAAATATTAAACAGAGTGCCGCTTATGAAACCGCCTTTGATGAAGAAAAAGACGATCGCATTGCCCGAATGCTGACCTACATAAATGAAAATATAAGAGAACCTGAAAAGCTGAAAGTAGATGAGCTGGCGAGATCCTTCCTTTTATCTCCTACTTATGTAAGCGAGTTCTTTCGCAAGAAAGTCAAGATGTCTTTGCGTGAGTATGTATTGAAGGCTAAGCTGAAGCTAGTAGAGATCAGGCTATTAAATTCCGACTATACCCTTTCCGAAATTGCAGACGAGTTGCGCTTCACCGATGTGAGCCACCTCTCCAAGACTTTTAAAAAATATACTGGCATATCTCCGAGAGCATTTAAAAAGCAAGGAGAGTATGTTCTATTAAAGCGCAGCAATTGTAATTAAAACAAAAAGGCCGGAGTGCTCGCTTCCGCTTACTTTCGGAACCCGGAGACTGGATGGCTCGCTTCGCTTGCCCTTTGGAACCCGGAGGTCAATCTCTCTCTAGGCGAGCTCATCGGAGGCCTGCGCGACCTGTGGAGCGCGTCCTCCGATGTGTCGAGCAAAGCAAGAGCGCGTCCTCCGATGCGTCGAGCGAACAGGAGCTCATCCTACGGCTAGCGGAAATTCAACCCTTTTCCCATAAAAGCGTTACTTTTACATCAACAAGACTTACCATCTCGGAGAGGGAACCACTCGGTTCCCTCTTTTTTATGGCATAATACAACCCTTTGGAAGAGAAGATCACCGACATGCTGGAGCAATTCTTTGCGGAAGAACCCGACTTTCAGGATTGCTTCTTGGTGGACATCAACCAGAGCAGCAACAAGCTCGAAGTCTTTGTAGACAGCGACTCGGCTATGACCTTCGATAAGTGCAGGCGCATAAGTCGAAAGCTGGAAAAAGGCTATCTAGATGTAGAGAAGCCCTTGGGCGAAAAGTACATCTTAGAAGTGAGCAGCCCTGGTGTGAGCAGACCTTTAAAACTGTGGCGGCAATATGTAAAAAACATAGGCCGCACCGTGGAGGTACATCTCACTGAAGGTGATAAGTATACCGGGCAGTTGACCAAGGTCGAGCCTGCTCAAATAGAGCTCGAAGCTAAAGTGCGCCGTAAAGAAGGTAAGCGAAAAGTGACCCGCGTGGAAGAAGTAGAAATACCATTCGACGCTATCAAAAAAACCATTGTAAAAGTGACGTTCTAGTTATGATAAACCTAGTCGAAACGTTTAGCGAATTTAGTGCTGGCAAGGCCATAGACCGCCCCACCATGGTGCGTGTACTCGAAGATGTATTCAGCACGCTGATCCGCAAAAAGTACGGAACAGATGAAAACTTCGATATCATTGTCAATACCCAAAAGGGAGACCTGGAGCTCTGGCGCGTACGCGAGATCGTACAAGATGGCGAGGTAACCGACGAGCTGAGCCAAATCTCTATCTCGGAGGCAGAAGCTATAGACGATGATTATGAGATCGGCGAAGAATGTTACGAGCGTTTGCAATTGGAGGACTTCGGCCGCCGCTCGATCATGGCCGCTCGCCAGACGCTGATCAGCCGTATTATGGAGCTGGAGAAGGACGAAATATACCGCCAGTATACCGAGCGCGTTGGGGAGCTCGTGTTGGGCGAGGTGCAGCAGATTTTGAAGCGCGAGATCCTCGTACTAGACGATGTGACCGGCATAGAACTCGTCATGCCCAGAACAGAAACCGTGCGCGGCGATTTCTTCCGCAAAGGCGATATGACGCGAGGCATCATCAAGGAGGTGCAGATGCGAAACAACAACCCGGTGGTTATCGTATCGCGTACCGATGAGCGCTTCCTCGCCAAACTGATGGAGCAGGAAGTACCGGAGATCGAAGACGGGCTTATCACCATCAAAGACATAGTTCGTTTGCCGGGTGAGCGGGCTAAGGTTTCTGTGGAGAGTTACGACGACCGCATAGACCCGGTAGGTGCCTGTGTAGGTATGAAGGGCTCTCGTATTCACGGCATCGTGCGCGAGTTGCAAAACGAGAATATAGACGTGATCCCATTCACCAACAACATCAGCCTGTACATACAGCGTGCGCTGACGCCCGCCAAAGTAGCTAATATCGACCTGGATCAGGAGCAGCGACGGGCTAAAGTATACTTAGAGCCAGACCAGGTTTCGCTTGCTATCGGTAAGGGCGGTACCAACATCAAGCTGGCCAGCCGAATGACGCAGTACGAGATCGATGTATTCCGCAATAACGAGATCGAGATCGACGACGTGGACCTCGAAGAGTTTGCCGACGAGATCGAAAGCTGGGTGCTCGACGAGCTGAAAGCCATAGGCTGCGACACGGCTCGCTCCGTACTCGAACTCACACCAGAAGTGCTGGTACGCCGCACCGACCTGGAAGAGGAAACGGTAGAGGCTGTGCTGAAAGTGCTAGCTGCTGAGTTTGAAGAGAACTAATTCGAAATCTGGGCCGATTGAAGTATGGTTTGCTTCAATCGGCCCACTGGTTTTAGCCTTCCACCTGCGGAAGTCAAAAAACCCAATAAACCTAAACGCTGAATAAAACCCACAAACGCCTTATCTTTGTTATGTTTTCGGTCTTCTTTGCCGATTTCATGGCAAAATCAACCCAAAAAAAGATATAATTGAGCCTGAACGATAAGGTGAGTTGCCTTATGTGAGCAGGCTCGTAAGTACTTGAATGAGTAAACGACTAGTTAAAATTGCCAAGGAGCTCAACGTAGGTACGAGCACGATCGTCGATTTCCTGACTGACAAGGGATTTGAGATCGACAATAAGCCTACTGCTAAGGTGGATGCCGAGATGCAGGCCGTACTACAGGAAGAGTTCTCTAAGTCAGCTTCTGTTAAAAGAGAAGCAGACAATATTATCATTGGCAACCGGCCCAGCGGGCAGGAGGAGACTTCTGTGCCCAAGCCGCCCACCCCTTCTATCCCACCACCGCCCAGCATACCTGCACCACCACCTCCGCCGCCTGCGCCTGCTCCACCCAAAGTAGAGACACCTGCTCCGGAGCCCGTAGTGGCCAAACAGGAAGAGCCCAATCCGGCAGAAGTAGCCGTAAAGGAAACTATAGAAGTCGAAGCACCCAAGGTGAAGGGTTTAAAAGTATTGGGTAAGGTAGACCTCGATAAGAAGCCCGCCGCGCCCAAGCCCAAGAAAGAAGAAGCACCGAAAGCGGAGCCTAAGAAAGCAGAGCCGGTCGCTGAAAAAGCGCCGGAGCCCAAGCCGGAGCAGGCACCAAAACCAGAGGCTACACCTGCGCCCGCCGAAGCTAAATCTGATACTGAAGACAACTCAGGCGGCGAATCAAAACCCGATGCGCCTGCCTCTTCTGGTAGTAAGAGCCCCGATATTCAAGCCGATGCGCCAGAGCTACGCGGTTTGAAGATATTAGGTAAGATCGATATCAAAAAGCCGGAGAAAAAGTCTTCCAGCTCAGATAAGAAGGACGATAATAAGCGCCGCCGTAGAAAGCGCAAAAAGATAACGACTGGCCCCAATACATCGAGAGCCGGGCAGCGTGGAGGCGGTGGTGGAAATCGGCGTGGAGGCGGCAAGCAAGACGAACCCAAAGAGGTCTCCAGCAAGGAGATCGAAGATAAGATCAAGGCCACAATGGCTCGCCTGCAAGGGCGAGGTGGCGGAAAGAAAAAACGCCAACGACTACGCCGCGAAAATCGCGAGCGCCTGCGTGAAAAGCAGGAGGAAAGAGAGTTGAGCCAAATTAGCGACAAGCTGCAAGTGACGGAGTTCATCACCGCGCAGGAGCTCGCTAATATGATGGATGTCAACGTCTCTGAAGTCGTAATGACCGCCATGAATGCCGGTGTAATCGTATCGATCAACCAGCGCATGGATGCTGAAGTGATCGAGCTGGTTGCTGAAGAATTAGGCCACGAAATCGAGTTTATCTCTGCCGAAGAAAGCCTCGAAATCGAGGAAGAGGAAGATTGGGTAGACGATCCGGAAGATCTGAAGCCCCGCTCGCCTATCGTGACCGTGATGGGTCACGTAGACCATGGTAAGACTTCTCTACTCGACTACATCCGCAACGCTAACGTAATTGCTGGCGAGGCCGGTGGCATCACGCAGCATATCGGTGCTTATGAGGTAACCCTAGACAGCGGTCGCGAGATCACCTTCCTGGATACACCGGGTCACGAGGCCTTTACGGCTATGCGTGCACGTGGTGCCAAGGTGACCGACATCGCGATCATCATTATCGCTGCTGACGACAGCATCATGCCCCAGACGAAGGAGGCCATCAGCCACGCAGAAGCTGCTGGGGTACCCATCGTTTTTGCAATCAATAAGGTCGACAAGCCGGGTGCGAACCCAGATAAGATCAAGACCGAGCTCGCTTCGATGAATTATCAGGTCGAAGAATGGGGCGGTAAGTACCAGAGCCAGGACATCAGTGCCCTGAAGGGTGACGGTGTAGACGAGCTGCTCGAAAAAGTGCTTCTGGAAGCCGACCTATTGGAGCTGAAAGCCAACCCAGATCGCCCTGCTATGGCGACGGTACTGGAAGCTTCTATGGAGCGTGGCCGCGGCTATGTAGCCAAGGTGCTGATTCAAACCGGTACGCTCAACGTAGGCGACATCTTAGTAGCTGGTGAGCACAACGGTCGCGTTCGCGCTATGTTTAACGAGCGCAATAAGCAGGTTAAAGAGGCTGGCCCTTCTACGCCTGTGCTGCTACTCGGCTTGAATGGTGCCCCGCCAGCCGGTGAGGTCATGAAAGAAATGGATACCGAGCAAGATGCCAAGGCACTGGCCGGTAAGCGCGCTCAGCTGAATCGCGAACAGGCCAACCGCGCCAACAAGCGACTCAGCCTGGACGAGATCGGTCGTCGATTGGCACTGGGTACCTTCAAAGAGCTGAACCTGATCGTAAAAGGCGATGTAGACGGTTCTATCGAGGCTCTTTCCGATTCGCTCATCGGGTTGAGTCAGCAGACGGTACAAGTCAATGTGATCCACAAGGCTGTCGGTCAGATTATCGAATCCGATATCCTACTCGCTACAGCCTCTGATGCGATCATTGTCGGTTTCCAAGTACGCCCGAGTGCGACTGCTCGTAAGCTAGCCGAGCGCGAAGGTGTAGAGATCAAGACCTACTCGATCATCTACGAGGCCATCGAGGAGATCAAGAGTGCCATCGAAGGTATGCTTGAACCCACCAAGGAAGAGCGTACAACTGGCCAGCTTACCGTACAGGAGACCTTCAAAATATCTAAAGTCGGTACCATTGCCGGTTGCCGCGTAGACGAAGGCAAGTTTACCCGTGAGACCAAGGTGCGCGTAGTGCGCGACGGTATCGTGATCTACCCGCAAAAGGAAGGTGTAGTCGGTGAACTAGCCAGCCTCAAGCGCTTCAAGGACGACGTGAAAGAGGTTCGCGCCGGTCAGGAGTGCGGTGTCGGTGTCAAGAACTATAACGACATCAAGGTTGGTGACGTCATCGAAGGCTACGAGATCATCGAGATCAAGCAGAAGATGGAGTTGTAGGGGGAATTCCTACCTCCTAAGCATCTCCATCCCCACATAGCTATGCAACACCTCTGGCAGCCTTATCCCTTCCGCCGTCTGGTTATTCTCTAGTAGGGCGGCAATAATGCGGGGCAATGCAAGAGCACTTCCGTTCAAAGTATGGGCTAGCTCGGTGCCGTTATCTCCTCTGTAGCGCAGTTTCATACGGTTGCTCTGGAAGGTTTCGAAGTTACTCACAGAGCTTACTTCGAGCCAACGCTTTTGAGCGGCCGACCATACTTCAAAGTCAAAAGTAAGTGCACTGGCAAAGGTCAGGTCTCCCCCACATAAGCGAAGAATGCGAAATGGCAGTTCAAGCTCTTTGAGCAGGCTACCGACATACTCGACCATTTCCTCGTGAACTTGATAGCTGTGATCCGGATGGGCGATCTGAACAATCTCTACTTTGTCGAACTGGTGTACCCGATTCAGCCCACGTACGTGCGCGCCATAGCTGCCCGCCTCACGCCTAAAGCAGGGTGTATATCCACAGAGCTTTATCGGAAAATCCTTGGTTTCTACGATTTGATCGCGATAGATATTGGTCAGGGGTACCTCAGCGGTAGGAATGAGATAAAAATCATCAGCTCCTACATAGTACATCTGACCCTCCTTGTCTGGGAGGCTACCGGTACCGAAGGCAGTATCTTCATTGACCAGGAGTGGTGCGACAAACTCTTCGTAACCTGCGGCGGTAGCTCTATCTAGGAAGTAGTTAATCAATCCGCGCTGTAAGCGAGCCCCCTGGCCGCGAAACATAGGAAAACCGCTACCCGTAGTTCGCACGCCCAACTCCAGATCGAATATTTGGTACTCGTCCGATAATTCCCAGTGCGGTTTGGCATCGTCATTTAATACCGGAAGTTCGCCTTCATGCGCTTGATAGACTTCGTTGTCTTCTTCACTTACCCCAGCAGGCACACTTGCATGAGGTATGTTGGGCAGCTTAACCAACTCTTCGCGAAGATTTTGCTTAACGGCCTTCAACTGTTCCTCCAATTCGGCAGCAGCTACCTTTAGTTTATTCACTTGCTCGCGAAGCGCGTTACCTTCTGACTGCTTTCCGGATTTGAATAGATCACCGATTTCTTTCGACAAGCTATTGCGATCCGCAAGACTGCCCTCCAACTGAGTTTGCAATGCCTTCCGCTTATCGTCTAGCTCAAGGAGATGATCGATGGTTTCTGAAGCACTGGGGAGTTGTCTTTTAGTGAGTCCGGCTAATACAGCTTCGCGATCATGGCGAAAGCGGCTTATTCTAAGCATGAAAAGTCATTTATTCAGACTAAAAAGAGACGCAAAAGGACTTAAACAAGTCCTCGCTTGTCATTTTTTTGCAAAGATACTATACGTACTCAGGAATTATAACGTACTTTTGCAGCACACGGCAGAGGTATTTATCCTCTTGTGTAATTTTCTATAAGCGTGTATAGACATTGCCGTCCGGCAATTTTATATCCCAATATTTTCCAAACGCGCTTTCTCGAGGATCATTCGAATCGTCAGACGTTGAGGAGGGAGTTTCCCCCTGGCAGAGAAAGCCATTATTTTACTTCACAACATAGTAATGCTAGACTTCGCGCAACTAAATGCCATGTTGGTGCCCGAGCTAAAAGACTTAGCCGAAAAAATGGGCCTGAGTGGCTACAAGCGACTTAACAAACAGAATCTGATTCTTCGTATTATCGATCATCAAGCCGCTCAGGGTGCAGGCTCTGCCGCAGAACCCGTGGCTGCTTCCGATACAGATCGAGTGCCGACACGCCGTACAACCCGTACCAGCCGCAGCACAAAAAGTGACGATAATGGCGAAAAGCCAAAGCGATCTACAAAAAGTCGCCGAACGACCAATAATAAAGACGAAAATGCGGAAGAAAAGCCCCGCAGATCAACCAGAGGCCGCCGAAGCGAACCCTCGGACGACAAAAGCGGGGAAGACCGGCCCAGAAGATCGACTCGCAATCGCCGAGACGATAATGATCAGGAAGACAACAGAAGAGACCGTAGAGGCCGTCGCAGCACAGACGAACCAAAAGACAACGACAAAGGCAGCAGCCGCACAAATGACAGACGCCTTCGCATTAGGGAGCGTGAAGATCGAGGTGGCAACAGAAGAAATGACCGCCACGAAAGAAACGATCGAGATGATCGCCGCGAACGTCGTCAAAAAGAGCAAAAGCCGACTTACGACCTCACAGGCTTGGTCAATGGAGAAGGCATACTCGAAATGATGCCAGATGGCTACGGTTTCCTACGGTCTGCCGATTACAATTACCTAACTAGCCCTGACGATGTATACGTCTCTCCAGCTCAAATCCGCTCTTACGGAATCCGAACAGGAGATACCATCAAAGGACCAGTCCGCCCACCAAAGGAAGGGGAGAAATACTTCGCGCTAACCGACGTGACCAAGATCAACGGGATGGAGCCCGCACGTACACGCGACCGGGTTCCTTTCGATTATCTGCGTGCAGAGTTCCCTACCGAACGCTTTCATTTATCGGGCACTGAAGGAACCGGACGAGACTATGGTCCCAGACTAATAGATCTCTTCACACCGATTGGTAAAGGTCAGCGCGGTCTGATCGTAGCTCAGCCTAAGTCAGGTAAGACATTCCTGCTCAAGGACGTTGCCAACGCCATAGCGGAGAATCATCCAGAGACCTACCTCATCGTTCTACTCGTAGATGAACGGCCCGAGGAAGTGACCGACATGCAACGCAGTGTAAAGGCAGAGGTTATCAGCTCTACCTTCGATGAGCCAGCAGACAACCATGTACGTGTAGCCAATGTCGTGCTCGAAAAAGCTAAGCGACTAGTCGAATGCGGGCACGATGTGTGCATCTTGCTCGACTCGATCACTCGGCTTGCCCGTGCCTACAATACCGTGCAACCTGCAAGTGGAAAGGTGCTTTCCGGTGGTGTAGAAGCCAACGCACTCCAAAAGCCCAAAAAATTCTTTGGTGCAGCTCGTAATATCGAAGGTGGCGGATCGCTCACCATTCTGGCCACGGCCTTGATAGAAACTGGCTCTAAAATGGATCAAGTGATCTTCGAGGAGTTTAAAGGCACCGGCAATATGGAATTGCAACTCGATCGTGGCCTCGCCAATAAGCGCATGTATCCCGCCATCGACTTTACGACTTCCAGCACGCGCCGAGATGATCTGCTACTAGGCCGCGAAACAACCCAGCGAATGTTTGTACTGCGTAACCACCTCTCGGACATGAAGCCAGAAGAGGCCTTCGAGTTCTTGATGCGCAACATGCGTTCAACCAACAATAACGACGAGTTTCTGGCAGGTATGAATGGATAAGTCCAATCGTCAAAATTCTTTCAAAGAGGGGTTTTGGTCACAAGCTGATCAAAACCCCTTTCTTCTTTCAACAATTTAGTACGCGTGATGCATTAATCCCCTAAATTGTGATCTATGTTTCGTTTAGCTGCTACCTATACCATTATTCTATTTTTTGGTAATCCCTTTTTTAGTTCTGCCCAGCAACTATCTCATGTGCAAGGAGAGCTTATCGTCGATCTATTGGATAATGTGGACGGGAAGTCATGGTGCGCTGCACAGAGCGAACTCTCGGATTTTGAGCAGCTATCAGCTCCGCTTAATATTTGGCTATTGCGCTTCGACTACAACGAGCAACACGAGTCTAAAATGCGACAAGCTATCGAAGCCCAGCCCGAGGTGGTCGCTGCACAATTCAACCATTTTGTATCCCTCAGGGCAACACCAAACGATGTCCTATATCCTCAGCAGTGGCAGCATAGAAACGTAGGCCAGATCGGTGGTCAGCTCAATGCCGACTTCGATACGCCTGATGCCTGGGACTTAACCACAGGCGGCGTAACCACCAATGGCGATACCATCGTCGTTTGCGTGATCGATAATGGAATAGATACCGACCACGAAGATTTATCTCCGAACCTCTGGGTCAACCGAGACGAAATACCCGGTAATGGGATAGACGATGATCAAAATGGATACATAGACGACGTCAATGGTTGGAATGCCCGACTCGACAATAACATTATAGAAGGCGGTAGCCACGGCACTTCAGTGAGCGGTATAGTCGGCGCCAAGGGAAACAATGGAATAGGTGTAGCAGGAATGAACTGGGATGTGAAGCTTATGATCGTTCGCAACGACTTTAACGCCTCCGAAGCCGTCGTCATAGAATCCTATTCATATGCCTTAGAACAGCGCATAGCCTACGACGAAAGCAGCGGTCAGGAAGGTGCCTATGTAGTAGCTACCAACGCCAGCTGGGGAATAGACGAAGGACAAGCCGAAGACAGTCCGATTTGGTGCGGGCTTTACGATGCGCTAGGTGAACGAGGCATACTGAGCATCGGCGCAACGACCAATGAAAATTTTAATGTCGATATAGTTGGCGATTTGCCCACGACCTGCCCGAGCGAGTTTTTGATAAGCGTTACTAACCTCAACACCAACGACGTAAAAGTACTGGGAGCCGGCTTCGGAAGCACGTCAATAGACCTCGGAGCATACGGCGAGCAGGTCTTTACCACGACCGCTAACAACAACTATGGAAATTTTCTCGGTACTTCTGCCGCAGCACCCGCCGTGACCGGGGCCGTTGCCTTGCTTTATAGCCTGCCCTGTAATTCTTTTGGCCAACTACTCGAAAGCGACCCACAGGGAGCTGCCAGATTGATCAGAGACGTCGTACTCGAATCAACTACGCCAAATACCTCCTTATCTGGGATTACAGTCACTGGCGGGCGGCTCAATGCCAGCAATGCCATGCAATCACTTAACGGATTGTGCAACGCCTGCCTACCGCCCAGCTCGGTAAAAGTTACGACCGTTGGCCCGCAAGTACTCATAGATTTTAATACAATAGCCGATATAGAAAATCTCCGTTTTGAATATCGAACTGTCGGATCTACACAGCCATTTACAGTAATCGATAATCCTTCCTCTCCTATCGACTTGTCGACTGCTATCGGTTTTTGCGAAACTGTAGAATACCAGTTTGTATACGACTGCGGCGATATAAGTCTACAAACAGAGCTGGCGACTTTCCGTACCGACGGCTGCTGCGAATTGCCCGAAGAGCTCTCCGTTGAAATATTGTCTCCGAGTGCTGCACGGTTCTCCTGGAGCAATGTCTTTGCTGCTTCTACTTTCCAATTGAGATATCGACCTGTCGGCACTAGCAACTGGACGGAATTACCCAGCTCTGGTAATTCGATCCTGGCAACAGACCTGATGGCCTGTACGACTTACGAATACGAAATACAAACTGACTGCGATACGGCACAAACTGGCTTTGGCAGCAATATGCAGTTCCTCACCAGTGGATGTGGTGCTTGCCTGGATGCAGACTACTGCGAACCGGCAGGGTTCAACAACGGAACCGAATGGATAGCCAGCATCAATGTAGGCAATCTACTCATCCGAGACTCTGAAGCTGACCCCGATGGATACATCAATAATGGCGTTTCCATACCCTCGCCCCTCCTCGCTCGCGGAGCCGTTTATCCATTTACGGGTACTCCAGATTTTTCGGGCACGGCCTTTAGTCAAGAGTTCAAGGTGTGGATAGACTATAATCAAGACGGGTTTTTCAGCAGCGGCGAAGTAGCTGTAGAAACAGAGGCTACAAGCGGTGCTCCGGCCATTGACTCCATTACCATCCCCGAAGACGCTGAAGAAGGCCTCACGCGTATGCGTGTCATCATGCAATTCAACAACGTGGGCAGTGCCTGCCCCAATACCGCCCGACCGGGAGAGATCGAAGATTACTGTGTAGAAATCATTGGCAGCCCGGGTTGTGAGCCGCCCGATATTACCTCCATAGATATCACAACCGACCTAGTTACGGTGGTGAATTGGAGTTCCTCCCTAGCTCCAGGGGGTGATTATCTCCTTCGATATAGACTTCTAGACACCTCAGACCCATGGACCGAAGTCATACTCAATGGCAATAGCTTCTCCATCGACCTTTCAGATTTATGCACACTATACGAAGTGCAAATTGCAAGCTACTGCAACGGGCAACCAGGCGAATTCACTTCAGGGGCCTTCAACAGTTGCACATCAGTTAACGATCCATCGGCAACCGCAGCATGGCAGATATCTCCCAACCCCACTTTTGATCATTTCCAAATCGATCTGGGCCAGGACTATCAAATCGACCAAGTGGAAATCTTTGACCTGGTGGGGCGTGAAGTCGCAAACTACCAAAGCTTAAACAGTAACAAAACAACCATTTTCACCGATTCCTGGCCTTCGGGCGTTTACCTGGTCAATATTCGGGCAAAGTCGGGAATACAGGGTACGAGAAGATTGATTGTGCGGTAATTTGCGTACCTGTTTGTATTTATGCAAAAATGTAAAAATACGTCCACCAAAACAGCTCTTCGTATTTTCACCAAAATCGAGATCCATCACGATCAATTTTAAAAACCTATTCCCTTGGGCCCGATCCACATGACATCCCATCAATCTATACTAGCCCTCCTGCTCATAGCATCCACTTTGCTTACCGGCTGCGTATCCAAGAAAAAGTTTGCCGAGGCCATGAACATTCAGGAGCAGACTCGCTTGAACCTCCTCGACAGCTTGTATCGCGAAATGGCAAGAGCCGAAATGCTCGATAGCAGTCTGATTTTCAGTGAAGGGACTTCCGCAGGTCTTCTCGCCGCTCAAGAACGTTTGCAAGCGGACCTCCAAAGCCAATCCGTATTGATTAAAGAACTGCAAAGTTCAGCTACCGCCACCCAAACGACCCTACAAAGTGACCTAGAAAAACTCCGTCGAGAAAATACGATTTCTGAGCAAAGAATGAGCGATCTGCAAAATGGCTATCGAGAGCTAATCGAAAATTTCAACGACCAACCAGAGCGAGTAGTAGCAGATCTGCTGACTGAACTCGACACCAGTTTGAGTAGCCAGGGGCTATTTCAAATGAAAGCCAAACCGGGTTTATCCAGCCTGATCGTACCCGAAGGCTATTTATTCAGAGCTGGCAGCAGCAGTCGAATGACCAGTGGCTACGAGGTCGTCCTCTCTGCGGTGTCCCGTGCATTGGAAGGCCAGCCACTCTTGAAGATGCGTGTCGAAGGACATACCGACACCGAAACCGGGCGTATCGACAACTGGACCTTCGCTGCCAACCGAGCAGCCAAAATAGCCGATCTGCTGGCCGACGAATTCTATTTAAGCCCGAGCCGATTCAGTGCGGCCAGCTACGGGCAGTATGCGCCATTGGCCAGTAACTCAACTGCTGAAGGCAAGGCCATTAATCGAAGGATCGAATTCGTTTTCTATCAAGATGTTTCGGTCTTGAGCCGTGCCTTCGAAGACCTCAGCGAGCAGATGAACGCACCCGATTGATGCCACAGCCGGAAGAAAGATATCGGGTATATGGCATCCGCCACCATGGCCCAGGCTCTGCCAGACGATTGCGTATGGCCCTCGAAGCCTACCAGCCTCAACTCATTCTGCTGGAAGCCCCGGCCGATGCGCAGGGTGTCATCGCAGACCTGAGGCATCCCGATCTGGAGCTACCAGTAGCCTTAGTGCTTTATCAGGAAGCTAAGATCGAGCGAGCTAGCTTTCTACCATTCGCTGAGTTTAGCCCCGAATACCAGGCAATTTCGTGGGCGGGCCAATACGATGTTTCTGTGCAACTGATCGACCTGCCCGCCAGGCACTATCTCGCTAAAGAGCCCGAGCCGCCGCCATCCCTCTTCACACCAAAGCAAGAAGTCAAACCCGAAGACGCCCTCGCTTCACGCATGCGCCGCGATCCCCTTCTTCTAGCCGCAGAGATGGCCGGCTACCAAGACAGCGAACGCTGGTGGGATGCTACCCTCGAAAGGGGTCTCGGTACCGAAGACACTTTCGACAAGCTACTCGAGCTGATCGCCGATTTGCGAACGGCTTACCCCTCGGCTGTAGATGACGAAACCCACAGACGAGAGGCCCACATGCGGCAGTCGCTACGCAAAGCATTGAAAGAAGATGTGGAAAGAATCGCCGTAATAGTCGGTGCCTGGCACGGGCCTGCGCTCCATGATTTGAAAGCCTACAAAGTCGGTACCGACCGCGCTTGGCTAAAAAGCCTACCGAAGGTAAAAATAGCCGCCGCCTGGGTGCCCTGGACTTATCCGCGATTGGCGCGCGAGAAAGGCTACGGTGCAGGAGTAAACTCACCTGCCTACTACGAGTTGCTCTTTCGTACGCCCGAGCAAGCCACCGAGCGATGGATGGTAGCGGCCGCCCAACTGTTGCGCGAAGAAGGCTTCGACGCGGGCCCGGCCCAAGCTACCGACGGGGTTGACTTGGCAAAGTCGCTAGCGGCCTTACGAGAGCTGGAAGTCCCCGGCCTGAGCGAACTACACGAAGCCGCTCTCGGGACACTCGCCGCAGGGCAAACCGAGCGACTAGACCTGATCAGAGAGAAACTCAGCCTGGGTACGCGTGTGGGTAAGCTGCCCCCTTCGGCCAGCACTGTCCCATTAATGGCTGACCTGCGAGCAGAGTTGAAAACCACCCGTCTTGCAAAATACTGGGAGACAACCGGCGAACAATATCTACGAGCCAGCAAAACGAAACCGAGGGGAGGCCTCGACCTGCGAAAGTCTAATCAAAATAGAGCTTCTCAACTGCTGCACCGACTCAATTTGCTCGACATCAATTGGGGCACCACGCAAGAAGTCGGACCACATACGCTGGGCAGTTTTAAAGAAATTTGGCTGCTGGAATGGGAGCCCGATTTCAATTTATTCCTACTTGAGCGGGCGGGTTATGGAAACACTATTCCCGCAGCGGCCACCACCTACGTAGGCGAGCGTGCGCAGCGGCTAAAAAAGCTGGTGGACCTTGCTCAACTGGTGCTCGATGCACTGCGTGCAGGGTTGCCCGATTTGGTGCCTGGTCTACTCGAAAACCTACGCGAACGAGCAGTCGCCACCCAAGACCCTGTGAGCCTACTCGTCGGGCTGCCAACCTTGATCAATACCATCAGATATGGCGATAGTCGAAAGACGGATACGACCGGTCTGCTGTTACTGATAGACGAAATTCTACCGAGAATTACGGCCGGTCTACCCGCCGCCGCGCTCAGCATAGACGACGAGCAGGCCGAGGAATTGACTACTGCTGTAGGTCGCGCCCACCAAGCCTTAGGCCAGCTCGAAAATGAAGAACTGGACGCCCTTTGGCTAGACGCCCTCAAGCGATTAGCCAGCAACGATCAATCGCACGATCTGTGCGCGGGGCTATCCTGGCGGCTACTTTACGACCGCCAAGCTGTAGCTGAAAACATAGTCGAACAAGCCTTGTCGAAAGCACTTTCGATATCTCGTCCACCTCAGGAGGTGGCCTACTGGATTGCTGGTTTCTTACGTGCCAGCGGCCAGTTATTACTCTACCACCAAAAGCTACGCAGCCTGCTCAACGGCTGGGTGACCAGCCTGGAATGGTCGATTTTCGAGCGCGTTTTGCCCGCTCTCCGGCGTAGCTTCTCCAACTTTAGCCCAAGCGAAAGGGCCGAATTGTTGCATTTAATTAGGGCAAAGCCAGGTCGGTCACCTTCCTCAAAACAGGAGCTGGAGAACCCTAACACCAGAACAGAAGACCAGGAATCTCTGCTCGTGTCGCTTCGCGACTGGATGGGCAGCTAACAGCTTACTGACTAGTGTCAAATATTTTAGACTTAGTGGCGTTTAGTTATGAGTATGAGTCACCCCATAAAAACAACAAATCAAATATTTTTGGTCGCCTCAAAACCCTCCGGTTTTTTGTGGCGACCTCTATCAAATTACAAAACAAGAATCTCCATGAAGATCGCGTATACACTGCTTTTAGCCTTATTCTTTTTCAGCCTGCAAGCACAAGATGTAGGCATCGCCTTCGAGCACGACCGCACCTTCGCCGAACTACTCGAACAGGCCAAGCAAGAAGACAAACTCATTTTTGTAGATGCCTACGCAACCTGGTGCGGCCCCTGCAAGATGATGGAGCGCCGAGTTTTCAACCAGGAAGCCGTAGGCGAATTTTACAACGCCAACTTCATCAACCTCAAGCTGGATGTCGAGCGGGGAGAAGGACCTGGCTTAGCACGTCGTTACCGTGTGAGAGCTATGCCCACTTACCTCTTTATCAATAGCGACGGAGATATTGTTCATACGGCCATGGGTGCGATGCAAGAATCTAAGTTTTTACAGCTTGGGCAGACTGCCCTGAACGGAAGAGCTAGATAGATATTAGCCTCGCTTCATTCGGAAGCGAGGCTAATAAATTTATAGATTGTAGCCGAGCATTATGCTCCAGCTATCCAGCTGAGTAGTCTGAAGTGGTGCTTCGCCTACTGTACGTAGGCCAACGCCTCGGCGGAACATGGCACCCAGCTCTATGCGCCGGAATATCACAAAGCTGCCTTCCAGGCCAAGCCAGCCTCTTATGCTTATGCCGCCGTCGGCATTCACGTAATCGGATACATATTCAGAGGCGCAGGGAGCCTGGGTGTCGGTACCTGATCGCCAGACCACCTGATTCTGGTTGCAAACGGGTGCATTCCCGAATACGTTGACTGTTCCCCAGTGATAGCCTGTATTGACACCTGCTGTAGGCGTGAGGGCGAATCCGTTTTCTCTTCCAAGGCGATAACCGACGGTAGCTTCCACCGCTATTTCATTAGATCGCTGGCTGATGTGCATATAGTTGTTCTGGCCATAACCCGTATAGGCTCCGCGGTAAGACATTTCGTCGATGCGGCCAGAAATAATCAGTAGGTTGGTACCAAATTCCAGGTTTGGTTTGTTGGGATTCACCCAAAGTGCCCCTACACGATAGTGTGGGTTCTCGCAAATCCAGCTGTAGGCATCGGTTGGTTCTAGATCAAGCTCGCTATAGTCGTAAGACATTTCGCTTTGGCGACCAGCCTCTATGAGATAGGTACCTGACATATCGCCGAGCATATCCTGGTCGAAACCTTTAGAGATGTTGATCTGCTTGAGTTGAAGTTGAGCCTGTACTTGGCTCTGGAAAGTAAAAATGCAAAGTGTAAGGGCAAATAGCCTGAGGAGAAGTTTCATGTTTTGTGATTTAGGGGGTTGAGTGAAAGCTTAAGGTTGTAAAGTCGCTACTAATGTATAGTGATCAAGCGAATAAAAATTGGCTATCTGTCTATCTCACCAATTTTTAACACAACTTTACGATAGTCTGTAATAAATCGATTTCAAATATGCCCCTTCCTTAAACCCGATAGGATGATCGAAATCATGAAAGGTCCGCTCCAACTCCTCGAATTTTCGTCCGCTTTTTTGAAGCACTTGCTTTTGAACCTCAAAGAACTCATCTGCCGTAATGCGAGCCGAGCAGCTTGCTGCCAGATAGATTCCGCCTGGGCTGACTAGCGGAATGACCAACTTCGCTAGCCTACGATATGCTTTCATAGCCCGCTCGCGCTCATCGGCTCGTTTGGCAAAGCTGGGCGGGTCGGAGACGATGAGATCGAACAGCCTATTATTCTCTTTCAGCGTTTGCAGAAGCTCGAATACATCGCCCACCATGGCCTCATGCTTGCTGGTATCCAGACTGTTCAGTTCGATATGCCTGGCCACCTGCGCCTGCGCTTGCGCGCTGATGTCGACACTGGTCACCTGCCTGGCTCCGCCTCCTAGCGCATGCAAGCTGAAGCCCCCCACGTAGCTGAATAGGTCGAGCACGCGCTTGCCGCCGGCCAACTCGCCTACGCGCTTGCGGTTGTGGCGGTGGTCGAGGAAAAAGCCCGTCTTGTGTCCTTTGATCAGGTTAGCTTTGAATTGCAATCCGTATTCGGAGAAGGTCACCTGTTCATCGACGAGCTGACCGTGTAGCACCCGTCCGTCTACCCAGTGAGTGGGGAGGTCAGCTCGCTTTTGCAGCTGTCGGCTCAATCGCATGACCACCGTCGGCTGCTCAAACTTTTCCATCAACAGTTCCATAACCATCTTGAACCAAGGCAGCCAAATCGGACTGTACACCTTCACCACCAAAGTGCCCGCGTAGTGATCGACCACGAGGCCGGGAAAGCCATCGCTCTCGCCGTGGATGACTCGCCAGCCGGAGACCTCCAGTCTCCCCAGGTCCTCCGATGCCTCATTGGAAAAGCGTTTTGCTTTTCCAATGGTCATCGGAGGTCTCTGGGGAGAAGCACCTTGTGTGCGCTCAAAGCTCATCGGAGGTCTCTGGGGACCATCCGCCGAGACCTCCGATGATCCTTCGGCGGGCTTAGGCCCAGAGGATGCCGAAGTCTTCGAGCTAGGACTCGCCAAGACATCCGATGAACTTTTGCCGAACAAACGTTCGGGCAAAAGATGCATAGGATGTCTGGCGGCTTTGCGCGTTTGGAGTGCAGCTTCCAACTGCTCACTCCAAAACGCCTTGTCGATGATTTTAGAGCCGCCTCGGTGGATAATGCGCAGCCGGATGGGCGAGTCGGGATCGTATAGCCCAATGGCCATGAGCTTGTTTTTCTTGCGATCGAATACCATGCCGAGATCGCCGGGCTGGCCGACGCCTTTGACCTGCGCGATCGACTGGTCAAAAATCCAGGGGTGACCTGCGCGCACCTGCCGCTCGGCATCGGCGGTGAGGGTGATCGGTAAGCGATTGACTTTTAGAAAATTAGCCATTAGCCCGCGCCCATCAGGTAAGCACAGAGCAGTGCGCCGTAAGTTCCTACCGCATAACCGACTACGGCCATCAATACCCCAACCGGGGCCAATGCCGGGCTAAAATAGCTAGCCACCACGGGTGCCGATGCTGCTCCGCCCACATTAGCCTGAGAGCCTACAGCTACGAAGAAATAAGGCGACTTGGTGAGGTAAGCTACTAGCAGCAGTACGCTTACATGTATAGCCATCCAGATCAAGCCAATGACGAATAGGCCGAGGTTATTGAGTATATCGCCAATGTTCATCTGCATGCCAATTGTGGTAACTAGAACGTAGATACAGATCGTTCCCCATCGGCCTGCACCTACGCCCTCCATCTTTCGTAGCTTGGTGAAAGACATGACAAGGCCGACCGTTGTAGCAATCACTACTAGCCAGAAAAAGTGACTATATAGCGTCTGTAGTCCGGCCTCATCCAGGCTTTCCTTGTATGCTCCAAAAGTGCTGCTCAATAGATCAGCTCCGAAATGTGCTAGTCCAACTGCTCCAAAAGTGACTCCTAGCAATTGGAAAAGATCGAGGGTCGTAGGCATGCGTTTTATGGAAGCGGCGTAGGCTTCGACCCGCTCTTTCAATTCCTCGATGGAGGTGTTATCGGCGCGAAGCCATTTATTGACTCGTTCGGTACGGCCAGCCAGATAAAGTAGTACCCCCAGCCAAATATTGGCTACGATAATATCGACGACCACCATCTGCCCGAACAGGCCGACTTCCACGTCGAATATCTCCTTCATGGCCGTTTGATTGGCCCCGCCGCCAATCCAGCTACCGGCAATGGTGGCCAGACCACCGCCCAACTCATCGGTAGGAATGTTTACCAGCCCAGGAAAGAGGGTATTTGTTGCCCAAAGCGCAATGGGGCCACCGATCACGATGCCAAGTGTAGCAGCAAAGAACATAATCAGGGCTTTACTTCCCAGCTTCAGAAAGCCTCCGAAGTCAATACTCAAACAGAGTAGTACCAGAGCAGCTGGCAGCAAATATCGACTGGCTACGAAGTACAGCTTGGTCTTGCTCATGTAGCTCGAATACTCGGAAGGCTCGATACCCTGATCGGTCATCCACAGATTAATAGCAGAGACCGATCCTTCCGGTGGGGCTGCGTGACCAGCTGCTTGTAGTGCTTCCGAAAGCGCACTTAAATCATACCAACTATACCCGATCAAGCCCAGCGGCCAGGCCAGTAGAGCAGGTATCAAATAACACATCAAGAGCGTAGGGACTACCTTGTAGAACTTCTGCCAAAAGCCTTCTTTTTGGTCGGCCGTAGTGAATACAAAGGCAAGGACGAGCATCAAGATGCCGAAGACCACGGCATCGTTAGTAATAAGTGGTTGCATACAAATTTTTGAGCTTATAGCCCGTGGCGGCCTGCGGCCGCCACGGGCTATAAGCTCAAAGTTTACCTATTTCTTTCGGATAGCAAAGAAAATACTTCGTGAAGGTCTTAGGTCGTATACCAAAATCACTCAGCTGAGACATAGGCACCACCTTTCCGGCCTTGGTTATTATCTCGATTTCTTCCTTGCTCGTATTGTAGGCGGTATTACTCTCTTGGCCTTGCACAAGGAAATAATCGGCGGCACCAGCAGGTAGTTTTCTCGATTGCCGCAATCGCTCTCTAACCATAGTGACATAGCCTTTCTCGAAGGGCTCATCGCTGAATTCCAGTCGGAAAATGCGCCGATTCACTAAGCCCCAACTCAGGTAAGAAAGCAAGGGGTCGGAATCGTGCTGCCAGGCTTTCAAGGCCGTGGCAATATCAGTATCGTCGAGGGCAGCGAATCGGTCGAGCAGTTCATCTCTATTGGTGTCGATATCGGACAGGGTCATGCGCTTTTCGAGGAAAAAAGTCAGGCTATCGGGTGCCCAGAGGATGTTGCCTGCCTGTATGAGCTCGCGCGCCCGCTCGAACACGCGTATGAGCATTTGCTCGGCCGCCAAAACGGTCTTGTGCAGATAGACCTGCCAGTACATGATGCGACGCGAAGTCAAAAAACGCTCTATACTGTAGATGCCCTTTTCCTCCACTACCAAGCGGTTTTCGACTACGTTGAGCATTTCGATAATACGGTCGTAGCCGACTACGCCCTCGCTTACACCCGTGAAATAGCTATCTCGACTCAGGTAGTCGAGCCGGTCCATATCGAGCTGACCGGTCACGAGTTGATGGAGAAACTTTTTGGGATACTCCCCTTTGAATATTTGTATAGCTAGCCTCAACTGGCCATCGAAAATTTCGTTGAGCCGCTCCATGAAATAAAAGGAGAGGGCTTCGTGATGCACCTCGATCAAGGTGTGTTCTAGTGTATGCGAAAAGGGACCGTGGCCGATATCGTGCATGAGTATAGCCGCTTGTACGGCTTCGGCTTCGTCGTCGGTGATGTTGATGCCCTTCGAGCGAAGCACTTCTATAGCCTTGCTCATTAGATGAAGTGCGCCCAAAGCATGGTGAAAGCGAGTATGCAAGGCACCGGGATATACCAGGTGCGTCAGGCTGACCTGCTTGATGCGCCTGAGTCGTTGAAAGTATGGATGCTCAACCAAATCATATAGCAAGCCGTAGGGCAAACTGATGAAGCCGTAAACCGGGTCGTTGAGAATTTTATGCTGCTTCACCCCGGAGCTATTGGTTGGGAAGTTTCCCGGCTTCGTAGAGGTCGGCTAGCTTGGAGGCTGCCTCTTGTAAGATGTCGAAGACCGACTGGAAGCCATCGTCATCGTGGTAGGGGTCGATTACATCTGGGCCGTGCTTCCAGGAGATGCCAGAAAGCTGAAGGATCTCAGCCGCGTGCGCTTTGCCACCCTCTATATCGGCGGCTAGCTCTGAAGCAGCCGACTTGCCGGGATGTTCCGACCTGCGGAAGTCTGAAAAATTATTCCTTTTAGAGAGATCGAGCATATTCTGACGGTCCATAGCGAGGATCAAATCGAAATTTTCAAAATCTTCTGCCTTCACTTTGCGCGAACGCTGGTCATCTATATTCAATCCGTTATGCCTGGCGACGGCCCGGCTGCGAGGGTCAGCCGCTTCGCCTTCATGCCAGCCCGATGTGCCTGCTGAGTCGACTTCCCAGGGTAAGCCACGCTTTTCGGCTTCTTGTCTGAGTAGACCTTCTGCCAGGGGGCTTCTACAAATATTTCCCAGGCAGACAGCCAAAATTCGATATGGTGTGTTTGTGTTCGACATATTTCTTGTGCTACAACAAGGATACCAGCAAGAAGGTCTTAGACATAGCGATCTTTTTAAGTGTAATTTCGTTTGACTTTTACGATTTATGAATATCATCATTGCGGGAGCTGGCGACATGGGCTTCCACCTGGCGGAGCTGCTCTCGATCGAAAATCAAGACATCGTGCTGGTCGATCTGGATCAACGCGTACTCGACTATGCGTCTAACCACCTCGACTTGCTGACCATGCGGGGCGATGCCACCAGTATGAGCCTGCTCAAGCAGGCCAACGTAGCCAATGCCGATCTTATGCTGGCCGTTACAGCTTCCGAAGAGGTCAATTTAATCGCGGCCATCATGGCCAAAAAGATGGGTGCCAAAAAGACGATCGCCCGAGTCAATAAGGAAGATTACCTGACAGATACAGGCCGTGATACGGTCTGCTCTTTAGGCATCGACCAGCTCATCAGCCCGCGCGGATTGGCCGCAGATGAGATAGAGCTATTGGTGAGGCAGTGTAGCTTCACAGACGCATTTGATTTTGAAGAAGGAAAACTTTCGCTGGTGGGCATCACCCTCGATTCCCATAGCTCCCTCGTAGGGCTTACTGTCAAAAGTATAGACCTTTTCAAGCAGGAGCCAGACCTGATGCCTATCGCCATCTTGCGCGGCCACAAAACGATCATCCCCAGAGGAGACACGCTGTTTCGGGCCAACGACCACGTCTACTTCATCACCCGCCCGGATAGAAAGGGCCAGATCGAGACTTTCGTAGGCAGACGCCAGCTGAGCGTGAGTCGCATCATGATCATGGGCGGCACGGAACTGGCTAGAGATACCGCCTGCCGTTTGCAAGAAAACTATTCCGTCACCATAGTCGAGCGCGAAGCCGAGCGCTGCAAGGTGCTAGCCGAGAAGCTCAATAAGTCGCTGGTCATCAACGGCGATTACACCAACTTCGACCTGCTGGAAGAGGAAGGCCTTTCGGAAATGGACGTCTTCATCGCCCTGACCGAGAATAGCGAGACCAACATCATCGCCTGCCTGACCGCCAAAAACCATGGCGTCTATAAGACCATTGCCCAGGTCGAAAACAAAGACTACATCCACGTTAGTCAAGACATAGGCGTAGACACTTTAATCAACAAGCGACTCATGGCGGCCAACAATGTTTTCCGCTTTGTACGTAAAGGTCGGATCGAAGCCATCACCAGTCTCCATGGCGTAGATGCCGAAGTGATCGAATATGTGATCACCAAGAATAACCGCATGACCAAGAAGCCGCTACGCGCCCTTCACTTCCCAGAAACGGCCATCATCGGTGGTGTCATTCGCGGTGAGGAAAGCTTGATACCCAATGGCGATTTCCAGCTAGCGCTCAACGATAGGGTTATCGTCTTTGCCCTGCCCGAAGCCATCAGCCGATTGGAAACCCTATTTCGATGAAGATAAATTGGCTGGCCGTAATCCGCATTTTGAGTGTACTGTTGGTACTGATTGGCGGCCTGATGTGGACGAGCCTTTTTTTCAGCTACTACTATGGCGGTGAAGATGCGCAGGCCATAGGTCTTTCCGGTTTATCTTGCGTAGCTCCCGGCGCACTGGGCTACTGGCTAACGCGCAATGAGCGGGGTGGCATCAAGAAACGAGAAGGCTATTTAATTGTAGCACTGGCCTGGCTGACGATGACCTCAGTCGGCATGTTGCCTTATTTGTTCAGTGGCTTGATTCCAGAAGTCCCCAAAGCACTTTTCGAGAGTATTTCGGGTATGACCACCACCGGGGCCAGTGTGCTGAACGATATCGAAGCCGCGCCCAAGGGCATCCTATTCTGGCGAAGCCTGACGCAGTGGATCGGCGGGATGGGTATCATCGTGCTCACGGTCGCTATTTTTCCGCTATTGGGTTTTGGCGGCATCGAGCTTTTCGTAGCTGAAGCACCAGGGCCGACCTCCGATAAAATTCATCCGCGGATCAGCGAGACCGCCAAGCGTCTCTGGCTGATCTACGTTGGGCTTACCGGCACTCTGACCATCATCCTCTGGCTGCTGGATATGAGCTTTTACGAAAGCATCAACCATGCGCTGACGACTATGGCCACCGGCGGCTTCAGCACCCGCAATGCGAGTATGGCTGCATTTGGCCCTAGTATTCAGTATGTGGTGATCGTATTTATGATCTTGGCTGGAGTCAACTATTCTATCCTGTATTTCAGTATCAAACGACGCTGGCGAGACGTTTGGACCAGCGATGAGTTCAGGGCTTATTTGGGTTTGATCTTGTTGCTGACTATTGGCGTAACGCTTGCGCTTTTCCTCGGAAGAGATTACCCACTAGAGCAATCATTCAGAGACGGGCTATTTCAGATCGTGAGCTTGATCACGACAACGGGTTTTGTCTCGGCCGACTATTCTCAATGGTCGGCAGGTTTGCAGATGCTTTTCTTTTTGCTGCTGTTTTCTGGAGCTTGTGCAGGCTCAACCAGCGGGGGGATCAAAATCATTCGCCACCTGGTATTTTTTAAGAACTCTCTGCTGGAATTCAAGCGCATTTTACATCCCAATGCCATTGTGCCCTTGCGCATTAATGGCGAAGCAGTCAGAGGACGGGTGACCACGCATGTCGTCATTTTTTTGCTGGTGTATTTGGCCATCTTCGCCATTGGTGTAGTACTGCTGGCCATCTTCGGCTTAGACTTCGATACCGCCCTTGGAGCTATGGCTACCTGCCTGGGTAATGTCGGCCCAGCTATGGGCGATTTGGGGCCAGTCGATAACTTTTCGCAGCTCGGTGGTGGTACTCATCTGTTTTTGTGCTTTGTGATGATCTTAGGGCGGTTAGAGTTGTTTACCATTTTGGTGCTATTTATGCCCTACTTTTGGCGGCTAAACTGAGCCTTTCCGTTACCCCCCACCTATGGCCAAGCCACTCGACCATATCAAGCAGCCGATAGACGAAGAGCTGCGCGAGTTTGAAAAACGCTTTCGCGATGCCCTGCGATCTCCTGTGCCACTCATGGATCGCATCACCTACTACATCGTGCAGCGCAAGGGCAAGCAGGTCCGCCCCATGTTTTTGTTCCTGGCGGCCAAGGTCTGCGGCGAGATCAACAACAACAGCTACGTCGCCGCCTCTATGGTGGAGTTGCTACACACGGCCACACTCGTACACGACGACGTGGTAGACGAGTCGCACAAGCGCCGGGGCTTTTTCTCTATTAATGCCATCTGGAAAAATAAGATCGCTGTACTGGTGGGCGACTACTTCCTTAGCCGTGGCCTGCTGATCGCCCTCGAGAGCAAGCAATACCGCATACTGGAAATTATCTCTGTAGCCATGCAGACTATGGCGGAAGGCGAGTTGCTCCAGAGCCAAAAATCGCGCAAACTCAATATCACCGAAGAGGTCTACTACGACATCATACGCCGCAAGACAGCTTCGCTTATAGCCGCCAGCTGCGAAGCCGGAGCCGCCAGCGTAACCGAAAATGTAGAAGACCACGAGCGCATGCGCCTCTTCGGCGAAAAGGTGGGCATGGCTTTCCAAATCCGCGACGATCTCTTCGATTTCGGATTCGATGAAGTGGGCAAACCACTCGGTATCGATATTAAAGAAAAGAAGCTCACCCTACCGCTCATACACGCCCTAGAAGGCACCGACCGCAAGCGCAAACGGCAGATCGTCAACATCGTAAAGCGACACAACGAAGACCCCAAAAAGGTAGCCGAAGTGATCGACTTCGTCAGAAATAGCGATGGTATGAATTACGCGCGAAAGGTCATGTATCGCTATCGCGACGAGGCCTTCGAGCTCCTCCATCAATGGCCAGACAGCGTAGCACGACAGTCACTGGAAAGCTTAGTCAATTTCGTGGTCGATCGAAAAAAGTAGCTATGGCTTCAAGACCTCCTACCATCCCTACCTCTGTAGCCCTGAGGCGGCTCATTCCCTTTGCGCGAAATCCGATACAAGGTTTCGACCGCTACGTGCGAGAATACGGCCCCAGCTTTTTCCTGAAGGCCGGACGACATAGGCGCACCCTTATCACCACAGAGCCGGAAATAACCAAAGCCGCACTTCAACGAGAACACAAGCATTTCGAGAAATCGGAAATTCAATCGGAGCAGCTTGCCAAATATATCGGCCGCGGTCTACTGACCAACAATGGCAGCGACTGGCTTAGGCAGCGCAAGCTCATACAGCCAGGCTTTCACCGAAAACGGCTGTCCGATTTGATCACGGGCATGCAAGATGAGTGTCGAAGAATAGGCGATGAGATCATCGGTCCAGCCTCAAAATCAGGCATGCCCGTGGAGATACACGACATGATGACGGTACTCACCTTCCGCATCATTGCCAGGGCTATTTTCAGCGACGGTTTCTCCCCCCAGCAAACCGAAGAATTTAGTGAGGCGGTCACCAAAATACAATCGTTCGTCATCTACCCCATCCGTTTACCGTTTATGCGCCCGGTTTACAAGTGGACAGGTCATGAGCGTAGATACCGCAAAATAGCCGAAGATGTCGGTCTTCAGTTACTGGAACGCGCCAACGCGCGCAGACGGTCAGGTCAACCCCAATCAGACTTGCTACAGATGCTTTTGGATAGTCGATATGAAGACACTGGCGAGCCCATGAGCGACCACCGTCTCATCGATGAGATCATGATCCTATTCGCGGCCGGCCATGAGACCAGTGCCAACTCCCTGACCTGGACTTTGCACCTGCTCATGGATCATCCCGAGGTAGTGGAGCGATGCCGTGAAGAGATCGAACGCGAGATGCCCGATGGCCGTGCCGACCTCGACAATTTGGCCAGGCTCAAGTACTTACAGCAAGTCATCGAAGAGAGCATGCGACTCTACCCACCAGCTTGGATTACAGATCGTATTGCCACGCAAGACGTCGAAATAGCCGGTATCGAGCTTCGCAAGAACGATGTGGTCGGTCCATACATTTACGGCATTCATCGGTCCGCAGATATATACGAAGAGCCGGAGCGATTCAATCCTGACCGCATGCAGGCCGATCTAAAGCGTGCCCGCCATCCATTCAGCCTCATTCCGTTTGGTGGCGGCCCTCGATTGTGCATCGGCCATCACTTTGCTATGATGGAGATGAAGCTCGTCTTGGCTTATAGTTTGCAGAATTGGGACTTCCGCAGGTGGTTACCCTCCCCAAAAACGATACCACCCAAAGCCCTGCTCACACTGCGACCCGATGGCCCCGTGCAAGCCTTGTTCTCTAAGCGATTTTAACATTTCTTAACACAACCGTAACAAAAAGGGCACAATTTTTTGGAGGGGCAGAAAAATTAGTTTTTCTTTGCCTTTGTCGCAAACGCTCATTTATATGGCGATATGCGGTCAAAGATTAGTTTTCATTTGGTTTTTTGGGGTTATTGAGAGGCAACATGGTTGCCTCTTTTTATTTGTACTCGATTGTCTCAAAATCCCTTCGAGATTTTGAGACAATCGATACTTAGGAACCATCCCTTACGAATATGGGTTCTTACTCACAGAATGCACTACGGCACAGTCATCAAGTCTACGGGTAGTTGGTATCAGGTTCGTCTAGAGAATGAAGAGCGGGAGCTCGTTAGTGCGCGGATAGCCGGTCGTTTTCGCCAAGACGATCTACCGCTCACCAATCCCATAGCCGTGGGCGATCGGGTAGGCGTAGAGTTAGAAACCTCGGGCGACGAGCAAACAGCCGCCATTAAAAAAATCGATCCCAGGACGAATTATGTCGTACGCCAGAGTCCGCGCCGAAAGCATGATCTGCACCTACTGGCGAGCAATATCGATCAGGCAATTCTTATTACAACCATCATTGAGCCAGAACTCAAGCTGGGTTTTGTAGACCGCTTTTTGCTCATGACCGAGCCCTTCAATATTCCGACGATTTTGGTCATCAACAAGCAGGATCTACTGGATGAAGACGAAATGGATATGTACTTCGGCTTCGCGGGCCTCTACGAAAGTATCGGCTATGAAGTCATGCTAGTCAGTGCAGAAAGTGGAGAAGGCATTCAGGCTTTCTCAGAGCTGCTCAAGGGCAAACGCAGCTTGCTGAGCGG
Source organism: Bacteroidota bacterium (assembly GCA_039025055.1). GTDB lineage: Bacteria > Bacteroidota > Bacteroidia > Chitinophagales > Saprospiraceae > Neolewinella. Next base: position 19,143 of record JBCCPC010000032.1, on the reverse strand, counting down.
ACAGAGTGGGGTAGGTAAATCGAGCCTGATCAACGCCATTCAGCCAGACCTAGAACTGCGTACCGGAGAATTGAGCGACTATAGCGGTAAGGGACAGCACACCACGACTTTTGCAGAGCTGTTCGAGCTAGAGTTTGGCGGTGAGCTTATAGACACGCCGGGCATAAAAACACTTTCCTTCAACTACCTAGAACCAATAGACGTAGCCCACAACTATCGGGAGATCTTTGCGCTTTCGTCCGAGTGCAAATTCGGTGGCAGCTGCCTTCACCGCACCGAACCCGGCTGCGCCATACAGGAGTCACTAGAAGAAGAAGACGGTCGAATCAGCGAGCTTAGATACCAGTCCTATCTCACCTTGCTTGAGGAAGCCGAAAGCCAAAACTACTGGGAGCGCAAGAAGGTGTGAAAGTGGCGTTGCCAGGAAACTAGTATTCGATAAGGGTGTTTTACTTTTGATTGAAGATGCTTTCAAAACTTTCAATCAAAATTAAAACTACACCTCCATGCATATCCCGGAGCTACTCGATAGAGCCTTAGAAGGTGATTGGCTGAGTGCCGACGAAGGGGTTTTCCTCTTCGAGAATGCCGACACAGCTGAACTCATGTACGTAGGCTTGCGCATGCGCGAGCAGCGGGTAGCCGGCAATCACGTAACCTGGATCATAGACCGCAACAGCAATACGACCAACGCTTGCGTGGCCAACTGCAAGTTTTGCAACTTCTTCAGGCGCCCCGGGCACGATGAGGTCTACATCACCTCTATCGAAGAGTACAAACAAAAAATCGAAGAGACTTTCGCCTTTGGCGGCGAGCAGCTGCTACTTCAAGGCGGGCACCACCCCGATTTAGGATTGAAGTTTTATGCCGATTTGTTTAGCGAGCTCAAGTCGCTTTACCCCAACCTAAAGCTGCATGCGCTGGGCCCGCCCGAGATCGCCCACGTCGCCAAGCTCGAAAGTATGAGTCACTACGATGTGCTCAAGGAGCTTCAAGCCGCAGGCCTCGATAGCCTACCCGGTGCCGGTGCAGAAATACTAAGTGATCGCGTACGCAGGCTCATCTCCAGAGGTAAGTGCGGCGGCGAGGAATGGCTCAACGTCATGCGAGCCGCCCATCAACTGCACATGACGACCAGCGCAACCATGATGTTCGGGCATATTGAAACCAACTGGGAGCGAATGGATCACTTCGTGCGCCTGCGCCAAGTGCAAAGCGAAAAACCCGATGGCGCCAATGGCTTTTTAGCCTTCATCCCCTGGCCCTTCCAGGATGAGGATACCATCCTCAAGCGGCTAAAGCGTGCTAGAAATACGGTAACCGGCGACGAGTACCTACGAATGATCGCCATGAGCCGCATTATGCTGCCCAATGTGGTCAATATTCAGGCGAGTTGGCTCACGGTCGGCAAGAAGGTCGCTCAAATGTGCTTGCACGCCGGTGCCAACGATTTTGGCTCCATCATGATCGAAGAGAATGTAGTGAGTGCCGCCGGTGCCCGCTGGCGCTTCACCGCCGATGGTATTCAAGAGGCCATTCGCGAGGCTGGCTTCGAGCCCCGCCTGCGCAATCAGCAGTACGAATTCCGCGAACTACCCAAGCATATGAACCAGCAGGAACTGGATCGGGAGGCGTTGATTGTGGATTGATTTAATTGAGTAGACCTCCCTCTTATGTTCTACAGAGTAAATCCTGCAAAAGGAAATCATATTGGGATACCACGATACTTAGTTCGAGACGAGATTGATGGTGTAGCATATCCTTATAAGGGCATAGAAGAGGTTCTTTCTGGCAAAATCGACCCTGAAGGAATCATGGGCAATGGTTCTCTTCAATCATTCATTCTATCAGATATATTCACTTTTCTTCTTAAGAATCTAGATCGGAATGAATATACCTTGCTGCCAAATATCTGGCACCAAATCAGCGAGGAGACAAATTTGACATATGCCTTAGGTGTTTGGCGAAAATCAATGCTACCGCCCGATAGTATATCCAATGGACCAGCCACAACCGCTCCGAGTATTGCTATTGAGGTTGACGAAAGAGTCGATTGTAAGTCATCTTCTTTTGAAGCTTATCGACAAAAGAAAGTTGAGAGCTTCTTTCAATCAGGTGGAGAGAGGCTCGTATGGGTAAATCTAGACCCAAAACTTGTGTATGTTTTTCGTCAAGCCAAAGCGTTGGAAGAGTTCAAATGGGCAGAGCATTTTGAAATTACATCAGGACTAAGCTTTTGCATAGAGAAAGAACTGAACCGTCAAGGCATTACCTTTGAGTAAGTTAAAATGCTCTAACCGCAAGTATGTCTTTATTTGACCAGATACAGGAATGCGTATCCTTCATCTCCAAGCGCACAGACTTTAAGCCCGAAGTGGGCATCATTTTAGGTACGGGTCTGAGTGGCCTGGCGCAAGATATTGAAGTCGAGCGCGAGTTCAACTACGGCTTACTGCCTTATTTTCCTGCTACGACCGTGACCAGTCACATCGGCCGCTTGATTTTGGGTACGCTTAACGGAGTACCTATTGTAGCTATGGCGGGGCGCTTTCACTATTATGAAGGTTACAGCATGCAGCAGGTTACTTTTCCTGTGCGCGTGATGAAGGGGCTGGGCGTACGTAGTTTGATCATCAGCAATGCTGCCGGTAGCGTAAATGCCAACATCGAAGCAGGTGATGTCGTTTTTGTCAAGGACCACATCAACCTCCAGCCCGACAATCCGCTGCGCGGAGATAACGACGAGCGCATCGGCCCCCGCTTCCCGGATATGTTGCACACCTATGATAGAGACAGCAATGCTTTTGGGCTAGAAATTGCAGAGAGCTGCGGCTTAAAAGCGCATGAAGGTGTGTACCTGGCCATCCCTGGCCCGAACCTGGAAACACCAGCCGAGTACAATTTCGCTCATATCATCGGTGCTGATCTGATCGGTATGTCTACGGTGCCAGAAGTCTTGGTCGCCAAACATATGGAGCTGCCTGTACTAGTTATCTCCGTAGTCAGCAACAAGTGCTACCCGATTGAAGAGATTACGCCAACCACCGTAGAAGATGTTATTGCTACCGTTGCCAAAGTAGAGCCCTGCATGCGGAACTTGATGCCACAGGTCGTCAAGTATCAGCATCAAAGATTTGCTGATTCACAAAAAAGAGAAAGCCGACTTTCCAGATAGAAAGTCGGCCCTAAAATATCTCGGGACTGGTGAGAAAGCCATCGATGGTTAAATTGAGTTATCCAGTCAACGACTGATTGAGGTTATCCCGCTGTCTAGGAACGTCAATTCAATAAGTATCCGATTTACAACTTGCTATCCCGGCACTGCACTTCAGCTATTTAAGCCCCCCGTAGCTAAGGCTATGCGGGCCTTCAATACCTTCGTTCAGCACCACGCTAGCGGCGTTTCAATCAGCATACTTATTAAATCGTCGTTCCTTGGAAGAATGGCGAGCCTACCGTTGTAGGGCCATGTGTCAGGCGCATGAGCGCAGTTGATAATATCTTATGCCCACTGAGCACAAGAATTTTAATTTACTTGTTGTCGCTATTGAGCTTGGTATACTGCTCCAGATGAATATTTGCATCAGTACGCTTTTGCTCGTGCTTGTCGGTCCAGCTGCGGTATCGCAGTACGCCATTGATGGCTACCTGTGAGCCTTTTTTCAAAGATTCCATTACGTATTCCGCTTTCTTGCCGAAGGCGAGGATGGTGTGCCACTCGGTGCGGGTTTGGCGGTTCCCGTCGCTGTCTTTGTAGTAGTCGTTAGTAGCCAGGCGAAACTTGACGAATGGCGTACCTTCTTTGCTGTTGTACTGCTCGGGATCGTTGCCTAGGTTGCCGATGAGTTGGATGGAATTGCGAATCTGCATGGTATAAGTATTGATGGAGCGCATAGCTCCGGATTGTAATGATGCGCTGCTCGGCAGGACCGCCCAGGTCTTCGCAAGAACTAGGGGCGATAAAGAGCAGCGAGTGAATGCGTCTGTGGCTGAGGGAGCGACATTTCACTGTCAACCGGCGACAAGGCAAAGGTGAGGACAGCAGATTCGATTAGTCGTATATTAAACGTATATATTCGTTTTTAAATGTTTTTAAACGTTTAGAAATGGTTAATAATTTAGCTATTTAATTGAAAGACAGGTGTTTAAATGAAAAAATCTTCTCGCCGGTGGCGAGAAGATTTTTTCAAGAAACTTTGTTTTCGTTCCTGGATTTTTTCAAAATCCAGGAACGAAAATTGGTTTTAGTCATCAAGTAGCGCCTCCAATCTTGCCAAACGAGCTTCCAGATCGTCGATGCGCTCTTCTTGCGTTTCGATGATTTCTTGCTGCTCTTGCAGGGCGCTGATGGCGAGTACGGTGAGTTGGTTGTAGTCGACTAGAAGAGTGGGTGTCTCTCCTTCTCTGGTTTCGCCTTCAGTTACCACATCGGGGAAAAGCTCTTGGATCTCTTGAGCCAGGAAGCCTACATACTCCCGCTTAGCATTGGTGCGATAGTTATACCGACGTGGCTGGAGTTGAGTTAGTAATGGCAGTGTACCTACCAGTGCGCTAATATTCGTTTTGAGGCGAGCATCTGAAGTGGAAGAGTAATTGCCTGATGTCTCGTCAAAAGAACCCCGGAATCCATCATCAGTAAATAGTTGTAAATCCCCAGAGTTTGGTCCCTCCCATAATTCCCAGTAGCTGCTGACGATATTTTCATTATTGATGAAGAAACCATTAAAGTCATGTCTTACTTCAAATGTAGCCGCAGAAGGCGCTGCATTAGGCCCTACAGAAACATTATCTGCGACAATGGCCAAATCACCACTGCCAGCCGATCCACCTGCCTCTTGTAGGCGCATGCGGGTGTAGCCAAAAGTATTGCCAGAACCAATGGCGATTTGTGCACCGTCGTCGGCATCGCCGATGTAGAGCAAACCACCACCGCCGTCTTCTCCTATACTTACAGCAGGAACAGCAGCACCTCTGTCGAAGTTATCGCCAACGACCAGCTCTTCATCGGGATTGAGGTTGTTGATACCTACGTGACCGTTGCCTAATAGAGACAGGGGCGTAGTAGCATCAGATTCACCGATATAGTTGAAGTCAAAAAAGGAGTCTTCAGGGTCTGGATTGCCTCCGCCAACGGACTGCCAGTGGGCTCCGTTTTCATTACCATATCGGATGGACCCGTTTCCAAAACCGTCGTCCAAGCCTAAATTTACACCAGTGTCATGAAACAACTCCACCGAGCCAACAGCCTCCAGAGCAGGCGCATCGCCATCGTTCACAAACTGTGCCCCAGAGTTGACGTCGTCATTGGCATTGACCTGCAGACCGAATAGTCCAGCATTTTCATCTGGAGTAATAGATAGCATGGCAGAAAACAGATCAGGGTAGGCTGTAAACGGCTGCTGAGTCAGGTTGATAGCTCGGGTCTGCAAGTTGCCGTGCATAATGTGATTGGACTCAAAGGCAGGACCAAAAACAAATTCGTTTGAGGTAGCCTCATACAATGGCTTGGTGAAAGCACCTCCACCGCCATCAGCAATAAAGGTTTCGGTGATCGAGAACCGACCCTGGCCAACTGTGTCTAGATCTGCTCTTAGATCCATATGGTACTGGGCTTCTGGTGATTCAATTTCGAGTTGTAGCTCAGATCCTTCGGAAAATTCGGGCTCGGTACCATCTACATTCAGGCTACCGAACATATTGTGGCGCTTGATACCGCTAGTCTCAAAAAAGCGATTCTCATACATCGCAGTCGGGTCGAATATGTTGATGGCCTGAGTTGTATCGAAGTCATAAGCATAGATACCAAATTCTGTCACTTCACCTGTGGGGTTGTAAGAGCTACTCAGCACGTTAGTCTCAGCAGAATTGCCATCGTAGTTCTCGAAGTATAGAAAGGGTGAAGTGCCCTGTCGACCTTGAATTTTCACCAGATTATCCATTTCCGCTACACCATTCCAACGGTGGGTGTAAAAGTCACCCAAGAAGCCTGATTCTCTTCTGAGGCTGTAAAGCTCCTCACTATTCTCACTCCCTGGTACACCAATTAGATAATCGAAATCCATCAGGCGCAGCTTAGGTACGGTCAGGTCACTGATGTCCGACTCCCACATCCAGCCTTGGTAGCTGTCGATACCCTGAAACTGCTCGAAGGAAAGTTGAGTGACGCCATTGTTGTCTTCGCCATTTAGGCGTAAGCGGGCACCGAGCTGCAAGTCGTCTATTTGGGTTCTGCCGTAGAAGCGATTGAAAAGCTCAAAATTGTTATAAGTCGAAGTGAAGATGGTGTCTTGCACACTGATCAAGTCACCAGGAAAGCCTGGTGTATAATCAGTATAAGTCATGGCGAAGTCTATACCACCACTTAGGTTTTGATTGCTGTACATGCGATGGCCGACTACGGTCTCAGGTCCACCACCTACAATGAATCTACCAGCGTCCAATTCAAGTAAACTACCAGCCAAGCCAGGGCGCAATCGCACATCACCGTCTTCGAACTCTATATTTCCAAGAAAGGACTGATTGAAGCCACCACCCACAAACTGAGTCTGGTTATTGACGGACCAAACAGGTGTGCGGCCACTAATGCCAAAACGAGCACCAAAATTATAATTGTATAGCGCAAACTCTGCCGGGTCTTGATCGCCAAAGTTCAGATCGGCCTCGAAGCCATAGCCATAGCTACCACCATTTTCCTCTTGGATCATACTTAGTCTTGCCACACTGTCTTGGCCCATGGGGTCGAGATTGATATAGGCCGGCAAATCCTGAGCAGGCGTAATGTCTACACCGCCAACCGTCTGTAAAGCCGGGCCATCAGAGTTTTGAAGTTCTGCTGCATAGATATCCGTATTGTCGGCCGTAACGCGTATGCCGATCTCGCCCGTTTCACCGACGACAACTAACTTGGTATTGTTGGTCTCGGGCTCAGCGCCGATTGCGACTTCATCAGCGTATCTGATACCCAGAGCGTCTTCAGTCCAGGGCGTATTGCCCCCCAATCCGCTCAGGTCTACCGTGCCGCCACCATTGGAAAGCTCTAGGTTGTTGCCGGTTAGGGTGAGGGATTGGATTTCGTTGGTGCTGCTGGGGTCAACTGCAGAAATCTCGTCTCCGGCAATATTTATACCGGAACCTGCTGTATAGGTACCAGCCGGGCCTGCGGGACCTTGATCGCCTTGCGGACCTTGCGGACCCATTGCACCAGCGGGACCTTGTGGGCCGACTATACCCTGAGGACCAGGAGCACCCGGAGCACCTGTTGGGCCCGTATTTCCTTGTGGACCTTGTGGACCAGCTATACCTTGTGGGCCTGGATCACCTTGTGGGCCTTGCGGGCCTGCGGTACCTTGTGGACCCTGATCACCCTGCGGGCCTTGGGCACCTGGCATGCCAGGATCACCTTGCGGTCCGGCTGGTCCCTGAATAGGACCAACATTGTTCCACATCGTCCCGTCCCAGGCATAGCCGTCGCCGTCGGCAGCGACGATGAATAGATCGCCAGGATTGCCCGTAGCCGGAAGATCGCCTACGGTAGGTACCGTTCCGAGCAGATTGATGCCCGTACCGGGGTCACCTTGGGGGCCTTGTGGTCCAGTTGCCCCAGCAGGACCTTGGGGGCCTGCGACGCCCTGAGGACCTTGATCCCCCTGAACCCCTTGCGGTCCTGCGGGTCCAGCGATGCCTTGAGGCCCCTGGGGACCGGCTTCGCCCTGAGGGCCGGCAATACCCTGCGGACCAGGATCGCCCTGCGGGCCTTGGGGACCTGTAGCACCGGGGTCACCTTGGGGACCAGCCGGGCCTTGAATTGGACCGACGTTATTCCACATCATACCGTCCCAAGCATAGCCGTCGCCATCGGCAGAAACGACAAATAAATCTCCGGGGTTGCCAGTGGTGGGTAAGTCGGCCACTGTGGGAACCGTACCCAGTAGGTTAATACCCGTACCGGGGTCACCTTGAGGGCCCTGTGGCCCAGCAGCCCCAGCAGGACCTTGAGGACCAGCGACGCCTTGAGGACCTTGATCCCCCTGGGGGCCAGCTGGGCCGGGCACTCCAGGAGCACCCTGAGGGCCTTGCTGTCCAGCAGGACCTTGCTCGCCTTGAGGACCTTGCGGACCGGATGGAATATTTACGGTATTACCATTGCTGATGGTGAGGGTTCCCGTATTGGGGTCATAGTTTAGGGTTTGGGGCATTCCACCACCGCCCGTGTTGAGGGTGACGCTATTACCGTCGGTGATGGTCAGCACGCCGGTATTGGGATCGTAGATTAGGTTTTGCAGTTCGTCCGTTGGGTCGCCACCACCACCGCTGCCACTTTCGGTGGCGTAGAGAGCGTAAGGCACACTCAGCAATTGGCTGGCACCCATGTTGATGTAGCTGGTACCGCCACTAGGATCCAAATCGATCTTGATCCAATAGCTGTCGGCACCCCAGTCGATGGCCGTAAAGTCCCCGCTCAGGTTTACACCATTTCCTATAAAGAGGTCGAATACGCCGAGATCGGTCGTGGTTACTTCGTGACGCTCGCTGTAGGCCACTACACCACTGGCCGAGCCACGCACTAAGCTGACGCGCACGGCAATGTTATCATTGGAATAAGCTTCGTTGGCCGCGTCTCGAGCTACGGCTTGGAATTTAAAGCCGGAAGGCGCTTGGGCGTAGAGGCCGCAAGCGCAGATCAATAAAAATAAGGTTAAAAGTTGTTTCATGACACACATGGTATTTTAGGTTATGTATGCCCATTTATGATTATTAAAAATTTTTTGTTACATAAAAGGCCAGCGCAATTGCGCTGGCCTTTTCTGTAACAAATAATAGTTAATTTAATCTACTCCTCTAACATCGCTTCAATCCTGTCTAGCCTCTTGCGCATATCGGCTAGCTCCCTAGCTTGTTGATCTATAGTTGCTGCCTGGTCATCGATGAGTGCTTGTTGCTCTTGGATGGCTCGTATAGCTACTACGCTGAAGCCAGCATAATCGACCCCGTACAGCTCGTCTGCCTCAGAGTAATGAACGAATTCTGGAAATATTTCCTTGACTTCCTGAGCGATGAAGCCTATTGTACTGGTCTTAGTCTTATCGCTGATATAATGGTAGGAAGTTGGGCGAAGTTGTTCAATACGGTCTATGACAGAAGCCAGGTTCTTTACATTATCTTTCAAGCGACGATCGGAGCTTTGTACGTAGGCTCCTGTGTTTGCGTTAATAAAGCCACGCAGGCTGCCCCCGTAATGAAAGCGAAGGGAGAAACCATGGGTAATGTCCCAGTCTTGGTTCGCAGTACCATCGTCGAAGCGTAGACCTGTACCTACGGCCTGACCAGCCTGATACAATTCTAGGCGGGCGGTAGGCGTACCGTTGATGCCCAGCTCACCATCGCCGGTAAGCGTCATTCGATCTGCTGATCCACTGCTATTACTAAAGAAGAAATTTAGACGAGCACTACTTGCCGTATTACTAGGCAAACCCGCAACGTGCCAGAATCCACTGGAGGACGTGTTTGTAAATTCTAGCCGGGCGAAGTCATTTCCCACTTCCTCTAGCTTGATGTGTGGCTTACTAATACCAGAATTGTAATTGATATGGTGCCAAGCTTCTGGGGTTGTGGTACCCATACCAAACTCTCCATCTTGTAGCATCACAAAGCGTGTATTGTAGGCCGTAGTTCCAGAAAGCTTGGAGCGAAGAAGTAGATCGGCACCACTGTTAGTGGTCGACATCCGCCAGCGGTTACCATTGTTGGGGAAACCAATATGGAAGGCTCCTTGATTGCTTTGTAAAAACATATCTCCTGACATATGGAATTTCATGCCGACTTCGGGATTTGTGTTACCGATGCTCACTCTGCCCGTGTTTCGATAAATATTGCCAGAACTCTCAGTCCATGGACTATCTGTATCTAATGTGACGGGAAACCAGTTATTGAATGCGTCATTAAAAGCCAGAACTTGCCCATTTTCTAGAGGTCCTGCAGATCCGTTTACTCCAAAGCCGAGAATAGTACCAGCGTCCCATAGAGGTTCAGTATTTCGTGCATTGATCTCATCGCCGTCAATTTCAATACCTACACCTTCGGTATAGGTCCCTGCCGGGCCTTCAGGACCCTGGGGGCCAGTCGGGCCAGCTACACCTTGGGGTCCCTGAGGACCAGGATCACCTTGTGGGCCTTGCGCGCCCGGTGTGCCAGGGTTGCCTTGTGGACCGGTCAGACCGATTGGACCTTGTGGACCAGCCGGGCCTGGGTCGCCTTGAGGGCCAGGTGCACCCTGTGGGCCTGGGGCACCAGCATCGCCTTGGGGGCCTGTCAAGCCGATTGGTCCTTGAGGACCTGCAATACCTTGAGGGCCGGGAGCACCCTGCGGACCAGCGGGACCGAGATCGCCTTGTGGACCCTGAGGACCGGTTTGTCCTTGGGGGCCTTGTGGACCAGCTATCCCTTGGGGGCCTTGGTCGCCCTGAGGACCTGGTGCGCCAGGCGCGCCGGAATCGCCTTGTGGGCCTACAGGGCCTTGAATAGGTCCCACGTTATTCCACATGGTGCCATCCCAGGCGTAGCCGTCGCCGTCGGCAGCTACGATATACAAGTCGCCCGGGTTACCCGTGGCAGGTAAGTCGCCTATAGTTGCAACCGTACCCAGCAAGTTGATACCCGTACCGGGATCACCTTGGGGACCCTGGGGGCCAGCCGGACCGGCCGTGCCTTGAGGACCTTGCGGGCCCGTGTCCCCCTGAGGGCCCTGGGGTCCGGCAACACCTTGTGGTCCAGAAGCGCCCTGAGGGCCTGGCGCACCCATCTCTCCTTGTGGACCTGCAGGGCCTTGAATAGGGCCAACATTATTCCACATGGTGCCGTCCCAGGCATAGCCGTCGCCGTCTGTAGCAACGATAAAAAGATCACCGGGATTAGCATTAGCGGGCAGATCACCTACAGTTGCTACGGTCCCCAGTAGGTTGATGCCCGTACCGGGATCACCTTGAGGTCCCTGTGGACCTGCGGGGCCTTGAGGACCGGCTGCACCAGGAGTGCCCTGCGGGCCAGCTGGCCCCTGCTCGCCCTGTGGGCCTTGTGCGCCAGGTGGAATATTTACCGTATTCCCATTGCTGATGGTAAGGGTTCCGGTATTGGGATCGTAGTCTAAGGTTTGGGGCATCCCACCACCGCCCGTATTGAGGGTAACGCTGTTGCCGTCGGTGATGGTAAGTACCCCGGTATTGGGGTCATAGATCAGGTTTTGCAGTTCGTCTGCGGGGTCGCCACCACCGCCGCTACCACTTTCGGTGGCATATAGTGCATAGGGGACACTGAGCAGCTGGCTGGCACCCATATTGATGTAGCTGGTGCCGCCATTGGGGTCTAGGTCGATCTTGATCCAATAGCTGTCGGCACCCCAGTCGATGGTGGTAAAATCGCCGCTGAGTCCGACACCGTTTCCTATAAACAGGTCGAATACACCGAGATCGGTGGTGGTAACCTCATGACGCTCGCTATAGGCGACTACACCGCTAGCTGATCCGCGCACCAAGCTGACGCGAACAGCTATATTATCATTGGAATATGCCTCATTGGCCGCATCGCGCGCTACGGCTTGAAATTTAAAGCCAGAAGGCGCTTGGGCATACAAACCACAAACGCAGAGAAAGAAGAAGAAGGTAATAAGCTGTTTCATGGCACACGTAGTTTTTAGATTATGCATGTCGGTTTATGATTAGAAAATCTATAATGTTACAAGGGGGCTTTCGCGTTCGCGGAAGCCCCGTTATTTCGGCAGCAGATACTAGAAAGAAAATCCACCTGCGGAAGTACGCCCCCTCCAAACTCCCCCGAGCGGGGGAGGGCTACTTATCAAGCAATGCCTCGATTCGCTCTAACCTTTCACGCATATCGGCCAGCTCTTGGGCCTGCCGATCAATGATAGAGGTCTGTTGAGCAATAGTATTGTTTTGCTGCTCGATGACCTGCTGCTGCTCTTGAATAGCACTGATGGCCAAAACGGTGAGTTGATTGTAATCGACCAATAAAGTGGCATCGTCATCATCTCTACCTTTAGACTCGGTAACCAATGTAGGAAAAACCTGCTGCACGTCTTGGGCCAGGAAGCCGATAAACTCTTGATCTGGATCTGTCAAATAGTTGTACTTCTGCGCTTGCAATTGTGAAAGCAATGGAAGTACCCCTGATATGGCCCTGATGTTGGTTTTAAGCCTGGCATCTGACAGAGCAGAGTAATTACCAGAAGCTGCATTGAAGGTGCCCCTGAGCGCATCGTTATGATACAAAGCCAATCCTCCTGAATTGGATGCGGTCGTACCCACATACATCTCCCAATTCTCATTGGTAGTGGTGCCGTTAATCATGATAAAGCCGAATTCCCCACCCGATGAGCTCGTATTTTGAACCAATCGCAGCGGATACGTTCTAGTAGTATTCACGCCGGGCGATACGCCTACATTCAGCTGCCTAGTGCGCATTTCTATCAGGCCCTGGCCGAAGCCGTTTCCGTCTGATGCAATAAGGCGAGTACGATTGAAGGTCGTACTGGCAGAAGATGAAAATCTTATAGTCGGGGTACCTACCTGAATAGCACCACCGGCTGGAGAACCCACAGTGGCCGCTGGAAAGACCCATCCGGAGCCCAGATTAGTGCCAATTACAAAGTCTTCATCGGGTGATGAATTGTTGATGCCGACTCTTCCTTCTCCTGTAATGGTCATCCTGTCGAATCCGGTACCACCCATTGGGCTGTAGAAGAAATTCAGCCGAGCACTACTTATGGAGTTAGAGGCGAGCCCGGCCACATGCCAATAGCTATTTAGCGCTGCATTGCCTAGTTCTAACCGGGCAAAGTCGTTGCCCTCTTCGAGTAGCCGAATATGTGGATCGGCGCTATTCGTATTGGCCAGTATGGTCAATTTAGCTTCGGGAGAATCGGTGCCTATACCTACATCACCATCGACGTAGTTTATAGAACCTGCCGGGCCATCGGACCAGAGCGAGCTACCGCCGAGCCCGGAAAGATCGACACTACCACCTCCGTTCGACAGCGTGAGCGTAGAACCGCTGAGCGACAAAAATTGCAGCTCGTCTGTTGAATTGACGTTGGCACTCTCGGCAGCATGTAGCGCATAGGGCACACTCAGTAGCTGGCTGCTGCCGAAGTCGGTATAGTTCGTGCCGCCATCGGGGTCGAGCTCGACCTGAAGCCAGTGATCATCGTCTGCCCAGTCGACCGTGAAGAGGTTGCCGATTATGGGCGTTCCATTACCCACGGCGAGGTCGAATACGCCCAAATCGGTCGTTGTAGCGGTATGTCGCTCTTGATATTGCACCGCGCCAGTAGCCGTTCCGGCCCTAACGCTGATGCGCAAGGCCACGTTGGTATTAGCTAGTGCATCGCCACTAGCATCTCGTGCTACCGCCTGGAATTTGAAGGCACCAGGTGCTTGGGCCTGTAGGCTAAGCACTGTGCAAATAAGGAGAAGAAAAAGGGAAATTCGTTTCATGACAAAAGTGTTTTTGGGATGAAATAATCCACATACTTAATGACATGAAAATAAAGTATGTTACACCTTGCAATAGATTTTAAATATATATCCTTTTAAAGTGGACTAACTCCGCGCAAATCCCTCCAAGCAAATATCCGCCAGGATATTTAGCGTTTCCAATCAAAAAATCCGCCAAATCCGTTCAATCTGCGCAAATCCGCGTCGAGTTAAAACCTTCGTCCTACTAGAAAACAAACGATAGCAACAATCACTTCAACCCAATCTGCTGCAGCACATGCAACTGCCCCCCAAACGCCTTGGCGATCAACTCTGGCGTAAAAGTCGACTCCGTAGGTCCAGCGGCAACTAACCGCTGATTGAGCAGCACCACTCGATCAAAATAGTCGGGTACGGCCTGTAGATCGTGGTGCACGACCAATAGCGTTTTTCCCTCATCCGACAGCTTCCTCAATACCTCGATAATCTTCTCTTCGGTCGGTATATCCACGCCCACAAATGGCTCGTCGAGTAGCAGCACTTCCGCCTCTTGCGCCAGGGCGCGGGCCAGGAAAGTACGCTGCTGCTGCCCGCCACTCAGTTCGCCAATTTGTCGCCTTTGCAAATTACTGATCCCAAGCTCTTCCAAAGCCTGGTCCACTTTTCGGTGGTCTTCGGGTGAGGTACGCGAGAACACGCGCTTGTGCGGGTACCGCCCCATCATAACCACATCGCGTACCGTGGCCGGAAAGCTGAAGTCGATCTCCGAGCGCTGGGGTACATAAACAACCTGCTTACGCGCCTCTTCTACGGGACCGCCCAACACCTTCACTTCGCCGTGAAAATCTTCGATCAGGCCGAGTATCGCCTTCAACAAAGTCGACTTGCCCGAGCCATTTGGACCCAGAATTCCATAGCGATGGCCCGACTCGAAGCGCAAAAAAATATTACTCAGCGCGCGCTTGCCATCATAGCTTACATTCAGGTCCTCGACTTCAATAATCGCATTCATCCCGGGCTATTTAATTGTACGACCATAAAGCTAAACGCGCCGAGCATGACTGCCAAAACGAGACCGAGTAATATACCCTGTTGCGTTTTACTAGGCCCACGACCTACCTCGATATCGCCCGTCAGACCAAGCAAGGCTGAAACGATCTGGTCGGTATTGTGGCGCAGCATACCCAAGTAGGTCCCAGCCGGGTGGACAGGATCAGCCAGAGAGTCAGCGAATAGCTCCCCACCAATCACAACACCATTATCCGTAGCGATTTGGCGCAGCAACTTGGGATTGATCGTACTCTCCACAAAAATAGCAGGTACCCTCAGCTCCCTGATCACGCGGGTCAGCCGAGCGACATCATCCGTCTGCACCTCGGCGTCGGTGCTCGTGCCCAGGGCGGCTTCTACTTGTAGCCCATAGTGGCGGCCATAATATTGAAAAGCATCGTGGCTGGTAATCAGCACGCGCTGCGCCTCGGGTATGCGCGCAATCTGTTCGTGTATATATTTTTCCAGGTCGTCGAGCTGCTGCAAATAAATACCTGCATTGAAGCGAAACTCCTCCTCGTACTCTGGTGCCAGACCGATCAGGGCATCGCGCACATTGATGGCGTAGCGCTTGCCGTTTTCCGCATTCATCCACGCGTGGGGGTCACTGGCGTTGGCATAGTCCGTACTGGCTATCGGCTCGATACCTTTTGTTATTATTTGTACTTCCGCAGGTGGATCACCTCCCTCACCAGCCGAACCACTATTCGCAACCAACTCATTGATCCATCCCTCGAAGGTCAGGCCGTTCATCAATATCAGGTCGGCCCTGGAGACTAAAGCCACATCGGCCGGGGTTGGCTCATAAATGTGCGGGTCTCCACCAATCGGTACGATCGACCGGACTTCTACAAGACCGCCACCTATCACCTCGGCCATATCGGCAAAGATCGAAGCAGAAGCCAACACCAGTTTACCCTCGCTCTCCTGGCCCGGTAGCACACTGCAAAAAGTTAGCCCCAAGATGAATACTTTTAGCCGCATATTGTTATAGTGACGTGACTCGTCGATTATTCTTATCCTTGAGTCCAAAACTAACGCTCACCGTTCGACTGTACAACTAACTTTAGTCCATGACTTACGAAAATTTCACTACCAAAGCTCAAGAAGCCATAGTCGAGGGCCAGCGCATAGCGGCCAGCCTGGATCAGCAGCAGGTAGACACCCCACACTTGCTGGCGGGCATCATTAAGACCGAAGAGAGCGTATCCGATTTCATCTTTAAGAAAGTCGGTCTGTCTTTAGCTGCTGTAAAGCGAGAGCTGAAAGAGGTGATCAACGACTATCCGAAGGTTAAGGGTGCCAAAAAGCAGTTTCTCAGCAACGATGCCAATCGGGCTTTGAGCCGAGCCAAAAAGATGCTCCCCGACTTTGGAGACGAATATATAAGCATTGAGTTGATGATGCTGGGTATCATTCAAGGGGCCAGCGATAAGGGAGCTCGTATATTGAAGGACTTAGGCGCAACTAACGATGGCATTCGCAAGGCCATACAAGATCTGCGCAAAGGCCGAAAAGTAGAAGAACCCAGCGCTGAGTCGACTTACAACATCCTCTCCAAGTACACCATCAATCTCAACGAGCGGGCCGAAAGTGGCGAACTCGATCCCATCGTTGGCCGCGATGAAGAGATACGCCGCCTGCTGCAAATCCTCAGCCGCCGCCGCAAAAATAACCCGCTGCTTATCGGAGAGGCCGGGGTCGGCAAGACCGCCATAGTCGAAGGTATCGCCTGGCGGATCGTAAAAGGTGACGTACCCGAAAGCTTGACAGACAAGAAGATTTTCGTACTCGACATAGCTGGTCTCCTCGCTGGTGCCAAATACAAAGGTGATTTTGAAGAGCGCCTCAAGGGTGTGATCACTGAAGTCACCGACAGCAATGCGCAGTACATCCTATTCATCGACGAGATACACAACCTCATCGGCGCGGGCGGTGGCAACGGTGCGATGGATGCGGCCAATATCTTGAAGCCAGCCCTTGCTCGTGGTGACTTGCGTACCATCGGTGCTACGACCCTCGACGAATACCAAAAATACTTCGAGAAAGACAAAGCACTAGTCCGCCGCTTCCAAACGGTGCTCATAGAAGAGCCGAGTCTTGAAGACACTATTTCCATCTTGCGTGGGCTTCAAGAACGCTACGAAGTCTATCATAAGATCGAGATTCTCGACGAGGCCCTGGTCGCTGCGGCCGAACTGAGTAATCGCTACATCAGCGATCGCTTTCTCCCCGACAAAGCCATCGATCTAATGGACGAGTCGGCCGCTCGCCTTCGCCTGGAGCTCGACTCGGTACCCGAAGAGATCGACGAGGCCGAGCGCAAGCTTCGCCAGGTTACCATCGAGCGCGAAGCCATCAAACGAGAAGGCAGTGCCCCTAAGCTCAAGGCCATTAACGGCCAGATCGCAGACGCACAGGAAAGAGTAGATGGCCTCCGCGCCCGTTGGGAAAATGAGCGCGAGGTAGTCGACCGTGTCCAAAGCCTCAAAAAAGAAATGGAAGAGCTCGAGCTCGAAGCCGCCAAAGCAGAGCGAAGCAGCGACTTTGAAAAAGTAGCAAAGATTCGATACGGACAGCTACAGGAGCTTCAATCTAAGCTTAAAGCCGCAGAAGAAGAACTCGATGAGCTACCCGATGAAAAGCGATTTACCAACGAAGAAGTTACTGCCAACGATATTGCCGAAGTCGTAGCTAGATGGACGGGTATCCCCGTCCAGAAAATGCTCCAAAGCGATCGTGAAAAACTACTGAAACTCGAAGATCAACTTCACATGCGCCTAATCGGCCAAGACGAGGCTGTTCGAGCAGTGAGTGATGCTGTCAGGCGTAGCCGAGCTGGCCTCCAAGATGTTAATCGCCCTATAGGCTCGTTCATATTTTTAGGCCCAACAGGAGTCGGAAAGACCGAGCTGGCCAAAGCCCTCGCTGAAGTGCTCTTCAATGACGAACGAGCCATCATTCGCCTAGACATGAGCGAATTTCAAGAGAAACACATGGTGGTCAGACTTTATGGTTCACCCCCAGGTTACGTTGACTCAGATGAAGGCGGGCAGCTAACTGAGCCTGTGCGACGCAGACCCTACAGCATTGTCTTACTCGATGAAATTGAAAAAGCTCATCCAGACACCTTTAATGTA
Organism: Bacteroidota bacterium; assembly: GCA_039025055.1. Taxonomy (GTDB): domain Bacteria; phylum Bacteroidota; class Bacteroidia; order Chitinophagales; family Saprospiraceae; genus Neolewinella. The sequence continues at coordinate 1,469 of JBCCPC010000032.1, read as the reverse complement.
TTGCTGCAAGTTCTCGATGACGGAAGATTATCAGATTCTAGAGGCCGCGTAGCAGACTTCAAGAATACACTCATCATCATGACCTCCAACATGGGAGCCGAACTGATATTGGAAAATTTTGAAGACCTCGCCAGCGTAGGCAGCGAGCATCGCGAAGAAATATTGCAAACGACGCGCGAAGAAGTATTCGACGCTTTGAAAGAAAATCTGCGCCCCGAATTTCTAAACCGAATAGACGAGCGCATCATGTTCCTCCCGCTCACCAAGGAGGAGATCAAGCAAATCGCCCGCCTGCTCATGCGAAAGACCGAGAAGCAGCTCAACAAGCAAGGTATGATCTTAAAGATTACCGCTCGCGCTATGGATTGGCTGGCCGAGAAAGGGTATGATCCACAGTTTGGTGCGCGCCCTATGAAGCGCGTTCTTCAAGCAGAGCTGGCCGATCAACTCAGCAAGGATCTAATCGCCGGTAACTTCGTGGCGGGCGATACCATCTATACTGACCTAGGTAAAGATCAGCTCGTATTCAATAAGAAACCTTTCCCGCCAGCTGAAGAAGCGGCACCTGCCGCCGATCAAGTCGAGCAGGAAGAACCAGCAGAAGAAAAGAAACCTCGTAAGAAAACCCGCAAGCGCGGTCGGCGCGGCGGCGACAAGCCCGAACCCGAACAATCTACCGATGCCGCCGAAGTCGAAAAGGCCGCCAAAGACCTGCAAGATGCCGTAGATGAGCTGACCAAAGGAGCGAAGTAGCTGATCTATGTCGCGAAACTTATGAAGTAAATTTATCGTTCATATTGAATATAAAAGGCTTTCAAGAAATGGGCATATCGGAATACATATCTTCATTCGACGACTTACCGTTTAACGAAAAGGTAGAGTTGATTTCTAAGCTGGTAACTCGCTTAAACGCTACAGATCATGATAACAATTTAAGCCGTCGCAGAAATTTACTCTATGACCTTTTCGGAGCCTGGGAAGATACCGATGCAATAGATGGTGACAAAATTGTTAACAGCAGAACTATCTCCAATAAAGAGATCAATTTGGACTAATGGCCTCTTACCTAATTGATACAGATATTTGTATTTCCTTTCTCAAGAAAAAATATAATCTCGCAAGAAAGATAGATTCAGTTGGCCTTGAAAATTGTTTTATCTCAGAAATAACTCTTGCTGAACTCACATTCGGAGCATATAATAGCTCTAGAATTGATCACCACCTTAAGGAAGTTGCTCTAATTGGAGAGATTTTTGAATTAAAGCCCATTTTACCTGTTATTGATCTCTATGGTCAAGAAAGAGCTCGACTAAGAAAAACAGGCACTACTGGTCTAGCCACTAAGTTTCATTACAAGTGATTTGGTTTTCTTGACGAGTGTGTCAATATCTGCTTTTGTGACTTTACTCCAGTTGATCGTTTTTGCCCATTTTTCATTGTAATACTCAACGTACTCAATTACTTTATCA
>JBCCPC010000031.1:0-63071 GCA_039025055.1 Bacteroidota bacterium | reverse complement strand
GTCCGCGTCCAGCGATGCACCACCATCCGTTAGTGAATAGGTGATCGTTAGCTCATCAGTCGATGCACAGTTATCTGTAGCCGTGATCGCTAAGGGCACTAAAGCTTCGCAGTTCTCATCCGCACTTACGCTGATATCATTGCAGGTGAGTACCGGAGGAGTTACATCCTCTACTGTGATGAACTGCTTACAATCTACACTCAGACCCGCTGGGTCGGTGATGATATACTCCCGCTTGATCGTAAAGTTATATTGACCACAAGCCGCATCTTGCTGAGAGTTCGTCTCATTGACTTCCACCGTGAAGCTGCAGTTATCACTAGCCAGGCCCTCAGTCATTAACTCTTGAGCCGTAAAGGGAGCAGGAGGCGTCGCATCACAATCGATCGTCTCATCAGCAGGGCAAGTCAGCTCAGGTAACTCTGTATCCAATACCGTAACATCGAAAGTGCAAGGCGTCTCAGGTGTAACCGGATTACCGTCTACATCCGTAGTCGTGACCGTAACCGTAGTCGTACCGACCTCGAAAAAGCTACCTGAGGCTGGTGAAAACTCCAATAGCACCATGCAGTTATCAACCGCTGAGGCACTGTAAGAAACAACCGCTCCGCATTCGCCTGGATCGTTTTCTACATCAGTTATGTCTTCTGGGCAGGAAATCTTGGGGGGTGTTACATCGAGCACATTGATATTGACCGTGCACTCTTCTGATTCATTATCCGATACATCACTAACCGTGAAGGTGATGGTATTGTCTGCACCGATATCCATGCAGTCGAAATCCAGACTGCCAGATAGGATATTTGCTGTAAGCTCGCCAAATTCATCGCAGTTGTCTTCCACATCCATATCATCAAGACCCAAACCTGCGAGAGTGGCAGCAACCGTAGCCAGACCGTCTGCATCTAACTCCACATCTAAATCGAATCCACCAACAGGACAATCGATCTCAGGAGCAAGACCATCGATAACAACCAGGTCGATCGCACAGATCTCATCAGATAAGTTGTCGGACTGGTCGCGGGCGCGAATCTCGACCACATCATCATTGTTGTTGCCATCACAGCCGAATAAGCGCGAGCCATTCAGATAAACAAAAGCGATAGTACCCGCACAATTATCTTCAGCAACTACACCCGCAGCATCTAAATCAGAACGAACCAGACGATAAAAGCCATTCGCATTTAGGGGGCGGTTCTCATCAATAGTAACCGTGATTTCTTCTGGGCAAGTCATGAAAGTAGGGGGAGTATCATCACACTCTACACGGAAGGTTTGAGTAACCATAGATGAGTTACCAGCTGCGTCTGTAGCTGTGAAAGTGTAGACACGCGTAGCACAAAACTCTGGTATAAATTCCAAATCTGGATCTATTTCATTGCTGTGAGCTTTTGCATTTTCCTGTACAGTCCCATTTTCATCCAACCACTCTAATCGAACGGTATTAGCGCCACCAGCATCGTCGGTAAAGAAGAACAAATCGGTGTTCGCAGGAACTTCAAAATAAATATCAGGGCCACTTCCCACAACCCGCTCGGCACGAGCTTCGACTGGGAAAGCATTTGGGTTACGAGCTCTCCAACGACGGAATCCTGCGGGGCTCGGCAAGGCTGTAAACACCAAATCCATGACAGGCGAACCGCTAGGCAGCTCGAGGGGTGCCATTGTATTTTCAACGATCTGAATTTCAAGTGAGCTGCCAGTTGCACCCGTTTGGAGAAATACCAGTCCACTCATAGGATCTAAAGAACCGTCGAGGCCGACTGCTGTGTTGGACTCAGCAACTGTAATCATAATATCATCATCTTCCGTACAATTGTCGGTAGCAGAAGGAGAATCGGGAGCCTCATCAGGCAAGTCTTCAATACACTCCAAAGTTACTATTGCAGGATCTGGGGCGGAGGTGAAGGTAGGCGCCATATCGTCAACTATAGTAACCATCAAATCGCAAGTCGCACCAGGCGAATCGTCATTAATATTCATTGCGCTGAAGTTGCCTGCTTCATCTTGTACCTGAATAGTAACTGTGTTTGGACCTATATCTTCACAAGTAAAATCGCGATTAGCACTGCCAAAGGTGTTGATTAGCAAGTCGCCTTCATCCGTGCAATTGTCTGAGCCCATAAAGCTGATCGCATTGTTTATTAGTCTCGCATTGCCTGCATCGTCGAGCTGTAGAGTTACCGGCTCGCAAGATGTGATGGTGGGGCGCTCGGTGTCGTTGGTACAGTCTGGGGCGGTAATTCCGTCGGTGTCAGAGACGAATGCTGCAACAGCAGCATCAAATTGAGCTGTACTTTGACCACTGATACCACCTAACCAATTATCGGGATCTTGTATAGCAGCCTTGGCTGTGGCAATGTCAGAAAAATCAGAGCCTCCTGTAAAATAAACAAAGTCATTCTCTGTCTCACATCCGATTCCGGCACCAACAGCTAAAAAAGTTCCTGGTCCATCACCGAAAGTTACTGCCGTCAAACTCGGAGGTGAGTTTGTCTGCATATTATCTTGAAAGTTGCAGTTATTACCAGTGTCCTGCGAAGCTGCATTGATACCAGAAATAAAAACAGGATTATTTTGAGGATCTGCACCTCCAACGCCATCTCCATCCTGGAATATGAAAAGCTGATCTCCAGTGAGAGCCAGGCCAAGTTGGCCTGCAATAGTTGTCCAAGTACCAAAATCAGTATCGGGATACTGGATTATGGTACCCTCAGGAACTGTCGTATTAACGATAAGCTCAATTACTGCTTCACCACCATCGAGAACACCAGCATCACTAGACCCATTTTCTGTGAAGTAGACCCTAGTACCAACTGAAAGTTCGACGAAAGTCACGAAACCGAACTGATCAGGATTAATGGCACTATACCAGAGAATGTTAGCATCGCCCACGCTCAGGGTAGTTTGCGCAGAAACGTTTGAGCTAGTACTTAGCGTGGTAACAAATAAAAGAACTAGTAGAGAAAAAGTAGACGTTAGTCTCATAGAAGATTACGATTTGTACGCACGCCTTATCAAGAGGTCGCACGCAAAATAAAATGTAGGTAGGCTTAATTCATTTAGGTCGTATGCCTACAGTTGGCTCAAAAGTAGACAAATTTGATGGGTTTAAGAAGGAAAATGAGATATGCTGTTGAAAAAGTCGCTGCCGCTTGTTTCAGTAGCATTAAATTTTTGTTAATCGTGCTACTTTTGAGGGGCTAAAACGTCTTAGCATAGAATGCTTTACAACGCTTGTGCGGGTGTATTCGACCTGCGTAAGTCTAAATATCAAAAACACGTATGCAAAAAGGCCTAATCTCCATCTTCCTATCATTGACATTTGCATCTTTTTTATCTTCACAAGATATTGATTATCAGTTAGGTGCAATTGGTTTTTACAATTTGGAGAATCTGTTCGATACGATAGATGCACCCGACATCAGAGATACGGAATTCACTCCACAAGGCAGCAAGCGATACGGCAAAACGATCTATGAAGACAAGCTGAATAAGCTAGCCAGAGTAGTAAGTGAAATGGCCGTAGAAGCGACGCCCGATGGCGTGGGAATTTTGGGTGTAGCGGAGATCGAAAATCGAGTGGTATTGGAAGATTTTGTGGCTCATCCGTTGCTGAAAGACCGAGACTACCAAATCGTACATTTCGACAGCCCCGACAAGCGAGGAATCGATGTAGCCTTGCTCTACCAAGAGAAGTATTTCAAGGTGGATACGGCCCAATCGCTAAGAATGCACAACCTCTATAATGCCGATGGCGATACGGTTTTTACCAGAGACATTCTGCATGTAGCGGGACAATACGGGGGCGAATCACTGCACGTTTTTGTAGGTCACTGGCCGAGTAGGCGGGGCGGAGAATCCGCCAGCTCGCCGCTGAGGCAGGCACTGGCGAAGCGATTTAAGGATGCCGCAGATTCGATACAGGTACTCGATCCGGCGGCCAAGATCATACTGATGGGCGACCTGAACGACGATCCCGTTTCGCCCTCAGTAGCCGATGTGGTGGGAGCTGTCGGCAAGCAAAAACGCGTACCCGAAAACGGTTTTTACAACCCCATGCTGCCGCTGTTCCGGCAAGGGCTGGGTACGCTGGCCTACAGAGACGCTTGGTCGCTTTTCGATCAGATCATACTCAACGATGAGTTGATCAAGGAGGAAAATGGTTGGCGGTACTATCAGACGCATATTTTTAACGAGCCCTATATGTATCAACGATCGGGTCGGTATAGAGGCTACCCGCTGCGCACCTGGGTGGGCGATAACTACATGGGGGGCTTTTCCGATCACTTTCCGGTATATGTATTGCTGGTTAAAAGGATATAGATTTTTTATATGTAATGCCGGGAGCAATACATATGGAAGCGTTCTGGGAATCTAGCTGTGCGTATATTGCGACCTCAAAACGACGATCTATGCGCTACTACTTTTTGAGCGGTCTGCTGATACTGGCAGGTGGACTATTCGCTCAAACTTCTGCTTTTTACTTCGACGCTCAAGACCAACTACTACTCAGGAATGCGTCGGTCGTCGAGCTATTGGCAGACCTGCCGACCATTGACCACAACACGGCACCACCTACCAGCCACGAGCTGACACTGCCCACCCCCAACGGGGAGGCCCAGACTTTTTACATCTGGAAAACGGCTGTGGCTGATGCTGAGCTATCGGCACGCTTTCCAGGTATAGTAACTCTAGGCGGCATGGTCAAAGACAATCCGAGTATAAAACTGCGTGGAGAATGGACGAACGAGAACGGAAAAGTAGCGCCCAATGCCAACGGCAGTCTGTCGGTGATGATTTTCGATCCTAAGGAACGGTGGGTGATCAGACCTATATATGGTACCGATGTCTATGAGATGGGTACCGAAACCGATTTTGCGCACCTGCGGCAGCATTTCGAGTGTATGCTGGACGGGCACGAAGGCCATCATGGGCCAAGTCAGCAAACGCAGGCCGCTGCACCCTACCCCATCGGTGAAGAGTTGCGCACTTATAGAATGGCTGTTGCGACTACGCCAGGCTACAGCGATTTTTTTGGAAACGATACCAGTAGTGTGCTGGCGGGTATAATGGCTAGTGTCAATAGAATATCGGAAGTTTATGAGCGCGACGCTTCAGTCACCTTCACACTCATCGATGAAACGACAGAAATTATATTTATAGGTACGGGCCCACTGAGCGGTTCTTCACCATTAGGCACAGTCCATGCGGTAATTAGAGACAGCATCGGGCTCAATAACTTCGACATTGGTCATCTGGTCGATATAGGCGGTGGCGGTGTTGCCTCGCTAGGCTCTGTGTGTACCTCTAATAGAAAAGGATCGGGCTACACTTCGCTGAGTCCACCACAGGGAGACCCATTCGATATCGACTATTTTGCGCACGAAGTGGGCCACCAATTCAATGCCAACCATTCGTTTAATGGGATAGTTGGTAGCTGCAACCAGCGATTTGGTCCTACGGCTTACGAGCCGGGTAGCGGGGTGACCATCATGGGCTATGCCGGTATTTGTGGAACCGACAATGTGGCACTGCGATCGATACCGCAGTTGCACGCCATCAGCATTTTGGAGATGACTCAGTTCACGCAGTTCGGAATCGGGGATAACTGCCCGACGGTGACGATGACAGGCAATGCCCCACCGACTGTAGAGCCCATTATACCACCCAATGTGGTCATACCTCCAGAAACGCCCTTCGAGCTCGAAGCAACGGGATCGGATCCGAATACGCCAGATGCCATTACCTATAGTTGGGAGCAATACCAAACGGGGCCAGGTGTGAATTTAGGCGATGCCAGTGGCAACTCTCCGCTGTTCAGAAATTTCAATGCCACGTCAACGCCCGTTCGTGTGTTTCCGCGCATGGCGCGCATACTCGAAAACCCCTTCGACCCCAGGGAGCTGCTGGCCGACTACGACCGCAATCTGAGTTTCAGGGTGGTAGCCCGCGATAACTCGCCTGGCGGTGGCGGTATATTCTGGGACGATATGGATGCCCAGGTGCGCGAGTCGGGTGGACCGTTCAGCGTGACATCTCAAAATGAGGTAGGCCAGGAATTGCTGAGCGGCGATGTAGTGATACTAAACTGGGAGCGCGGCAACACCCACCAGGCTCCTTTTTCTACCGACAGCCTGGATGTGACGCTGAGTGCCGACCCAGTAGCCGGTTTCGACATCGAGCTGGGTCGTGTAGCCAATACGGGTACAGGCTTTGTGGTGCTGCCAGATGTGCCAACCGACTCGACCTACCGATTTAAGCTGAAAGGTGTAGACCGGCTATGGTTTGCCATCAATGGCGAAGATGCGATCATTGCTGCGCCAGACGGACAGGCAATCTCACTCAACAATCTGCAAGATGAGCTGAATCTTTGCGGAACGGGTACGCTAGAGTTAGACTTTTTTCTCAGTCGACTGAATGGAGCATCGGGAGACATTCAATTTGAAGTGATAGGACTACCTGCGGAAGTACAAACCGAGGTAACAGAAACCGATTTGCTGCCCGGCAGATCCTTTCAACTGGAGCTGACCATAGGTAACGATGTGCCCGATGGTGACTACAATGCGCAACTAGTAGCCACGCTAGGTGCTCTGACCGACACTTTCGATTTCAGAGCCGTATTGCAAGTGGCAGCCCTCACCGTGCCGACTAACATCATACCCGCCGACGAAGAGGTAGAGGTCTCCGTATCAGGCCCTTTTGAATGGACGGATAGCGGCAGTCTTGGCGAGCGAACCTACGATATACAAATCGGTTTCGACCCCACTGGCAACAGCTGGGATATTGAAGAATTCGGACTGACAGACACCTTTTTCACACCCGCTGTCAACTTAGACGAAAATACGGTTTACTTCTGGCGCGTGCGCACTGTGAGTGCAGAATGTGGTGACGGGCCGTGGAGCGATATACTGAGCTTTACGACCGAAAGCCTGGCCTGCCTGACCTTTACGCCAGACGATGTGCCGGTCGAGATGAATAACTCGGTATTCATCACAAGTACTATAAATATTGACGAAGATTTTCCCGTCCGCTCTGTTCGCATACCAAATGCGAGGGGTATATACGATAACTTCGGCGAGCTTCGTTTTCTGCTCCTTACGCCTGGTGCAGGTGCCATAAATTTGACGCAAACCAGTGGCTGCCAAACCAATAATTTCAATCTGGGCTTCTCTGATGCGGGTGGTAATCTCATCTGTTCGCAGGTCAATACGGGCAATCTTGTTCGCCCCATAGAACCCTTTTCAGATGCTAGAAACAGTTCTACCGACGGTAACTGGCGGCTGCGCATTTTCGATCAGTCGAACGAAGGACAGCTGAGCAGTTGGGAGCTGGAGATATGTGTGCCCGAGCGGCTAGTGAGTACGCGGAATACACCACTGGCACAAACCAAAGTGCGGGTCTTCCCCAATCCGGGTCACGATATTTTGTACTTCCGCTGGTCGGAGCTTCCCACCCACCCTCAGCTCATCGTGCTGACCGACATCAATGGGCGAGAAGTATCGAGGCTACAAGGTCGCCAACCCAGAGACGCCTATCAGCTGTCGGTCGATGCCAATCGCCTTCCTCAAGGGATTTATATCTACCGCATGCTGACCGAAGATGGGCAACTGCTGGCCAGTGGCCGATGGGTGAAACAATGAGGTGAAGCGGTCTAAAAACTCATCGAACTTTTAAGCTAAATTTTTACTCATTATTTTTGCAATCAAAAAACACAAATGAAGCTATTTTTCAGCGCAGTTATGCTGCTATTTACTTTCCAGCTGAGTGCCCAAATGGCGGTACCTCAAAACTGGTGGAACCTAGACCGCGGAGAAGACAGCTACCCTGGCGTCAGCTCTGATCGTGCCCACGCTTACCTGAAAGGAAAGGCCAACCAAAAAGTAGTGGTGGCCGTAATCGACTCGGGTATCGACATCGAGCACGAAGACCTGGCCGACATCATCTGGACCAACGAAGACGAGATACCCAACAACGGTCGCGACGATGACAACAACGGCTACATCGACGATGTGCACGGTTGGAATTTCATTGGTGGCCCTGGTGGCACACATATAGATTCCGAAAACCTGGAGATCACACGTATCTACACGCGCCTCAGCCAGAAGTACGCCAACCGCAATCCTGACGGTCTCGACAAAGACGAGCGCAAGGAATACGCGCAAATGGAAGAGCTGGGCCGCAAAATCAATGAGGAGCGTGCTGATGCCGAGCCTCAGATCGGCCAGCTAAAGGGTTTTATGGAAGCACTCGAAGGTGCGGCCAAAGCTATGGGTAAGCCCGCCAGTGAAGTGACAGCCGAAGACATCGATGCCTTCGAAGCCGAAGATGAGATGACGGGTCGCATTTTGGGCTACGCCCGCAGCCAGATGACCTCTGATGAGGACCGCCTGAGCGATCTCGTCGACCAAATTCAGGAAGGGATCGACTATTACGGTGGCCAGCTCAATTTCTACTACAATACCGAATACGATGCCCGCGACATAGTAGGCGACGATCCTGCCAACCTAGACGATCGCAACTATGGCAACAATAGCGTAGAAGGCCCCGATGCCAGCCACGGTACGCACGTAGCGGGTATCATCGCTGCCGTTAGAGGTAACGACCTGGGTGTAGACGGTGTAGGCCAGAACGGCAATATCGAGATTATGGTCATCCGCGCCGTACCCGATGGTGACGAGCGCGACAAAGACGTCGCCAACTCCATTCGCTATGCCGTAGACAATGGGGCTTCTATTATCAACATGAGCTTTGGAAAGGCATATAGTCCCTACAAAGAAGCCGTTGACGAGGCCATCCGCTATGCCGCTAAGAACGATGTGCTGCTTGTACACGCCGCTGGTAACGACGGTAAAGAGTTGACGCTATTCAACAATTTCCCCAATGACGTTCGCTTCAAGAAGGGCAAGCCCAAGGGCAAAGGCAGCGATATATGGATCGAGGTCGGTGCTTCCTCTTCCAACTACGATGCTGCACTACCAGCGGGCTTCAGTAATTATCAAAGCGAGCTGGTCGACGTATTCGCCCCTGGTGCGGGTATCTACTCAGCTGTTCCCGACGACGAGTATGCTACTTTTGGTGGTACATCTATGGCCTCTCCTATGGTGGCGGGTATTGCTGCGTTACTGCGCTCGTATTTCCCCGATCTTACGGCTAAGCAGGTGCGTGAGATCATTTTGGAAAGTGCCGTCGATGTCTCCCTGGATGTAAATCTGCCCGGTGGTGATGAAGGTGAAACTGTAGCTTTCCGCAATCTGTCTGCCACTGGCGCGCTGGCCAATGCCTACGCTGCCGTACAAATGGCCGAGCAAACCAAAGGCAAAAAGAAGAAGACCGCAGAGCGCGATGCTTCTCTAGTCAAGTATTAAAATTTCGCCCTCAGGCGAAATTTTAACTTATTCAGAAATCTGGTCGGCAACTCTGCCGACCAGATTTTTTTGTTTGTGAACTTTATTTAATTCCCCTATGTTTGACCTATCAGATGATGATAGCCAACTCTAGCATATCATTCTCGGTCAACCGACCAGTATCCCGACGAGTACGACGCCGCCTCCGACTGCGCCGTGCATAATCCTCGTTAAGGGCTTTTACTCTGCTATTCCAGCAACCCCTCTTTTTCTCTTTTCAAGTAGGATTTTTTCTCGGCGCTGCTAAGCACTTCTCGCTTAGGCTGCTTACCTATTTGTATTTCATCCATTCCAATTATGTCTGTTCAAATTCGCATCGCTGATTATTTCGACCTCCAGTTTGCTGAGGAGATTTGCGCTGTTATGGAAACCGCAGCCAAGCAAAGAGGTACGGGCATTGCCAAGAGAAAACCCGAATACGTGCAGAAGAAAATGAAGACCGGTAATGCGGTCATTGCCTTCGTCGATGATCAGCTGGCCGGCTTCTGCTATGTCGAAACCTGGGACCACGGCAAGTACATCGCCAACTCGGGGCTGATCGTCTTTCCGGAATTTAGAGGATTGGGCCTAGCCAGGAAGATCAAAGCCAGGATTTTCCAGCTCTCCAGAGAAAAATATCCGCATGCCAAGGTATTCGGCATTACCACCAGCCTGGCAGTCATGAAGATCAATAGCGACCTGGGCTACAAGCCGGTCACCTTTTCGGAGCTGCCCAAAGACGAGACCTTCTGGAAGGGTTGCAGCAGCTGCGTCAACTACGATATCCTCACCCGGACGGACCGCAAGATGTGCCTGTGCACCGGCATGCTGGCCGATCCTGTAGAACTCAACAAAAAATCAGAAAATCATGCCATCGAAGAAAGTCGTATTAGCCTATAGCGGCGGTCTCGACACCACCTACTGCGCCCTCTACCTAAGCCGCGATCTGGGGCTGGAGGTACATGCTGTCATGGTCGATACCGGAGGCTTTACCGAGGAATATAAAACGGAGGCTGAGGCGCGCGCACGCGCCTTGGGTGTCGAGCATTTTGCTGTAATCGATGCCGTCAAAGACTACTACGAGCAGTGTTTGCGCTACTTGGTCTACGGCAATGTGTTGCGCAACAACACCTATCCGCTTTCGGTCAGTGCTGAGCGCATTTTCCAGGCCCTGGCTGTCGTCAAATACGCCAATGATATCGAGGCCGATTGCCTGGCCCATGGCAGCACGGGAGCTGGCAATGATCAGGTGCGTTTCGACCTGGCTTTCCAAATACTGGGAGCCGATATGGAGATCATTACCCCCATACGCGATCAGGAACTCTCCCGTCAGGCTGAGATCGAATACCTCCAGCAAAACGGGCTGGATTTGAGCTGGGAGAAGGCCAAATACTCCATCAATGCCGGGCTTTGGGGTACCAGTGTGGGCGGCGAAGAAACGCTTACTTCTCACAAACCTCTCCCCCATTCCGCCTACCCGACTCAACCCACTGATACCGAGCCCAAGTCGATCAGTCTCGACTTTGAAAAGGGCGAATTGGTAGGTGTAGATGGCCAAAAATACGATCATCCCGTCGATGCCATTCAAGCTCTAAACGAGATGGCCAAGCCCTATGCCCTGGGCCGCGATATACATGTGGGCGACACCATCATCGGTATCAAAGGCCGAGTGGGATTCGAGGCCGCAGCCCCACTACTGACTATAAAAGCGCACCATTTGCTCGAAAAGCACACCCTCACCAAATGGCAGCAATACTGGAAAGAACAGCTGGCCAACTGGTATGGCATGCTGCTGCACGAAGGTCAGTATCTGGACCCCAGTATGCGCAATATCGAGGTGTTTCTGAAGGACACCCAGCAGCGGGTGACCGGGCGCGTGTTTGTGTTTATGCGTACACACAAATTCGAACTCCAAGGCATTGAATCTCCCTATGATTTGATGAGCGCTAAATTCGGTCAGTACGGCGAAATGAACCTCGGCTGGTCGGGCCAAGATGTGCGCGGGTTCACCAAGATCCTGGCCAATCAGACCAAGATTTATCATTCGTTAAACGGAGTTTCATGAATCAGATAATTCGTGCAAGCGTTATAGGCGGTGCAGGCTATACGGGTGGCGAGTTGATCAGACTCCTGCTCGATCATCCGCAGGTGGAGATCAGCTGGGTACACAGCAACTCCCAGGCAGGTAAGCCGATCAGCGATGTACATCAAGACCTGATTGGTCGCACCGATTTGAGGTTTGTTAAAGATTTTCACTTCCGCAGGTGGAGGCATTCCCCGAATGCCGACATCCTCGCACGAGATCTTGCAGATCGAGATGCGGGATCGGATGTTCTCTTCCTCTGCCTGGGTCATGGCCGTTCTGCGCCACTGCTAGCTGAGCACGATCTACCCGAAGATCTAAAAGTCATAGACTTGAGCCGTGACTTCAGATTAGGCGAAGACCCAAATTTCGTCTACGGCCTGCCTGAGCTCCAAAAGGAGAAAATCGCAAAGTCAAATCGCATCGCCAATCCCGGTTGCTTTGCTACGGCCATTCAATTGGCTTTGCTGCCATTAGCCAAGTCGGGTCATTTAAAAGGAGACGTGCATATACACGCACTCACTGGCTCCACTGGTGCGGGTATGAGTCCTTCCGCTACGACTCACTTCAGCTGGCGAAACAACAATGTATCGATCTATAAGCCCTTTCGGCACCAGCATTTGGATGAAATAAACAGGTCTTTGAATCTATTCGATCAAAACAATTCCTTTCGTCTCAACTTCCTTCCCATTCGCGGCAACTTTTCGCGAGGCATTTTCGCCAGCTGCTACCTCCATACGGAGCTGAGTCTGGAGCAAGCTCAAGAAATCTATCAGGCATTCTATACCAACAGTCCATTCGTTCATTTGAGTGATCAAAATCCACATCTCAAGATGGTCGTCAATACCAACAACTGCGTCCTTCACCTTTTGGAAGATGATGGCCGCTTGCTCATTATTTCTATGATCGATAATCTGCTGAAGGGGGCTTCCGGGCAAGCGGTGCAGAATATGAATTTGATGTTTGGATTGGAGGAAGAAATGGGATTGAAATTGAAAGCACAAATGTTTTAATATGAACCTCTTTAATGTCTATCCGCTCTATGATTTTACGCCTACACATGCTCGTGGGGCCTATGTCTACGATGAAACGGGAAATGAATATCTCGATTTTTACGGGGGTCATGCGGTCATTTCCATCGGCCATAGCCATCCGCATTATGTGAAGCGGGTTAGTGAGCAGCTTGGGAAATTGGGTTTTTACTCCAATTCGGTGAAGAACCCATTGCAAGTCGAGCTGGCTCGAAAACTGGGGGAGCTGTCTGGCTTGCCCGATTATCAACTCTTCCTCTGTAATAGTGGTGCGGAAGCAACTGAAAATGCGCTTAAGATGGCTTCTTTCGCAACCGGTAAAACGAAGATCATTGCCTTCGAGCGCGCCTTTCATGGCCGTACGTCGGCAGCAGTGAATGTGACGCATAGCGAAAAGATCAAAGCACCGATCAATAAAGGTTTTGAAGTCGATTTTATGCCCTACAATCAGTTGGAGGCGGTCGAGCAATCGCTTGCCAAAGGCGACGTGTGTGCGGTGATCATCGAAGGTATTCAAGGTATTGGTGGTGTACATGTAGCTGATACCGAATTTCTGGAAGGACTTCAGGTGCTCTGCCGCAAGCACCATGCGGTGTTGATACTAGATGAAATACAGTCTGGTTTTGGTCGAAGCGGATACTTTTTCGCTTTTCAGCGTGCCCATATCGAGCCCGATCTGATCACCATGGCCAAAGGTATGGGCAACGGTTTTCCAGTGGGCGGTCTGCTTTTGCATCCTAAATTCGAGCCCAGCTTTGGATTGTTGGGCACCACCTTTGGCGGTAATCATCTGGCTTGCGCAGCTGTACTGACTGTTCTCGAGGTTTTGGAAGCCGAAAATCTCATCGCCAATGCTGAGCAGCAAGGTAAAACCCTGAAAAAGCAATTAGCCGAAGTTTTCCCCGAAGCAGAAGTCAGGGGCAATGGCCTGATGATCGGCCTAGAGATGCCCGAACCTGTCAAGGAATGGCGCAAAGAGCTGCTGCTTTCAGAGCGGGTATTTACCGGTTCTTCGAGCATGGCTAATGTTTTACGACTCCTACCTCCCTTGGGCATCGGAGAGCAAGAAATAAGTCGGTTTTTATCAGCCATAACCTCAAAGGAATTTGCATGAAACACTTCAGTTCGATAAGCGCAGTAGAGCACCCAAATAAGCTGTTGGACCTTGCCTTAGCTTGTAAGGCCAATCCCCACCAATGGTCTGATCTCGGGCAGCAAAAGACGATCGGCTTACTCTTTTTCAACCCCAGTCTGCGCACTCGCCTGAGCACCCAAAAGGCGGCCCAACACCTCGGTTTGGAAGTGCTGACCATGGACGTAGGTAGCCACGGCTGGAAACTGGAGTTTGAGGATGGCGCAATTATGAATAGCGATAAGGCCGAACACATTAAGGAAGCCGCAGCTGTCGTTTCTCAGTATTGCGACCTAGTGGCTGTTCGTTGCTTCCCATCCCTGACCGATCGCTCAGCAGATTACCGTGAGCCGGTACTGTCAGCTTTCATGAAGTATGCCTCCGTTCCCATCATCAACCTGGAGTCCGCTACTGCCCATCCTTTACAGGGCTTGGCCGATTGGATGACCATCAAGGAGAACACCCAAAAAGAGCGACCTAAGGTGGTTTTGAGTTGGGCACCACATCCGAAGGCACTCCCACAATCAGTGGCTAACTCCTTCGTCAAATACATGGAAGTAGCGGATGTGGATCTAACTATTACCCACCCACCCGGATACGAGTTGGCTCCAGAAGTAGCCAAAGGTTTTACGGTTAGTCATGATCAAGCGGCGGCCATGAAAGATGCCGATTTTGTCTACACTAAAAACTGGTCTAGCTACTCCACATACGGTCAGGTCTTAACTCAAGATCCTGCTTGGACCATCACCTCCGAAAAGCTGGGTAACGCCTTCTTCATGCACTGTCTGCCGGTACGTAGGAATGTAGTCGTCAGCGATGCCGTGCTAGACAGTCCGCAAAGCCTGGTCATCGAGCAAGCCAACAACCGGACGTTTGCCGCTCAAGCTGCTATCATCTCTCTGCTAAAACCCTAACGTATGAAGCTAACCATCGTAAAGATTGGAGGGCAGCTCTTGAACGATCAAGACCGGCTTCGCCGCTTGTTAGATGACTTTGCGCGACTAGAGGGACATAAAATTCTCGTTCATGGCGGGGGCAGACGGGCCAACGAACTGCTGCAGCAGCTGGGTATCGAACCCGTTATGCACCAGGGTCGCCGAATTACAGATGCGCAGACGCTAGAGGTCGTGACCATGGTATATGCCGGTTCCCTCAACAAACAGCTGGTGGCCGATTTGCAAGCCAGAGCTTGTGATGCCATCGGGCTATGCGGGGCCGACGGCAATTCGATATTATCCTGCAAGCGGATTTCTAAAGACATTGACTACGGCTACGCTGGTGATATTGAGGCAATTAACACCAATTTGATAACAAAATACTTAAATCTCCAACTGGTCCCCGTTTTCAATGCGATCACACACGACAAACAAGGTCAACTACTCAACACCAATGCTGATACCATTGCCTCCACCCTGGCTGTTGCTTTGAGTAGAGACTTCAAAGTACGTCTCCTCTACTGCTTCGAAAAGCCAGGCGTGCTGGTCGATCCGGATGATGAATCCAGCTATCTGCCCAGGCTCAGCTCCACCGAATATGAAGCCTACAAGGCCGACGGCACGATCTATGATGGTATGATCCCCAAGCTCGATAATGCTTTTGCTGCCCTGAAAGCTGGTGCGGAGGTTTGGATTGGAAGAGAGGATTTGGTGAGTAGGTTGGAAGGGACGAGGCTGTTTGAAGGGAAGCATCTAACAAATAATGGCCCCGGAGGGGTCTTCCCACAAGCGAGGAAGGTCTACAGTGCGCAGCACAAGGGCCTTCCAAAAATCGAAGGCCCTCTCGATCTCCTGAAATCTCTAATAGCTACCCCTTCTTTTTCCAAGCAAGAAGACGGCACGGCCAACATTCTGTGCCAATATCTGGATGATGCGAGCATCCCATTTCATCGGCTAGGCAATAACGTCTGGAGCAAGAGCAAGCATTTCGATCCCAATTTGCCCACCGTGTTACTAAACAGCCACCACGACACGGTGAAGCCAGCAAAGGGATACACTAGAGACCCATTTGAACCGACTGTAGAAGGAGATAAGCTGTATGGACTGGGGAGTAATGATGCGGGGGCGTCGTTGGTAGGTATGGTAGCCGTATTTATGCATCTATACGACAAGACTAACCTCCCCTTCAACCTCATCTGGGCCGGAACTGCCGAAGAAGAAATTTCAGGAGCAAATGGCATAGCCGCCCTCCTTCCCGAGCTACCCAAGATCGACTTTACCATAGTCGGTGAACCTACCCAGATGCGGATGGCCATAGCCGAGCGTGGCCTCATGGTTATCGATGCCATAGCCTATGGCCAATCGGGTCACGCGGCCCGAAACGAAGGAGATAATGCCATCTACAAGGCAATGGGTGATATACGATGGATCGAGCAGTATCGCTTCGATAAAGAATCGCCCCTTCTCGGTCCGCCTAAGATGACGGTATCTCAGGTTCAGGCAGGCACCCAACACAATGTGGTCCCAGACCAGTGTTCCTTCGTCATCGATGTGAGAAGCAATGAAGACTACGACAATGAAGCCCTGCTGAAACTACTTGAAAGCAAACTGCAATCAGAGCTCAAACCACGTTCGCTGAGGTTGCAGCCATCGGGCATTGAGATCAATCATCCTGCTGTACAATGTGGCCTTGATATGGGGCTAGAATACTACGGCTCCCCTACCCTGTCTGACCAGGCGTTGCTGGGCGATATTCCGAGCATCAAAATGGGTATCGGCAAATCGGAAAGAAGCCATACCGCTGATGAGTATGTGCTGATCTCTGAGTTGGAAGAAGGGATTAATACATATATAAAATTCTTAAGCCAATTAAAATTGAAAAATCATACGCCATGAAACTCTGGCAAAAAGACTTTACCAACCCAAAGATCGTCGAGCAATTCACCATCGGACGAGATCGGGAGCTCGACCTTCAACTCGCCAAATACGATGTGCTTGGCAGCCTGGCACATACGCAGATGCTCACCGAAATCGGGCTGATCGAGAAAGCGGAATGGCCTCAACTGCAAGCAGCCCTTCAAGCCATCTACCAACAAATCAAAGCTGGAGATTTCATCATCGAGGAAGGTGTAGAAGACGTACACTCTCAGGTAGAATTGATGCTGACTCGGCAGCTTGGCGACATTGGTAAAAAGATTCACAGCGGCCGTTCTAGAAACGATCAGGTGCTGGTCGATTTGCGCTTGTTTTTCAGGAGTGAGCTTCGGCAGATCGTGGATGAATGCCAGGCCCTCTTCCAAACCCTGCAACGTCTGAGCAAGCAATATCGAAATTGGTATATGCCCGGCTATACCCACACTCAGGTGGCTATGGTAAGTAGCTTCGGGCTATGGTACGGGGCCTATGCCGAAACGCTCTGCGATGATCTCCGTCTAATCCTATCGATCTACGACATCAACAATCAAAACCCCTTGGGATCGGCGGCGGGCTATGGCAGCTCCTTCCCCCTAGATCGCCAGCTGACGACCGAGCTGCTGGGCTTCAGAGACCTCAATTACAATGTCGTACACGCACAAATGGGACGGGGTAAGACCGAGCATTTCCTGGCCTTCGGGCTGGCAGCACTTGGTGCTACGATCAGCAAGCTGGCCAACGACATCTGCACATTTTGCAGCCAAAATTTTGCCTTCTTCAAGCTACCTGATGAGTTGAGTACGGGCTCCAGCATCATGCCCCATAAGAAAAATCCGGATGTGGCTGAGCTGTTGAGAGCCAAGGGCAACGGGTTACAAAATCTACCTGCGGAAGTCTCCCTACTCACTAGCAACCTGATCAGTGGCTACCACCGCGACCTGCAATTGTCAAAGGACATCATATTCCCGGCCCTAAAAACTACCCACGACTGCCTGCAAATGACCGATTATCTCCTACAGCACCTGCAGCCACAGCCCGACCTTCTAGACGACCCCAAATACCGATATCTGACCACTGTAGAAGTCGTGAACCAACTGGTGCTATCTGGTCATCCTTTCCGTGAGGCCTACCAGATCGTCGGCCGGTCGGTGGAAGACGGCACCTTCGAGCCGGAGACCGAGATCGCCCATACCCATCTGGGCAGTTTAGGATACCCTGCACAAGATGAGGTAGATGAGAAGTGGAGGCAGATTTACCAAAATTTTGATTTTGAAAAATCAGTGATTGCAGAAAAAAAGCTTTGCGGCAAGTCCACTTAAATATCTGTTAAATCATAAACAACACCTTTACAGCGGCTTTTTTAAATAGACACTTTTCACCTTTTAACGAACCCGCGCCATGAAATCCACAACCCCTGCAAGACATATCGGAGTAAAGACACCTCTGCATTTCTTAGCCCTTTTGTTTCTCGCCTTTGCCTGTAGCTGTACCAATGACGAGCCTACTGACGATAGTACCAGCTATCCGCCGGAAATGCTCCAGGAAGACATCAATACCATCGAATATTTTAAGGACGTCGCGCTTGGTTTTGAGAACGGGCAGTCCAGCGAGATTACCCGCAAGTGGGCCACCGATATGAAGATTTTTATATCTGGTAATCCTGGGGAGCTGCCAAAAAATTATCAAATCCAGCAGACTCTGGACGAGATAAATAGTCTAGCCACCGACGGTTTTCAAGTAGAAATCGTAGAAGATTCGCTGGCTGCAAATTGCCATCTCTACTTCGCCAATGCCGATGAGATCGTTGCCCAATTCCCAGACTGGGGAGGGCCAGTAGATAATAGCCTCGGTCGCTTCTTCGTCTGGTGGCAAAGCAATCGGATAAACAGGGCCAGGATTTGGGTTAATAACGAAAGAGGTACCCCCGAACAGCGTCAAAGCATCATCATGGAAGAAATTACCCAAGCATTGGGACTCGGTAAGGATTCTTCCAGGTACCCAGGCAGCATATTTTATGAAACGCCCACCAATGGCGGGTTCGCTACTACGTATCTAGACATAGATAAGGAGTTGATCCGGCTGTTGTACCATCCCGATATGACGGTGGGGTTGAATGCACCGCAGGTACAGCGGGTATTGACGGATGTTCTTTTGAGTGAGTAAAAACGGGCACCGTGTTTGACCCCACGGCACCCGCCCAAAGCTAAGGTGTGATGGCTCAGGCCGACTTTCGAAGGAAAGACGGATTGAGGATCAGACTTAACTCAATAAATCGAATGTTACTCGCTAAAAACTGACTGAATGTTAGGATGTAGAATGCACGATGTAGGATGTAAAATGTGCTCCAGAACGGGCACATTTTACATCTTACATGACGCATTGCACATGCTACATCAATCTACATTATCATGCAAAAAACTATTATCCCGCTTCAGCGGTGCCTCTTCGTCTTCGGTGATCGACCAGCGGCTGAGCTCTTGCTCTTCCGGGTTGGGCAGATCGTCGAATTCGATGCGACGGCGTAGGTAGGCTGGCTCGTTTTCCATTTCGCTTACCACTTTCGGGTTGCTCAGCTTGGGTGGCTTGGCCGACTGGTTGCTGCGCAGCTTTTCGCGACGGGCCTGGGCCAGTTGCTCCTGCTTGAGGCGCTCGGCTTCACGGCGTTCCAGCTCCTCTTGCTCATGGAAGGAGAGCTTGCGGTCGGCGCGACGCTGATCGTACAAACGGCGCTTGGCCGCCTCCAAGTCATCGAACTCGTAAGTCGGGGCATCGGTCTCTTTGCCGAAGCCGACCGGATCGTCCTCTCCGGTGATGTCGCTCAAGCCCGCAGGCTTTTGATGGCTGGGTGGCTCTTCATCGAGGTGGACTATTTGGCGCTTTGGCTCGGCATCCTGCTTCTCCAGGCGACCGTGCTCGAAGCCGGTAGCGATGACCGTCACACTGATGGCATCGCCCAGGCTCTCGTCGAAACAGTTACCCCAGATCAGGTCGGTTCCGTAGCCGGCCTCTTCCTGCACGAATTCCGTGATCTCGAAGATCTCGTCCATCGTCACCTCGCTCGTACCGCTGGTGATATTGAGCAAGATGTGGCGCGCACCACGAATGTCGTTATCCTCCAGCAGCGGGCTGTGCAGCGCCTGATCGACAGCCTGACGGGCGCGATCTTCGCCTTCAGCTGTGGCAGTACCCATAATGGCCACCCCACTCTCGCGCATAACGGTGTTTACGTCTTCAAAGTCGACGTTCACATAGCCGGGCACGGTGATGATCTCAGCTATGCCCTTCGCGGCTGTAGTCAAGATGTTGTCTGCCTTGGCGAATGCTTGGCTCAGGTTCAGATTGCCGTGAATCTGGCGAAGCTTGTCGTTGCTGATCATGATCAGGGTATCGACATTGTCCTTCAGGTCGCGGAGTCCGTCCATGGCCTGGTTGGTACGGCGGCGTCCTTCAAAAGTGAAGGGTACCGTTACGATGCCCACCGTCAAGATGTCCATCTCGCGGGCCGTGCGGGCTATAATGGGTGCCGCACCCGTACCTGTACCACCGCCCATTCCGGCCGTGACGAACAGCATCTTGCAGTTATTGCTCAGGTACTTGCGCACCTCATCGATGCTTTCCTCGCAGGCCAACTTGCCCACATTGGGCTTCGAGCCGGCACCGCGGCCTTCCGTCAGTTCGGGGCCGAGTTGAATTTTAGTAGGTACCGGGCTCAGCTCCATCGCCTGTGCGTCGGTATTGGAAATGGCAAAATCTACACCGATTATGCCCTGGCTATACATATGGTTGACAGCGTTAGAGCCGCCTCCGCCCACGCCAATCACTTTTATGATCGGTGCTTCGCCTTGTGGAATATCAAATTGCATGGTCAAAAAATTTAGGTCCGCCGTAAATAGGAGCTCACACCTTTTTTGCTCTGTGGGTATCAGTAAGTTGGCGGTAGGTTTGTTGTTTTGGTAATTGGTATTGGGTACAGGGTATTTGGTACCAGGTATCATACTAAGTTTGAAATACCTTGTACCGAGTACCTTGTACTGCTGTATTTAAAAATCTTTATCTGGTTCTGCCTCAAACCACTCTTTGGTCTTGCGAAACAGATTATCGAACCAGCCCGCTTTGTCAGCATCTGCTGTTTCGAGTTCTTGGACTTCCGCAGGATCGGGTTCTTTCTCTTTGGCGGTAGCTCCCGCGTCTACAACCCGACCGGCATCTATATCGGCAAATCCTTGAAGGAGGAGGCCTACGGCAGTCGCGTAGATCGGACTCGTCAGGTCTTCGCTATAGCCATGAGACAAGTGCTCGACGGGTGTACCTACCCGTGTGCTGTGACCGGTGTGTAGCTCCGTGAGCTTGTCGATGTCGCGAAGGAGAGATCCGCCGCCCGTCAAGACGATACCGGCGATGAGGTCGCGCTCGAATCCGCTTCGCTTGATCTCCCAAACGACGTGGTCGAGAATCTCTTCGACTCGGGCCTGGATGATGCGCGCCAGATTGACTTCGCTGATCTCTTTGGGTTCACGGCCGCGCAGACCAGGGATGACGATCACACGATTCTCGTATACTTCTGAGGCGAGGGCACTTCCGTACTTGCGCTTGAGCTTCTCGGCGTGCTCGTCCATGACCGTGCAACCGGCCTTGATGTCTTTGGTGATCACGTTTCCACCAAAGGGAATCACGGCCGTATGGCGTATGATCCCTTCCTGGAAGATGGTGATGTCGGTCGTTCCACCACCGATGTCGACCAGCGCTACACCGGCTTTTTTCTCGTCCTCATACAGCACCGATGCTGAAGAAGCGATAGGTTCCAGGGTAACGCCAGCTACCTGCAAACCCGCCCGCTGCACACAGCGGTTGATGTTGTTGCTGGCCGTGATCTGACCGGTGATGATGTGGAAGTTGGCTTCCAACTTAGTGCCCGACATCCCGACCGGGTCATTGATACCCTGCTCGTTATCGACGGTATACTCTTGCGGAATGACGTGCAGGATTTTATCGCCCGGAGGCAAGACCAGCTTATACATGTCGCTCACCAGGCGGTCTATGTCGCGTTGGTTGATCTCTGAGTTGGTGTTGTCGCGCATCATCATGCCGCGATGTTGCAGGCTTTTGACGTGCTGACCGGCTATACCGACGTGGACGGTCTCGAACTCCAGTTCGGACTGCTTCACGGCCAATAGCTTAGCTTCGGAAATAGCCCGTACGGTCTTTTCGATATTAGACACCACACCGCGCATGACGCCCTGAGACTCGACCTTACCGAGGCCGAGTATTTCCAAACGACCGTGCTCGTCACGGCGACCGATCAAGGCACAGACCTTGGTGGTACCGATGTCCAGCGCAGCTATCGTCTGGGATTTAGAAGAATGGTTCATAAGGCATTCGATTTATGTGAAGACTGTCCGGCTTCGGCCAAGAAGTTTTTCCCGAACGGCCATAGGTTCATCGTTTTTTGCAGACTACCTGGTCGTCGTAGCGCAGATCAAAGGATCGATACTTGCGCCAGCCGGCATACGGCAGCCCTTGTTGATAAAATACCATGAGACGATCCAGTCGCTCATAGGTTTCTTTTTCGTCATACCTACCGAGTAAGATGGTTTGGTCGCCCACTTTTGGGGCCAGTACCATTTCACTCTGATTGGTCAGGTAGACTTGCTCGATCATGGCATCGAGGAACTCGTCATCACGTAGGTACATCGCCAGGTCATAGAGGTAGCGAAGCGGGTGATCTTCCTCGTTCATGAATTGATTGTCCCAAGGTGGCAGGTTACCGGTAGCGACCAGCACCCGTGGGATGTAGTTCTCGCTTATCGGCATTCGGGTGCCGTTTTCATCGAGCAGGTAGTTTTGTCCGTTGTCTGCGATGACGCGTAGGAGGGGTTTGCGTTGCGTAGCCGTCAGGTGAAGGCGGCTGCGATTGTCGAGGTAGGCTTCTGCCTCGGCCACGAATGGGTGCCGCTCGATGACTTCTTCCAGCCAGTCTAGATCGATGTCGGCCAGTTTGAGTGCATCTGTTGGCTTGGTGAAGGCATTCTCCAGTTCCATACGCAGCTCCTCCTGGGTGAGCATGAAGCTGCCATCTGCCAAGGGTTCTACCGTCAGTATTTCGTCTTTCAGAAAGGTAGACTCGCGCTTTCCTACTGCGCTTAGTGCCAGAGCAGCGATCAGGAATAGCATGATCAGCCAGCCATTGCGTTGTAGCTCGGCCTTGATGCTCTCCAGGCGAGTCATCCAGTCGTTCTTGTTATTGGCAGTGAGTCGGCGGGCCATCAGCTTAGGGTTTTAAATTGGTTTACAATAGGGTCTACCAGGGCATCGATATCTCCCGCGCCCATCAACAGCAGCACGCCTTCCCGAAGTTGCGGCAATACGTTCAGTAAGTCTTCTTTGTCGAGCAGTCGTTTCTTAGTGCCACTGATCTTATCAAAAATGAGTCGACTGTCTACACCCACCATAGGCAGTTCTCTCGCCGGGTAGATAGGTAGTAATATCACCTCGTCGAGTTCGCTCAAGGCCTTGGCAAATCCTTCAGCAAAGTCGCGGGTGCGAGAATACAGATGCGGTTGAAACACGCCTCTAATCGTGCGATCGGGATAAAATTCTCTTGCAGCCGAGATGGTCGCCTCCAGCTCAGTGGGGTGATGTGCGTAGTCGTCTACAATCACTGTTTCTTTATTGTGCAGACGTATTTCAAACCGCCTGGAAATACCTGAGAAGGTGGCTAGACCCGCTTTCACCGATTCGGGTGCTGCGCCTAGCTCAAGCGCTACGGCAGCGGCGGCGGTTGCATTTTCTACGTTGTGTCGGCCGGGTAGCGGGAGGCGTAGACCTCGGATGATTCCATCCTTATTCCCGATTTTCAATTCCCCGCCTACAGAGGCAGTATCCATCCCACTACTCCTGCTACTGGCAGTCGCACGGGATGTCGGCATTCGGGGAATGCCTCCACCTGCGGAAGTCTTTAAATCGAACTCAAAAGCCCCTTCTACCACCCGCAGATTATGGGCATTATAGTCGCCTGCGCCCAGCCCGAAGGTAAGCTGGCGAGCCTGATGATCTCCGATCTGATCGGCCAAGTCGTGGCGAACCAGCAAGAGTCCGTCTTCTTTCACCTGCTTGGCGTAAGCTCGGAAACCAGAATCGAGCATCTTACCGTGGTCGCCGTAAATATCCAGGTGGTCGGGATCGATGGATAGTATGACCGCGATCTCCGGCTGGAGTTGTAGGAAAGAACGGTCGTATTCATCGGCTTCGACTACCACCAGATCACTCTGGCCGTGTACGTAGTTTCCGTCAAAGTCTTTGGCAATGCCTCCCAGAAAAGCAGAAGGCTGAAGCTCGGCTGTACTCAACAACTTGGTGGTGAGCGTAGTAGTTGTGGTCTTGCCATGGGTGCCCGCTATACCGATACATCGACGGTCTTGGCTGATCAGGCCGAGCACTTCGGCTCGCTTGTAGACCTGGGTATTTCTTTCCCGCAATACGGCCAGCTCGGGAAAGTCTGTAGGCACGGCTGGCGTGTAGACAAAGAGCACGTCTTCACCTTCAGGTAATTCTTCGGGCTTCGGCTCGTAGTGTATCTGCATACCCTCGCCTTCCAGCTCACGCGTGAGGGGCGTGGCCGTGCGATCGTAGCCGCTCACCTGCACGCTACGCGCATTGAAGTAGCGAGCCAGCGCACTCATACCGATGCCGCCGATACCTATGAAGTAGGCCAGTGTTATGCGATCCAGCTTCATACTTCGACTACTTTTTTAGGTGAAGGAATAAGTGCCAATGCTTCGTCCACAATTCGACCGACAGCACCAGGGCTTCCCATTTTGGCGGCAGCCTGACCGATTTCATTGAGTCGGTTAGGATTGTTGATCAATTCGATAGCGGTCTTAGCTAAGTCATCATTGATGATTCGATCGGGCATGTGTACCGTGGCCCCTTCCTTTTCCAATGCCTTGGCATTGACGGTCTGATGGTCTTCGGCCACATTGGGGCTGGGCACGAGTAAGGAAGGCTTGCCCAGGTAAGTCAACTCGGCTATGGTCATAGCACCGGCCCGGCCGATGATGAGATCGGCACGGCTGTATGCCTCATCCATACGGTCGATGAAGGCGGTGATGGTTACGTTGGGCAATTTGGCCGTTTCGCAATGTTGGTACTCGTCTATGTAAAGGGCACCGCATTGCCAAGTCCAATGGATGTTTGGCTGAGCAGCGATGGTCTCGGCAGAGGCACGCAAGGCCCGATTCAAAGAGCGGGCTCCCTGGGAACCGCCGATGAGGAGGATGTGGCCGCCGCTTTTATCCCTCCGGGACCTCTCCCCCTGCCCCTGCTTTAGACCTAGGGCCCCTACCCCAGGTTTCGCAATGGAGAGGGGAGTACCTCCCTGATCAACGATAGCTTTTTTGTTCTTCACCACATTTTGGAGCATTTGCTCGCGAACGGGGTTGCCGGTCATGATAAGCTTGTGCGGAGGGAAATACCTCTCCATGCCGTTGAAGGCGATACAAATCTTGTCTACTCGACTGCCTAGCCATTTGTTGGCCAGACCGGCGAAGGCGTTGGGTTCGAGTATGAGAGTGGGAACTTTCTTTCCTGCTGCGGCATAGAGTAATGGTCCGCCAGCGTAGCCGCCGGTGCCGATGGCGAGGTCTGGCTGGAATCGCTTGAGGATGGCTTTCGATTGCTGCAAGCTGCGCCACACCTTGAATGGCCAGCTGAAGTTCTTCCACCACTTCTTGCGCTGAAGGCCAGCAATAGGTAAGCCCTCGATCTGGTAGCCCGCTTTGGGTACTTTTTCCATTTCCATGCGGCCTTGCGCACCAACGAAGAGTATCTCGGCATCGGGATAACGAAGCTTGATCTCGTCAGCGATAGCTACGGCTGGGAAGATGTGCCCACCAGTCCCACCGCCACTTACGATGACGCGAGGCACCCAATCTGCTCGTGCTCGATTCAGCTTACTCATCAGGAAGCCGTTTCTATGTACTTAGAGACCGACAAAATGATGCCGAACGCCAAGCAGGTGAACAGAAAGCTGGTCCCACCCATACTGATCAGTGGGAGTGGAATGCCCGTTACCGGCACCAGATTGAGCACGACTGCTACATTGATAAATGCCTGCAATACGATCAGTAAGGACAGACCAATGGCTACCATGGCACCAAAGGTTTTCGGGCTCTTGGTGACCAGCCGCACGACCCTGAAGAATAGCAGGACGTAAACTCCGATGAGCAGTATGCCACCCAATGCCCCGTATTCTTCTACGATAATGGCATAAATGAAGTCGGAATAAGGGTGCGGCAGGTAGTTGCGCTGGGTAGAATTACCCGGGCCCCTGCCAATTATACCGCCATTGGCCAAGGCCAGTTTGGCTTTGTTGATCTGATAGTTTTGATCGGGATTCAGACCTTGGTCACTGTCGGTAAAAAAGGCTTTCATGCGACTCTGTACCGTGGCCATTCTCGGCAATAGCTCCGGATATTTCTCTCCCACCACAACCATCAAACTAAACACCGAGATACCCATCAGTATGAGCAGTCCGATGTATTTGATCGCTACCCGACCGATAACCATCATGATCAGACAAATGAAGAATAGTATAAGAGCCGTAGAAACATCATTGATAGCAATGAGCAGACAAACGATGATAACCGGAATGATAATAGGCAGGAATGCCGATTTCCAATCCTTGATAAAGTCTTGCTTGGAGCCAATCGACTTCGCTACGAATATGATCAAGGCAATCTTAGCGAAGTCGGAGGTCTGAAAGGTCAGGCCAACGAAAGGTACCTGCAACCAACGCCTGGCTTGGTTGATATCTACGCCTAAGAACAAGGTGAGGATCAGCATAAAAATCGCCGAAAGCAAGAGCAACGGTGCCCATCTTTGATACCTCACATAGTGGCTGAGGTGAGTCAGGTACATGAGCGTCAGTCCGCCCCCCATGATCACCAAGTGCTTAAACAGGAAGCTCCCTACCCGGCCGTCGTATTCGCGGTGAGCGATGGTACCTGTTGAGCTGTAGACCGCCAGCACCGAGACTATACTCAGTAGTACAACTACCGCCCAGATGATGCGGTCGCCTCTCAATTCGGTGGCTATGCGTGTGCTTATGCTCATGTTTAGTGATTAGTTTTTAGTGATTAGTTTTTGAAGAGATTGAGAACTTCATTTCTGAATTGATTTCCTCGATCTATGTAGTTCCGAAAAAGATCGAAACTGGCGCAGGCTGGGCTGAGTAGCACCGTATCTCCCGGCTGAGCCAGGCGATATGCGGCGGCTACGGCTTCTGCGGCACTGCTCGTTTCGACGATTTCCGCGATATCTTCGGCGAATGCTGCTTTCAGCTTGCCGTTGTCTTTACCCATGCAGACCAGTGCCCGCACCCGTTGGCGCGCCAGTGGCTTGAGTGGCTCATACACATTGCCCTTGTCCGTTCCGCCGGCTATCCAGATGACTGGAGTATCCATGGCATCTAGTGCGTAGCGGGTGGCATCGACGTTGGTCGCTTTACTGTCGTTGATCCAGCTTATTTCGTTGTGGGTACCGATTACTTCCATACGGTGGGGGGCCGGTTGGAAAGTATCGAGACCGCGTTGTATGTCTTCGGGGCTGAGGCCCAGATCAGTGGCTACTGCTATGGCGAAGGAGGCGTTGATGAGGTTGTGGTGGCCGCGGAGGTTGGTGGTGGCGAGAGAGTAGGCATAATCAGCGTGGTGTATGGCTCCCCCCTTAGTCCCCCCGACGGGGGGAGAAGGTTTGCTGCTGGATGGGGATCTTTGGGGGTTAGACTTTCGCGGGTGGGGTGTTTTTTGGTTTTCGGTAGGTGGCTGGTGCTGTAACTCGTCAGACGAAGCCTTGCTGAGATTTCTTTCCTCTTCTTGGAGGTTTGCGCGTGCTATTAACTCGTCAGACGAAGTCTCGCCTAGTGGGATTTCTCGTTCTTGATTGAGGTCTTCCGGGCGAGACGATTCGGCTGACGGGGTGGTGCTTGGTGGGGTTTCTTGTTCTTGATTGAGCTCTCCCAGGCGAGACGATTCGGCTGACAAGGTGATGCTTGGTGAGGTTTCTTGTTCTTGGTTGAGGTCTTCCGGGCGAGACGATTCGGCTGACGAGGTGGTGGGGTCGGGTATGGGTTTCTGCAAGGCTTTTACAGTAGCTCGTTTGAGGCCAGTGGCTATGTTTTGGTCTGGGTCGTAGTAGTAGGCGATGTCTTCCTGGGTTTGGTTGAGGAAGATGCGCAGTTTACTGTCGATGTAGTTGTCTAGCTGGTAGTCGTAGCGGTCTAGGTGATCAGGGGTAATGTTGAGTAGCAGTGCTTGGTTTGGCCGAAAGTTGACTATGCTATCCAGCTGGAAGCTGCTGACTTCGAGGACATAGATGGTATCTGTTGTGCTGGGCTCCAGGAGTAGTCTGGCGAAGCTGGTTCCGAGATTTCCACCAGCACGGGAATCCAGGTTTGCTATTTGCAGAATGTTTTGAATGAGTAAAGTAGTAGTCGTTTTTCCGTTGCTCCCGGTAATGGCGATGATGCGGCCTTGCTTCATCTGGCGGAAGGCGTATTCGATTTCGCCTATGAGTTCTGGGGGGGAGGATCCCCCTCTAGCTCCCCCGAGGGGGGAGGACAATCCCTCTTTAGCTCCCCCGAGGGAGGAGGATTCTGTGCTTTTTTGCTGCGCTTGTGCGTGTTGATTCAACCTGCGGAAGTCTTTATTTTGAAGGGCCTTAATTTTTTGAATGATGGGTGCTTTGTCCGGAATACCAGGGCTTTTGATGATGATGTCGCTATTGAGGATGCGTGCTTCGGTATGGCCGCCCTGCTCGTAGGGTATGCCTGCTGCCTCTAGCTCTGCGATTTGGGTCTCCCCTATTTGTCCATAGTCTGATACGAAGACATTTGCGCCTTGGGCTTGGGCGAGGAGGGCTGCGCCGATGCCAGACTCTCCGCCACCGAGGATTGAGATATTTTTTGATGAACTCATGCTTTGATGTTTGGACCCAAGAGGCAAGACTTTAGAACCAAGACGTGGCAACTCATAAGTCTTGATGTATTTCTTTGGTCAGTCTTTCAATCATGCCTAAGATCATTCTTTGCTCTTCTGATAGAGACTCAATAATCGAATTGACTCTGTCGCTATTTCCATATTTAAACCGAGCTGCTAGAATGAGCTGTGTCTCTAATTCATAGCAGCTACCTAGAGATATTTCGAGAAAGCCCCTAAAGTCTTTCTTCGAAGACTTTGCCGAGCCTTCAGCTATATTGGAAGGAATTGAGTACGCAGACCGAATCGCCTGAGAAGTAAGCTCAAATCGTTCTTCCCTCGGCCAATCTTTGACTGCACTATTGACTTCAGCAGCAATTTCCATACCCTGGTTCCAAATTTTCAGATTCTTAAAATTGTGTCTTTTATACATTCTCTATTATTAGTTTTAAGCCTTGATTCAAGACCTTGTCAACGTCTTATTTACCCTTGGCTCTAAAGTCTTGATTCTAATATCTGTCAACGTCATGCTAGTTCTTGATTCTTGTCTCTAAAGTCTTCTCTCTCAGCATGAGCCGAGTCTAATGTCTCACTACCTAATCTTCAGCGTAAGTATCGTTGCCACCGCAAACAGCAGCGCCACAATCCAAAATCGGGTGACGATCTTGACTTCGCTCATGCCTTTTTTCTGGAAGTGGTGATGCAGCGGAGACATGAGAAATATCCGTTTACCCTCGCCGTATTTGCGTTTGGTGTATTTGAAATAGCCGACTTGAAGGACCACCGACAGGTTTTCGAGTAGGAAAATGCCACAGAAAATGGGAAGCAGTAATTCTTTACGCAGCAAGATGGCCAAGCTAGCAATGATGCCGCCGAGGGCAAGGCTTCCGGTATCGCCCATGAAGATGGAAGCGGGGAAGCTGTTGTGCCATAAGAAACCCAGGCAGGCACCCATGAGGCAGGCAGCGAAGACGATCAGCTCTTGAGTACCGGGCAAGTGGAGTATGTTGAGGTAGTTGGCTGTGATGGCATTGGAGCCTACGTAGGCAAAGACCACCAGAACGGCCGCCGCTATTCCCGACACCCCGGCTGCCAGACCATCCAATCCATCGGTGAGGTTGGCGGCATTGCTGACGGCTGTGATGATGAATACGATGAAGGGAATGTAGAGTACCCATGCCAACTGGCGCCCCAGGCTGAAGAGGCTGTCGTAGTTGAGTAAGTTTCCTTTCAAGAATGGGACGTTGGTCAGACCGACTTGATAGTCGGCTCTCAGCTCGAAGACTTGGTTGTCTAACTCTATGCGAACAGGCTCACCGACCATGTATTCGGCGGTAATTCCAGATGCTTCGGCAGTGGCTACGGGCATACGCACAACTACTTGTTCGGAGCGGAGCATGAAGACAGCTATCAGGATACCCAACCCGACTTGACCAAGGACTTTAAAGCGACCACGGAGACCTTTCTTGTTTTTGCGAAAGACTTTGATGTAGTCATCTATGAAGCCGATGGTGGCCATCCAAAGTGTAGCGACCAGCATGATAAGCAGGTAAGCATTCTCCAGGCGAGTGACCAGCAAGCATGGCAGAACAATTGCCAAGACAATGATGATACCGCCCATGGTAGGCGTTCCTTCCTTTTCTTTTTGACCGTCGAGACCCAGATCGCGAACAGACTCACCTACCTGCTGGCGGCGTAGTAGTCGAATAATCCGCCCACCGAAAGCGATAGAAATCAGCAGGGAAATGATGATGGCCAGCCCAGCCCGAAAGCTGAGCGATTGGAATAGCCGGGCACCGGGCAGGTCGCCCAGGGCCATTTCCAGCCATTCTATGAAATAAATCAGCATGCTTAGGTTCGCTTAGTGTGGGTGTTGAAAAATTCGCGGATCACCTCTCGGTCGTCGAATGGCAATCGCTTGCCATTGATTTCCTGATAGGTTTCATGGCCTTTGCCAGCAACTAAAATGGTGTCGCCGGGATTAGCCATAGCCAGTGCTGCCTCGATGGCTGACTTGCGGTCTGTTATCCGGGTCGTGCGTGAACGCATATCGGAGGTGTCGAGACCAGCAGCCATGTCATTGAGTATAGCTTCCGGGTTTTCTGAGCGGGGGTTATCGCTCGTCAGTATCAGTAAGTCGGATAAGGTCGCCCCAATACGGGCCATTTCTGGTCGCTTGGCACGATCACGGTCGCCGCCGGCACCGACTACGCACAGCAACCTGCTACTACTTGCGAGGCTTTGCCGGAGGGTTTCCAGCACCTTTTTGAGTGCATCGGGTGTGTGTGCATAATCGACTATGGCAGTTCGCTGACCGGCATCATCGCGTATGTATTCCAGCCGACCCGGAGGGGCTTGTAGTTGGCTGATAGCGGTGAGGCTCTCTATTTGACCTCGGTCTAGCAGACGAGCAACACCGTATACAGCCAGTAGATTGTAGGCATTGAAACGGCCTAGCAATCGAGTAAAGACTTCCTGCCCGTCTATATCCAGATGCAAACCTATGGGGCTATTATCCAGCAAGCGAGCCCGGAAATCGGCCAAACTGCGCAAAGAATAGCGATAAACGCGGGCGGCGGTGTTTTGCACCATAACCGCACCGCGTTTATCGTCGATATTGACCAGCGCAAAAGCGCTGGTGGGCAATGTGTCAAAGAACATTTTTTTCGCATCGATATACGCCCGGAACGTACCGTGGTAGTCGAGGTGGTCGTGCGACATATTCGTAAATACCCCTCCTGCAAATTCCAGTCCGGCTATGCGGCGCTGGTGGGTTGCGTGAGAGCTTACTTCCATGAAGGCGTGGGTTACGCCCCGGTCTACCATTTCAGCTAATGCCCGGTTGATGGCCAAAGCATCGGGGGTGGTATGCGTAGCTGGCTGCTTTTCCTGACCGATCCGTATCTCTACGGTCGATAGCAGACCAGACTCATGGCCCAAGGCCATAAAGGCATCGTGCAGCAGGGTCGTGACGGTGGTTTTGCCGTTTGTACCCGTTACCCCGACTAGCGTTAGCTTGCTACTGGGATGATCGTACCAAGTAGAGGCCAGTACACCTAGTGCTTCAGCTCCATTCGGCACCTCGATCAAAGCCAGACTTTTTGAGGCCAGCAGGCTATCGGGAAAGTACTCGGCTACAAGCGCAGAAGCACCTGCCTCGACGGCCTGTTCCAGGTAATCGTGCCCATCGACCCGGCTACCTTTCATAGCCACAAACAAGCTGCCAGCTGCTACCCGGCGAGAGTCGAAGACAACTGACTGAATTTGCAGTTCAGCATCCGGTATCTGGATGTTTTGAGTCTGCAAGTCTTGAATCAGTTCGCTAAGCAGCATATCAACTGAGTGGTATTCCGTTTTTCAAATCTTTATCGCAAGCTCAAGCTTACGTCGCGGCCCAAGCGTCCTCGGGCGTCGCGATGCCATTCCTGGCTGTATACGCGCCCTACCCCTTTGGGATGGACGGTATACCCCATATTCTCGAGTACGTAGACAGCATCGCGCAGACGCATGCCTCGCACATCGGGGCGGTCAAAATCTTTTGGGTTTTCATCGGTCAGGAGCAGCGATTCCTCGGTGGCTCTGATCCGTGCAAATTCTCTATTCGAACTGGAGTCGATTTCCATGTTCAGGTAATCGAAAACCGTCTCTATATCATCTGTGTATCCTACCGATCTGTTGGGCAGGTTGTCGGCATACAGCACCGGTCGTGGGCCGCGATTGATCGGCTCGTGTATGTCGATCATGCTGTTATAGATATTGTCGGTGATCTCGCGAAAGACGGGACCTGCGACATCTGCCCCGTAGTATTCTCCCGACGTCGGGTTAAATACGACAACGATGCAGCTATAGCGTGGCCGATCAGCAGGGAAGTAACCGGCAAAGCTCGCTTGGTGCTTCAATCGACGGCGACTGCGGGTACGGCCGTAGTTCTGCTGGCTGGTACCCGTCTTTCCTGCAAATCGATACTGATTCGTTTTCAATCGTTTAGCGGTACCGCGCTCGACTACGCCTTCGAGTAGGTCTTGGGCACTTTCTATGGTCGACCTGGAAGCGATCTGGTCGATAAGAACTGTAGGTCGGTAGCGATTCAACAGCTGGCCTTCGCGCTCGATGCGGTTGACGAGGTAGGGCTTCATCATGCGGCCGCCGTTGGCGACAGCATTATAGAAAGTGAGCATTTGGAGGGGTGTGATCTCCGACTCGTAGCCAATGGCCATCCAGGGTAGTGAGCAGGCTGACCATTCCGGGTCGGTCCGCTGTCGAATCATAGGGCCTTGCTCGCCTTCTATTTCTAGGCCAGTAGGTAAGTCCAGGCCGAAGGAGGATAGGCGATCTCTAAATGTTTCAGTCGTGTACAGCGAATCAGTCAACTTAGCCATGCCGACGTTAGAAGACTGCTCGAATGCCTGACGCACACTTATCTCATTGGCTCGCCTCAGACCGAGATTAGAGTCTTCCATAGGGCAATCATCGTAGAAGATCTTCTCGCCATTTTCGATATCTACCTCATCATTAAGGTTGACCAAATTATCTTCCATCAGTGCCATTATGGTAGCTAGCTTGAAGGTAGATCCCGGCTCGGTATCCATGGCCAGGGCGTAATTGTACATTTCGTAATAGTCGCGGCCATCGGTGGTTTTACCGAGATTGGCCAGTGCCCTGATTGCGCCCGTTTCCACATCCATAACGATGGCTGTTCCCCAGTCTGGCTGATGCGTACGCATAGCTCGCATGAGGGCAGAGGTTGCAATATCTTGGATGTTTACATCAATGGTCGTGTGTACATCGGCACCGTGGACGGGCTGGATGGAGCCCATATTTTTCATAGGCAAGTAGTAATCACTGCTGGGATCCAGACGGAACATTTCTTCTTCACCAGCCTGACCTTTCAACACTTCATCAAAAGCACCCTCCAGGCCGACCATACGATCATTTCGGATACTACCAATCGTACGACTGCCAAGAAGACCGAATGGACGCCTGCGCTCTGAATTCTTCTCAGCTATGATTCCACCACGATATTGACCTAGCCTGAATATGGGGAAGGTGTATAGTTCTTGGAGTTGGTTGTAGCTGACTTGTTTGGCGATGGGATAGTAGTGCTTTCTATCCTCCAGGTCGCGCATGTTATAGAGGCTATCTCGCCAAGCACCAACTGTATAATCGCTATCAACATGCTCGGCCAGCAAATAAGCCAGAGAATCGATCTGGTTGTAGTAAATATCCTTATCGGCAACATATGGGTCGAAAGCAACCGAGTAATAAGGTATAGAAGTCGCCAGCAGATTGCCGTCATGACTATAGATATCACCCCGGTCTGCCTCTATGGACTTGGTTCTGGTATAGTTCGCAGCGACACGCTTATTCTCTTCCGCGTCTAAAACGGCTACCTCCAGCGTGCGAAACATCAACAAGCCCGCCAGCGGAATGAGGAATAGAAAGAGTACGAGGTATACCCTGACTAAAACTTCGTTCTTGTTATTGCTGGCCATTATAGTATGCTGGTGGTTCTGATTCTTGCGTGATGATTAAGGATTGATCTTTTCTGCGCTTGCGGGCACTTCGATCTTCTTGGGACGACCCCTGTGTAGCCGCAGGCCTTCTCCTCTTACGCTTTGGACCACCTCCGAGCGGAGGCTGTTCTGATTATTCTCACTGCGCAGCGAGCGTTCTGTCCATTGTAGTACTTCGACCTCTTCCCTCAGGCCGTGCAGTTTGCGCACATTGTATTCGGCGTAGTGCGTATTGGCGATATAGAGCACCGCCAGGAACCCACAATAGGCAATGAAGCCCAGGTTCTTCAAGATTAAAGTCGGTATGTTGGGGAGCTTCAGGCCGAAGCTCATATCCAGTTTTGCCATTGTTTCACACCTTAGTTGGAACTTACGTTCCGGTTTTCTTTTTTAGACTTTCGCGGGTGGTTTGGTTTCCTGTTTGTCGGGATTGTGGAGCTTGTGCTTCAGAGACTGCTGAATGAGACGCAAAATTTTGCGTCTTTACAATCTGCTCTTGAGTTTGCTCCTACCTGCGGAAGTCTGTATTTATTAGATCTTCTCCCCTACTCGTAGTTTGGCGGACCGCGCGCGGGGGTTCAGTTCTATTTCGGCTGGCTCGGGCAGTATGGGTTTTTTGGTCAGTATTCGATATGGCCTTTCGATATTGCCGTATTCGTCTTTGACCTGACTACCTGTTGCGTTGCCGCTTCGGAGGAAATTTTTGACGATCCGGTCTTCCAGCGAATGATAGCTCAAGACGACTAGACGGCCACCGGGTGCGAGTAGTTGTGTGCACTGGGTCAACAGCTCACGCAAGGCACCCATTTCATCGTTGACTTCTATGCGCAGTGCTTGGAAAACCTGCGCCAGATAGCGATTTCGCTGTCCGCGTACCCAAGGGTCCACCACCCGCAAGAATTGTTGGATGGCTTCTATGGGTTCGCTTTCGCGCGCATCTACTATGGCCTGTGCTAGTGTTTTTGAGTTGCGCACTTCGCCATATTCGCTGAAGACGGCCTGCAGATCGGCTGCCGAATACTGGTTGACCACATCGGCTGCGGTTCTGTCTGC
Source organism: Bacteroidota bacterium (assembly GCA_039025055.1). GTDB lineage: Bacteria > Bacteroidota > Bacteroidia > Chitinophagales > Saprospiraceae > Neolewinella. The sequence goes on along the minus strand of JBCCPC010000031.1, from coordinate 28,052 downwards.
TGACTGCCCCATGCGCATGTCTAACTCGGCATCGAAACGAAAGCTAAAGCCTCGTTCTGCCTGGTCAAACTGATGGCTAGACACCCCAAGATCGGCAAGTACCCCATCGATCTGCTCGATTCCGTACAGCCGCAAGTAATTGCGAATGTGGCGAAAGTTGGCTTGAACGAAGGTGAGCTTATCGCTTTGGGGCGCATTGGCTGCGGCATCTTCATCCTGGTCAAAGGCGAAGAGCCTGGCGTCGGCCAGCGAGCTAATACCATTGAGTATAAGCTGAGTATGACCGCCGCCACCCATAGTAGCATCGACGTAAATTCCTCCTGGGCGCAGTTGCAGGTAGTGCACGCATTCGTGCGCTAGAACCGGGACGTGGTAAGCCATTAGCCTTCCACCTCCAGTTCAGCCTGCGAGCCGCCGAGTGCCTGCTCAGCCAAGTCGGAGAAGTTCTCCGGCTCGGAGTCGAGCATGCTATCGTATTCGGCACGCGCCCAAATTTCAATTCGATCATGCATGGCGGATAGTATGATCTCCTTCTGCATACCCGCGTATTCGATTAGCCGTTGCGGCAAATTGATGCGGTCGGCACTATCCAATTTAATTGGCGTAGCACCTCGGTAGAAGTAGCGGACGAATTTGCGATTGCGCTCATTATACTTGTTGAGCTTATTGACTTCGCTGCTGATGCGTTCCCATACGGGCTTCGGGTAGAGGGTCAAACACTTCTCGAAGCCTCTGTTAACGACCAGCTCGATATCCTCACGCTCGCCCAGGCTATTCAGCAGGCCACTAGGTAAGCGAAACCGTCCCTTTCCATCGAGGGTGACATTGTGTTCGCCAAGCAGTTCCTGCGGTTCCATAATTGATCTACAATAAGTGCTTGTGCACTAACTGTTTGTCAAAACTAGGGATTATTCCCACAAGTTCCCACTAATTGACACATTTTTTCACTCTTTTTTTCTTTCAAGAGTGATTATGTATAGGCTTGACGTGATTTGTAAACTAAATAATGTATGAAATGAAACTTTTTTGATTATAAAATAAGATTCCAATCCCTACAGATGGTAGTCACGCAGATATTTCGATCTAAAATTGACCAGAATAGGATGACTGCTCGGTGGGAAAAAGTGTCAATAGTGGCTAAAGGGTAATAAAGTATGGCAAAGAATGGATATACGCTTTCCTTTGCATAGGCAATAATAAGGTGCATTTATTTAAAATTCAAGTATTTTTATACTTTTTGTTTATTTTAAATGTCGGCTATAAGCTTGGGTTTTTGGATATTTGGGTTTTTGGAAAAATCCAAATATCCAAAAGTACCCGTGCAGATAACCATCAAAACCCTATCCGGCCTAGAATCCGTCCTCGCCCAAGAGTTGAAAAATTTCGGTGCAAATGCCATACAGCTGGGCAGGAGACTTGTACGCTGCGAGGGAGATCTTCGATTACTGTACCGCATAAACCTAGAAGCCAGAACCGCCTTACGCGTGCTGACCCCCATCAAAAGATTCACAGCCACCAGCGATAAATCGCTCTATCATGGAGTTAGGGACATAGAATGGGTACATTATCTTTCAGTAGACGGCACCTTATGGATAGACGTGGTCAATCAGTCGAAGCGGTTTCGCAATAGCCAGTATTTGGCACAAAAGTGTAAGGATGCCATAGTCGACCAATTCCGATCTACAACGGGCAGGCGACCGTCGGTGAGCAAGGAAAATCCGCAACTGAGGCTAAACGTACATATCAATCAGCGGGGCAAAGCAACCCTGAGTATCGATAGCTCGGGCGATGGGCTTCAACGAAGAGGCTATCGAAGTAGTGGTGGACAAGCTCCACTAAATGAGGTGCTTGCGGCTGGTCTGCTCATGCTTGCCGGATACGATGGTGAATCCATTTTTGTCGACCCATTTTGCGGGAGTGGTACCCTGATTGCCGAAGCGGCGCTCATGGCTGCCCGAAAAGCTCCGGGTTTAAACAGAAGGTTTGGGTTTGAGCAGTGGCGGAATTTCGATGCCGAGTTATATACCGACCTGCGGAAGTCCTTAATTCAAAACGAACAAAAGCCCCCTTACCCCATTTTGGCTGGAGATAAGGACGAAGCGCAACTAGCCTTAGCCAAGTCGTCTCTAACCAAGCTCGGTCTTTACGATCATGTCACTTGGCATCATGGCGACTTTGAATCTCTACCTCTTTCAAAGTCTCAAAGCCTCGTCGTCACCAACCCGCCATACGACCTTCGGGTACAATCAGGAGATATCGAATCGCTGTATCAAAGATTTGGAGATCATCTTAAGCATAACTTTATGGGTTGTACAGCCTGGGTGCTCTCTGGCAACAGGCCGGCCCTAAAGCGAATCGGATTGAAGCCTAGTGAGAAGATCCCCTTGAAGAACGGGCCACTAGACGCAGATTTTTGGAGGTTTGAACTATACTAGATTATCTCAATCTTCGGCCAATACCTCCAGACCGTACTCATTGGCCAGCTCGGTAAAACTCGGCAACTGCCGATAGTGATATTTGCCCAATACTTTGCCTTTGCGCAGTAGCACCAACCCCGGATTAGAACGAATGATCGTTTTTAGCATAATATCATCACCGCGCAAGAAAGTCAGGTTCTCAGCACCTATTTGCTCGGCAAAAGCTTTGAGCTTTGCATCTTCTGCGAAGGCCGTCAAGACAATAGCTTGATGCCCAGAAGCGCGAGCTTCATCCAACAGTGGTATAATGTTGTCTTTCCACTTTTTTAGATAGTTGGCATCGAAAGAGTAAATTGGCTCTTGACGCTCCGTGATCTTCTCCACATAACTGGTATCGAGCTCAATCAGCGTTTCCGATTGTACTGGAATAGTATCGATCATCATCTGCTGAGTCGTATCATAAACCGTGCGCTCACCGCTCACATCTCCTTTGATCTTGTAGGCCACAATAGAAAAGATGTTGCCATTATAGCCCAATAACTGATCGGTGCGGTCTTCACCTCTCGCGTCTTGCAGCTCAAAATCCGAAATTTTAGTGGCCTCGATTTCGGGTTCAGTCTTCAGCTGCACATATTCGAACTGATCTTGCGGAAACTCGGTATATCGCGCGATGAACTCGTCTACAGAGAGCTCGGCGACAATTTCTTCAGATTCTTTATTGACGATATGATAGCCTGTGAGTTGCACATTGGCAGCGGCATCCATTTCAGCTTGCTTCGTAGCGGCGATGTCTGTACCAATTCGGAAAGGACGGAAATCCTGACCCGGTATATTCCACAAAAAATTAGATAGACAATACCAAATTGAAATAGCGAGTGCGCCACCTACTGCAAAGGTCCGCTTTCTGGGCGTAAAGAGTTGGTGCATCTTTGAGTTGGCCACCAGAAAGGCAACAGATGGAACCAGCAAGAAAATGTCCTTCATAAAAGAAGTAAAAGGCTTGAGCACCAGAAAGTCGCCGAAGCAGCCACAATCAGTTACCTTCATATTGGTTTCCACCCAATCTTCCCACTGCCCGAAGGCAAAGAAATTGACCCCTTCGGGCACATAGCCCGTCAGGTAAGTAAAGCCGGTCAAGAAAGTAAAAAAGAAGATAATGCCAGCAAACAGCCAGCTAGTGATCTTTGGCTTCCAACCCACAATCAGTGCTAATCCAAGTACAATTTCGAGCACGATCATAAAAACCGAAAAGCCAACCGAAAAGCTACTGAACCATGGAAACATGGGTGCCAAAAAGCTTAAAGCCGTATCAGAAAAGGTCGACTCGAACTCGGCAAAGTATTGCTCCATTTTAAAGGCTGTGCCCATGGGGTCAGCGGCCTTTACCCAGCCGGAAAAGACAAACAGAATACCCGAAAAATGCTGAAGGAGGCTCATCGGTATACTCCGCACCCGCCCCATTACACTGCTTGCGCCAGTGAATAGCGCAGCCATCACAGCCACTCCGATCACCAAGTTCATCAGTGTGAGCTTACCGATATAAAAGGCCAATGCATTTATGCCCACCAAGCCGATCAAGAGAGATAGGCCGATCAGTGCATTACGTGTTCCGTTGCTAGTCGATTCTTGTGCCATAGCGCAAAATTAAACATTGTAATTAGGCCGTACTAACATACAGCGTCAATGAAATGTTATCAGATTTTACACCATTCGCGCATGCCAGCTTTCGCTCAGTGGCTTCTCAAAATCTGTACCCAAAGCAGCAACGGTATCTACCAGCGGATCAAATACTTTAGTCGTCCCAGTTAAGTGCCCTTCTTGATAAGCTTTCGCAAAATCCATTCGGTGTAGGCTTTTCACCTCTCCATCTGTATCGCGGTAGTGAAAGACCATGCGATTAAAAAAATCGACCCCCAATTCTGCACCCAAACGCTGCACAAAATGCACGCTAGAATCTATAGAGCACCCACTTGCGCCCGCCGAAGATTGATCCACGCCCAAGACCAGAAAACGATCGTGTAGCACCTGCGCACCTGCATTCAGTGGCTGCCCATGACTCCCCCACTGCTGCACAAAGGCTTGGGCCGTTTGTTGGGCAATTTGTACTTCCGCAGGTAGAAGCTTTCGCTCGGCAGCGTATATCCAAATCCTGCTACTCCCAGGTAAATTCATTAGCCAGTCATTTTTCACTCGTCGCTTTTAGCCTAGATAACTTACAATTAATAACTGATTACCTAAGAACTAATCACTAAAGACTTATTACTTAAATAGCTTTCACGATCAACTCACTTAAGTCCATGACCATAACCTCGTCCTGCTTCTCCCGGTTTTTAACACCATCGGTCATCATGGTTAGGCAAAATGGGCAGTTGACGGCGATCACACCAGCTCCCGTATCCAGGGCTTCGTCCGCTCTGGCTATGTTGATGCGTTCATCACCGGGCTCGTCTTCTTTCCACATTTGGGCACCTCCGGCACCACAGCATAAGCCTCGGGTACGCGAGCGTTTCATCTCGACCAGATCGCCATCTATGGCCTCGAGCACGGCTCGCGGTGCTTCATACACCCCATTGACTCGCCCTAAGTAACAGCTGTCGTGATAGGTAATTTTCTTGCCCTTAAAGACGTCACCGTCTGTCATTTTGATGCGGCCTTCGTCGATCAATTCCTGTAGTAGCTGCGTATGGTGGATGACCTCATAATTCCCACCCAGCTCCGGGTACTCATTCTTTAGCGTATTGAAGCAATGCGGACAAGTCGCCACAATCTTCTTGACCTCATACATATTCAGAATAGCGATATTCTGCTGCGCCATCATCTGAAACAAGAACTCGTTCCCTGCTCTCCTCGCCGGATCACCCGTGCACATCTCCTCGTCGCCAAGTACGGCAAATTGTATCTCCGCCTTGGTCAGTATTTCAGCAAAAGCACGCGTCACCCGCTGCGCCCGATCATCGAAGGAACCAGCACACCCCACCCAGAAGAGGATTTGAGGGGTTTGACCTTCGGCCATGTATTGTGCTATCGTTTTTACTGCCATCTATGATGATCGGATAATGCCGATTTTTGGATTTTTGGATACATGCCTAGCGCTTGATATTTGACCTGGCTTTAGCCATTACCGCACAGATTTTGTTCGCTTCAGGGATCAAACTTTCCACCTTCGACTTGTCACATTTTATATCACTGTCTTTTAAAATTTCAAGCCAAAATACGGTTTCATCACTTTCCTCCACCACAATACTCATCTTAGCAAAGAACTCTGCTTTACTTCTTGACCTACAAGCTGCCCGATAATTAGCAGCCGTAGAAGTTGCCGATTTTACTATTTGATTCCCTACTACTTTGATCCCTGTTGAAAAAGGTGCTTTCTCAATTAAATTTATAATTGCAATTGCTTGTGCCTTAGTTCGCCTTTGCATCTCTGAAATAAACGCTTGCTTATCTTCTAGACTATATTTCATTTCATTCTTTTTATAAATCCAATAATCATTATCCATCCAATCATCAAACTCATCCAATCATCCAATCATCAAGACTTAGTCCAGTCCATGCGCGAACTCCCAACACTCCAAGCCGCGCCCGAGTTCTCGATCGCATTAAACAGCGGCAGCCAGTCTCCAGGACCAGCACTTTCCATCAGAATTTCGTGGCGTCGTAGTTTGTTGATCATCTCCAGCGGGTTAATCAGTACCGGGCAGGCCTCTACGCAGGCATTGCAGGTGGTGCAAGCGTGAATCTCCTCGCGGGTGATGTAATCCCATAGGCTTTTGCCATCCTGAAAATTGTCGATAGTGAGTGCTTGTGAGGCGTCGACTTTGTATTCTTCAGCGCCTGAGCGGATTTTTTCTTCGACCTCAGTAGCTCGATCGCGCACATCCATGACGATCTTGCGGGGGCTGAGCTTTTTACCCGTCTGGTTGGCCGGACATTCTGCCGTACAGCGACCACATTCCGTGCAGGTATAAGCACCCAGGATATCGATCCAGCTCATCTCGTGTATATCGTGGGCACCGAAGGTCGGCAGTTCTTCCATTTCTTCGGCCCCGTTTCCGTTGGTGGTGAAGGCGGCCTCAGGGTCCATCATGCTCTTAACCTCATTCATGATGGTCGGCATATTCACCATCTGGCCGCGGGGCTTCAAGCGAGCATAGAAAGTATTGGGGAAGGCGAGCAGAATATGCAGATGCTTGGATTTGGGCAGATAATTCAGGAACCAGATGACCATAGCAAAGTGGCCCCACCAACCCACGCGCTCCAATACTTTGAGCGTACCCTCTGCAAAGCCACTAAAAAGGATCGGCCCCAACCAGCCACTAATCGCTAAGTAGCCCGTATCTGGGTAATGTCCAGGATCTAGCTTCTGCAAGACCACATCCGTACCGTTCATCGTAAAGATGCAGATCAGCAAGATAATCTCGAAGATCAGAATCAGATTGGCATCCAGCTTGGGCCAACCCTTCATTTCAGGCTTGATAAATCGCGGAATCTTCAGCGCATTCCGCCGCCACAAAAAGACGAAAGTGGCAAAGAAGGCCAAAAACGAAAGCACCTCGATGAAGCTGATAATAAAGGTGTAGAAGCCACCGAGGTAAGGCGCAAAAAATCGGTGTACGCCAAAAGCACCATCTACAAAAATCTCGACCAGCTCGATCTGCGTAATGACGAAGGCGGCGTACAATATGAAGTGAAGCACAGCCGGTATGATCCGCTTGAACATTTTCTTCTGCCCAAAGGCGACCAGCAACATGTTCCGCCAACGCGCTGACCTGGGTCCTTCTACCGCTTCGTCCTGACCGAGCAATACCACCGCACGAATACGTGAAAACTGCCACCCCGCGTAGCCTAACCCAGCTATCGAAACCAGTATGAACACGATCGACTGTATCACTTTGCAAAGTTACTTCTTGCATTTTGCTTAGGCAATGCACACACTTGTACGGTGCCTTATTTCGATCTGTTCTCAATAAGTATGACCTGCTTAGCAGTTGTTATAGCCATTCAACAAACCGTGCAATTACGTAGATGTTTATCCTTATACTGACGGATTAAAAAAGAGAACACATATTTTTAAATACAATGCGTTTGCAAAGTTTCAACTTTACAAACGCATTGTATTTTATCCTAATATAAAAAATTCCATTCATCCGCTCATAACTCAACCATTCAATCTACCCATTCATCAGATCTGAAGTTCAGGGTAGGAATAAACTCTACTTGATCTTCGCTATCGCATTAGCCCGAAGCAAAGGTAAGTTATGTATCCTCGCATATACTAACCCGTCTTTAGTAGATATAACGCGGCTGAAAAACATGTTTATTCTTGGAATACCTGCATCTAAAAAGTATACATTCTTATTAGACGCCAGCTCTACTTCAAGTTCTTCAAAGTCGACTACCTTATACTTACCCCGATATTTTTTAAAAATCTTTTCAGGCTCTAGGCCTTCAGCATTTAGATTCCAATTGTAAATGAATTCCTTTGGAACCAAAAGGGTTTCTCCGTGCAGTTTTGATATGGCCTCTCCATCTTTGAAATCTCTGTAAGGATTCACGTTTTGATCTCCCGTTATTAAGTCATCGTTAATCTGCTTTAAATATGCGGCCATCAAATTGGGTTTCCAATTTACAAGCTCTGTCGACCCATATAAATCTCTATAACCTTTACCCTGCTCGAAAAACTCATCAGCATTCCAATTCTTGGATTCTTTAAGCAAAAGATTTACCATGCCGTATCGTGTAGATTCGTCTTTGAACTTGCCGTTTTTCTTCTCTTCCCACTCAGGAATAACCAAACTTAGTCGGAGATACGGAAGCTCGTAAAAGAACTGTCCAGGACCAGCATTATCTTTGAATTTAGGAACTTCCATGATGAAATATGAATAGCGCCCGTCGGTGGTGTTTGCCAATTCGTCGTAAAAAATAAACTCTATTGGAGTTACCGTCCATACCTTTCTAATGGCCTTTTCGTAGGCTTCCTTCATGTCATAATCCTGATCTCGGAGTACAAAAAAGGTAGTCGTATTTTTAAGCATGGCTAATTCATCGTCAGAATACGCTGAGTTAGTAGTGCTATTCATTTTTGAATTGCTAGCTACAGCTATGCCACCCAGAAGTAGTAAGCAGGATTGGAAACTGGTTAAAAGAAATAATACAGCTAATGAAGCAAATAACTTGCGCATCGCATTTATGGGTTTAGGTTAATCAATGCAACAAAGTTATTCCCATCAATAATTAAATACCATATAACTTTAGTTATAACCTATCGAAACGCAACCACATGCCACAACACCCCACTCGGATCGTGTATATAAAACACCCGACCCCAATCTTCATCCTTTATTCGACTTACTTTAGTACCTGGAAACTTTTCGGGTAATTGCAAGGCTTCTACCTGCGAAAGTCTAAATTCCAAATCCTCGACTACCAAGAAGAGCATACTATTTTCCAGCCAGTCCTTGACGTAATAATCTTGAAGATGAAAGGAAAAGTGATCGTTCACTTGGAACAAAGAAAGCTTGGGGCCGAGTACCATTTCTTCAAAACCTAGGGTTTGATAAAAGGCTCTGGATTGTTCAAAATCTTTGCTGCCAATAAAAGTTCGCAGTAATTTGGCCGATGCCCAATCTATAGATACTTTGCTCATTGTAATTCAAATTTTCCTTGGTCTTTTAAAAACGGCAACTTCTCCCTCACCTCCTTTAGATGTCCAGCAGAAAGTGAGGCTGTCTGCACCCCCTCCACATAGCTCATTTCCGTGAGTGTATGCCGCCAGCCGGGATCGATCACGCAGCTATTTCCTTTGTAATCCAGCCCATTGCCATCGGTGCCCACGCGATTGACGGCGGCTACATAACACTGATTTTCGATGGCCCTGGAACGCAATTGAATCTGCCAGTCATAAGCCCGCCGGTCGGGCCAGTTAGCTACATAAATCAGCAGATCATAAGCCTGATTATTGCGCGCCCAAACCGGAAAACGCAGATCGTAGCAGATCAAAGGACAAATGCGCCAGCCCAAATATTCAAGCACCCTGCGCTCGGCACCCGCCGTATAAACCTCATGCTCACCAGCCATAGCGAAGAGGTGGCGCTTGTCGTAAGTGGTCAGTCGCCCATCGGGATAGGCGAAGACGAAGCGGTTATAATAGCGGCCGTTTTCTTCAATAATTAGACTTCCGCAGGTAGCTGCCCCCAGCGAAGACGCTTGCTTTATCATCCAGTTGACCGTCGGTCCATCCATGCTTTCGGCCAGTTCAGGAGCTGACATGCTGAAGCCGGTCGTAAACATTTCCGGCAAGATGATCAGATCGGTTTGTCTTTTTAGTTGGGCAATTTGCTCTGTGTATCGCTTCAAATTTTCCTCTGCCTTTTGCCAGATGATATCCGATTGTACCAGCGTAACTTTTAGTTCCTCTTTCATAGTGCACACAATCTTATTCCAGCTTCTCGCAGCATATTATCATTTTTGGCAAAGCAGAATCTCAGCACCCGCTCATCTGTCCCATCAGAATAAAAGGCCGAGACCGGTATGGCCGCCACGCCGATCTCCTTGGTCAGCCACTCGGCCATTTCCATATCCGGTTTATCGCTGAAATGACCATATCTGACCGACTGAAAGTAGCTGCCCCGACAAGGCAACAACTCGAAAGGGCCATCAGCTATGGCCGCCCGAAATACATCCCGCTTTTGCTGGAAAAAATCGGGCAAAGATTGGAACCGATCTGGCTTCTGCAAGTATTCTGCCAGCGCATGCTGAAACGGCCGGTTAATACTAAAAGTGTTGAACTGGTGCACCTTCCTTAACTCTCGGGTAATCTCAGGCCTGGCAATGGCATATCCGACCCGCCAGCCGGTTGCGTGAAAGGTCTTACCGAAGGACATAGTGACCAAAGCCCGCTCCCTCAATTTCGGATACTTCAACACACTCTCGTGTTCGACCCCATCAAAGATCACATGCTGATAGACCTCATCAGAGAGGATCAAAATATCGTGATCCGTTACTAATTGTTGAAGCATCAACATATCGGACTCAGACAATAAGCTGCCCGTCGGGTTGTGGGGCGAATTGATTACGATCATCCGGGTCCTTGGGCTGATCGCTTGCTTGACCAACTCCCAATCAACAGCATAATCTGGGCTATTCAATCGTATAGGCACCCCTACCCCACCACTCAGCTGAATAGCAGGCAAGTAAGCGTCATAAGCCGGCTCGAAGTAAATCACCTCATCACCAGGCCTGATCAAGGCGGTCAACCCACTGAATATGCCCTCCGTCGCTCCGTGGGTAATGGTGATCTCTTCGTTTGGGTCGAGATTGCAGCCATATAGCAACTTCTTCTTTTCGGCGATAGCCTGGAGCAAATCCGGCACACCAGCGAGAGGCGCGTACTGATTTTGCCCTTGTTGTATGTATTTATCCACCAGTTCCTTAAGCTCCCTATCCAACTCATAGCCCGGGAACCCTTGCGACAGATTGATGGCCCCGGCTTCGTTGGCCATGTGGGTCATAACGGTAAATATGGTGGTTCCGACCTGCGGAAGTTTAGATTCAATTGCAAGTTGCATGGATGGTAAAAGTAATTATAGTTACCGCTCTCATCCAAAAATTCCCTACCTTCGTATTCCGTAACATCTTAATATGACCAAGTACATTTTCGTTACGGGCGGTGTCACCTCTTCTCTGGGAAAAGGCATCATTTCAGCCTCTCTGGCCAAGCTGCTTCAGGCGCGTGGATTTTCAGTCAGCATACAGAAATTCGACCCTTACATCAATGTCGACCCCGGCACGCTCAACCCCTACGAGCATGGGGAATGCTACGTGACCGACGACGGTGCCGAGACCGATCTGGACCTGGGCCACTACGAGCGTTTCCTAAACAGGCCGACCTCGCAGGCGAATAATGTAACCACCGGAAAAATATACCAGACGGTCATCGAGAAGGAGCGGCGAGGCGACTATCTGGGCAAGACCGTGCAGGTCATACCCCACGTGACCGACGAGATCAAGCGGCGCATGCAGCTACTCGGCCAAAGTGATGAATACGACATTATCATCACCGAGCTGGGCGGTACCGTGGGCGATATCGAGTCCCTACCCTATTTAGAAAGTGTACGCCAGTTGCGGTGGGACCTGGGCAGAGATAATTGCGTAGTGATACACCTTACGCTCATTCCCTACCTGGCCGCAGCTAAGGAGTTAAAGACCAAGCCTACCCAGCACTCCGTCAAGGAATTATTACAAACCGGTATTCAGCCAGACATACTCGTCTGCCGTACTGAGCACGATATAGACGACAGCTTGCGTAGAAAAATGGCCCTTTTTTGCAATGTAGAGCGCAACTGTATCATCGAAGCCAAAGATGCAGAAACCATCTACGATGTCCCTTTGCTCATGCTCAAGGAAAACCTGGACACGACGGTCATCAGCAAGTTGCACCTGCCCGATCTACAAGCCCCCGACTTGAGCAAGTGGAAGAATTTCCTCGGCAAATTGAAAAACCCCCTCCGCGAAGTCAAGATCGGGCTGGTCGGTAAGTACAACGAGCTACAAGACGCCTACAAATCGATTTACGAAGCCTTCATTCACGCCGGGGCGGTCAATGAATGCAAGGTAAAAGTGCTACCCATACACAGCGAGCAACTAGAGGGTAGTCAGTCTGAACTGGAAAGACTCCTGGCCGACTACGATGGTATACTTGTAGCACCCGGTTTCGGAGAAAGAGGCATAGAGGGTAAGATCAAGGCCATCAGACATGTGAGAGTCAACGAAGTCCCCTTTTTCGGCATCTGTCTGGGTATGCAGTGCGCTGTGGTCGAGTACGCGCGCCACGTTGCTGGCATACGCGCTGCCTGCTCGACCGAAGTGGAAGAACATGCCAAAGACCCTGTCATCGATCTGATGGAAGATCAAAAAGGCATCAATCACAAGGGCGGTACGATGAGACTTGGTGCCTACGACTGTCGCCTAGATCTAGACAGCAAATCACATCGCGCCTACGGCAGCGAGATCATTTCCGAGCGCCACCGCCATCGCTATGAGTTCAACAATGCTTATAGAAGCAGGCTTGCAGAGGCCGGGCTCAGATTTACCGGCATCAATCCAGAAAATGATTTGGTAGAAGTGATCGAAGTCGACAACCACCCGTGGTTTGTAGGCGTGCAATTTCACCCAGAATTGAAGAGCACCGTCGAAAACCCACATCCGCTCTTTGTCGCTTTCGTCGATGCCGCTATCCGCCGCAAGTATGCGAAGGTGGAAGAAGATGAGAAGGTGTTGGTGTAATTGTTAGAAATAATTATTTCATTCCATCTGAAATTTGCCTTCCACGTCACCCCTCTCCTTCGGAGAGGGGCCGGGGGAGAGGTCTTTAAAAGCACGCCCTATGAGATATTACTTAGTAGCCGGTGAAGCTTCGGGCGATCTGCACGGGGCTTATCTGATGCGAGCCATACAACAGCTGGATACAAAAGCCGAATTCCGCTTCTGGGGTGGCGATCAGATGGCCGAGGTGGCCGGGCCACCTGTCAAGCACTATCGCGATCTGGCTTTTATGGGGTTTGTGCAGGTCGTTTCCAATCTCAAAACCATACTCGGCAATTTGCGGCTTGCTAGAAAAGACATTGCTGCATTCGCCCCTGATCGGCTGATCCTGATCGACTATCCGGGCATCAACTTAAGGCTGGCAAAATGGGCCCGACCGGCAGGCTACGATATTACCTACTACATCAGCCCACAAATATGGGCGTGGCATAAAAGTCGGGTGCATCAAATCAAGAAGCATGTAGACCGCATGCTCTGTATTCTGCCGTTCGAGCCGGACTTTTATGCGCAGTATGACTACAAGGCTGAGTTCGTAGGTCACCCCCTGCTCGATGTGGTGGCCGACTTCAGATCCAACCGAAGGGAGATAAGCCAGGCTGGCGATCGGCCAGTCATCGCCATGCTACCCGGTAGCCGCAAACAAGAAATCAAGACTATGCTGCCCATCATGCTAGAGGCAGCCAGATCGATGCCCGACTATCATTACGTACTTGGGCAAGCACCAGCGCAAAGTGATGCGTTTTACGAATCTGTACTTCCGCAAGATGGACTACCTCCCCACTTCAGCCGGGTAGTCAATGAAACATACCCCCTATTGGATCGGGCACATGCCGCCATGGTCACCAGCGGTACGGCTACGCTGGAAACCGCGCTCTTCAAAGTACCACTCGTCGTATGCTATAAAGGCAACTGGATCAACTACTTCATTGCCCGCCGATTGGTCGATCTGAAGTACATAAGTCTGGTTAACCTCATACTCGATGAGCCCCTACTACCCGAGCTGATACAAGGTGAACTGACAGCTGAGTCACTGAGCCAGCATCTACTACAAATTCTACAAAACCCAGGCCGCAATCAGCAGCTAGCAGGCTTTGAAAGATTGCATTCAGCTTTGGGTGAGAAAGGGGCACCTCAGAAAGCGGCTAAATTAATTATCGACTAAGTTCGTAGAAAACAGTTTATCAATCACAACCTGACCACTTTAGCCACGCCGCTCTCCGTATGATTCCGTAGCACTTCAGTGCTCCGTTAATTCTGTGTAAATCAGTTTAATCCGTCAATTCCGTGTACAAAAAATGAGGATAGGTGGATGCAAATGCATTCCTATTGACCTAGCAATTCCAACCTATGCGTCAGATACACCTCCCCCGGTGCATACCGCAATCCTTCCCTCAGCATATCTCTGGCCCGATCAAAATCCGCCAGCATGTAATAGTGATAGCTCGCCGAAGCAAAGACCTCCAAAACCCAAATGCGCCGCTGCAAGCTCGTATCGAATCGCGAAAGCGCACGACGAAATTCGACCAAACTCCGCTCCCCCATCATCGTATTACCTGATGAAAAGTGGGTGCGAATGGTCTTGGCCAAGTCTTCGAGCATCAGATCGGCCAGGGCGGGGTCTTCCGCCAAGTAGGGATAGCGGGCTATGAGATCCTCGATACGCTCGGCCAAAGCCTCACCAGTCAGACCTTCAGCGCGAATATCGGAAACACTGAGGGCAGAAATGCTCTCCCTATACAGCGTATCTGTCGGGCGGAGGCGATGTAGGCTATCCAGATATTCGAGTACCAGATCGTCGCGATTGCGCAGGTAGTAGTAGCGGCCTCGTTGGAAATAATAGAGCTCCTGTAGCGTATCTCGCCAAGCTGGAAAATCATTGGCACGACTATCGAGGTATAGGTATAATTGCTCGGCTGGTGCCCAGCCTGCCTCCAGGTCGGAGCCGGTCAGGGGGATCGGATCCGATACTTCGACGGACCGCCCGAAACTGGGAAAAGACAAACCGGTGTTGACGCCTTTGGCCATAGGGTCTTGTGGGACCTGACCACCTGCGAAAGTCTGAATAGACCTATCCGAAACACTGCGAAAACGCATCATCAGGGCCCTGGGTATAAAGCGGTTGGCCCGGTCATTTCGCCATAGCTCGAAAAGGTAAAACAGAGAGGCTAAGTCGGTGGAGTCGGCAGCACCCTGGGCCAATTGTAAGTAAGTCGCCTGCTCCAGCAAATCGAAGGCGGGCCGATCGTCGGTATGTCTGGCCTGGGCCAGTAGCTCGACGCTGCGCTCCAGATTACCATGTCGGTAAGCCTCCATCGAGCGGCGGTAGTGATAATGGGCCGCCAGTTGGTGAAAACTCAGCAACTCCCGGTCTGCATAGTGATAAATGTTATAAAGGCTATCGGCCTGAGCCGCCGATCTGGGCCGCTGCGCAGGCAGTGCCGTGAGGTTGAGTAGCTCGATATAGTCCTGCCGAAAGGCCAGCTCCTGCTGCTTGTCTGACGCCCGCCCGCTGAGGTCGCGCAAAGAAACGGGCCGTTCCTTATCGCCAACCAGTAAATATACCTCCCAGTGGTCAATCACGATCTGATACGCCAGCTCGAAATGCTCCAACACCATGCCGTAGACCAGGGCCGCCGTCACATCACTATACGCCCGCTCTCGAAACATATCGGGCAGGGTAGCTACGGATTTGTACTTCCGCAGGTAGCCGCCATCCACGCGCTGCCGTATCCATTGCAACTGCTTACTTAGCTTCCTCTTCCCAACCCGGTCACTCTCCAATTCGCTGATCAGCTGCCGCATGCGGGTCTCCACATACTGCCGTTCTGTTCCCCGCTGCGGCAAGATCAGATCGAGTCGCTCCCCGAGCCCGTCTGCTCGCACAGACCATGAAAAACTGAGACCAAGAAGGATGAGGATGAGGCGGTGCATGGCGCAAAAATAAATAATTCATCAACTTGGCTCGCTTCGAGACATCCGATGACGCCTACGGCAGACATCGGATGACCAAACCGTATGGCGAGCTCATCGGATGCGTGCGCGACCACAGGAGCGCCTCATCCGATGTGTCGAGCAGGGCTACCGCACCAGCGTCACATCCCCCGAATACAAAACCGACTCCCCATCAGCAAACCGAACCACCGCCTGATATACGAATACCGCTGGGTTGAGCACTTGGCCACGATGCGTACCATCCCACCCTTGAGCAGGATCATTGGGCTGGAAGCCATAATTCTCGAAGACGGTCTCTCCCCATCGATTGAAGATGAGGAAGCTCTCGATCTCTTCCACCTCATCTGGGTTGGCGTAAATCAGGAATTGATCGTTGGTATTGTCGTTGTTGGGGGAGATACCCGTCGGTATAAAGATGGGGCGGTCTTTACGCACCACGATCAGCAGATCATCGTCGGCTATGCAGCCCAGCTCGTCGATGACGCGCAGGCGAATGCGGGTCGTCTCGTCGGCAATGAAGGTGATGGAATTACCTTCACCAGCGCGAGCCAGGGAGTCAGGCTCCCAGATCAGGGTGTCGACCGTACTGCCGCCAGTTATGCTGGCCACTACCGTTACTTGATCGCCCTGCTCGACCAAAGTGGAGTCGGTATTGAGCGCAAGGCTAACGCGCAGCTCGTCGGGCTCGCTCAGGTCGAGGAATAGCTCGCTGAAACAGCCATTGCTGCCCGTGACCCTCAGCACATACTCACCCGGCTCTAGGCCGCCATAGAAGCCGCTGTTATCCATCGGCTGTCCATTGAGCATGTAGCTGAATGGTGGCGTACCGCCCAGCACTTCGCGTACCTGTATAACGCCATCATCTTGGGCAAAGCAGGTGATATTACTCAGGTCCACATCGGGTACCGGCACCTCGGTATTGGCATCGACGAAGACCTGATCGGTAGCCGTGCAGCCAAGCGGCGAGGTTACCTCCAAGGTATAGATACCGCCCTGACTGACATCGGTCAGCAGGCCATTCGGATTGTCGATCATCACATCGCCGTTTTCATGTGTCCATTGGTAGAGGAATCCTGGCCCGGAATCCGACCCGCTACCATCCAAAGAGACCATACCCATTGTGCAGGTGAGCAGCTGATTTTCACCGGCATCGGCTACAGGCGTCGGTTGGATGGTGATGGAGACCTCCGTACGCACCTCTCCACAGACAGAAGACGTCAGGGTGTAGCTGTAGAAGTAAGTGCCAGGTTCTAGGACCGTGGCATCTAGCTGTCCACTAACCGGGTCGACGGAAGCTGGTGGTGTTCCCGGTTCGGCCGACCAGCTACCGCCCGAATCGGCCCCACTCAGCAAATCGAACAGATTGCTCGGGCTGGTATCGTCTGGGCAGCGTTCTAAGCTCAAAGACTGGAAGCCTGGATCTGGTGATTGCTCGACCGTGACGCTTTGCTCGGCTTCATCTGTGCAGCCATTCTGGTCGATTACCAGATTGATAGGATAGGTTCCCGGTGCCGGGTAAGTCAACTCGTATCTTTCGTTGCCCAGCTCGGTGACCGTGGCACCACTGAAGTCCCAATCGATTGCAGCACCAGCAGCCACTACCCCACTCAGGTCGACTATGGTCGTATTGTCTACACAGAGTACGTCGACACTGATCTCAAAATCGGCCACCGGCTGCGGATCGATGGTCATCGTCAACTCTGCTTCGTAGGGGCATACGCCGCCTTCGTTATAGCTGGCCATAAGCACATAATCGCCCGCTGGCAGACCGGTCGGATCGAAAAAGAAGTTCGGCCCAGAGCTGATCACACCTGTTCCTGACCAAGTCGCTACCTCTCCACCTGTACCTCCAGTGATGGTAGCCATCAACTGCTGTTGGTCGGTCGAGCCCGCACAGAAATTGACTTGATCGGCAGTGGGTATGATCGTCAGATCGGGGCAAGACTCGGCGAAGCAACTCACACTAACAGGCTCGCTATCGCCACAGGGCGGCGGGCCTTGCGCCACAACGGTGAAGGTCACCTCTTGGCCGGGATCGAGACCGGTTAGTTCGTACATGGTGTTCGTTACGACTTCATTGTCGCCTTCGCTGGTCGTGATTAAATATCCCGTAGCACCGTCTATCGCGGGCCAGGAGATGGTCACGCTCGTTAGGCTGGAACCGCTACAGCTCGGCTCCGGATTATCAAGCGGAGCAATCACCGTGAGGTCTATGGTCGTATCGCTGCCACAACCGCCTTCGGTTACTTGCAGACCAATCGTTTGGACACCGGCCTGACCAAAGTCGAGCGTATACGGCCCGGCACCGCTACCGGCGGCATTGCCGACTCCAAAGTCCCAATCATAATCGGCATTGGGCCCGGCTATACCTGTGTAGGTGACGGTCACTTCTTCGCCAATACATATCGGGTCGGCACTTAGCATGAAATCGGCTGTCGGCACGGGCACTACGCTCATCTCCAGACTACCACTACCTGTACAGCCCGCCGTTTCTACGTAATCTATAGTGAGCGTCCAGGTACCCAGCCCAGCTAAATCGGGATCGAAGAAGAATTCGTCGGCGACCTGTACGACTCCCTGCCCGCTCCAACTAAAAGTACCGCTCATATCACCACCACTGCTGCTGGCCTCCAGTAGTACGGGGCCGTCATTATCGGCGAGGCAAAAAGACTGCGGTGCCGTAATTGGATTCACTACAATATCTGGACAAGGCAGGGTCGAGCAAGTGGCTTCTACAGCTTCCCCATCTCCGCATGGCGGATCGCCCAGTGCGCGCACGCTGATGGTTACCGATTGATCGGGTGTCAAGTCAGTTATGGTGTAGGTCGTACCGCCTTGGGTGCTGGTATTTCCATTGGCAATTTCCACGATCTCGTAGCCCGTAGCACCAGCTATGGCATCCCAACTGAAGGTCACTTCTTCAAGGCCAGTATCTATACAACTGATGACAGGATCAGCCAAAGGTGCGATCACTTCGATTTCTACGGTTTGTATGGTGCCAGTGCAGCCATCGGCCGTCACTTGCAGGCTGACCGTACGGGTACCGGGACTATCCCAGCTTACTTGATATGGCCCTTGCCCGGAACCACTCACCGTGGCAGGTGCGTCGAAATCCCAGTCGTAGGTAGCCATGGCATCGGCATCACCATTGTATTCGAATACGATCTCATCGCCCACGCAGACCTCTAAAGCACTAGCCATGAATGCCGGATCGGGCAAGGGCAGCACCGTAATCTCAAAGCTTTCGCTCAAGGTGCAAGGCCCGTCTTCCGAGTAGTCCATGTTTATTTGATGTACGCCTATACCAGCCAGTGACGGGTCGAAAACATTGCCGACCACGCCGTCTCCGCTCCACACGATGCTGGAGTCTACAAACGACCCATTCAATATATCGACCATCAGCATAATCGGTTGAGCATCGATACACAACTGTGGTGGATTGGCACTGAAATCAGCCATCAGGTCAGGACATTCGACGGTTGTGCAACTTACCGTAGCTGGGCTGCCATCACCGCAAGGATAATCCGAACTCAAGGGGGTGACTGTGAGCGTAACCGTGGTTTGGGGCGCTAGACCATCGACGAGGAGCGACAAATCGGTAGTGGTATCTATGACCACACCGTCTAAGACCAGCTCGTAGGCTGCGGCTTCCAAAATCGCTGCCCAGCTGAACTCGATACTGTTCAGGTCGATCACCCCACAGTCCAAATCGACACTGCCGAGGGGTGGCACCACAAAGATCGTATAAGGCAAAGACACACCCGTGCAGCCGTCTTGGGTTACGGTCAGGTTGATCTCGTAGAGCCCAGGCGTATCGAAGGTCAGTTCGTAGGTCTCGAAGTCGGCCTGAGCAGTCACGACATCGGCACCGCCAAAATCCCAGGCGAAAATCGCACTGGCATCGGCTGTACCCTCGTAGTTAATGATAAAGGACTCGCCTTCGCATGCAAACCCAAAATCCAAGTCGTCTTGGTCGAGTATGGAGGCATCCGGTATGGGGTTAACAGAGAGATCTACGGAAGTCTGAACCGAACAACCGGCTTCATCGAAGCTGACCATCAGCGTGTGCAAACCAAGACCGGCCAACTGCTGATCGAAGAAAAACTCGCCAGCATCTTCCACCACGCCAGGGCCGCTCCAAGTCAGCGTACCAGTACCTGCCGCATTGAGCACATCGGCGGTCAGTAAGACGGGGTCAGAACCATCGTCGAGGCAAAAACTCGTGTCGGACACCGTTGGCACGACGACCAGATCCGGGCAGCTTTGCGCTTGACAGGTCTGAGACGCCGCCGTACTATTTCCGCAAGGCAGATCGCCCAGGGCCGTCACTTCTATAGTCACCTCATCGCCTTCGTTCAGGCCCGTCACCGTATAGCTCGTCCCATTTTCTGTACCCATCGGCCCACTCACCACGACGATATCATAGCCCGTCGCACCCGGTACTGGATCCCAGCTAAAGGTCACTTCATCCAGGTCTAAATTCGTGCAGTTGATCACAGGGGCAGGTAGTGGATTTTGTACTTCCGCAGGTAGGGTGCTCAGCTCGCTGACGCAGCCATTCCCATCCTCTACCGTCAAACTGACTTGATAGCTACCGGCAGTCGGCCAGCTTATTTCGTAAGGTCCACCGCCACTTCCCGAGATCGTATCGGCCCCATCGAAATCCCAATTAAAGGTCGAGCTGGCCGGATCGGCATCGCCCGTATAGGTCACCGTCACCGCCTGATCTATACAGACCGTATCTGGTGCCAACTCAAAATCAGAGGTCGGTAAAGCCAGCACTTCCATGACTACCGATGCCGTGAACGGGCAGCCTTCATCCTCCACGGTTGCGGTGATCGTATGCATACCCAGGCCCGCATCGTCTGGGTCGAATACATCCCCAGTCACGCCCGGCCCCGCAAAGGTAATGGCCGAAGGATTGGTCGCCCCGCTGACCGTCGCCGTCAGATTGATAGGGGCATTGTTGCCATCATTGCAGAAGGTCTGAGGCGCATTGTCGATGCTGATCATCACATCGGGGCAGGCAATGGCCTGACAGGTTTGCTCGGCACTGGTCACCGATGGGCATACGCCGCTGCTATTGGCGACGACCTGAATGGTCACCTCGTCTCCATTGTTGAGGCCGGTCACTTCGTAGCTGTTTCCGGTTTGCGTACCAGATGGCCCGTCGACCACAACCACGGTATAGGAATCTGCCCCCACGTCCGTCCACCCGAAAGTGACGGAGCTATTGGTCACCGCCTGGCAGAAGACATCAGGTGCTACCAGCGTATCCGATACCTGTATCGTGATCTCGCCATCGTCGGTACAATCACCATTTTGTGTTTGCAGGCTGATGGTGTAATCTCCTGACGTGGGGAAGCTCAACTCATAGGGACCACTACCCGATCCACTCACCTCAGTCGCTCCGTCGAAGTCCCAGGTATAAGTGGCTCCAAAAACTTCAGCATCGGCTAGTTCGACCGTTACGGTCTGGTCTATGCATACGTCCGTATCGCTGGCATCCAAAGCCGCTGAGGCCCCTTCTAAGACGACGACATCGATGGTCTCTGGTTGAGGGCACGACCCATCGAAGAGCGAAAAGGTCGCTGTGTAGGTGAAAGTTCCCGGCCCGAGTGAACTAAGAAACACTTGCCCAGGATTATTCGGATTGATCACACCAGGACCAGACCATGTGATCTGACCAGGGCCTGCCCCTGGCGCACCCGCTACCAGCTGTATGATGTCGTTGGACCCGTCGGCACAGATCGGATCGATAGGGTCGATGATCAAGTTAACCGGATCGCAATCTCTGACCTGGCAGGTGAGTTCAGCTTCCATGCCCGGGCAGTTGGTGTTATTATTACTAAACGGCACTACCCGAATCGTGACTTCTTGTAAAGGGTCCAGCCCATCGAGATCGAAAGGCGGAGCAGTGACTGTGCCTTGCGACACCCCGTCTATAAAAACCTCATAGAAATCTGCGCCAGGCACCGGTAGCCAGTCGAAGCTAAGCGTAGCAGCTGTATTGCTCTCACAGCTGATCTGTGGCGCTGCCAAGTCTGGCTGAACGTCTATGGTGACCGACTCGTCATTTACACAACCGTCGGGGCTGGTGACTGTAACGGTGTAAGTCGTAGTCGTAGTCGGGTTATCGGTGATGTTGGGACCTGTATCTCCTGTTGGCGACCAGTCGTAGGTACCTCCACCTTCGGCTGTAAGCGTCACCAGATCCCCTTCGCAAACCGCCAGCGGGTCTGCCGAGAGATTGGGCACGGGCAATGACAAGACCTGGTACGGAATATCGAAGGTTTCGCAGCAGCCACCTAAATTACAAGCCTCTAACGTCATGTTGAAGATGCCGGGTGTCGTGGCCGTAATGGAATAGCTAGGTCCAGCTCCCTGCCCACCATCCCACTCATAGGTAAAAGTCGGATCGACATTGGTGACGCTGAAGGTGATCAAGTCGCCCGAGCAGACGGGATCTGGATTGGCCACGGTCATCACATCCAGTGAGGGAAAGACATTGATGTCTGTGAGTAAATTGGCTACACAGGTTGCCGAAGTGCCATTGACCTGTACCAGATAAGTACCTGCGGTCATATCGGTGGCGGTGAAGGTATAGACATTATTCGTGCCCTGCTGAACGACAATCCCAAAAGGATCGAAAAATATATAGTTGTCGCCACCAGTCACTGTGAGGGTCACGGTCTCACCGAAGCAGTAATCTTGAGCGGGACTCGGACTGAGCGTAGGGTTAAAAGCACCATAAAAAGCAGACACTTCGGCTTCGAGCGCATCGCAGTCAGGTCCTCTATCCAAGATCAGCGTATAGACGCCTTCGGCCGTAGCCGTAGTAATCAAATCAGTAGACGAAAATCCACCTGGCCCTGTCCATTGTACAGATCCGCTGCAATCCAGCCCATCGGCAATACCCGTCAGGGTAAATGGATCGCCCGGGCAGGGTTCATCGACCATTGCATCGAAGACAGTCGGCTCTGGCCAGCAAAAAGCCGGATCGTCGCATATGGAAGAAACCCCATAAGAGCCGGTTGCCGCATCGCCATAAACGTTTACGGCCACTAGAAAGTCCAACTCCGGGCAACCGGTATTGGTGGAGTTGGTCGTAATATCCCAGCAGAATATTCGCGTACAATTGCCGGGATCGCCGAAGTTATTGCCCGGATCGCCATCATTCGGTGTCCCCCCACAATCCAGACCCGATCCACTATCGAAAGAAAAACCCGGGCCCCAGGTATTAGGCGTTTCGCAGCTCGTCCAAGAGTCGTACCAAGCCCAGGCCCCAGTCGAGCAAGGAGTCGGCGGCGTGCCCGGTACGATGGTACTCACGTCGTAACCCGGCCCAAAATTGGGAATAATCGCGTGTACCCATTCGGCTTCATCTTGCGTAAAATCGAGTAGGGAAAAACACATATTCACGACCGTTCCAGGCGCATATCCAGCAGGTGGTAGCGGCGGGCTTATGGTAATATCTCCAAAATCTTGTTCAAAGCACTGAGCCGATACAGCAAGACTCGCCAGTGTCAGGGTGCAAACTAGGTAAAGCTTTCTCATATTCTCTTTCCATTAAATTTCAGCAAGTAGGGACGGTGAAATTTCAGGGTCGAGGTGTAGTGGTCATTCCTTTTTGAAAACTTTAAGCTAGGTAAATTCTATTGCGAATGTAAGACATCTATTTTTGTTGACCACTAAATATGTTCCGCGGGCTTCAGCCCGTGCATGTTCCCGCAAGCTTCAGCTTGCTAAATCCGCGAAAATCCCGCGTTCCTCAGCGTCCCAATTTCTCACTCGGAATGAATATGGCTAGATTTACAAAAAGAATAGTAAAAGAGGTTCGTTGTCCTTTGCGTCTGCTCCCCCTCATCCCCGGCCCTTGGCTAAGCAAATGGGACCCTTAACCCATTTCCGCCTCAGGGAGAAGGGTGGGTATTCCAGGCTTGATAACGTACGTATTTCTGATCCATGTTTTATACAGCATAACAACTAAAGTACAAGAGAACTAATCAGCAATGATGCCTCGGTCCCATCCCCTTCCCGAATCGCTCCAACCTTCCACTTGCAATTTATTTGTTATATTTAGCATTAAATTATCCAGCCAAGCACCGGCTATCACTACTAAACACCGATTCACATGAATTCGAAATTTCACCTACCTACAGTAGTTCTCACTTTTCTTTTTACTGTATTTTCCTTCACTTCTACCCTATTTGCTGGTGGAACAGAGTTACTTAAACCATCATCTAGGATATCCTTCGTATACTCAGAAATGGATGCTGTGGCTGGTGAAACGGTGGAGGTGTGTTTAGAGCGGAAGATCGATCCTTTTAGGCCTGCTACCGAGTTAGTCCGAATACTGCCTGATAAAAAGCCATACTTCACTAAACGAAAAGAGACGCCATATGAAATAGAATTCTTGATTGGTGTAAAACAGGTATGCTTAAATATAAATATACCGACCAACCATCATGACCCTGACATGCAATTGGAATTAGAAGGATACGCTGAGTATCTGAAAATCAATATTACACAAAGTCAGACTGGATGGTGTGGAGCTCCCAATTATTCAACTAATGTTGACCCTGAGTTCGCATTCGCAACTGACAATTACGGGAATCAGTATTCTGCAGAAATGATTTCAACACCTAAGTCTGAAGAAGTATCTACTTTATCTGAATCAAGTTTGAACACTAATTGTAGATGTAGTGAACTCGGTTTTTCATTGGAAATATTTGAACCCTTTTTTGAAGATTGCATCTATGATACAAATGAAGGTTTTGACGATTCAACACCAAGTACGGGTGGACAGACTAAGGGGGAACTAAGAATAGAAGTTCTGTGTACAGCTCTCTCATATTTAGAGTCACTGATAGTACCAAATCCAAGTATATGTAATCCACTTGAAGAAGTAAAAGTCAATCTAAAAATTTTACCCTCAAATACACCAGAAAATTATCCTATTGACCTATTCCCGATGTCTCCAAACATTCTTGGATATGCATCTCCATTTTATGATTACCCAGCTTTAATCACGGGAATACGTCATCCATGGACTTGGCAAGTTATAAATAGTGGCGAATACCCTACAAATCCATTCATTGATGATTTTTTTCACGCAATGGCTAGGTTTAACTTTAGTGGAAGCATAAACTGGAATTTAGATTATACAGACGATGACTTCGATATAAATCAACAAGACTTTTACACAATAGCCCTTCATGAAATGATTCACACCCTTGGATTTGGAACTTCGTTTAATTCAAATTTATTTAGCCAATTAGGAAACAGATTTGGAATAGGATTATACAATCACTTTGACCAATTTCTACAGATAGAATATCCTTCTAACACAACTTTGGAAAATTTAATTATTAATACTCCCTCAAGTAATTCCCTACCCTTCTCACACGAATGGTATTTCAACGAAAATGTAGATGGTAATATAGCCTCAACTGGAGATCTTCTATCAAGTTGCCCAGGACCCGGCCCTGATATAACATTCAATGCTCTCAATGGTAGTCATCCAATTTTCACCGGAACTGTATTTAGACAAGGAAGTACATTAAATCATTTAGATGGAAGATGCAATGAAAATCCTCAAATAGATAAGATTAACTTCATTATGAATCCAAGCTTTGAACCGGGAAGCTTTAGCAGACTATTACACGGGGAAGAGCTTGATATTTTACTCACCTTAGGATACACAATTGAATGCAATAATTCAAACACTTTAGACTCAGATCCACTTGATAATTTTGAATTTGACTGTAATCAAATTGACGAATCTTGCTCTGTAGCAAGCGTAAACGATTTCGACGATAATCTTATTGATTGCGGTTCAGATATATCTACATTGAAGTTCCCAACTTGCCCGGGTCAAAATCAAATTCAAATAAGCATACAAGATTTAGAAAATATTTTATTAGAAAATGATCCAGGAGCATCTGAAATAGCATTTATACAACCAATGTTTTCTAGCAGCATTGGTTCAGTTGATATTAGCAATGGAAATTTGACTATAACGACATCCTCATGGAATAACTTCATGTTTTATTATTCGCCGACTACCTGCAATGGAGCTGTATCTAATTTTTCAGAATTCTCAATATCTACTTTTCCGGGCCCTGATTGTGAAATTCCTTCCTGTGAATTAATGTCTTGTGGAGATTTTAATGTTCCTGAAGATTGGCTTTACTGTGAAACTTTTGACCAATGTGAAATTAGTACTTGCAATTTAGTATGCAATGGCAACATTTGTGCAACAATAGCCTCCAATATTGAAGGGAATCCTATTGACTATTTTGGAACTAGCGTTATGATAAGCACAAATGTCCCAGAATTTGACGTTTTAACACAAAACCAACTTATCAGTGTACCTGGCTGGATTAGAAGCTGCGCATCATCAGATGTAGTAGTAGGAGACATTGACAACCCACCTGCGCTTGGATTGACTAGATTGTCGTTTTCTTCGAACTCGTATGTTGAATCTTTTTTAACTTACATAAAAAATAACACAGAAGCTAATACCAACTATCTTTATTCTTCTAAATTTCATAATATATTTCCTTGGCCAGATGATGTACCACAAGTATTAAATACAGCTGTACGCTTGATTAATGGTCAAAATGTAGGCAGCAGCAGCTTCGTAACTTGCTATGCACCTAATACTACATTGCAAACAATTATAGAACCAACGGAAGCAGATATTTTCTATCCTGGCAATAATACTTTAAGGGTTGGCTCTTGTTTTACCGCTGACAATTCGTACAATGCCTTGCTTGTTGAAACAACTGCCGACAGGCCATCTCCTTATTTTCAAACATATGAAGCAATAGACAATGTAGAGCTTATAGCTGACAATTTTTCTGCTGGAGATGGAGCTATATCTGATATATGCAGCCAAATACAAACTCTTGGCGGTACTCCTTTCTGTATGCTTTCCGATGTAGGCGTAGAATACGCCTGGTATGAGTTGGATGAAAACGATGATATCATCGAACCCGCTTTATTCACACACACCCAAGAAGATATTAACTTAGGCAACCCGATTTCTTTTGCCGTCGCTCCAGAGCGTACAACGACATACCGCATCGTACGCACCATTACTGATTTAGCTGGTCTCCCGCAAGACTTCGAGTTCTGCACCACCGAAGATGATGTCACTATTACCGTTATCGAGCAACTGCCTATCCCCGATTTTACCTTCAACGAAGTAAACTGTGGTGTATATGATTTTATAAGCGACCCAACTTCAGTCGGAGACAATCATACCTGGTACTTAAATGAACAGCTAGCATCGAACGTATTCTCTAATGAATTTAATCCAGACGATGTTCAGCTTCCAAACGGCACTCATACAATTATTCATGTGGTAAGTAATGATTGCGGATTTGAAATATTTGAGCTTGATCTTCCATCATTCAATTGTGATGTATCAATTGACTGCAACTGTACTACCAGTAATTCAATAAGCTTGAGCGCTGGAAATGGTACAAACTTGAGCGACTTCATATCAAACGGCACCATTCCTGCTGAAGGTGTTACCAATCAGTGCATTTCTATTTCAGGTCACCTCATTGTTGATGAAGCGGCTAATGGAGTAAATGGAAGTTATAGATTTGGTTTTAGTGAGGTACAGATGCAAGCCGGATCGAAAATTACTATTGAGTCTGGAGCAGCATTGTTTGTCGACTACAGCATTTCAGGTGGACTTCATGGTTGCGATGAGCTTTGGCAGGGCATACATCTATCATCTCCAACGGGTCCGCTCGCATCAGATGGTGGTAGATTGCGGCTCAATCATGCTAATGTACAAGATGCTATACATGCTGTTTATCTAAATGACGAAACCACATTTGAGGCTTGGAACACTACGCTAGATAAAAACCATATTGGAATATACGCTCCACCTACTCAAGCGCTTAAAATTATAAACCAACCTACTCCCATTGTTGGAACCATCATAAGCGCTAGTGAAGATTTGCTACCTCCCTACTCAGGACAAAACGTTTCTACTAACAATATCAGTTATGCGGGTATTGAACTCAACGATTGTGCAAAGCTATTCACGATTGGCAGTAACCAAGAAGGTATAGAAATAAAAGATGTACATTATGGTATAAAGACCTCTAAGTCATATGTACATATTTCTAACTCAAGAATTCACGATCTAGTATCTTATCCTGGTGACTTTATTGGAAGCAGTGGCTTTGCCGTATCGAATAGGGTGCATTTCACGCTTTCGCGCTCATGCCCTAAATTTAGGCTAAAAGGTGATGACCAAAGAAGAGTATCTACAACTTGCCGCAGATCGCTGGCCTGAACTCGAAGCCCTGGAAGCTAAAGGCGACTTTTACGCCT
>JBCCPC010000030.1:0-67719 GCA_039025055.1 Bacteroidota bacterium | reverse complement strand
GTCGGCGAACAGGCTACCATGTTTTTCCTGGATCCGGCTGGGAACGCGCTAGAGTTTAAGGCGTTTAAAGACATGTCTCAGATATTCGCAAAATAATAACGTAAGCCCCGAGTTTGCACTTTGCAAACGAGCACACGTCACGTCACCCCTCTCCTTCGGAGAGGGGCAGGGGGAGAGGTTTTATGAACACATTCGGCAAAATATTCCGCGTTACCACCTTTGGTGAAAGCCATGGTGTCGGGCTAGGGGCTATCATCGACGGTTGCCCGGCAGGATTGGAGGTAGATATAGACCATATTCAAAGCGAAATGGCGCGACGACGCCCCGGGCAAAGTCGACTCACGACGGCGCGCAATGAAGGCGACCATGTCGAGGTCTATTCGGGCATATTCGAGGGAAAAACCACAGGTACGCCCATCGGTCTGCTCATCAAAAATAAAGACCAAAGATCGAAGGACTACAGCCATATAGCGACCCAATATCGCCCAAGCCATGCCGACTATACCTTTCAAGCCAAGTACGGCCACCGAGATTATCGCGGGGGCGGACGCAGCAGTGCCCGCGAGACGGCAGCGCGCGTAGCCGCGGGCGCAATTGCGCAGCAATTATTGGCTACGCAGGGGGTGCAAATTCGTTCCTTCGTCAGTCAGGTCGGGGAAGTCAAACTCGACAAGCCTTACCAGCAACTCGACTTGAGTCGAATCGAAGACAACGACATCCGTTGCCCCGATCCTGAAACGGCAGCGCGGATGGAGGAACTTATCATGCAGATTCGCCGCGAAGGCGATACCATCGGTGGCTGTGTAAGTTGCGTAATACAGGGGGTGCCGGCAGGCTGGGGCGAACCGGTCTTCGGTAAGCTGCACGCCGAGCTAGCCGGTGCTATGATGGGCATCAATGCCTGCAAGGGTTTCGAGTATGGCTCGGGCTTCGGTAGCGTGGGCCTAAAAGGTAGTGAACACAACGACGAATTCTTTACCAACGACTCCGGGCAAGTACGCACACGCAGCAATCGAAGCGGTGGTATTCAAGGCGGCATCAGCAATGGCGAAGACATCTATTTCAAGGTGGTTTTCAAGCCTGTGGCGACTATCATTCAAGACCAGACCAGCATCAACGAAGCCGGTGAAGAAGTGACCGTAACGGGCAAGGGGCGCCACGACCCATGCGTACTTCCGCGCGCCGTGCCCATCGTCGATAATATGACCGCTCTCGTGCTTGCAGACGCCTTTCTCCGTTCTCGGACAAACAAATTCTAAAAAACTTAACCCTGAATTAATACCCCCACAAGCACGTATACTTACTGTTTTTGCACTTCCGCAGGTCAGTCACCAAATCATATTTGTGATAGGTGTCAAAAGTGCTTCAAAAGTTATTAAATCGTTGGTTAAATCAGACTTTCCACGCCTGTGTGGAAAACTCAATTTCTTCACTTTGCTTTAAACGTAAGCAGGTAAATTTGCGGAAATTAAGCTAGAGTAGGTCAGGCAGCTGACATTTGGCTCGCCCGCATACCTCTCATGCCAACTTAAATAATCACAGTTTATGAGATTTTTATACAAAGCACTTGTGTTAGTCGCACTCGCTGCGCTGCCTATGGTGGTAGCTGCTCAAGGTGTGACGACGGCCAGTATGAGCGGCCGTATTACAGACATGAAAACCAATGAAGGTTTGATCGGCGCGACAATTCAAGCCGTTCATGAGCCATCAGGTTCCGTTTTTGGAAACTCCGGGGATTTAGACGGGTTTTACCGAATTCCTGGAATGCGCGTAGGAGGACCTTACAAAGTAACAGTCAGCTATACGGGCTATGGATCCATAGAATACACGAATATCTTTCTGCGCCTCGGCGAAAACAAGGTACTCAATGTTGAGATGGAGGATGCCATTTCTGAGCTTTCTATAGTGGAGGTCATAGCTCGGGTTGGAACAACCGGTGAAAACGCGGGCACTTCTACCCAGATCAGCACCGACGATATTGAGGCCATGCCAACCCTCGATCGTAATCTGAACGACTACGTACGTCTGACGCCCCAAGCTACCGGCACTGGAGGTGGTGGTATATCTTTTGGTGGTGTAAACAACCGCTATAATGCTATTTACATAGACGGAGCGGTCAATAACGACGTATTCGGCCTAGCAGGCTCGGGTACCAATGGCGGGCAAACCGGTATCGCTCCTTTTTCGATCGACATCATCGACCAATTGCAGGTGGTACTGTCTCCTTATGATGTCACCCTCGGTGGTTTTGCAGGCGGTGGTATCAATGCCGTGACCAAGTCGGGTACCAATACCTTTTCGGGAACGGCCTACTACTTTTTGCAAAATGATTTTTTAGCCGGTAAAACTAATGGTACGCTTGCCGACCGCTTGGGAGAAGATTTCGAGCGTACAAGCCTAGATCCATTTAGTCAAAGAACCTACGGTGCATCCTTAGGTGGTCCTATCATTAAGGACAAATTGTTCTTTTTCGTCAATGCAGAGATTCAGGACGACGAAACACCGAATCCGTTTGAATTTGGCCAATATGAAGGAAACGCCTCTGAGGCAGATCTTAACAACCTTCGCAATACGCTGATCAACGATTTTGGATACGACCCTGGTAACTTCGGAAATGTAACAGACAATCTGGAAGGACTTAAATTCTTCGGTAAACTAGACTACAATATCAATGCGAATCACCGCTTGACACTTCGCCACAACTACACGAGGGCTGAGCAGTTTAGTCGATTCGCGAGTAATGATCAGCGCATCAACTTCAGCAATAATGGTATATTTTTTCCATCTATAACCAACTCTTCTGCTATTGAACTGAATAGCCGTTTCGGCAATAATGCTTCAAATAATCTGATCATTGGTTACACAACAGTACGAGATGATAGAGACCCGCTAGGGGGCGACTTTCCCAACGTAAGAATTAATGATGGTGAAGGTGATATTGTGTTTGGTAGCGAGGCGTTCTCAACTGCTAATCAAGTAGATCAGGATATCCTGTCGATAACGAATAATTTAAAGCTGTACAAGGGTAAGCATACATTCACACTGGGTACACATAACGAGTTTTACAGCATATACAATGTATTCATTCGTCAGGCTTTTGGTGCCTACCGCTATAGTAGCATAGATGCCTTTCTCAACGATGAAGGTGCTTTTAATTACGACCGCACCTATAGCTTGCTAGAGGGTGATGTGTCTCGCGATGGCTCGATTGCAGCTGCCGACTTCAATGCCATTCAGCTTGGATTTTACGCACAAGACGAATGGACTATCAGTAATAAATTCACGCTGACATACGGTTTGCGCTTTGACATTCCCATAATTACTTCTGATCCAAACCATCCGGATGATTTCCAGAATACGCTAGACGAAATTTCTGAGTTTTATCCTGCTGCGGCCGACGTAAATGTGGGCTCTGCACCTAGCGGTCAGTTGATGTTGTCTCCCCGTGTGGGTTTCAACTATGATCTCACCAACAATAGCCGAATTCGAGGTGGTGTAGGTATCTTCACTAGCCGTATACCCTTTGTATGGCCAGGTGCAATGTTCAATAATAACGGCTTGACATTAGGCTCAGTGGATGAGAACGATTTGGATGAACCTATAGAATTCATTGCCGATCCTGATCGTCAGTACATTGATCCAAATTTCAGTGTACCCTCTGGACAAGTCGATGTGTTTGCCAGTGATTTCCGGTACCCCCAGGTTTTACGTGGAAACTTAGCCTATGAAACGACTGTCGGCAATGGTTGGGCTGTTACTTTGGAAGGTATCTATACCAAGACCCTCAACAATGTTTTCTACACGAATATAAATAGTGATCCGGAAGTAGGCTTCAACTGGACCAATACTGGTGCAGATGAACGCCCAATCTTTACTCGCACAGATATAGATCCTCAATATCTAGCTATTTACCTAGGTGAAAACACAAACGAAGGTTATACCTACAATCTAACAGCAAGTGTTGCTAAGCGCTTTGGTAAGAGCCTTAATGCCACGCTCGCCTATACCTGGGGAGATGCATATGCTGTTAATGAGGGGACTTCTTCTCAAAACTCTTCTCAATGGCGTGGACAAGTCAACATAGATGGACGTAATAACCCAATCTTTGGCCGTTCTGACTTTGCGTTGGGCCATCGTGTGATTGCTAATTTGAACCTTCGCCTGGACTGGAACGATGAAGGTACCCTCGGAACGACCATCGGGCTATTTTACAGCGGTGGTACCGGCAATCCATACAGCTTTGTCATTGGTGACTTCGGTGAAGGTAACGGCGATAATATTAACAATGAGACTGGAAGTACTAGCCGTGAGCGTAGTTTGGTTTATGTACCAGCCAATGCAAGTGAGATCAATTTGGTTCCAGTTACCGTTGGTGGCGAAACGATTTCTCCCGAAGAGCAGTGGAGACGCCTGGATGCTTTTATCGAAGACAACAACCACCTGAGTGATCGCCGCGGACAGTACGTCGAAAAGAATGGCAGTTGGTCACCTTTTATCAGTAATTTTGACCTGTCGATTCGCCAAGATGTCGGTGATATTTTAGGCACGTCTTCTCACCGTTTGCAGCTTTCCTTAGACATTTTCAATGTAGCTAATCTGATCAATAATGAATGGGGAACCGTCTATTTCAATCCTGGTAGCGACAACAACTACCGGCTATATAACTTTGAAGGTTATGCAGCAGATGGTACGACGCCTACTTTCTCTTTCACAGAAGAGAATACTGGTCTAGACGATTTCAATATTGCAGGCACGGCTTCTCGCTGGCGCGCACGTATCGGCTTGCGCTATATTTTCAATTAATTCGATTTATGTTTATTTGACCAGCAGGTTAAAATAAAGTTGGGCAGCTCCATTACCAATGTGTGATGGAGCTGCTTTCTTTCATATTATATTCATCCGATTTAGAACAGCTATTGTGTTATCTATATCCTCCTCCGAAATACCCAGATGTGTCGTAAATCGTACCGTTTGTGGGCCAAAGGGAACCGCGAGTATACCCTCAGCTTTAAGATGGTCTATTAGGCCCGCGGAAGTCCAAAACCCTCCCCTAGCCCCTCCCCGGGGGAGGGGGACAGATTCAGATGCTAAGTTGGCTGCTCTAAGACTATCATCAGGTGTGCTGTGCTTGTCTATTAAGTCAAAGATGACGATGTTGCTTTGTACGGGCCTGACCTCGGCCACGTATGGTAGCTTTTGCAAAGCCTCACCTAGTCGTTTGGCACGACGATTATCTTCGGCGAGTCGATCGATGTTATTTTGAAGGGCGTAGATTCCTGCCGCAGCTAGATACCCAGCCTGACGCATACCTCCGCCCATAACCTTACGGTATCGGCGCGCCCTGGCGATCAACTCTTGGGAGCCAAGTAGCAGGCTGCCAACGGGTGCCCCCAGACCCTTGCTCAAACAGATGCTGATGGTGTCGAATAGCTTGCCCCATTCGGCAGGGGACTCATTGGTTTCGACCAATGCATTGAAGAGACGAGCGCCGTCTAGATGGCAGGCCAGATTGTGTGCGCGGGCCTCTTTTACGATGTCTGTTGCCTCTTGCAGGGTGTAAATGCTACCGCCGCCCTTATTGCAGGTGTTCTCGACCACCAGCAAACGGCTGATGGGTAGCCAGTCGTATCTGGGTTTCACGGCAGCAGATACCTGGCCTTTTTGGATTTTTCCAAAAGTCCCATCGATGAGGTTCATACTCACCCCGGAAAGCAGGGCGTATACCCCACCCTCGTACTGATAGACATGGCTATACTTATCGCATATCACCTCATCAAGCGGCTGTGTATGGCACTTGATGGCCAGCTGGTTGGTCATGGTGCCACTGGGGCAGTAAAGGGCTGCCTCCATACCGAATAGCTCAGCGGCGTATGCCTCCAGCCGATTGACGGTCGGGTCTTTTCTAAATACATCATCGCCCACTTCGGCCGCCATCATGGCTTTGAGCATATCAGGCGTGGGCCGAGTGGCCGTATCGGAGGTGAGGTCGATCATTCTTCGTAAATTGAAGTAACAAATGTATCTGCTGAATCCATTAAGTACTATGAAGACCAAGCATTTTTTAATTGCCTTATGGCTCTGCCCTGTACTTGTATTTGCACAAGACCATGAATTGGATGTAGTCCGACAACACGACCTCAGCCAATTGTTCGGCAGCTTCACTTACGATATCCGAGAAGACAATAACCAATGGGTTGCTCAATATCGTCCAGCTCCAATCGGCTTTATCGGGGACGAATATAGGCGCATGCACGTGAGGTGGCTGAGTGTTACACAGTCAGAAGACGACCCGCTGGTATACGAAGTCAGCGGTAAGACCATGGTGAAAAACAATATCTGTGATTTCACGGGCTATCTGCGCATTACTGCCGCAGCGAGGGATACCAGTATCGAGTTTCCCGATGAGCGAACGGGAACCATATTCGGGCACTTCGAGCTTGTTGAAGATCGATCTCAGCCAGGCACAGGAGAGTTTCGTGGACAGTTCAAGAGCCATTATTGGCTACCTTTTGGCCCGGATAGAAAGCAGATACCGACAAATGCGACCAATTATCCGGATGCTACCATAATCTATAATACCCTGGAATTTTTTCAGGCGGGTTATGGCAACAATCAATTCAAAGGTACATGGACGAGCTACCGGACCGGAAAGAGTAAAGCAGTTGCCTGGGCAGATCACCGATTCGATTTTCCAACCGATTTAGATGTTGGCGCTAGTGAATTTGCACCTAATGAAAAGTATTTCGACATGGGCTGGAAGAGCTACTTCGCGGCCTGGATTCATGCTGATCCCGACCGACTAAGAGGTGAAGCGCAACGGGCGGAGATGGCTCCCTGGTGGGAAGATCAGTAAGACTCGATGGCCTGCTGCGCTTGCTTAGGCGTATTCGTAGCTATAATGTCGACGCCCTTGTCGAGTAATTTGTGGTACACGTTTGCCCCCTGCGAAGCGGCTTGCCGATCTAGGCTGCCAAAAGTTCCATAAATGGTGGCTATACCTGCTTCGTGGAGTTGATCATAGAGCTCGGGTGGAGAGGGGCGCGTACCCGTAAATGCAATGACCCGATTGGCCGGAGGGAGCTTTCTCTCTGCCCATCGATCGAATTCACCCTGCCCTCTGATACTGACGGATTGGTAAAACTCGGGGGCATACTCGTAATTTTCGATGGCTTGCGCTAAAGAGTAGGTGATGATCATGCAGTTAGCTACAGCATTTCTAGAGCGGATGAAATCGATCACCTCTTTGTGATCTACGCTGCGCTTGATGTCGACGGATAGAATTGTGTTGCTTTCTTTGGCCCAGTCTAAAACCTTAGCAAATGTAGGAATGCCGTAATCAGTCAGCTCACCATCGTCGTCTTTGAGTTTGAGTTTTTCGAGGTACGACCATTTGAGGTCGGTCACTTCCCCGGTTCCGTTTGTGGTGCGATCTACCGTATTATCGTGCATTAGGATAAGTAGGCCGTCTTGAGTACGGGCGACGTCACATTCCATGATGCCGGGTACCGACCTGCGCAAGTCTGAAAAAGTCTCCAGGCAATTTTCGGGCCAGCCCGCTTCGCCCACACTGCCCCGATGGCCGCTCACCAGTGGTGTATTTAGCGGATAACTGATGTCTGGGAGGCTATCTGTTGAAGCCTCTGAAAGCGGCTGATCGCTGGTTTTGCAGGCAGCGAAAAGGAGAAAGAGGGGGATGAAAATTTTGTACATACTGTAAAGATATTACTCAAGAATATCCTCTAGCACTTCAAAGTAGCGATCGGCTATAAATTCTGCTCCGGCCTGGTTGTAGTGCACATTGTCAGCAAGAAGATTATCGTTAAAACCTGTCGCCATATCTACCACGATCACATTCGAACTAATGGTGGACTGCTGATTTGCGATTTCTACCACATCGACTTGCATCATGTTAAAAGCATTCGTCAACTCGGCATCCATAATCTCTGTCTTTCCGGGTGCCAGCTGTTCAATGATGATAGTGATACTCGGATTATCTGCCTGTAGAATGTCGATGATATCGTTGATGTTATCTATAGCCTGCTCGTAAGATCGCCCCTGAAGCATATCATTCCCACCCGGAGAACTGAACAAAACGATATCCGGTATGCCTGCTTCTGCTATCCAATCTTCAATACCGTCCAGTATCTGATCTGACCGCCAGCCACCCCGCCCTTCGTGATCGTCGTCGAAAGTTCGATCTTGATAAGTCGGGTAATTGGCTTCATCTTCTCTGGTGCCTATGTAGTCGAATTCATAACCACCGTCCAACAATAGCTTCCACAATTCGTAGCGATAACTTTCAAAAGACGGGCGAGCACCTTGTACACGCGAAGCTCCAAGTGGCATGATCTTATTTATTGAGTCATTGGACTGCATCGGCCCTGTTGATTCATCATCATCGCAGGAGAAGCAGTGTAGGCTGAAAAGGATAAGGAGGAAGCAAACGGAATTTTTCATTTTAATTCATTTTAAAGATATAACGATAAAAAGTGTTACTACCCTACCAATATGGTAGATAAGTGAGTAAATTTAGTATTGCGCTCACTCCATGCTAATCGCCTTTCCCTTCATGGCACTTTCTTTAGCGGCTTCTAGTATTTCTACGACCAGTAAATTATTTTTCAAGCCCGAAAGATCATTCGGCGGTAGCTCGATCTCACCTTTGACGACAACGGCAAACATGGAAAACGGGTCATCGTAGGGTGGGTCTCTTTCTGCAAGATTCATCTTTTCTTCATCATAGGTATCGTATCCTGTAGCGATGCGTACGCTCAAATCATTTCGATTATCGGCATAGACTGCCCCATCGAGCCCGTAAATTTCCAGGTCTTTACGACCGATGGGCCAATTCCAAGAGGCTTGAATAACAGCTACGGCCGTATCATAATTCAACAGTATGATGGCCTCGTCGTCTACCAGCGGATTGTTTTCGGCTTGCTGCTGTTGCGTGAGGGCGGTTACGCTCTTGGGGCGTTGGTTGCCCATCAGCCAGGTAGCGAGATTGGCCCCATAGCAGCCGAAATCTACGATGGCACCCCCGCCATTTAATTCCGGGTCGGTCAGCCAATCGAGAAACTCCTCGTTAATGCCGATCTTTTTGGGTCCTCGGTGACCGTTTCGGACGATGATTTTCCTAATGGCACCAATGCGATTATCCGCTCTCGTTAGTTTGTATGCTTCGTGATTAGTCGGGTACCAAGTCGTTTCATAGTTGGTCAGTAAGTGAATGTCGTGCGCTTTGGCGAGCGAATCCATTTTCTGTGCATGGTCTAGGCTGACAGCCAGCGGCTTTTCGACCATGATGTGCTTGCCGAGGGGTGCATAGGTTTCTACTACTTCTAGGTGCTGGTATATACTTCCAAAGGCGGCAACTGCCTCGAAGTCTTTGGCCTGTATGAGTGCCTCGTGGGTGGCAAAAACTATATCCATACCATACCCATGACGCTCTCCGTACCGTTTGGCTAGGCCAGCGTTTGGCTCGACTATACCCACGATCTCTATATCTCCGCGCTTTTCGCTGTCGAATATCCAGTGTACGTGCGTGTGGGTGAGGCCAATGACGGCGATTTTGAGAGGTGTTTTATGCACAATTTCGTTTTGACAAGCAGTAAGCAAATAAACCAAAGCCAGCCCAAAGACCAATCCTTGAAGTGT
Organism: Bacteroidota bacterium; assembly: GCA_039025055.1. Classification (GTDB taxonomy): domain Bacteria; phylum Bacteroidota; class Bacteroidia; order Chitinophagales; family Saprospiraceae; genus Neolewinella. The sequence continues at coordinate 58,065 of JBCCPC010000030.1, read as the reverse complement.
TATCGATCCTTTAAAGTAGACGCTCATTTTAAGCTTTTTGAAGTTTTAAGTATCCAAGTGCTACAAAACTAACTCTAGCCATATCAAATGGGCTAGATCCGATTGATAATCTACCACGTCATGCCATTCTCTCCGATAAAGCATTTATACAATCGTGCGGGCTTCGGTATGAGTCCGTCGGAATGGATCGATCGTAAGAACTGGACTGTAGCAGAAGGTATCGACCACCTTTTTAAACAGGCGGAGCATGCTAAAAAGTTGGATAAGGAAGTCTCATCGTCCCAGGAAAGCGATGGAATAATGAGCAGCGAAAATCGTCAAGAACGCAGACGTGAAGAAGCACGTAAAGTCTTTCAAATCGGCGTCAGGTGGATACAGCGCATGGGTGACCCAAGTGAAGCAGCCTTGCTGGAGCGCATTTCTCTTTTTTGGCATGGGCACTTTGCCTGCGAAAGTAAGCTAGGGGCATTGGCCATCAAGCAGTTGGAGCTTTTCAGAGCGTATGGGCTTGGCCACTTCCGCGATTTACTGCTAGCAGTTTCACGAGACCCAGCGATGATCCGCTACCTCAATAATCAACAGAATCGGAAAGACAGTCCTAATGAAAACTACGCCCGAGAACTCATGGAGCTCTTCACCATTGGCCGGGGCAACTATACCGAAAATGATGTCAAGGAAGCCGCCCGAGCTTTTACCGGCTGGTCGAGTAACCTTAGGGGTGAGTACGTTTTTCGGCGCTTTCAACACGATTATGGCCGCAAGACCTTTATGGGCCGTAGCGGAAATTTCGATGGTGCAGACATTATCGACATCATACTCGAGAGAAAGGAAACAGCTTACTTTCTCACGCAAAAGATCTATCGATATTTCGTCAGTGATGAACCCCATGAAAGGAGGATTCGACAGTTGGCAGAAGGGTTCTATAGGTCGGATTACCACATCGGAAATTTGCTGAGGCACATATTCAGCAGCGAATGGTTTTACGAGCCAGAAAATATTGGGCAGCGCATAAAATCTCCCGTCGAGCTACTGGCCGGTATGATCAAACATCTCCGTATGAGCGATCTCGATCCGAGAGCTCTATTCGGTATACAAAGAGCACTGGGTCAGCAATTATTCAAACCGCCCAATGTGGCAGGTTGGCCAGGCGGAAAACAATGGATAGACAATGCCACACTTCTGCTACGTCTCAATCTGGCGGCGGCTGTATTCAAGGGCATAGAACTAGACGTAAACCTGCGCCCAGAACTAGAACAGAGTCAGGGGCGGAACCTGCGTGGTATAAATGCTACGATCGACTTATTGCCTATATCCAAGCTTCTAGACCATGTTTCAGATCGCGATATATACTTCGCATTAGCTGATTATTTACTGGATGCGAAAGTGCCCCCACCACCGTCGGATATCTTAAGTACCCGCCTGAACAGAGCGCAGATCATCTCCCGTTCTTGCCTGCAATTAATGAGTTTACCCGAATATCAAATGTGCTAAAATGAAACGCAGATCATTCATCCAGACTTCGGGCTTGGCCTCCGCATCTATGCTCACGCCTGCATTTTTAAGGGCGGGTTTGCGACCTTCAAATAGCTCGCGGCAGGGCAAGATACTAGTCGTAGTTCAGCTTTCGGGCGGTAACGATGGGCTCAACACCATCGTGCCTTTTGGCGACGATATTTACTACCGCGCACGGCCAAGCTTGAGCATCCCACCTGCGGAAGTCCTAAAATTAAACGACTATCAGGGGCTGCACCCGGCTCTATCTCCCTTGCGCAATTTGTACGATCGGGGCGAGCTGGCGATACTGAACGGCGTGGGCTATCCGGAGCCGGACCGATCGCATTTTCGCTCGATGGATATCTGGCAAACCGGCAGCAGCTCTCGCGAAAACTGTTCGACGGGTTGGCTCGGTCGCTATCTCGATCATTTGCCCCGCGATCAGCACGCTTATCATGCCCTGGAGGTCGATGACGGGCTCAGTCTAGCCATGAAAGGCGAGCTTCAGCGGGGTTTTGCGATGAGCGATCCCAATCGGCTCAGGCGGTCTGTTCGCAATCCGCTTTTGCCCGATCAGGCGCATACTCACGTACACGAACACCACACGGTTTCCTATCTGTACGAGACGCTAACCCGCACCACCGAAGCCGCCGATTATTTGTACGAGCAGTCAGGCATTTATCGCTCTCGACAATCGTATCCTATCGGTCGATTTGGCCGCGACCTCAAGCGTGTAGCCGAACTTATCACCGCCGATACCGACACCCAAGTTTACTATTTGAGCCTGAGCGGTTTCGATACCCACGCCCGCCAGCAAGGGCCACATCAGCGTTTGCTGGCGCAATATGCCAAAGGTATGTCTGCCTTCGTGGCCGACCTCGTGGAAAACGATCTTTTTAAAGAGGTGATCATCATGACCTTTTCCGAATTCGGACGGCGGCTGGCTCAAAATGGCAGTGGCGGTACCGACCATGGTACGGCCAATAACGTACTTGTGATGAGTGGGGGCTTAAAGCGTGCCGGAATACTTAATGCGCCTTCCAGTCTTAGCCGTTTGGATGCTGGCGATCTTATCTTTGATGTAGACTTCCGCAGGTTGTATGCCACCCTACTCGACCGATGGCTAGGCGCACCAGCCAATCAAATTTTAAATGGTCATTTTGAAGCTATTGATTTTATCTAACTTGAGTGGTACTATTGGGCCATGCTACCAAGACCACTCGAACAAAGAAATGGCATACCGTTCTATCATATCAAGACGGAAGCCGAGTTTCGTGCAGACCCATACGAGGACTACAGCCAAATGGTCACTCGCCAGTTAGACCTGCATTTCGGGCATGAAATATACCCATGGGCTCCCATCGATGAGTGGCTACTGGATAATATCGATCTCAAAAACAGTAGCGAAGAAGTTTTAGTAGAAGCAGGTTGTGGACTCGGTCGCCAGATCGCTACAATAGCCATGAAATATGACCGAGTACAAGCAATCGGCTTCGATTTTAGCTATCAGATGCTCAAGCCAGCCAAAAGCATCTATTGTGACGGTAAAGAAGTAGCATGGTTGAGCCAACGCGGCTTTGGTGAGCAGAGTCTACCTGCGGAAGTACCGATAAAAAATATTCAGTTTGCTTTGGCAAATGCCCAGGCTTTACCACTTTCAGCTGAAAGTGTAGATGTACTATTCAGTGTCTTCTTATTTGATAGATTGGCCAAACCCGCTGACGTACTGAATGAGTGGCTGAGAGTTATCAAAAAGGGCGGTAGCCTGATAATCGTTTCACCATTGAACTTTCAGCAAGTCGATGCGTGGAATGCCTGGTATCCGATTCAAAAAGTAATCGACCATATAATAGGTATGAATTTTCAATTATTAACCCATGACAGCGTGCTTATTCGCGAGCCTTTAGATGTAAAAGGCAATGCCATCAGCTGGACGACTGAATGCTTACAATTTTTCAAATGGTAAAGCAAGAGCAGCGAATTGCAACTATGTTGCGTTAACTGAGTAGTCAATTTTTATTGTTATGCGATTAGTCCTAATTGTCAGCTTTATATCGGGCTTTATCTTAACTAGCTGTATAGATGAACTCAATGAGATACCCGAAGAAACTATCGGCCTCGCTCCCATTTATGCTAGCGTTGAAAATTGGGACGAGATCAGTATTTCTGATCCAGAAGAAATTCAGCAACTTGGAAAGATATATTACAAGGCTCCGTACATATATGCAACGGATAAAGGAAAAGGGATACATATAATCGACAATACGAATCCAGAAGATCCTGTACGTACGGCATTTTTACGAATCATCGGCAATTCGGATCTGGCCATTAGAGGAGATATCCTGTATGCAAATAATTTGCGCGATTTAGTAGCTATCGACATTTCAGATTTGAATAATGTGTCAGTTGTCGATAGACTCAGCGACGTATTTATCAATGTAGGGGCAGATTTCCCACAAAACTATGCGGGCTTTTTTGAATGTGTAGATCCACAAATGGGGCCGGTAGCTGCCTGGTTTGAAACAACACTTATCGAGCCGCAGTGCTGGAGATAACTTTTGTGATGATCAAAAGATGAATACTATGAGACATTATTTTCTGCTTAGCCTGGTACTAATATGGTTTTCTTGCTCTGACACAGATTCGGGTGCACCTGCTGGAGACACTAACGGCTCAGGTGTAGGTGGCTCGCTTGCCAGATTTACGATAGTTGGTGACTTCCTATATACTTTGGAGCCCAACCGACTGAGTTGGTTCAATATTGAAAACGGCAACCTAGAATATGCTGGAGAAGACGAGCTTTTTATGGTCATGGAAACTATCTTCCCATTGGGAAATAAGTTGTTCTTGGGTGCCGACTCGGGTATGTCTATTTATCTGATTGGAGATGATGGAGAACCATCATTTCAAAGTAGTGTCAATCATATTCGTGCTTGCGATCCTGTAGTCGCTAATGATCAGTATGCTTACGTTACTCTTCGGCAAACAGATTGTGGAGGCTTTTTTGTTGGTAATAATGGGCTTGAAGACGTCCTGAATATTTATGACGTGACCAATATTGAAAATCCGAGCATCATAAGGTCATATGAATTATCTCAGCCGAGGGGTCTGGGCTTGGCAGGAGATTATTTATTTATCTGTGAAGGCCCTGAAGGCTTGCGTACATTGGATGTCTCTGACCCTAGAGACGTGCAGTTTTTGGCTTTTAAGCAAGACATTCACGCTAATGATGTGATCGTTTTGCCTGATGCCTTACTCGTTATCGGACCTGATAATATTACTCAATTGGACTATACGGACCCTGTGAACTTAGTTGAAATTTCTTCTATCACTATTCCTTAGTATATACCATTGAATAGATTAATTTTTTCCACCATAGTATCATTTCTTTGCTGGGCACTTAGTGGACAAACGGCCACCACTGACTATTTGCAAGACGCTGAGCCAGTCGATTACAATAAAGGATTAAGAGTTTCTATTTCACATTTTTTAGACCCAACTACCCCAGCCGTTGTAGTGGGATACGAAAGAAAGGTTTCGGATCGCAGCTATCTGAGACATGAGGGGGCCATATATTTTAGATATGGTTTCAGCACTGAACCTCAAGGTCTTTTAGGACTGAGCGGCTTTGGAGTCCGCACGGCATTCCGCCGTATAAAGCCATACCGGTTTGGGAATAGCCGAAGAGAAAGAAGCTATATTGAAACTTCACTGGACTATCGATATTACGATGTCGATGTAGCCGGCGATTTCAGTCGAAATGGTTTTTCCCAACGGATCAACTATGCTGTTTGGCAGCATAGTTTGGGGATTAATCTCATTTTTGGTCAAGTTCTATATTTTGGCAGCAAACTACGCTTAGATATATCTGTAGGAATTGGTGGTTATGTTGCCTTCCAGCGCTTTAGTGAAGTTCCAGAAGATGCTAGATTTAGAACCAATGAAGACGTAGCTGTCTGGGACCACAGTCCCGATGGTAGGGTTACAGGTCGCCCGAGGATTCCATTGGGTTTGAGCTTAGTATATGTTTTGTAGGCTTGGTTCAAGCCGACTTAATGGACGCAAACAGCAGGCTCTTTAAAGCAAAAACAGGCATGTCCCCTTCCAGATATCGAGCTTAAAAAGCCAGTGCTCAACCTTTTATTTGTAACGAACGTTACAAACGTATTCTTTCACCCATAAAAATGAAAAATCATGGGCAACCTAGATGGAAAAATCGCACTAGTAACCGGCGGAAGCGGCGGAATTGGGCTAGCCTCGGCCAGGGCACTTAAGGACGCAGGCGCCACCGTTGTCACAGCTGGCAGACACGAGAAAAGAGCAGAAGAGATCAGATCGCAATATGGTGATCTATACGACAAAGTATATGTTGCAGATGCATCGAACATTCCGCAGACCAATGATTTCGTTGAGCAGGTCGGCAAAGACTACGGCCGCATAGATGTCATCTTTGCCAATGCCGGGTTTGGCGAGCCTGCACCACTCGGCCATATCACCGAAGAGAATTTCGACAAGCAGTTCAACGTCAATGTCAAGAGCGTCATCTTCACTGTTCAAGCTGCTCTACCCTATCTACAGGAAGGATCGAGCATCATCCTGAATTCCAGCATCGCGAATCAACTGGGCTTTGCCAACTTCAGCGTGTACGCTGCCACCAAAGGCGCCGTAAAAACACTCGGAAAAATCATGGCCGCAGAGCTGGTCGACAAGGGCGTTCGCGTCAATGTAGTCAGTCCTGGCCCAATCGAGACCGGATTTTTCGTAGCTACAGGTATGGACGAAGAATCAATTAATCAGATGGGTCAATACATCCAACAGCAAGTGCCCATGGGCCGCTTCGGCAAAGCCGAAGAGATCGGCTCTTACGTCGCTTTCCTGGCCGGGCCTGGCAGCTCGTTCATGACGGGCACCGAAGTCGAGATCGACGGTGGAATGGCCACTTTATAAATTTTATTTTAGCAAATAGGGCATAGCCCTATTTGCTAAAATTTTCAATTATGCCTGCCAATCCAATTTTCGACGAGTCCGAAGTACTAAATAAGGCACGCGACCTCTTCTGGGAACGCGGCTACAGCGCCACGTCCATATCCGATTTAGAGAAATCTCTAGGCATAAGTCGAAGTAGTATCTATAATTCTTTTGGTGGAAAACGGGCATTGTACGACCTCACGCTAAAGAGATATCAAGAAGAAAATCTGAATTATTTAAGGGCATATTTATTTGATCAGCCCGACCTGAAGACCAGCTTGAAAAACCTACTGATCCCAACCATTGATTTAGAGAACAAGCATGCCAACGACCAAATTAAGGGGTGCTACATCGTCAACTCTACCACCGAAATGGCTGGTGTGTGCTTGAGTGCCCTTGGCTTTGTCGCTAAAAACCGCGAGCAATTTGTCAATATTTTTGAAGAGGCTATCAAACAGTCTCAACAACTCGATTTTAGTCAAGAAACTGCTCGTGAATTAGCCAATTTTTTATTTGTGTTGTACAATGGCTTGCAGGTTGTTGTAAAAACGGGTGTTGATCGAGACGAATTGTTGGCTAGCGTGGAAAGAGCTATTGATCGTCTACCTTGGGTCGAGTAGAGAAGTAATTTGACCATCTGTTGCTTAACTCCATAACTTCATGTTAAGTCAATGTCTCCGCTATATCCGTATCAGCAGCCTGTATGGCGGGTAATAGCGCAGCGATCAAGCCCACACCCAGTGCCCCGAGTAAGAGCCACCACTCTTCTTTCAACCATTGAAATCCAGCGAAGCGGAAGCCATAATTATCTTCCAGGCGACTGCTGAGTATCTCCATAACGCCATGACCGAGTGCGATACCTACTACAAAACCAATTAGGCCGAGCAATAGCCCTTCGGCGATGATTAATCCAAAGATGGTATTTCTCCCCGCACCCATTCCACGCATTAATGCCAACTCGTAGTGCCGTTCTCTCAGTGAATTGAACAAGGAAATAAAAACGCTCAAGGCAGAGACAATCATAATTACGATAGCGAGAATTCGAAGTACCCGCTCTCCCTGTCCAAACTGATAGCGTACCTTGCTGATCTGATAGGCCGGGTCTACAGCCATAATGTCTGTATTCTCATTAATCGCACGACCCATCTGTAGAGATTGATAGTCTTTTTCATTCTTGTAGCGGATAAGAACAGAGGTTAACTCTTGAGAAAGGTCCTCTTCTAATAAATCGGCGGCCGTGAGGGGCTTAGCACTTTCGTGATGTGAATGATCGTGGTGGTGATCATGGTCGTGGTCGTGATGGTGATGGTTCTCGTGTTCTTCGTTCGGAAGGCCCTGGTGCTGCGCACTGTAGACCTTCCTGTCATCAGAGAAGTCCCCTCCGGGGCCTTTTTCTGCTAGGTGCTCTTCATGCTCTCCATGTCCTCCATGTTCTTCATGCTCTTCATGCTCTCCATGTTCTCCATGCCCTTCATGTTCTCCATGTTCTCCATGTTCTCCATGCCCTCCATGCCCTCCATGCCCTCCATGCCCTCCATGCCCTCCATGCCCTCCATGTTCTCCATGTTCTCCATGTTCTCCATGTTCTCCATGTTCTCCATGTTCTCCATGTTCTCCATGTTCTCCATGTTCTCCATGTTCTCCATGTTCTCCATGTTCTTCATGCTCTCCGTGTTCTCCATGCATTTCCCAGTAAGCCTGGTTGGTCACCAATACCAACTGATCGAGCACTGTACCAGATGGCTTTAGGATGCCGGTCAAGGTAAAACCGTGTGCATGTTCTTCGTGCAGGGGGTCGTCTTCCATCAAGCCGTGATCGCCGGTGAATTCATCGCCCAGTTTCATACCCGATACGCTCGCCACCTCGGAGCCTATTACTGCCTGCCCGTTATGCGTGTACAACTCGCCTACTGCCAGCTCGCCACCATACCAGTCGATAAGATTAGGCGTAGCTCCAACTATGCGGAAACCACGGTAGTTATCTCCCATCGAAAGTGGAACGACCTCTTCGATCAGCGGGTGGCGAGGATTGAGAAAGGGTTTGACTTCTTCGATGGTGAGATTGCCTGTGGGCGCATCGAGCTGGTACATGCTGCTCATGACCATTTGAAGCGGACTTCCCTTGGCACCCAGAATCAAGTCAACACCCGCCAGATTGCGGTCGAAATTCTGGTTGAGCTGCTTTTGTAGCAATAGCAAAATAACGACTAAGCCCACACCCAGAGCAAGCAACAGCACACTTAGGCTAGACTGCAACGGACGAAAGACAATATTTCTCCAGGCTAATTTAAGCATGTTCATAATTCGATTCTTTGTTCGATTTGAGCCGTTAAGCGTTGGTCGTGGGTGACGATAATGAGGATGGCATTCACCGCAGCAGCTCTGTCACGAAGCAGGTCGAGTACTCGTTTGGCGTTGTCGTCATCCAGGGCAGAGGTCGGCTCGTCAGCTAGAATGAGAGCGGGCTCATTGATCACGGCACGGGCAATGGACAATCGCTGCTGCTCGCCCACACTGAGTTGTTGGGGTCTCTTGTCGTACTTATGGTCGATATCGAGCTGGTGAAGTGTTTCGTGTATGCGGTTGCGGTCTATGCTGCGACCCGCCAATTGCTGGGCAAGTTCCAGGTTTTCGCCTACGCGCAGCGCTTTCACAAAGTGGTTCTGCTGATAGACCAACCCAAGGTTCTTACCTCTGAACGCATCCATTTCGGCCGCGGAAAGCTGACTGATCACCGTATCAGCTAAGGTGACTGTTCCGCTGGAAGGTCGACGCAAACCAGCCAGCAGTTGTAGAAGGGTGGTCTTACCGCTGCCCGACTTGCCGAGTACGAGTAGCTGGCTACCAGCTTTGCAGTTCAGATCGGGAAAGCTAAGACTAGGTCCGTTCGGATACTGGTAGCTTAGATTCTGAGTTAAGAGCATGAAAGCTGATTGAATTTAGCACAAAGATAAAGGGATAGTATTTTTGTTCATACCCCGCTTGGGCGAGGGTGTACTACCTGCGGAAGTTTAAATATACAAATCACCTTGCCGGAAGCTATTTTTAATGAATAAATCACATAAAATTCTACCGGCTGTCCTTGGCCCGGCTTCATTTATTATGATACTGGCCTTTTTTCACCCTGAAGGTCTCTCCGAGCAGGGTGTTGCTGTTTTAGCCTGTACGAGTTGGATCGCCATTTGGTGGATTTTTGAAGTGCTGCATATCAGTTCTACAGCTTTGCTACCTATTGTGCTATTCCCACTATCGGGGGCATTGGATATCTCCAGTACGACGGCTTCATACGGGCATAAGTATGTTTTTCTGTACATGGGCGGCTTTATGCTGGCCATCGCGCTCGAAAAGTGGAATCTGCACCGAAGAATAGCCTTGAATATCATCAACTTTATTGGTTCTGGTATATCCAGCATTATTCTCGGCTTCATGCTGGCCACGGCATTTCTATCGATGTGGATATCCAACACAGCGACCTCGGTCATGATGCTGCCCATTGGCTTGGCCATCGTAAGTCAGCTCAAGGATAATCCTGATACGGCAGAGAACGAGCATACGACTTTTGGGAAAGCACTCATGCTAGCGATAGCCTACAGTGCATCTGTTGGCGGTATCGCAACGCTGATCGGTACCCCGCCGAATCTGGTGCTGGCCGGAGTCGTCCAAGAAACCTACGGCATTGAAATCACCTTTATTCAGTGGCTCAGTTTTGGCTTGCCGATCTCTTTGACGCTGCTGGCCATTTGCTGGGTCTATCTGACCAAGTTTGCATTTAGTTTTGAAATAGAGGAATTTCCTGGTGGCCGACCAGAGATCAAACGGCAGCTAAACAAGCTTGGCCCTATGAGCAAAGAAGAATACAGGGTGTCTGCTATTTTTCTTTTTGCGGCCCTTTTGTGGATTATTCGGCCCTACATCAAACCTATCCTACCGGCACTAGACGATTCTATGATCGCCATCATGGCTGGCTTGCTGTTATTCATTTTCCCAGCATCTTCAAACAATGAACCGCTTATGAAATGGGAAGAGGCGGTCAAGATGCCGTGGGGCATCATCATATTGTTCGGCGGAGGAATGGCTTTGGCATCGGGTTTCGATCAAAGCGGCCTAGCCTTATGGATAGGTAGCCAGGCCAGTCTCTTGGATGGGCTACCGATCATGTTGTTAATTCTGGTTCTGGTAACTGCGGTAAACTTTCTTACGGAAGTAACCTCCAATCTAGCTACTACCGCCATGCTACTGCCCATACTGGCACCTATCGCTTTTACCCTGGGCATCCATCCTTATGCCCTCTTAGTGCCTGCTGCCATTGCCGCATCATGCGCCTTTATGCTACCTGTAGCCACACCACCCAATGCGGTCGTCTTCGGTTCGGGCTATCTGCGCATACCCGACATGGTAAAAGCAGGCATTTGGATGAATACGATCTCTATCGCTTTGATTAGTCTGGCGGTTTATTTTTTCCTGGAAGCTATTTGGGGGATCGATATCAGTGCATTTCCAGAAAGCTTAATACCGCCAGAAGTAGAGACTGAATAGATTTATAAATTTGACCACATATAAAAAACGCTTTTTGTCAAAATCTTCCCAAAACGTCTGTCAGGAAAAAACCTTCAATATGCTATTTCGCCAATGGGGCGAAGGGCTGCGCAATTTTATGCTCTACAAGACTGGAGATATCAGTCAAGCCGAAGACCTCAGCCAGGAAGCATGGCTTCGGCTCTGGCGTGCATGTGCTAAAGTGAGCCCTGCCAAGGCCAAAAGTTTCCTATTTACTACCGCCAACCGTCTGTTTCTCGATGACGTCAAGCACCAGAAGGTGGTCCTTAAATTCAGCCGCCAGCAGCTTGCCCGCGATCGCACCAATGAAGACCCCGAATTTCAATTGGAAGAGGCTGAATTCTATGAACGCTTACAACATGCAATCAGCAGCCTACCCGAAAAAAACCGCACCGTTTTCCTCATGAACCGCATAGACAAACTCACCTACCGTGAAATAGCCGAACGACTGGACATCAGCCAAAAAGCCGTCGAAAAGCGCATGTCAAAAGCACTAACCAAACTCAGAAAACTGACGCAAAAGATATAGAAGGCCCCGGAGGGGTCTTCCCAACTAGGAAGGTCTGCAAGTGCGCAGCACCAGGGCCTTCCGACCACCGCAAACCGTCAACAAGTAGGGTAACTCCCCAAAAAATCGTTTTACCACCATGCAGCCAAACCAATCTCCCGATTTTACCGATGAAACCCTCCTGGCCCGTTGGCTGAGCGACGAGCTAACGGACACAGAGCGGGCCCAAGTAGAAACACACCCGCACTTCGAAGATTGGAAGCGACTGGCCGAAGCTAGCGCACAGCTGCAAGCTCCAAATTTTGACACAGACCAACAGCTAGACAAACTCAAAGCCGCCAAAAATCAGCCAGAAACCAAGCTTAGAAAGCTCAACCTTCAACCATTCATTTCCATTGCCGCCGCGCTCATCGGCTTGGCGATCGTCGCCTACCTATTTTGGCCATCGGCTGGAGTCACCCTGAGAACTTCTACAGCTGAGCAGCTCATCGAAACTCTTCCCGACGGCTCAACGGTTCGACTCAATGCAGAATCTGAACTCACTTACGATATTACCGACAGGAATCAAATACGAGAACTTTATCTCGATGGCGAAGCTTTTTTTGAAGTCACAAAAGGGGCTGAATTCACAGTGAAAACGAAATTGGGAAAGATCGAGGTGCTGGGTACCGCATTCAACGTCTTCTCCAGAAGCGATGAGTTTGAGGTAATTTGCCAGGAAGGACGCGTTGCCGTAAGTGACAATGGCTCAAAGCAATTCAAAATCTCGTTTGGTGAAGCGGTTCGGCAACTTCCGAATCTAGGACTGACCAAACAAAAGGGTCAGCTACTATCCGAAATGATCTGGTGGGAAGGATATACACAGTTTAAAGAAGCCAGTCTTAGTGATGTATTCGACGAATTTTCCAGACAATTCCCTATTGAAGTGAAATTAGACGCACCCCAAGATGGAAAATATACCGGTCGCCTAATCCATGTCGATGCGCACGCAGCACTCGACTTAATCTGCAGTGCAATGGACTTAAAATATGAGTTCGAAGGCGAGCGTTCGGTACGTATTACCACAGAGTAATAGATGCATCGATTATTGCTATTTCTTGGTTTTCAACTGCTTGGTGCCCATGTTTTTGCACAGGTAGATCATCGAATTGATTTAGAATGTAAGGCCTGCTCTCTTGCAGAAATCGTTGAAAAGATTCAAGCGCAAACCGATATTTCTTTCGCCTATCAAAGTGAGCTGCTTGAAGGCCGCGTATTCGATATTTCATGGACGGACACCGGCGTGGAAGAAGCGATATCTACATGGCTCTTTTCCAACGGCATCGAATACGTAAAACTAGACGAGGGGTATGTTGTCCTGCGCCAAATTAGAGAGCTAGAACATGCCGAACATCTATTCTGCGGTACTATAATCGACCAGCTCAGCCAAGAACCGCTTGTCGGGGCGTACGTCGTTTATGGGGATGGTGCCCAAGGCACGCAAACTAATGCAGACGGTTATTTTGAATTTGGACTTCCGAAGTATGAGACCCTACAGGCAACCATAAGCTACATTGGCTACAAAGACCTGCTCGTAAATATTTCCAAAAAGTCGGAAGAAGGCTGCCCAACTTTCCACCTAGCACTCGACCTGGAAAATATGCCCATAGCCACCATCAGCGAGTTCACAGTAGATATGCTCAAACCCGAACCCGCTAAAAACAGATATCGATTCGAGCCACAAGAAATCCCTACCCTGCCCGGTTGGGGAGAACCCGATGTATTGAGATCACTACAACTTTTACCGGGCATCAGTTCGCCCGACGGTACAGCCTCTGACCTACAAATTCGAGGAAGTAGCTCCGATCAAAATCTAGTGCTCTGGGACGGCATCACCATTTATCAAACCGGGCACTTTTTTGGTCAGTATTCCGCCTTCAACCCATATCTGATCGAATCGGTCGATGTCTATCGCGGCGGCTTCGATGCGCAATACGGCGGCAGGCTGGCAGGCATTATCGATATCAATAGCAGCTCTAATCTCGGCGAGGAAGCTCGATACGGCTTTGGTGCCAATTTGGTCAGTGCGCATGCTTTAGCAGAGATACCCTTAATACCTAATAAGCTGGGGCTCACCCTGGGTGCACGCCGCTCATTTGCCGATCTATTTCCCAGTGGCACCTATCGCAATCTATTCGATGTCGTCTTCCAAAACAGCCGGTTGACCGATAACGAAAATGAGATTGCCGATCTTGGTATCGATGATATCGAGGTCACCACCGATTTTTTCTTCGAGGATCTTAACCTGAGGCTCGACTGGCAAGCCGACGACGACAATGCATTCGGTTTCAGTGCCTACTCAGGGCGAGACCGATTCGATTACGATTTTCGCGTACTGAACATCGGCTCCAGAGACGAGCTGGACATCGGTAATTGGGGAATGAGTACCTGGTACGAGCGCAAGTGGTCTGACAGATCAAAATCTTGGGCGAGGCTGGCCTACAGCAATTTCAGAAGAGACTACCGACTCACCTACAGCTTCAATTTGATGGCAAACCCCGAGGAAGTATTTGTAGGTCAAGACAATGCCATCGGCGATTTAAATTTCTCTTGGCGGCACGAATGGCAGTTGGGCAAAAAACACAAGCTGGAAATCGGCGGCCAGTTTCTCAACCAACAAATCGACTTCAGCTATAGCGAGCGCAGAAACGAAAATGAACTGGATTTTACCGGCTTCGACTTCTTGGCCACCACCGAAGCCTGGCACACCACCTACACCTGGCAACCCAACCAGCGGTGGGATATCTCACTAGGTCTGCGCCGAGTCAGCTTCCTCAATCGGCTGCCAGACGATATCCCACTACTCTCAGACCGGTCATGGCAACCCAGATGGCGATTGCTCTGGAAAGCCCAGGAGATGCCGCTCACCTTCAAAATAGCCGGTGGCTGGTATCGGCAGTTTTTGTACCAGGTCCCCCTAGCACTAGACGAACTCAGCTCAGATGACGAGCTCTGGATAGTAGCCGGAAATTACTTTCCCAGCCTACGCAGCCGCGACTGGCAAGCAGAAGCGACACTTACCGCTGGCAATTTCTTCTTTTCAGCCGAGTATTTCCACAAATTCACCGATAACATCTCAGCCCGCGATCTATCGGTTGCCTTCGAGCCCAACGACCCACTAAAGTTTAGGGGCACTGCCCAGGCTAAAGGATTTGATCTCTTACTCAGATACAGACACAAAAGATATCGTGCATGGCTGGCTTACTCGAATACACTAGTCGACCAAACATTCACCGAAGGCACAGAGACTGTTGTCCTCCCACCAGATTTCAATCAGCGGCACCGCCTGAATTTCACCCACATGCTCAGTCTACCCAAGTGGGACTTTTCCCTCAATTGGGAATTCGGCAGCGGCAGACCTTTCACACAACCACTCGGTATTTCTGAAGGTGAAATAGATGGCAATGTGACTTACGCCCTTCGCTACGACCTCCCTAACCAAAATCGTTTGCCGGCCAACCACCGATTGGATATCGCCGCCAATTACAAATTCGTTCGCCCCAAATGGCGCGGCAAGCTCGGCTTATCCATCTATAACCTCTACGATCAGTACAACGCTTTCGACTACGACCACTACGTCTTACCCCCAGATGCGGAGTTTGACCGGTTCGATCCTGAAATTGTCCGGCTTGAAAGAAGAATGCTAGGATTTACACCCAATCTATTTTTGCAACTGGAATGGTAAATTGAATCTGGTGATTTCATTTTTCTGCCTTCAGCAGAAAAATGAAATTTTATTTAGGGTATCTCTCCTTCTCCTCGTTCTACCCCAAAACCAGCGAGCCAGATACCCATGCAACATCCACTTTTATTCCTTCTTCTATTCCTTCTCACCGGAATAACACAAGCCCAAACCTATACCGATTATCTCGGTGCAGGCCACGATCTCGGCATCAGCGTCAGCAGTTCTCCCATCATAGAAGGACTAGAAGCCGAGCAGATCATAGACGCAGACGGGCTCGACAGTGCCTCCATGCGCATACAGACCTCCCGATTTCTAGCTCAGGCCACTCTAGGTGCCAATCGTGAAGACATCGAAGCCGTCCGGTCACAAGGCTTTGAGGCGTGGATAGATGAGCAAATGACCATCGAGCCGACTTACTTGCTACCCGAGTTGGAGTTGGCCCTCGCCCATTTAAGCCAGCTGTGTTACGAGGGAAATGGGCCGATCATCACTTGCGACGAACTCGAAAATGGAGTGGCCGGGTCTTTTCAGTATGCCTGGTGGCAAGCGCACATGGCAGGACCAGATGTGCTAAGACAGCGGGTAGCTTTTGCCCTCAGCCAAATATTCGTAGTGTCGGGCATTCCATTCAATGGCAACCTATTCGGCCTGTCTCTGGCCGACTATTACGACATATTCATGGAGCACGGACTAGGTAACTACGAAGACTTGCTCATGGCCGTCACCCTTCACCCGATCATGGGCACCTATCTGACACACATCAATAATCCACGTACCCTTCCCGCTGAAAATATCAGGCCAGACGAAAATTATGCCCGCGAGGTCATGCAACTCTTCTCCATCGGCCTATTCGAGCTCAATCCCGACGGGACACGAAAAATAGATGCCTCTGGCGATCCCATTCCCACCTACGACAATGACGACATCAAAGAGTTTGCCAAAGTATTTACCGGGCTAGGTAATGGAGACCCCGATGGCTATTTCGGCCAACCGCCAGTAGAAGGTCAAGTCGACTTTCTTCGCCCCATGCGCATGTACGAATTCTGGCACGAGCCCGGCCAGAAGTTCTTACTGAATGACTTTGTCGTACCCGCCGGGCAGACGGGTATGGAAGATATTGAAATGACCATCAACCACTTGACCAATCACCCCAATACCGGTCCATTTATAAGTTATCGGCTCATTCAGCATTTGGTTAAATCCAATCCGACACCCGCTTACGTCGCTCGCATATCGGCCGTATTTTCCGATAATGGACAAGGTGAAAGAGGCGATCTCGGTGCCGTCGTTAAGGCCATCTTACTAGACCCGGAAGCTAGAGATTGCACTTGGATTTCTGAGCCCTCGAATGGAAAATTGCGCGAGCCCGTCGGCCGATATACTCACATACTCAAAGCATTCAGATATCGTAACGAAACCAACCGCTACTACAACAATCCCTTCTGGTTTTTGGGGCTCCAGCAACAAGTACCGCTATGGGCACCGAGCGTTTTTAATTTTTATCTCCCCGATTATCAACCCAACGGACCAATTGCGGATGCCGACTTGGTCGCTCCCGAATTTCAGCTGCACAACTCTGCCACGGCCATCAGCTATGGCAATATTTTGAATGCCTGGGCATTCGGTGACTTCATCATGACTAATGATTTCATCTATGATCTGATTGATGAAGAGCTGCCCGATGAAGAACGCATTCTACCCTATATCGAAGACTTAATCGGCTGGGAAAGCACTGAAGTTTTGATCGACGAGCTCGATCTCATTTTATGTCACGGCCGACTGTCAGAGCCTACCAGACAAACTGTGCAAACCGCATTAGATCAGCTCGACGCCGCAGCTGGAGTTCTGCCCGGAGTAAGAGTTGGCCTGGCCGTCTATCTCATCATGCTTTCACCCGACTATACAATCCTTCGCTAGATGAATCGCAGAAACTTTCTCAAAACTTCAAGCTGTGCAGGTATGGGCTTACTGCCCTTCTTCTCGTCCTGGCACAGCTTAAATGCGCTCAATGCCGCAGCAAATACCAACGCCTACGTCGATGATGAAGAAGACTATCGGGCGCTGGTTTGCATCCTACTAGCTGGCGGAAACGACAGCTACAACATGTTGGTACCACGTGGTGACAGCGAGTATGCCGCCTATGCCTCATCCAGATCTAATTTAGCACTTCCGCAGGTGGGATTATTGCCCCTATCGCAGACCTTGCAAACTGGCATCAATCTCGGGTTACACCCGGCTATGCCAGAGGTACAAAACCTGTATGATGCAGGCCAGGCCGCCTTCCTCGCCAATGTAGGCACCCTGATAGAGCCCACAACCCTGGGCCAAATCCAAGATTTTACGGCCAGAATACCTGTTGGCTTGCTCAGCCACTCCGATCAGATCATGCAGTGGCAAACCTCGGTACCCCAGAGTCGGGCGGCCATCGGTTGGGGTGGCAAGATGGCCGATTTGCTAGCTGCCGGCAACGCAAATGAAAACATATCTATGAATATCTCCCTGGCTGGAAACAATGTCTTCCAAGCTGGTAATCAGACGATCACTTTCAGCGTGAATGGCCCCCAAGGTGGTGTTGAAACCCTATTTGGCTACGGCAGTCCCGATCCCTTCGAGCAGATACGCACCGCCGCAGTCGACAACATACTCGAACAGGAATACCAGAACCTCTTCGAGCAGAGCTACGTAAACACAATCAATATCGGCCTGAATGCTAATGCAGAGTATACCGAAGCACTCCAAAACCTGCCGCCGCTCAGCACCAACTTCAATCCCGACAATCGCCTGTCGATAGACCTCTCTTTGGTAGCTCGCACCATAGCCGCCAGAGAAACCCTACAATTTCGCCGTCAGGTTTTCTTCATTGTTGTAGGCGGCTGGGATCACCACGACGAGGTCATCAACATCCAAAACCAAATGCTGGGCGATGTCAGTCAAGCTATAGGCGAGTTTCAGGCCGCTATGAACGAGCTAGGCACCACCGATTGCGTGACCACCTTCACCATCTCTGATTTTGCGCGTACGCTCACCTCCAACGGCAACGGCTCCGATCATGGCTGGGGCGGTAATGCCCTAATCGTAGGCGGAGCCGTCAATGGCGGTGAGGTATATGGTCTCTATCCCGATCTGGGGCTACAAAGCAATCTCGATGTCGGCGACGGCATACTCATTCCTACCACCTCCACCGATGAATACTTCGCCGAGCTCGCCCTCTGGATGGGCGTGGCCCCGAGTGATCTCAGCTTAGTCCTGCCCAACCTGAGCAACTTCTATGCAGCCAGCAGCAACGAAGCACCCATCGGTTTTTTACTGAACTAAGTTGGTTTCTTTCCCTGAAAACCTTCGGTTTTCAGGGAAAGAAACCAACTATTATAATCCATGAATATGAAACTATACACCTTATTATTCTTCCTCCTCACCTCCTCCACCCTCACCGCCCAATGCTGGCCTGATGGCTTCACCCACGATACCCGCCCGGAGACCATGTGGCTGAGCTGCGAAATGTCCGAAAGTCCCAACCCGGAGCGGCCTGCCGGGCTTTGGCTCAGATTCGACTTTGGCCAAGCATATGCCCTCAGTACCACAACCATTTGGAACTTCAACGAACCCAGCTATTTGGAGCTGGGCACCACTAGATTGGAAGTCGACTACTCAAGTGATGGAGTCAACTGGACCAACTGGGGAGAAGTTGAGTTAGACCTTGCTCCAGGCACCACCGACTACGAAGGAGAGGCTGGACCAGACCTTTCTGGAGTTACTGCCAGATACATCCTATTCACCATGCAAGAAGAAGATCAGGGCAGTGGCTGTGCAGGGCTCTCTGAGGTGCGCTTTAATCTGGATCAAACCGTTTCCAGTTCAGAAATAGAAAATGATGATGAATTAGATGTCTATCCAAATCCAAGCTCAGGCCGATTTAATATCAGGCTGAATGGTCAATCTATTTCTGAAATTATCATCTACGACCAACAGGGCAGATTACTGGATCGAATCGCTACAAGAGGTCCTTTCTATGAGCTGGATATAAGTCATTTACCTGGTGGGATCTATCCAATTGCGATCCAAGACACCGATGGAAAACAATACAGAAGGCGGGTTGCCAAACTCTAAGTGCCGGTACGTAGTCAAACTTTACCATTTTCTACCATGTTTTATGGAGGTTTCAATTCGAGTTTAGCGCACAGTGCTAAAGTCTTGTTCAATTACCTATCATCATGGTCGAAGTCATCTCACAGCCTACCCCAGAAATAGTATCCGAGAATGCGGGTTATTTGCCCGTGTGTCAGTTCATTGCTAAGATAACAGAATCAAAGGATGCCAACCCCTACCCCTCTACATTTAGCTTTGCGCCTTTTCTCGAAAAGATCGAAGAAGACAATCTATCGAAGGATGGGGATATATCTATCGCTAAGTCATTATTCGAGATAGGAAAAAACAGCCTTTCTCTATTTGACGACCCAGAGCATCCGCCCTCTGATGAAGACCGCGAACAAATTTTCAAATTGCTATTTCCTTCCCTCTTTTTTGAGAAGCAGCTAGGGTTCGTAGCTAAGCCCTTTGGTAAAGGATTCTTCTACATCACACCTGCCTTGAGGGATATGTTCGACTCAGATGATTGGGAAATCAAAATGGCAGGTGATCTGCCAGAAGGCAAAATAGGAACCCCTATTATCGAGGCGGGTAAGCTGATCCTAAACTCACTACACGGTCAAGACATCTCCCTCAATACGAATAAGAGCATCACCTTTAGAAACATTAAAAATGGCCTGACCAAACAATACAAGACCAGTATGATCTTCGATTATGCCCGGGTCATCCCCAAAAAGGAAGTTACACAACTCGAGCCGTCAGAGATACATGAATTCCTCAACAATTGGGATAATGAAGATTACTGGCTCGATAAATTCCCGCCCGAAGATTATGCTTTTGAGGGTTTTGTAGTCGGCTACTTCCAAAATGTGACCGAGACAGAGGTTTTGTCTTCTCTTAAAGAGTTGATGGTAGATGGAGCTAACATGGAAATGGAAGAGTCTACCGACCTGCGGAAGTACATCAATGAACACATACGATCCTTTTTGCAAATGCCCGACGTCGTTTTTGGCAGCCTTTTCAATAGGGAATTCAAATATGGAAAACTAATCTCATGGAGTATTCT
The DNA here is from genome assembly GCA_039025055.1 of Bacteroidota bacterium. Classification (GTDB taxonomy): domain Bacteria; phylum Bacteroidota; class Bacteroidia; order Chitinophagales; family Saprospiraceae; genus Neolewinella. Next base: position 37,662 of record JBCCPC010000030.1, on the reverse strand, counting down.
CGGCGACCTGAGCGATATCAAAAAATTCGACCAGGATGATTTCTGTGAATGCGGATCGTATGGAAAGGTATTCAAAGAGCAGGAAACCGTATTGATAGGTGACCTGAAGTCGGCGAAAGAGAAAAGCACCGTCGAAAAGCATCTTGCTAAGCAAGGATATAGAAGCCTACTGCTATCGCCTCAGCTCGATAGCGACGGCCATGTGATCGGCATCATGGAGCTGGCCTCGAAGCTACCCTATCGATTTAACCAACAAATGCTGAACCAATTACAAGAGATCATCTCTCTTTTTGCCATAGGTACAAACCGCTGGATCAGTAGCATGGATAACAATGTCAATTTCTTTATTCAAAAGCAATTTACATATATACATCCCAGCGTAGAGTGGAAATTCAGAGAGGTCAGCCAGAAATATCTATTTGATGCCAATGAAAATGGCAGTGTACCTGTATTAGAGCCCATCGTTTTCAGAGATGTTTACCCCATTTATGGACAAGCAGACATAGTTGGCTCATCCAGCATCAGGAATCGTTCTATCGAGGCCGATATGCTCGACAATCTGCAACGTGTGCATCACGTGATGAAGCACTTTAGAAATGCCGTCAATTTCAATCTGCTCGACATCTACATAGCTAATGTCGAAGATTGTATCCGACGGATCGATGAGGGCGGTTTCATTTCCAGCGACGAATCCGTGATTGTAGATCTGCTGTCTAATGAGATACACCCCCTGCTCAAAGAGTTGTCGGAGCGGTACCCTAGCCTACCGCACGAGGAACTGGAAGACTACTTCAACTATCTCGACCCACGCCTGAATATCGTCTACCGAAAAAGGAGAGACTATGAAGACAGTGTACAGGCCATCAATAACCTAATCGGTAACTACATCGATCAGGAAGTGGCCAAAAAGCAGGAGATACTCCCTCACTTTTTCGAGAAGTACATCACCGACGGGGTCGAATACAACATCTACTTGGGCGAATCCATTGTAGCCGACGGTCAGTTTAGCGAATTCAACCTGAAAGACTTCAGATTGTGGCAGCTCATCTTAATGTGCGAGGTTACCAAGCTAGTCGAAGAAAATAAAGGGGGCTTGCTAGTCCCACTTACTACTGCTCAGTTGATTTTCGTCTACAACAACTCCCTCAGTATCCGCTTCAACATGGACGAGAAGCAATTCGATGTAGACGGTGCCTATAACGTGCGCTACGAAATCTTGAAAAAGCGGATCGACAAGGCCTACATCAAAGGCACCACCGAGCGACTGACCCAAGAAGGTAAAATCGCCATCGTCTGGCTACAAGATCGCGATCGCGCCGAGTACATCCAGTACATCGACCATCTCGTTAAGCAGGGATACGTAACCGATGATGTAGAAGAATTGGAACTTGAAAAGCTACAGGGTGCCGATGGGCTGAAGGCGTTTAGGCTTACTGTGGCTTAAGAATACAAATTGCATGATAGACAATGAAAACTACCATGTTGATATATTAATGCTCTACTAGGCGAAGCTATCACCTCCCTTTCAGAAAAAACAGTCTTTAAAATTTCAACAGTCTTTTGATCAGTTGAAACGCCGTAAGTAGGTACAATCACTGCACCATTAGTCAGCAGAAAGTTGGCGTAAGTAGCTGGTAATCGGTGACCGTCTGTATCATCGTAGATGGCTAGTGGTAGTGGGATGGGGATGAGGTTATGGTTGGGAAATGCTGCCTTAATTTCAGCTTCCATAGCCCTCAGCTCCTCAAAATGAAGGTCGTCTTTATCCCGGCATTTGGTGTAGACAATAGTCGTCGGGTCACAGAAACGAGCCAGGGTATCGATATGGGCATCGGTATCGTCGCCGATGAGTGCGCCGTGCTTTAGCCAGACGATCCGATTTATATGGAGAGTTTCTTTAAGCAATTGAGATAACTGCTCTTTATTCAAGTGTGGGTTGCGATTACGGTTGAGCAGGCATTTTTCGGTGGTGAGCAATGTGCCTCGCCCATCGGTTTCGAGGCTGCCGCCTTCGAGTATCGTGCTGTGGCTGTGCATACTATGTGGCCCCAGCAGCCCACTCGCCCAGAGGCGGGCACTGACTCGATTATCCAACTCCGCCTCGAACTTGCCGCCCCAGCCATTGAAGCGAAAGTCGTGCAGCGTGAGCTTACCATTGGTCATTGTTGTAATCGGGCCGAAATCGCGAATCCAGCAATCATTAGTGGGTATATGGACCAGATTTAGTACTTCCGCAGGTAGCAGCTTCCCAGGGAAGCTGCTACCTGCGGAAGTACTAAAATCAATAAAACGCAAATACTTTTTCGCCCATTCGATGTCGCCACATATCACAATGACAGGCACAAATCGTGCCGTGGCTATGATCAGATTGGCCAGTTCTTGGCTGGCTGCATCTAATTGATGGCCCCAATCCCCCGATCGACCCGGAAAGCTGAATAATACGCCCGACTGTTTTTCCCACTCGGCGATCATTCGGGCTTGGATTTTTTGGCAGTGGTCATCACGGCTAGTTTAGCTGTGATATTAGTCGTGGCTAGGATTTTGTCTTCTAGTGTGTCGAGCTCGATCAGTTCGAGCGAATCGATTTGGGTGCGTAGCTCGATGCCTTCCAAAATCCGTAGGCCATTTAAATCGGCTTGGAGCTTGTCTTTGGTTTTTAGTAAAGCCTGACTGAGCTGCTCGTTTAGCCCTTCATGAATCTTATTCTTGATCTTATTAGCAAACATCCAGGCAGCGGCTTTATGCAGGATGTTTTTGGTATTCACATCTACATCGAGCTGTTCGATACGTATTCGATTTCGATCTTGGTCGATATTCAAACGGCCCTTTATGTAAACTTCGCCATCGAAGCTGCCCGCTGATTTCAGGTAAATATGCAACAGGCCGTTTATTTGATTGAGTTTTACATCTTCGATATGTATCTGTCGATCGCCTAGTTTTAAAGGCTTGCCTATAAGATTATTGTGGGCTATTACTTCAAGTCTATTAAAGGGTAAGTGAATATCTATTTCGACATTAGATTGTGTGTAATCCAAATCCTTATACCCAAATGCTGTCAAGCTCTTTATATCGTATTTTTCATTTGACTGACCTAGATGTATTTCGGGCTCTCCCTTAAGCAAGATCGTAGATTTCAAGACCCCATTACTTTCTATCAAGCGACTAAGGCTCAAGCAAGTCGGCTTTACTACGGCAATAACCGTTTTCTGCTTATCCAATGGCAAAGGACTGTGCAATTTTCGCCAGATCGTGAATATCTGATTCTGGAGATCGAGCTGCTTATTGGCCAGTTGATCTATCGTCTCCTCTACCCTTTTCTCGGTTTCCTCAATCAGAAAATCTATGAGGCCAGATATGGGTACGTCCAATGCTGCTACCTGTATTCGGGGTCTGTCTACCCATTGGTGAGTAATGAGATCAGTATTCGTTTTTAGTTGCCAGTCGGGTTGTATGTGGTATGTGGTTTCGAATTCGAGATTTATCTTGCCGCTCCCTTCTACCTTAGTCAGCCCCAGGTCATATGCCAGAGCTGCCCTCAGTGGAATGCGAGAAATAATTCGATCTTGCGCAAACTTCAAATGAACCGATCCGTGCTTTTGTAGTTCGACATGCATCCGCTTATCCTTGGGTGATCGACCTACTTGCTGTAGGCTTTCACTGAGTCGAAGATCGATCAGCTTTTCCAATTGATCGACATCAAACCGTAGGGCTAGATAAACAGCAGACTCTTTTTTGGCCATAACTTTTCCAAAAGTACATCACAATATGACTTTTCACGCACTACTCAGCGACCTAGACGGCACCCTGGCAGATACAGAACCCGTACACGCCAATACCTGGCTAGAGGTCCTTGCCAAATACGGACTCAGCTTCGACCATGATTGGTTTCAGCAATGGATAGGTACCTCCGATTATTTTCTGGCCAAAGAGGTCGTGGACCGGCACAAACTGGATGTCGACCCACAGATACTACAAGTTCAAAAGCGAGACCTTTTCCACAAGCGCGTGCTAACGGAAGGTCGCTTATTCCCCGGCGTAAAAGAGACTTTAGCAAAAATCCACAGCTCGACATTGGTAGCTATCGTGACCAATAGCGGCCGCTTAGACGCCGATCACATCTTTCAAGCCACTGGCATAGACGAATATGCCCAACTCAGCATCACCGCCGACGATGTGGAAGAAATGAAACCCGATCCCGAAGGGTACCAATTGGCGGCCAACATGCTGGGAATGCTACCAGCGCACTGTGTAGCTATAGAAGACTCTAAGGCTGGCAGCCAGGCCGCCTGGGATGCCGGTTGCTACGTGATAGGCATCGATCATGGGCAAAATGGGGCTGAACTGAAAAGTCACGAAGTGTTTTCTACACCTGTGGCGGCTTTCCAGCGAGCTAGACAAATGTTTCAATTGGCGATGGCGTCTTAAATTCGAGGTTTCGCCCCTCGTTTTAAACGGGGTTTCGCCCTCCGGTCGAAACGATTATTTCTGCGACCAGAGGGTGCAGACCCGTTAAGGAGATATGTTTTGGGCTTGATGTTCGTTAGTATGCCATGAAGAAGATCACTCTACTCATATTCGCTAGCCTGATTGCTTACTCTTTGCAAGCTCAATTTGGTGTCACGGCCGCTTACTCTATCCCGCAAGTCAAGTTCGATGCTAACAATGGCAATACCGATTTAGTCTGGGATGCCGATCTGGAATTCAGTGTCAATTATTGGTTTAGACTGGAGAAAAAACGGATCGAGTTTTTGCCGAGTCTGAGCTACGCCAGATATCAATACAGCGAGGGCTACTCTACCATATTCAATGAAGGCGATTGGAACTTGCTTAATGTAGGATTTCAGTTTCATACTAGAATTTACCCCTTCGACTTCGATACGGACTGCAACTGCCCCACATTTGGAAAACAGGGTCCAGCTCTGGATAAGGGATTCTTTGTGCAGATTAGCCCGGGTTTGAGTTACTTCCGAGATCGTACCACCCCACTCGATGATGGAGGCGATCAATCCCCATTAACAGAAGATGGGTTTTTACCGACGCTGGGCTTAGCTATAGGTCTAGATTTTGGTCTTAGTAATCTGGTGACCTTAACGCCTATTGCAGGTGCGCGATATGCTTTTGGCGATCTACCCGAATCACAACCCAATGCCCTTGCAGCAACAAGGAATGGGGATTTTTGGAATTTGTTTGCAGGGCTGAGCTTAGGAGTGAGATTAGATGAGAAGCGGTATTAAAAATCTGCGTTCGTCCTGCGAAAATCAGTGTCCTATTCTAATGTGAGCGCACTTGGAAAGTGCGGCTTTTATTTTGTACACTGATTTGACGGATTTGACGGATTAAACACAGAGTATTTGACGGTGCGCTAAAGCGCTACGGATTGACACGGAGGGTGCGATCTCCGTTCTAATCTATTAGCTTCAACTTTTCGGGCTGACCATGCTCGTGGCGCTCTAGATAAGTCTCGTACAAATCAGCGCGTTCTTGCTCGGTGGTGGGTGGATTATCGTAGGCACCAACTGCTTGCCGCTGCCGCAGCCCCTCGAAAAGACTCACCGCGCAAGCCACGCTAATGTTCAGCGATTGCACGATGCCGTACATGGGAATGATAAAATTCTGATCGGCGTAAGCCAATGTTTGCTGGGTGAGGCCATCGTGTTCATTCCCGAAGAGTAAGGCGACCGACCTGCGGAAGTCTAAATCATGCAAACCGACCGCAGCTTCGCCCAGGTGGGTCGCATAGATATGATCGGCAATTTGGCGCACGTGCGAAAAGCAAGCATCCACATCGTGATAATAGTGTACATCCAGCCACTTGCGCACGCCACCACTGGTCTTCTTGCCCAGCTTGATATTCTTGGCTCTAAGGCCCGGATCGGTCTGGAGGAGGAAAATCTCTTGTATACCCACCGCATCGCATGAGCGCATGACCGCAGCTAGATTGTGGCGATCGTGTACGTTTTCCAACACGACCGTCCAGTTGGTCTGGCGACGGTCGACTACCTCTTTGAGCAACTTTTTGCGACGTTCGTTGGGAGCGGCCAAAAGGGGCTAGTTGACGCGGTTGAACTGGAACTGGCTGAAGCGTAAAATATGCACGAATCGATTCTCCCAGCGGTCTATGATCCGGCGCTCGTTGTTGAGGCGATCTACGTCATTTTGCGGTAGGTAAACCGGCTCGAATCGGAACTCGGTATGCAGCATGCGCTCGGCTTCGCGCTCTAAGGCGTACTGAAATCTAGTGCCGTGCTCACGCAGCATACGCGCGAAGTAGAGCGTCATATCATAGCCCAGAAAGGCTTCGTCTCGGGGCACTACCTGAAAGCGATCGAAGAACTTACGCCTGAATGCCCGGGTAGCCGGCTGCAAATTGTCGACGAAGACCGAGCTACTGATATGAACGTTGCAGCCCTCGTAATAATCCAGATCGATGCGACTAAATCCTTTCCACTGCGGCAAGCCATAGACCGCCACCTGGGTGTAGCCGTCGCGTGTGGCATTGTATATCTGGCGAAGGAAGTTAGAGACCAGGGTTTCGTTGGCATACTCAGGGAGGATGAATATCACATTGCGAGCCGCCAAATAGGGTTCTACATCGATGTTCTCGGTAGCTTCCAGCGTGAAAGTGGGTAGTGCCGGTGTTTGCTCTTGTTGGTCGCCAACAAACTCGAGATAGGCCTCTTGCAGCATCTGTACCGGTACCAACTGCTCTTGTGAAGGCCCAGACACCAAATAAATCTGATCTACGGTCTGACCGGTGAGCGCATGTCGCATGATTTCTCGACAGTGCGTCTGCAAGGTCGGATTGACCTGTATGTAGTTTTCATTGGTTGTGCTCAGATTGGGTGAAGCTGCAAATGGCGAAACGATTACCTGCTCGCGGTTGCGGGCGGCATTAGCAGCTAGTGTCACATTCGGCCCCAGATATGGGCCAATGATTAGCTGCGCGTCGCGAAAGGCGGGCTGGCGAAGCTGCAAGCCAACTTTGTTTTGATTAGCCTCCGTGTCTTGAGCGAATACGCGCAGGTCGTGATTCTCGGCCCGTAGCTCGTCTAGTGCTATTTGTGCACCGCTATAAAAGTGCAAGGCCCACTGCGAGTTGGCATCGATTTCATTGTCTATCCCATTATATCTGTTGGCCAAAAATGGCAGGAGGAAATCAATCTGGTAAGACGATAACTTCCTCGATCCAAAATCGCCCGTACCGACCTGAGTAACCGGTCCGCCACCGGGATCAGTAGGTACGACCACACCTGGTGCTGGGGTATAGGCTCCGCTTCCATCTTCTATTATAGGTGGAAACCGCTCTTCGCTTTGCACGCGCCAGGTGATGGTATCCATTTTTTTGGTCGGTGCATTTTGTACGACTACGTAGGTACCTGTATTCGGGTCGTAGACGCGACGCGACTGAATGGGATCGAGCTCTTCTTGCTCGGTCTCTTCATTTTGGTTGTTGGTGCTTTCGTTCCCGTCGGTCAGGGGTTTTACCAGATCACAAGCACTCGTACTACAAATGATGAGGAAGATCAGCGCCAGCAGCGGGCTTTTATTCCCATTCGATGGTAGCAGGTGGTTTGGTACTAATGTCATAAACGACTCGGTTAATTCCTTTAACGTTATTGATGATCTCGCTACTGACGTCAGCCAGAAAATCGTAGGGTAATTGGCTCCATTCGGCGGTCATCCCATCGGTGGAGTTTACAGCCCGCAGGGCTACAGCCTGCTCGTAAGTGCGCTCATCGCCCATGACTCCAACCGACTGTACAGGCAGCAAAATAGTGCCTGCTTGCCAAACTTGATCGTAAAGATCGTATTCGCGCAGTTTATTGATGTAGATCGAATCGGCTGCCTGAAGCAAAGCTACCTTTTCGGCTGTAATATCGCCCAATATACGGATGGCCAGCCCAGGACCCGGAAATGGGTGGCGGCCCAGCAAATGCTGAGGCATGCCCATTTCGGCTCCGACGCGACGTACTTCGTCTTTGAATATCTGGCGCAGCGGCTCTACAATCTTGAGATCCATGCGCTCGGGCAGGCCACCTACATTGTGATGAGACTTGATGGTTGCCGACGGTCCGTGCACACTGACCGACTCGATCACATCGGGGTAAATGGTACCCTGGCCCAGCCACGAAATACCGTCGAGTTTTTTTGCTTCTTCTTCAAAGACCTCAATGAATACCCGGCCGATGGTCTTGCGCTTAGCCTCAGGATCGGTCAGGCCGGATAGCTCGTCGTAGAAACGCTGCTTGGCATCGATGGCGGTTACATTGAGGCCCATGCCTGCGTAGCTCTCCTGCACTTCCTCGAATTCGTCTTTGCGCAGCAGGCCATTATCGATAAAAAAGCAATAAAGCCGGTCGCCGATGGCTCGGTGCAATAGCATAGCCGCCACACTGCTATCTACTCCACCTGATAGGCCGAGAAGTACTTTTTCATCACCGATTTGTGCTTGCAGTTGCTCGACGGTATCGGTCACGAAAGCAGCTGGCGTCCATGAGCAGGAACAACCAGCTATACCAACTACAAAGTTTTGAAGGAGAGTTTTACCGTCGAGGCTGTGATAAACTTCGGGGTGAAATTGTAGGCAATAAACCGGTTTGTCAAAAGCTTTTTCCTTGGCCTGGAAGGCTGCAACCTCTACATCGCGCGTAGAGGCCGTCAGCTCAAATTGGTCGGGCAGTTGCATGATCGTATCACCATGAGACATCCAAACCTGCGAACCGGCTTCGATACCACTCAGCAACCCATCGGCTTTGTAAATGGTATCGAGTTTCGCTTTGCCGTATTCTCTCTTTTCGGAGCGACTCACCTCGCCACCGAAATGCTGAGCCATAAACTGGGCCCCATAGCAGATGGCCAGGATAGGCACCTTGCCTAAAAACGGCTTAAGATTGGGTGCAGGAGCATCTTTTTCACGCACCGAAAAAGGGCTACCACTCAAAATAACCGCTTTAATATCTCCGGTTAGCTCGACGGGTGCATTGAATGGTACAATTTCGCTGTACACCCTCAATTCTCTGATGCGCCTGGCAATTAGTTGGGTATATTGCGAGCCAAAATCGAATATGAGCACCTTTTCCTCCATGCTGCAAATGTACTTAGCCCGTCGCAATCGGACAGCCCTTCAATTCAGGATTTGCCCATTCCACCCAACTGCCGTCGTAGAGATACAATTCACGCTCTGGCCATACGATAGCAGCCGCCAGCAAAACAATACAGGCCGTAAGCCCAGAACCACAGCTAAATACCAGTGGACCGGTAGGTGGGATATTTATTGAGATTCTATTTTTAAGGACTTCCCTGCCTACCTGCGGATGGCAGGCAGGCGCAGGTGGATACTTTCCCTCATCCACGAGTGTCTTCCATGGCACATTAACCGAATGCGGAATGTGCCCACTAGGCCATCCGGCTCTAGGCTCAGGTGCCGTCCCCTCGAACCGGCCGGGTGAGCGGGCGTCTACGATGGTGGCATTTGGCTTTTCAAGGTTGGATTTTACATCTGACTGGGTCCAGATGGGAGAAGTGTCGTTTTGATGAGGGGGTAGCCGTATAAATGCATCTATACGACCAGCCGAATTTTCACTTGGTGAGTCAGCAGCTTGCAAAACTTCGAACTCATTTGATACATCTAAATTATCGTTATGCGTTTGTATTCTTCCAACTTTCAATATTGGAGCTCCGCCACTCATTTTCTCCACCTCACCACCTGCTTCCAACCAAGCATCCAATCCACCATTCAGCACCCGCACCATATCATATCCCATAACCCGAAATAGCCACCACAGGCGAGGCGACGTGTAGATACCCAGGTTGTCATAGATCACCACATTGGTATTTTGGTCAATACCCAAAAGTTTTAGCTGCTCGACAAAAACCTCAGGACTAGGTGCCATATTCGGCAGATCTGTGTCTTTGCGGCTGAAGTGGCTTTTCAAATCTACTTGCAAGGCTCCTGCTATTTGTAGACCAGGGTTTTTAGGCTGCAAGGCCGAAATATTCTTAGACGAGCTGATGTCGAGTATGACCAAGTTAGGGCTACTAATAATGGCCTGTAGCTCATCGGCTTCTATCAGTGGAAACAGTTTCTGCTGAAAAATCATGGACAATTTTGTTCGACGAGCTGAGCTCGTCGAACAAAATTACAGCTTATAAAAAAACGTCAGCAAGAAGAACCGCCCTAACGCATCGCTCGTTGTCTCTCTCGTTACGAAAGCATTGACAGAACGATTGATAATTGTATTCTGATTAAAGAGATCGAATGCGTTAAGCCTAAAGAAATGACCGCTTTTAAATGGTCGCCACTCTACGCTAGCGCGTAGGTCAGGAATATTGGTCGCCCCTGTAAAAGCAGCCGCCTCGAAAATTCGATACGTAAAGGTACTCTCGAATCGAAAGACCTTAGAAAACTCCAAACCGAATTTGGTGAAGAGGTCGTGCGTAACAGTCGTGATCTCTTCAGTCTCCTCGTCTTCAAAGCGGTTGACATTACGGCTCCACTCATAACCGAGGGTAACGAAGCTGTTGTCATTGATCTCCGTATTTATACTGGATTCGATATTCTGTGTCAGAGAAATATTGTCTTGACGCTCATTATCTACGATGCCTATACCCTGGCTACGACTTAAAGAGCCACGGACTGAAAACTGGCTTTTAATGGGCAGAATCCCGATATTGGTACCTAAGCTAAAGCTTTGGTTCCAGGCGTGGCTGACGTTGATCGGCCTGAAAATCTGCTGACCTTGTGAGAAGCTGAGTTCATTGCCGATTGCGTTATCGGTATAGGTAGCTGATAAACGGGAGAAGAAGGTAATACTCCTAAACTGATCGTTGAACCAATAATTGATATTCGAGGAATATCGGACCGATGGGGTCAAGTCGGGATTACCAAACGACACTCGCCCCGACCGACCGGGTTCAGCAATGGTTTGCAGGCTATTTAAACGCGGCGCACTTGCACTAGATCGAAAACTAAATCGAATATTACTTTTATCACCGCGAATTCTCATCCTAACACCTGGAAGGAAGTAGGTGAAATTATCGTCCCTTTCCGTGTCTCCTTCTAAGCCCAGCTGACCATTGAGTAGCCTGCCCGTAAACTTGATACTGTTTCGTTTACCGAATCTGTAGGAAAAGCCCGTTTCTACATCTGCTGTCTCCCAGGTACGCGTCAGTTGATTGCGCACGCTTTGGCCTTCAGTTTCAAAAATAAAGTCTCCTTCGCTGCGCTGAGAAGCATAGCGAATTTCGGATTCCCATGACCAATTATCACCTATGGGTTCTGTGTATTCCAGGCTACCATTGTAATCCAGCTCGTCGGTCGTGCGGTCTTGGGTTTGCAAGCCGTTTATGAGCGCACCCGGTATAGCGAGTTCTTCACTCAGACCATCGGTCGTTACACCGATATCATTCACATTTTGTCGAAGATCAAAGAGCGCCTCTACACCGAGCAGTCTGCCTGGCTTTCCCAGTCTCCGGCTGTAATCGACTGATACATTTCCCCCTGGCTGCTCACTTTGATCGCGATCATCTACGGTGTAGAATTGTTGATCCTGACCAGGATCTGAGATAGTGACTTCTGAAAACTCAGTGGCTTCATTGCCTAATATGAATACAGCTCCTCTTATATCTAGTCTAGACAGAGAATCCAGGTCTTGCTCTACATTAAAGTCAAGCCTATGGCTATAGCTATCGGAAGCGTTGAGTTGATTGGTAGACGTTTCGCGTATGCTGCCCGGGCGGTTTATTGCTTCCAAAATCGACTGTATCTGCGCTTGATTTCTATCGAATAGCGCATAGCTCAGTTGAACTTCAGCCTCACCAAAAGTGGTACCGTAATTCAAGCCTGCGGCTATGCTTCTATTTTGGCCGCTTGCGTCTTCTCCACTCCAATTGATCGGTATTTCTCCGGTATTTCCGCTAGAAAAAGAAGCCCCTCTTCCGGTATTTCTATTTAAGCCAACGACATCATCTATCGAGAATCCGACCTGATTGATGTTATTAATGGTACCGAGTAAACCGAATTGACTCACTTCACTGATCCTGAATAGCTTGGCTCCACCTCTATATCTGTCGTTGTTGCCATAACCCGCTTCTAGATCACCAAAGACTTTGGCCTTGAACTCCTCCTTCATTTCCAGGTTGATGGTGGTATTTTCTTCGCCATCGTCTATGCCGCTGAGCTCTTCGGTATTGGTTTGCTGATCGAAGACTTCGACATTACTGATGGCCTCGGCATCGAGGTTTTGGGTAATGAGGCTAGAGTTGCCCGCGAAGAAAGGCCGACCATTTACCAGCACCTGATTGACCGTTTGGCCACGCCATGTAATAGCTCCGCTAGCATCTATGCTCATGCCCGGCAGTCGGCGAAGGAGGTCTTCTACGTTGGCGTTTTGGCCTACGGCGAAGGCTTCGGCATCGTACATCATGGTATCGCCCACCATTCGGATGGGGATGCGATCTGCCGTTACTTCGACATTGCCGAGCAAGTAGCCAGCGGGGTACATGACCAAGTCTCCAAGGCCGAGATACTGATCATTTTCGGTAACGACTATAGTCTGAGGTGACCGCTCATAGCCCAGGAAAGAGATCGTCATTTGGTGCGTACCGACCGGAACGTTTTCAAGTAAAAAATCACCTCGATTGTCTGTAGTGGCAAAGGAGACGAGTAACGAATCCGATGCTCGAAGTAGTACCACATTAGCTCCTGGTAATGAAGTAGATGTAGAATCTGTAACCCGACCGCTTATGTCGGATTGGGCCACCTGCGGAAGTACAAAAAGTAAAAACAGGCCAAGGGTAAATAAAGTCTTCATAAACTAGTGTAGTTGGGGTAAAATCAATTGCGCCTACGCTGTCGCCAGGATCGAATTTGGCGCTCTCTGGCTTCTCTTCTTCGGGCCTGCATTTCATCGAATTTCTCGCGGGTCACGACTTCCCCGTCTTCAGGGACGGTGAGCGCCAATTTTTCGGGGTTTGGTTGCATGGTCTGCAAAATATATTCGGTAGCGATCTGATCTTTCTCTACTTTCAGATAGACGATAGCTCCCGGCAGACCACCGTACCCTCTAGGCCCTATGCCCAGCGGAATGGAACGCGAAAAGTAGGCTGTGAGCGTATCACCCTCGGCAGAAATAGCATAGGCAACCTCTGAAGGAAGGGTGTAGGCCATATTCGGCCGCTGATTCTCGGGAATCTCCCACTCGGGTACCTGCCAAATGTCTTCAATAATGAAACTGCGGTCTAGAATGCGCCGCTTCTCGACGATGCTGCTGTCCGAAATATGCGTATAGAACACGTCGGGGTTATCAGTAAATCGACTCATCCAGCCCCCACCTCGGCCACTTCTTGCATTGGCAGGAGGCGCATCTTGCTTCTTTTGACTGTAGGAAAACTCACTTTGATTGAAGCTGAGCACGCCTATCCGATCAAGCTCGCCATTGGCGCGCATTTCTTCTACGCGCTCCTTCATCTCATTCGACATCCAGTCGCTCATCGGGAAAGTGCGGGTTTCCAGGTATTCGATGGTGCCGCTGCTGATCTGTGCCGCTAATAGAAGAGGGAATAGAGAAAGGCAGAAAAAAATAAAATTACGTTGCATGTTTGGATTTGAGCTAGTAAGACCCAGAGACGGGAATGGGGTTTAAATTCTAGCTCAAATTAACAATTGTACCTGATTCTTGACGGAATCTGCCAAGAATCAGGACAAAAATTAGACATTAAACCTAAAGTGCATCACATCGCCATCGGCCACCACATATTCTTTGCCTTCCACGTTTAGTTTACCCGCATCGCGCACGGCAGACTCGCTGCCCAGCTCGACATAGTCATCGTAGCCAATCACCTCAGCACGGATGAAGCCCTTTTCAAAATCAGTGTGAATAACACCAGCCGCCTGAGGGGCTTTAGTCCCTTCGGTAATAGTCCAGGCACGGACCTCTTTCTCACCGGCAGTGAAGTAGGTCACCAAGCCAAGCAGGCTATAACAAGCCCTGATTACCTTATTGACACCAGGCTCTTTCAAGCCCATATCCTCTATGAATTCGAGTCGCTCTTCGCGCGTGTCCAACTCGGCTATATCGGCTTCTATGCCGGCACTGATCAAGATGACCTCAGCGGGTTCATCGGCTACAGCTTCCCGGAAACGGGCGGTATGGTCGTTGCCCGACTCCATCGCATCCAGATCGACATTGCAAACGTACAAAATGGGCTTGGCAGTCAGCAGCATCAAATCCTGCACCATTTCATCATCACCTTGAAAAGAGCGCGCCGGGTTTTCAGATTCGAGATGTGACAATAGACTTTCGCAGGTAGATACAATCCGCTTAGCGTCTTTATCCCCGCTCTTCGCCACTTTTTTGTATTTGTTCAGTCGTTTTTCAACAGTCTCTATATCCTTGAGGATCAGCTCTGTATCGATAATCTCTTTATCCCTGACTGGATCTACGCTACCATCTACATGTACGACATTGTCGTCTTCGAAGCAGCGCACCACATGCACGATGGCATCCACCTCTCGAATATTGGCCAGGAACTGATTGCCCAGCCCTTCCCCCTGGCTCGCACCTTTGATCAAGCCGGCGATGTCGACAATATCTACTGTAGTCGGAATGACTTTCTGTGGATTGACTAATTCGGCCAATTTATCCAGTCTCGGATCGGGTACGCTGATGACGCCGATGTTGGGTTCCTTAGTTGCAAAAGGATAATTGGCGGCCAGTGCTTTCGCAGAGGTCAGCGCGTTAAAAAGAGTCGATTTACCTACGTTGGGCAGGCCTACAATGCCGCATTTCAGGGCCATGGTTTTGAAATTTGGCGCAAAGATAGGTAACGTCAGCTTGGGGTATATACATTAGCTTTGCAGCATCAACTATGAATAACTATGATCTTAGTCGGTGATTGCGGCGGCACCAAAGCAGACTGGGCGGTTATCAAACCGGGCCAAACGGATATGGTGGTCAATACCCTCGGATTTAACCCAGTGGTACACCCTATCGAGCAGCTCCAAAAAGAGGTAGACAAGCTCTCTAATGACCTGCTACCCGGCTACCAACCAGAAACGGTTTTCTACTACGGTGCCGGCTGCTGGGACGTGCGCAGAAAGCGGCTGGTCGAAAAAGAACTACTCCGCATATGGCCAAAAGCCAATGTATCTGCAACCCATGATCTGTTGGGTGCAGCCAGGGCAGCTTGTGGTCGCGAGCCGGGCATTGCCTGCATATTAGGTACAGGGAGCAACTCTTGTGCGTACGATGGCCATCAGATTACCGACAACATTACCAACCTCGGCTATTTGCTAGGTGATGAGGGCAGTGGTAGCCACCTGGGCAAAAGCATACTGAAAGCTTATTTCTATCGCGAACTCGACGATAAACTCACGAAAGCATTCGAAGACTACAATCAGATCGATGCTATGACGGTCAGAGACAGAATTTATGATCACGATGCACCCAATACATATCTGGCTCAGTTCACCCGCTTCTTGTCAGAGCATAAAAATCACCCGTCTGTTGTTAGCATGGCACTCGATTGCTTCGGCGAATTCTTGGACCGCCACGTCAGAAAATATGCCCAGCATCAAACGCTCCCAGTTTCATTCATCGGCTCTATTGCATTTCACTTTCGTGAATTGCTGATCGTAGCCTTGGAACAGCGTAACTTGCAGCCCGGAAATTTCGTACAAAAGCCTATTCAGGCGTTGGCCGACTTTCACCGGCCGAATAACTAAACCACTTCACCGAGTTAGATGCAAAGACAGGATATCAAAAGAATAGCTGTTTTTACTTCCGGAGGCGATGCCCCCGGTATGAATGCCGCCGTGCGTGCTGTAGTGCGCACCGCCGCATTCAACAACCTCCATGTATACGGCATAGAGTGTGGCTACGAAGGCATGATCAAAGGCCAGTACCGGCGTCTAGATCGTCGAGATGTAGCCAACATTATCCAGTATGGCGGTACAATTTTGCGTACAGCTAGATCGATGGCTTTCCATACGCCAGAAGGCCGCAAGCAAGCTTACGAAAACCTCAGAGCCCACGACATAGATGCCTGCGTAGCCATAGGTGGCGACGGTACTTTTACCGGAGCCATGATATTCAGCCAGGAGTATAATATTCCCTTCATCGGCTTACCGGGCACCATCGATAATGACCTATATGGTACCGACTTCACCATCGGCTTCGATACGGCCGTCAATACGGCCATCGAAGCCGTCGATAAGATCAGAGATACGGCCGATAGCCACAACCGCCTCTTCTTCGTCGAGGTCATGGGTAGGCATTCGGGTTACATTGCGCTTTACACAGCCATTGGCTCGGGTGCGAGTGCGGTTCTTCTCCCCGAATCGGAGACAAACATCGAAGACTTGCTTCAGGTATTCAAGAGAAATCGAGTACGCGGCAAACTATTCAGCATCGTGGTCGTAGCGGAGGGTCATCCACTCGGAGGTGCAGCGGGCATTGCCCAGACCCTGCACGAAAAAATCACCGATATGGAACCCAAAGTGAGCGTAATCGGTCACTTACAGCGCGGTGGCTCTCCCACCGCAGCAGACCGTATGCTGGCCAGCCGATTGGGTCATGCAGCCGTAGACCTACTCCTAGCTGGGCAGGAAAATATCGCCGTTGGCTTGGTCAATAATAAAGTCACCGCCCACCCATTCGAGGAAGCCGTAACCAAACACAAGATTCCGCCCAAGGAATTGATTGAACTAGCAGGTGTGCTGTCATTGTAATTGATTTTCTCCTCCGAAGCATCTTTAAGCGAACGTTTTGTTCGCTAAATGTTCATCGGAGGCGTAAAATCCTAGCTTTCCAAACAGCTTCCCCGCTAGAAGACTCCAATTCTATCCCATACCAACCTTTGGCAAAATGAGCCATGTCGATTTCGGCCGTACCGGACTCTATAGTGAATTCGGCTAGTTTTCGACCTTGAGCGTCATATATTTTTAGACCTGCCTGCCTGCCGCTGGCAGGCAGGCTTCCGAAGTTGGGCAAATTCTTTACATACAGAATATCTCCTACTACTGGATTGGGGTATATTTCGATCTCTGCGTATCTGTCACTGAATTGGACGGTAGCGATATTGCTATAGCCGAATGTCCCATCCAGGTCCAACTGCTTGAGACGGTAATTATTCATGCCCTCTATCGGGTTTTCGTGACGAAACTGATAACGATCCAGCGCACGTGCATTCACTCGACCTACTCTATTCCAGTCGTTGTTTACATCCAGGTGTTCGATTTCATAGTGACTTAGATCGATTTCTTCTGCGACTCGCCAGGTCAGCAAAACATCTCGCTCTTGAGCCCTGGCTTGTAGCGGACTAGCATAGACTACAGGTAGCGCAAAATCACTAGCCATCACACCGGCCAAGTTGCGAATGTATGCCGCCTGATAATAAATGGCTGGCTCTGTGATTTCCCAGCTGTTCTCATTATTGCTGCCATTCCAACCGGTATTCCAGTCTTTGTAGCTTTTTTGGATAGGTTGTCCTGCTGGTGGCGAGATGAAGTTGAGCGTAAAATTCGGATTCGGGCCTCCTGACACAAAGCCCGGAGCCGGACCGTACAAAGAGGTATTGCTATTGTCCCAGACCGTGCCATCAGCAAACCAAGTGTGGTATATCTCTTCGATACCACGATCTGCTCCACGCCCTTCCATACCAGATATATATACCAGACCCAGTGGATTGACACCATGAAAATTGTGCAGTAGTGCCGCCGACTGTGCACGATAATTGTCAGCCTGCACAGGATTGATACCGTAGTAAACCAATGCATTGTTCAAGCTCCCATATCTGGCTTTTATGCTATTACTTCCCCAGAAGTACGACCAATCCGGCATAAAACCACGGTAGAGGTCATCGCTATTCAATCCGAAGAATCCATTCCAGTTGTTTGAGGCAGCGGTAGTAACGGATGTGATTATCTCACTGCTCAAGGCTGCATCAGCACCCGCTAGCGTAGTATAGTAAAGCAAAGCGTCGTTGAGCTGAGATCGGTCGCCGCCCCAAAAACCGGTCTCCAGTGGCTCCAGCCTATTCTGGTTATTTGCATCGACCACGAAGTCGCTGTAGGTTGAGTTTCCGGTGCGGGCAAAAAGGTGGACAGCTGCTACGACCGCAAAATCCCACTGTTTGTCTTCTGGTAGATCGGCATCTCCCGCTTTAATGGTGCCGTCATCGCAATCATACTCTAGCGCATTGTTATCCGCCAGGTTTTTCCAGTAGTTGAACGTGGAAATGGCTTCTGCTTCCAGGGTATTGGCATAGCCTGTAAATGATGCAATCGCACCGTACACCTCAGCTGCATGGGCAAACATACCCGCCGCCGAAATACTGGCCGAGCTGCAAGTCGGGCCGTAATAGCGACTATCGAAATTGGCACTTGGTGGTGCATTGGCATTATCGTCGAAACTGATGCTGCCCATTTTGTTGATCACACTACCATCCGGATTGGTCATTTTCAACAGCCAGTCCAGTTCCCATTTAAGTTCATCGAGTATGTCGGGTATGCCATTACCCGATTCGGGTATGTTCCAGTTGTCGGTAAAGACATTCGGGTTTTCTACGTAAGCCCACAGTAAGGGATTAACCGCGCTAAAGGCAAAGCTTACGTATTTATTGTAGTCACCAGCATCGAACCAGCCGCCGCTGAGATCTCTTCGCAAGCTCATATTGTTCGGATCGCTAAGGGCTATACAGTCTGCATCTTGGTTGGGATTCAGGAAATTGGTGGCATCCGTCCAGGGGCCATCGGCATAAGGAGATTGCTTGGGGGCATTACAGCGGTTGTAGAAAAATGCACGGCCTGCGTCAGCCATGAGTTGATCGTAGACATCATTCTCGATCTCAAAAACAGCGGATCGCTCCCCACTTGCCGGGTCGAGCAGATAGTAGCTGCCCGTTGTGCTGAAATTAGAGAAGTCTAGCCACCAGCCTTTGTCGCCCGATTGGCCATGGGTAGCCCCGCCGTTCCAGATTTGTGGACTGCCGACCCAGACAGTTTGATCGTTACTGACATTTTTCAGCTCAATATTACCTGACGGGCTATAGCTATCAGCTGCATTAATACCTTGCTGGGGGTCAGAAAGTACAGCCACCTTTATGGCATCAGGCAGGTACCCGAATTGATCGACATGAATAAAAGACGAAACGGTCTGACTCGCCAAAGAGCCACAGACCGCCATAAACAAGAAGACAGATAAAATAGTGGGTGTACGCATTCCGGTAGATTTTGCACGAATGATCGCTTCCATGAAAATAAGCGATGTTTTCGATTATCAAATACCGGGGTCTAGTAAATTCTAAAGCCAAGATACAAATCTCTGCTTCGGCCGAGTGGCCGAAGCAGAGATTTGAAACTTAGTAGCTGACTTTATAGGACTGTGCCTGTCCTTCAGCCTCAATTCTGAAAATGTAGACACCGCGCTGTTGCAAATTCACAGTAGAACGTATCTCACTACCCGTAAATGGTCGGGTTTCCAAAAGGCGACCATTGACATCGAATATGTGCAGTTTAGATGCGGCATCACTTTTGCCCAACTGATAGGAAACTTGAATGCCTTCTTCCAGGGTAGCAAACTGAGCTTGGAAGGTATTGTCTTCTACTACTTCACTCATGTCTAGTGCGCCCCGTCTGACATTGCGGTTGCGGGTGGTCCCTTTCTTGGTCTGAATGAGGATTATGCCCGTTGTTTCGGGCTTACGACGCATGAGCGCGACTTCGCTTTCTTCTTTGATGACAGAAATTCGCTCGATGTCGTTGGGGTCTAGCCTGTTTACTATATCATTGGGCTGGCCGAGATCGACTTGATGCTCTCCGTCTATGAAATACTCGACGGTAGACTTATCGGCATCGGGGTCGGTTAGTCTTATTTCGACGTCTTCACCTAGGGGAATACCAGTTTGCCGACCTTCATTATTGAGTTTGAACCGGATGGGCAGATTAAACTGCACGCGCACAGGCACCCCTCTTTGAATACCCGGTTCCCAGCGAAGATCGTCGTCGTTCATTTTTTCGACTACGCGCAAGCCTTCGGCACCCGTACCGGCACCGGGGTCTCTCAAGACCCGCACCTCGCTCAATGAGCCATCTTTTTCGACTACAAAACTGACCACGGCCATACCTTCTACACCAGCGTCTCTAGCTTCCTTTGGGTACTTGATGTTTGAAAAAAGATACATCATCAACTTCTGTTGTGAATCTGCCATTTTTGCTTCATATGTTTCACCTTCTCCACCGGGAAAAAGCGGCATTTGCTCGACCACACGGAAGATCTCTGCATCGCCTTCAACAGGCCGTCTGTCTTGATCACTATAACCCATGACGTGTACTGCATCATCAGGAGCGACCTCTCCTTCTTCCATATTGGTGGCTGCTTCTTCTGAATCGAGTTTAAAGCGGATCGGCATATTGAATTTTACGCGAACATCCTGACCGGCCTGCTGACCTGGTTGCCATCGGATACCGTCAGCTTGCATTTGCTCCATGACGCGCTTGGCCTCCTGGCCCATGCCTACTCCGGGATCTCTCACGATGTTGAAATTACTCATGCTTCCATCTTTTTCGATCACGAAGGAAACGACCGCCATTCCCTCAGCACCTGCATCGCGGGCTTCCTTCGGGTACTTAACATTGGAAGCTATGTATCTAAGTAGCGATTGCTCACTAGCAGATAAGCGATCTTCTTCCTCTAGTAAATCACCGGCTATCGGAAATACGGGCATTTGTTCTACCACTCGGTAGATCTTACCCTCGGCACCGGGAGGGAGTGTATCAATGAGCGAAGTAGAAGCATCGGTATTTTTAGCCGTTGCCGTACTAGATCCTGAAAAAAGGAAAACACCGACTAGCAAAATCGGAATGATCAGCGCATATTTCCAGCGCAGCTTGGATGGTGTAGGAATGGAGTTCATCATTTGGAGTCTTTTGGAAATGAAAGAGTGATAAAATTGATTGGCCAGCTGGTCTTCCAACCGGCGAGTGGGGTTATTGAGACGGCTCAGCAATTGGTGGCCGTAAGATTGTTTTTCGGTTTGACGCTCTCGCAATACGGTGGCATCAGCTTCGTATTCGTGGCTTTGGCGTACTGCCCGCTTATAGGCAGGTAAAATGGGATGCCACCAGAGCACGACCCGGCTTAACTCTACGAGTAGTAGATCGAGGCTGTGCATTTGCCTCACGTGTACGCCCTCGTGCTGGAGCAGGCGGTCTATCAGATCGGGATGCTGTTCTAAGTCATTGGGGGCTACGAAGACGCAATTGAAGAAGGAAAAGGGAGAACGGACGTTGGGGTTTATGATGAGGGTGAAGGGTAAGCTTATCACACTATTTTTGAATTTTTCAGTAGATGAAGCGGCCGCTTCATCTACTGAAAAATTCAAAAATCTAGATTTGCGCCCACTAAGAAATAGCTTGAATATTCTACCTATTCCTATCAAGAGCCGAATCAACATGAGCAGACATACCACCCCATATGCCAACCAGACCCATTCTTGCCAACCCCAGCCTGTATCTGCAACCGATATTTGGCTAAGATCAATGGGTGTGCCGTAGGCTATGGGCAAATAGGTCTGAACAGCAGTAATAGGTTCCGCCCTAGCGAGATAGGATGATACCTGCGGAAGTACCCAAGAACAACACAGCCCGACCAGTAAAAAAACTCGTGTCCACCCGTGGTGTGTCATGCGCTGTAGCGACCAGTAGTAAAGACCGTAAACCAGGACGATCAGGCAGGAGACTTGTAGGAGATATATTAGCATGGTGTGAATTTTTTGGTACGGGGTATTTGGTATAGGGTACTTGGTAGTGCTTTTTGGAATACCATGTACCTAATACTCATTACCCTCTACCTACTTCTCGTCCAACTTTTCAGCGAGCTTTTTCAATTCTTCTGGCGTAAGTTTTTCCTCCTCGACCATAAAGCTGACCAGCTCGTTCATACTGCCACCGAAGTAGGCACTCACCAACCCCTTGAGCGACCAGCCGCTATAGGCTCGTTTGCTGATCTTTGGAAAATACTCGTAGGTGCGGCCATAAGCCTTGTGGTCTAAGTAGCCCTTGGCCTCTAAACTGCGCACAACCGTCGATATAGACGAATGTGGAGGCTTGGGGTCGGGCATCTGCTCGATAAATTGCGAGACGGTGCCACGGCCAATGCGCCAGATGAGCTGCATGACCTTTTCTTCTTTAGTGGTAAGCGCGGGTAGCTTCATGAGGAGTTGTAACTTAATGATACAAATATACAACGTATTTTTAAGTTATACAACGTTTTAAACAGTTAACTTTTCATTCAGCGGCTACGCCGCTGAATGAAAAGTTAATTAGTAAGCCACTTTATACACCTCACCCCCACCCTTAAATTCTATCCTGAAGTTGTAAATACCGCGCTGATTTAAGGGCACCAACTGAGAGATTTGCCCAGGCTGCTGCACCCCACTCCACATTAATCGGCCGCTCATGTCAAAAACATGAACTGTAGAAGTCCCATTGGCCTCATACTGCACCTGAATCCCTTCGGGGAGGGTTGCAAATTGGGCGTTGAAGGACTCCGAACCAAGCAATTTGGTACCGGATTCTACATTTTCAATATCCAATTGATCTAGTGCCTGCTCTTCCGACAGGCATGGCGAATACGATATTTCATGTTCACCCAGCCTGAACTTTACAGGCAGATTGAATTGAATCGGTACCGGTTTATCTATAGGCATATGCCTGCCCGGCTCCCAGGGTATACCGCAATTGGCCAGCTTTTCGACTACGCGCAGGGCCTCGCATCCCATACCAAGACCAGGGTCGCGAACGATCTCTAAGTCGTGCATCCAGCCGCTGGTATCAATCATGAAACGCACCACAGCTGTACCCCCTGCCTCTGCATCTGCTGCGGCTTCTGGATATTTGAGATGGCTGTATAAAAAGTCGAGTAAAGCTTCTTCGCTAGCCTCGCGTATTTCATCATAAGTTCCTTTAATACTACTATCGAAGTAGGGCATTATTAGAGGGTCAGCAAATAATTCATCGCATGCATATGGTTTTGGAGCTGGTGGAGGAGGCGGCGCAGGTGGCGGTGGAGGAGTCGGTCTTACACTTCTATCAAGATGAATTCTCATCGGCAGATTAAACTGCATTTTAACGGACTGGCCCTGATGCTTTCCGGGCGTCCAGCGACCGTGTAATTCCGCCATTTTGTTCATTACTCGTATGGCTTCATCGCCCAGTCCGCAACCTGGGTCACGCAAGAGCTTGAAGGTGTGTATGCGACCATCCTCCTCGATTAAAAAGTTGATGACGCCGATACTAGAAACGAAGCAATCAAGAGAAAAAGTTGGAAATTTGAGATGCTCTTGAATAAAATTCATCATTCGCCTTTCTGAGTCCGCCCTTCGCTCTGCTGGCGTCTCCCCCTCAGCACCCGGGAATAGCGGCATTTCCTCCACTACTTTAAAATATACGGGTTCCTCAATGGGTGGCGGCGGGCATGGTGGTGGCGGTATGCGAAAGGTATCGGATTCTGGAGGTAGGCTGTCGGTAGTGGTAATTTCTGGTTTAGGCGCGTAGATTGGGGAAGCCTCTAGCGTATAGATATTGGCAAGTGAACTGACCAAGAATACGGTCAAAACGGCTAAATTCAGTTTTCTACTAGCGAATATGGAATGATCTCTTGATCTGAACATCGGTGTTCTTTTAGGTGATGAATAATGGTGAACAGATGCAGAATATTTACTTTCTGGTGGTTGGCACGGGGTTGCGCCCTCTGGTCGCAACAAAACGTTCCTAAGTACAGAGGGCGCAGGTCCGATTTCCGTATTTAAATCTTTATCTTTGCCGATCTTTTATACAAAGCACTTGTTAGGGAATCGCGAAGTATATCCCAAACAATTATAAACGCACTCCGAGACAGCTGGGCACCCGCCCCGAACCAACACCAATATGAATAAGATCGAACTCCGCTTAATGGCTATCAGCCGCTCCGTGACGACTTCCAGTAACTACGCCGTTGTACTGGGTGAAATGGATGGACAGCGGAGACTACCGGTCATCATTGGTTCTTTTGAGGCGCAGGCTATTGCTGTAGCTATTGAAGGTATGGAAGGTCCCAGGCCGCTCACCCACGATTTACTGAAGAATACACTCGACACGCTGAATGTAGACCTCCGTGAAGTCATCATCAACGACTTACGCGAAGGCATCTTCTTCGCCCGCTTGGTACTGGACCGAGATGGAGAGATTATCGAAGTAGATAGCCGTACCAGCGATGCGCTTGCCCTGGCCATGCGCTTCGAGTGCTCGATCTATACATATGAGTTTGTGTTGGAATCTGCAGGTGTGGTACTCGAAGGCGAAGACGATGTAGACTTCGACGAAGAGAACCGCCTATCCGCCGAGGCAGAGTCTGGCGGTGAGAAAAACCTATCTAAATACTCTGTCGGTGAGCTACAGACCCTACTAGAAGATGTGCTCAACAAGGAGAATTACGAGCGCGCTGCAGAGATTAGGGATGAGATAAATAGGAGGAGTTAAAGGGGGAGCAGAAGCTCATGTCAATGCTTCCCTAATCGCCCTCACGCTAAACCAAATTCCCGCCATCGAGCGGTGCCTCCATCTGCACCACATTTAAATCTCTATCGATTTTACGGATCAGCCCGGCCAGGACTTTGCCCTTGCCACCAGCTTCCTCGAATTGTGTATAGCCGTCTTTGGCCATATTCTGTATGGTTTGCGTCCAGCGGACGGGGCCGGTGAGTTGGGCGATCAGCTTGCGGCGTATTTCGTCGGGCTCGACACTGGGCTTGGCATCGAAGTTTTGATAAATCGGGCATTTCGACGGGCGCAGGAACGTATCCTCAATAGCAGCTTGTAATCTTTCTTTAGCCGGTTGCATCAGTGGGCTGTGAAAGGCACCACCAACCGGTAATTGTACGACCTTTCTTGCCCCTAGGCTGGTGAGCATTTCGCTGGCTTCGGCTACCCCTTCCTTTGAGCCGCTTATAACGAGTTGGCCCGGGCTATTGTAATTGGCAGGTACGACCACAGCATCTACGCGCTCGCAGACAGCTTCCACCTTATCATCGTCTAGCCCGAGTATGGCGGCCATAGTACCGGGCTCGTTGTCGCAGGCTTCCTGCATGGCCTCGGCCCGCTCTCTCACAAGACGAAGTGCCGAAGCAAAATCGAGCGCACCCGCAGCTACTAAAGCCGAAAACTCACCCAGACTGTGGCCAGCTACAGCATCTGGCTGCTCGCGCTCTTCAGAACCAAAAAGCGTGGCGATAGAATGCGTAAAAATAGCAGGCTGGGTGATCTTAGTAGCCTTCAAATCCTCTTCAGTGCCATTGAACATGACGTCTGTAAGCGCAAAGCCCAATACCTCATCGGCTTGTCTGAAATAGTTCTTTGCACGAGGGTTGTTCTCGTATAGATCTTTGCCCATACCCGGAAATTGGGCACCCTGCCCAGGGAATACATATGCTGCCATGGCGCAAAGATACTTTTTGAAATGACTTATGCGTTTGATGGGCGTTCAAACTATTCCGCACTAGAATATTTGCCCAATTGCAAATATCTATTTTGAAACAAAAACCGAGCCAACTACTACATTCATGCGGAGCTTTTTCTTTTTGGTCATTTCCCTGATCCTACCCTTTTTCCCCAACGCTAAAGAACTCGAAACTCGCCACATACACGTCATCAAGATCATGGACACCATGAGCGACAATGACGTCATAGTCGACGGGTGCCGAAGTATAGATTACGGTCTCGAACAGGAGATCAACCTGATGCGCGATAACCTGGGCATTACCGATATTCACTACTACGATGTGAGCGGCATCGACTTCCGGCGCGGGCGTCTCGAAGAGATTCTCGAACACGACATACAATACCAGGAGCGCGACATTATCGTACTACTCTATGCTGGCCACGGCTACAGAGAGCCAGGAAGCAATAGTGACTTTCCCAAACTCTACCTCACTGGCTATCAGGAAGCCATCGAGTTCGACTCCATCAGAGACCGGCTGGTCAAAATGAACCCCAGCGTGCTTATAAATATGGTCATCGCCTGCAACGTGACACAAGAAGACCAGACCACCCCACCAGAATATATGGCAGAGGGTAACTCACCACCCATCGCTTTGCTTACCCCCAAAGCCCCCAGGCTTTTCCAGCCCTATCATCGATTGTTCGCCGACCAAGACGGCTACACCAAGGTGATAGACCTGATCAGTGCCAGGCCCGAGCGGTTCACCTACCTCACGCCCCAAGGCGGCATATTTTTCAGCGAAATTCTCTTTGCCTTTTATGAGATATTCACCGATCAGACGCTAGTTAATTGGGATCAAATTTGCCAGCGTATCGAGCAGCAAACCTACGAACGTTCCATAGAGCAGGGCTTGAATCAGCAACCGATCTGTCGCTACAATATATTCTTAGCGACCAACCGGTCGCCCATCATCAAGCCGGAAATTCCAGGGCCAGTCGTAAATTGCTCGGTGACTTTACGCAAGCTCAGACGAACTCAAAAAGCCGAACTCAAAGCGTTGAGGCGCAAGCATCGTCAGGCTATGAAAGAACTCAAGAGAAATGGTGGCGATCGCAACAATCGCCGCTTACTGGCAGCCACCCACCGTCGTGAAAAAGCTGAAATAATGGAGCGCCACGAGCAAAATTACCAGCGAGACCGACAAGGCTGTAGATGATTTGTTTTCTTTGCAAGTGGCACCAGTCCTTTGCAAAGAAATCCCAAACTAGACTATGCAGATATACAAATTTCCCATTCTCCTACTTTGCTTATTCAGCTTGATTGTACTGCCCTTGTTGGCTCAAGATTCGGTTAACATACCGCCTGCAGCTCCGGTCAGCACACAAGCGCCCGCCCAAGTGCCGACGGCCGAAAATCCACCACCAGCTGACATCGGCAATGTACCCAGGCCCAACTTCAACCCTAATGCGACGCCCACACGTACAAGTACCGAAAAGGTCACGTCTATCGCTGTTCTGGTCTTCGGTTTTGCAATCGTAGCTGCTTTGATATGGGTTATCGTCAAGCGTATGGAGATCAAGCAAAACAGCGATCTAACCGAAGCGCTAAAGTTACCCGTCGTGGTTACGATTATCGTAGCAGGCGTCTTCTTAGTAACTGCCGGATATGGCAACCAGCAAATAGCCCCCATCGTCGGGCTCATGGGTACCATAGCAGGCTACCTCATGGGCAGAAACGGGAAATAGTAGATGAAGAAAACATATCTACTTGTAGCTGTCTTATTCTTTTGCACTTCCGCAGGTGGTCGCCTCTCGGCCCAGCCCGAAAGAGAAAACTACTTCCCAGCAGACCTCCCAGATAATATTGCTCGATTAGACCCTGGCGATGTGCTGCTGGCCGAATCCATACTGCTGACCAATAGATTCGATACGGCCAATGTGTCGGTCTCCCTTAGCTTCGATGGACTGCAATGGGGCAATTTTGCATTGGGGCCCAAATACAGCAGCTTCTTCAATATGAAAGACCAGCCAGGTTGCATAGCCCGGCTCATCACCAACTATGGCCCGAGTCAGAAAATCGAAAAAAAGTACTACCTGGATCGCGGCCACTGCTATGGCATTTTCTGGAATGCAAGTGCCGGGTATTGGGATATTGAAGAGAATAGGTGTAGGCGATAAAAGTTGTTTCTTCTTGTTCGCTTGCGCGAACAAGAAGAAATCTCTATTTCATCACCGCACCTTCAATTCTGCCTACCATTCGATAAAGTGTGAGGCCCCTACCTGCGGAAGTCTAAAACAAGATGTTATCTTTGCGATGCTATACACCGACCCGCCTCTCATCTAGCACTTCAGATTACTTTCTACTTCATCATTTTCCCACGCCGGTAAAAACCACCACCGGAACGGATAGGCCCGATTCCCCTCTTGTAACAAAGAGTTCGTGCCGATTCCAAAAAGCTAATCCATGAACTTAACGCGCCTTTTGCTCACTGGGCTGGTCTGTTGTATGACCAGTTTGCTGATGGGCCAACAACTCTCCCTCTACACGCAATATCGCGAGCACGCCACGCTCATCAATCCGGCCGCTATGGAGCTCGATTTCCTAGCCCTCGGATATCCTATGACGGTCGGTGCCAGCTACCGCAAGCAGTGGACGGGCATAAGTGGCTCGCCAACTACGCAGACGCTGCGCTTCTCTTATGTCAACGCAGGTCGAAGCTCGGCTAATCTCACCGCAGGTGCCTACGTGATCAACGACCAAACAGGGCCCACTGGCTTTACGGGGTTTTATGGTCGCGTAGGCGCGGTGCTGGGCTCAGATGTAGAGTATAGCGGCCTTAGCCTGGCCCTTTCTGCGGGTTATGTAGGCTACCAGGTCAGAGCCAGTGAGCTGGTCTTGCGCGATGGCGGCGATATAACTGGTATGACCAACCAGAGCCAGTCGCATCCCGATGTGGGCTTCGGTCTTTACTTCTACAATACTGTTGGCCGCAACGACAATCAAATTTATGTAGGTCTGTCAGTACCACAATTGCTGGGCTTTGACCTGACCTATACCAACGATGCCGGCGAGTTCGACGTGCAGCGGGTTCGCCACTACTACGCCATGGCGGGTACCATACTTCGCTTTCGTGACGAAAGCTTTATGGAGCTTTCAGCCTGGGGCAAGTACGTTGAAGGCGCACCTTTCAATGCCGACTTCAACATGCGCTATCAAATGAACAACGCCCTGTATCTGGGCACGGGCCTGAGCACAGCGGGCAATTTTCACGTGGAAGCGGGCGTAAACCTCGGCCCCAACGCAGGCCTGGACAACAACATCCGGATCGGCTACGGTGCCGATTACAGTTTTTCGAGTTTTGGCCCCAGTGTAGGTGGAACCCACGAGATACAGGTATCTCTGGCTTTAGACCGATAGATCACAGCTACCAGCCACAATACTACCATTGAATATCCCTTCCCTAGAATTAAGCTCGCTTTCCATGAAATTGCCACGTATTTATCTACCCATTCTATTTACTATTATCTGCGCTGTTTCGCTCTCTGCTCAATCGGCGACCTTCCGCTTACCGGTCGTGAGTGGGTGCGCTGGCGAAACTGTCTGTATGCCTGTCACTGTCGATGACTTTAGTGATGTGGTCGAGTTCGGCTTCTCCTTGCGCTGGGACGAAACCTGTCTCGAATTCGTAAATATCACCAATCGAAACCCGATCATCGATGGCGAAAGTTTGATGGATATCAATACCAGTGACGCCGCCAATGGTATACTGTCTGCCTTCTGGCAACAGTGGGATGCCGATGCCGGAGAAACCTGCGAAGCACTTCCCAGTGGTCTGACCATAGACGACGAAGAGGTTTTATTCGATATCTGCTTTGAGGTCAACGGCCCATTCGGTACCAGCTGCGACGTATGCCCATTCAATGAACCTCAGCCGCTCTCGGTGCGCAAAAAGCAAGGTAATGGCGACTGTACCGACGATGCTATACTTGGTTTCGTATGCGGTGTAGCTTCGGTTTGTGTAGATCCACTGGAAATGGCCATTGAGGTGCCATTCGGTGCCTATCAACCTGGTGACTTGTTATGTGTGGATATGATTATGGAAGATGGCTTTACGAACATCGACGGTCTTCAACTAGGCTTAACTTGGGATTGCTCGGTCCTGGAACTCGCAGAAAATCCTGTGATCCCAAATAGTGATATTCCCAATAACTTTCCTATTTTCTATAATACCAGTGATTCATGCGAATTCTTTCTAGCCTGGCAGGCATTGCCCAATCAGCCTGTTACGCTAGAACCCGATGAAGTCTTTGCACAGATTTGCTTTAACATCATCGGTGAATGCGGTGATGACTCGCCCATAAGCATCAGCCAGGGCCCTTCCGGTCAACCAGTCGAGGTGACCAACAACAATCTACAGCTACTACCCACGGTACTGACCGATGATTTTGTCGATATAGATAACTGCAACCCCAACGGACTGGATGTCGTATTCAACTGCCCGCCCGCAGGCGAGTTGGGCGATATCGTCTGCGCGCAAGTCCTGGCAGGCGACAACTTCGACAACATCACCATCATGGAATATCTGGTGAAGTGGAACCCGAATATTCTGGAGTTTGTGGAAACGCAGAATTATGGCTTATGCAACTTCAATGCTGGCGATTTCGATACGGACCCCACGGATATAGGTGTGCTCGGCGTGGAATACAACAGCAGTGTATGTGGCGGACAGAGCCTGGATCCCGGCGATGTCGTCTACGAGATTTGTTTCCGAGTAATCGGTGTTGCCGCCAGCAGCTTCCTGATCGGTTCCAGCCCGACACGAATAGAAACCATGCCCGACGAAGGCATCATCGGCATAGACCCACAAAACTGCGTGATCGATGTCATACAGCCCGAAAGCGTAATCATCAATCTCGGCAGTGCCGATATCAACAGCAGCGATCCAGTCTGCGTGCCCATCACGATCACGGGGGTAGAAGACCTGGGCTCAATGGCCTTCTCGCTGCAATTCGACAATGGTTCTTTCGATTTTATCAATTTCGACAACCTCGCTATCCCAGGTGCGATTATTGATGCCAGCCTGGCCGCTGCTGCTGGCATAATAACTTTCAGTTATGATGGTCCAGGTGTTACCTTACCCAACGGCAGCACATTAATCGAGCTTTGCCTTCAGGCCAGAGACGATGCAGAGCCCTTAGTCTGCTCGGCCTTTGAGCAAATCAATATTCCGATAGGTGGTCAGGCATCTACTGTCCAAAACCCTGATGTCAATATTGGCTTGGAAGATATTCCGGGCGAGTTATGTGTGCTATTCCCTGAGGGCTTTGGTCTTATCTTCGGAAACGGCTCAGAAGGCATCGACAGCAGCTTGTGCGTACCGGTGCAGGTATTCAGCTATGATAATATCATTTCCACGGAGTTTCGGGTCAGATTCGATCCCAGCTTACTGACCTATACAGGTACTAACTTCGGAACGCCACCGCCTACCTTTATTGTCGATGACAGCCAACAAGCATCTGGCATCATCACCTACTCGACAGACAATGGCGGCGTGCCCGTCAACTTACCCGATAGTACGGTTCTATTCGAGGTTTGCTTCGATACGCAGATGACGCCGGGTTGTTCTCCGTTTTTTGGCGACAGCAATGCCGAGCCCAGTGCTACAACTACCAATGGTGACGGTAGTATCGTCTTCACCGATGGCGAGATATGCGTAGAAGACCGAATCATCGTCAATCAGATTTTCGTGACGCCTACTACCTGCCCCGA
Organism: Bacteroidota bacterium; assembly: GCA_039025055.1. Classification (GTDB taxonomy): domain Bacteria; phylum Bacteroidota; class Bacteroidia; order Chitinophagales; family Saprospiraceae; genus Neolewinella. The sequence goes on along the minus strand of JBCCPC010000030.1, from coordinate 6,418 downwards.
TGCTTGTAATGGACAGTTGGCCTTCGAGACAATCGGTGGCGACGGGCAGATTTTCATTCGCAACCAGTTAAATCCGGGTAATCCATCCTCGAATGATACGCTAAGAAATGTATGCCCGGGCTGGGTCACTTACGAAATCTTCAACAACGGAGAGCCCAGAGTTTCGGTAGTCGATAGCATTTTCGTGGAATTCGATGCTAACTCGCAGCCAATAGCCAATTTGAACCAAGACACCGTCTCACTCAATTGCACAGCCAATAATGCCGTATTCGGCACAGGCAACTCAGGTACAGAATTTAAGTTTTCGAGATTGCTGGGTCCCCCACCTGATCCTTCAACTACATTAATTGATGAGGGAGACGTTGACGAAAATGGTATCATTACGGTCAATATTCCCTCGGATGGAACTTACGTTCTTGAGGTAGAAAATGAATTTGGTTGTTCAGCTTTTGACACTGTAGTAGTACTTCCCGCTGTTTTCCCACAGGCTGAAGCTGGCCCCATCGACACCACCCTAACGTGTGCGGTCGAAAGCATCACTTTGACCGGTATAGAAACCAGCGGCGTAGACGGTTTTTACAATTACGTCTGGCAGCGTGAAGTCGTAGGTCAAGACCCCGACACGATCAGCATGACTGAAGATGTTATGATCGACAGTGCTGGCACTTACCGCCTGATCATTACCAATATACAAAGCTCTTGTACGAGCGAAGACATCATTCAGGTCAGCGATGAGCGCGATCCGCCCAATATTGACGTGCCTCAGCAGACCAGCCTGGGCTGTAATGGCGAAGCGGCAGAGCTCAACACAGGCCTGTTTGGTCCACAATTTCAAACGACTTGGGTCGATGAAAATATGGTCGAAGTCGGCACGCAACCCGGGTTCGATGTCACAACCGCCGGTACCTATACGGTCACGGTGCTCAATACCGATAACCAGTGCGAGTCTTCTGTTACTGTGACCGTAGCAGAAGGTGGTGGCAATCCCGTCATCAACTTACCCGCAGAGCCGATCACCCTGTATTGCAGCAGCGATAGCACCCCGATTTTGGTTACCTACACCAACGTAAGCCCCAGTGTAAATTACACCTGGACGACGACCGATGGTATCCTGGCATTGGGCCAATTTACACGCGCTCAGCCCATCGTCTTATCTACGGGCACCTACCAGGTCGTAGCCGACGACAACGGGTGCATAGACTCGATTGAAGTGGTGGTTGGAGAATCTGTACTTCCGCAGGTAGAAGCCGGCAACGATATTCCGTTAGCTTGCGATGCGCCAACTTTAATTGATGCCGCCAACGATACTGATCAAGGAGATCCTTTCAGCTACCAATGGCTATATGAGGGCGAACCCATCGATGGGGCCACCAGTATACAGACCTTCGCTAATGACGGATTAGGTGTGTATACCCTAGTCGTAACCAACGACATAACGGGTTGTGTAGCTCAAGACTTTATGACCATTACCGGCTCTGAAGAAGTACCTGCCGTCAGTCTACCAGATACAGCAGGTATTCTCACCTGCGCCATCGAAACTCTGGAGCTCGTGCCTGAAGTTCAGCCCATCGACGGCAACTATAGCTACATGTGGACGGGTGGTCCTGGCACCGCCGAGCCCGATGGCAGCTTCATCGCCAGCGCAGGGGGTGTTTACTTCGTCGAAGTGACCAACGAGGACTCGGGTTGTTCTAGCCTAGATTCCACCTTTATCGATGCTTCCTTCGGCATTCCGCCATTCGTATTCCTGTCTAACGATACGGTAGGCATCACCTGCGACCGCCCTACCCGATTGCTGGACGGTTCCCAGTCAGAAGACGGAGACAACATCAGCTACCAATGGGATAACTTTCAGGATGGGGAAACACCCGATCCGGATTTTATCAATACCGATAGCTTACGCGTTGGTACAGCCGGTATCTATACCCTGACGGTCATCAATGAAGATACGCAGTGTAGTGCCACCGATACCATCGTTGTGACTGATACAAGGGTTTTCCCCATGGCGGATACTCTACCCGTTCAACGGCTCGATTGCGATAATCCGACAACGCAGATCGGCATTACCATTCAGGGCAACCCTGACAACTTTACCGTCTTCTGGGCGGGATGTTTGGGAGCAGATCTACCAGATGGCCCCATCATCGAAGTGGACTGCCCGGGCAACTACAACTACACGATCATCGACAACATAAGCGGTTGCTTCACTAATGGGTCACTGTTCGTAGCCGGTGATATCGATACCACGGCCAACATCGAGTTTGAAGAGCCCGATATTTTCGATTGCACTTCGACTAGCTTGACGCTGGAAGCTAACTATACCGCCTTAGAAGCCCCTGACCTCATCAGTTGGGAAAGTCTGGAGGGTAATACCATTATACCTGAAACTGGGTCGCTTATTGTAAGTGTAGACGGTCCCGGCATCTACGTACTCACCATCGAATCGCCTACCGTTTGCTCGATCACCGATACCATCATGGTCGAAGCCGATCAAAACACCCCTGTAGCCGATGCCGGTATGGACATCGAATTGAGTTGCGACCAAACCGTATTCCTCGATGCGGGCAATAGCACCCAAGGTGCCGATTTCAGCTACCTCTGGACAGCCCTGGAAGGCGGCATAGCCAGCGGAGAAGATCCAACCCAGCAAATGGTACAAGCGACTGGACCTGGTCTCTACGTTATCGAGGTGACCAACGACCTCAATTTGTGCTCCGATTCTGATACCATTCGCGTTACCGCTAATGAAGCCCCAGCAGATGCAGGCCCCGACCAGTTCATCTGCGAAGACGAGGCTTGTGTCACGGGCAACCAACCTGCGGGTTTCGTCGGCACCTGGACGGCCATAGAATTGGGTGGTGCCACCTTCGATGCCAATGCCGGAGAAAACACTGCATGTGTAACGGGCATTACCCAACCCGTCACCTTGGTCTGGACCATTTCACTAGCTGGCGGCAGCTCTACCGAATGTGACGATGCCGATACGGTGGTTATTAGTCCGGCCGTAGCTCCGATAGCTGTGGACGACAATCTACTGGTCGACAATGGCACGGGCAACATCGACCTGAGCCAAAATGACGACACCAGTGGTCCGTTTACAATCACGCTACTCAACGAGCCGGAGTTCGGCACCTTTACGTCCAATATCAATGGCAGGCTGACTTACCAGGCACCCGATGGTGTAGGCGGAACCTTCACAGTCGATTACGAGATCTGCTCCACCGAGTGCGAAGGACTTTGTGACCAAGGCACCCTTACCGTCCGCGTAGAAGCCGAAGGAATCCCAGATGTCTACAACGCCATCACCCCCAATGACGATGGGCTCAACGACCGCTTCGTCTTCGAGATACTAGAGTTCGGCAATCCCGACGATTTCCCCGACAATGAGTTTATTCTCTTCAACCGCTGGGGCGACATTCTCTACGAAGCCAAGCCCTACCTCAACGACTTCAACGGCACTCTACCCGATGGTACGGTTTTGGCCGAGGGTACTTACTACTACATATTGCGGCTCAATCTCGGCGAAGGCCAGATTTTCCGCGGTGATCTCACGATAGTACGATAATTATCCCGACCGCCGGTATTGCTTGCAAGATCGGCGGCCAAAACCTATTTTTGCGCTCCATTTAGTGTTTATCACCACATTTGCCGACGTGGCGGAACCTGCCTGCCGAGGCACGCAGGCAGGTTGGTAGACGCGCTGGACCTGCCTGCCTACCAAGGCAAGCAGGCAGGTTCAAAATCCAGTTTCTTCGGAAACTGAAAAAATTAATGAAACCACTTCCACCATTGCCGACGTGGCGGAATTGGTAGACGCGCTGGATTCAAAATCCAGTTTCTTCGGAAGTGCGGGTTCGATTCCCGCCGTCGGTACGAACACGCTGGACCCCCTGCATTTATTGGGGGTCCGGCGTTCATGTGACAAATTAGAGCTGTCGCAAGCAGTTCACGAGCTGACTGGAACTTTCATCCATGTCAGAAAAAAAACTTTATCGTCCTCACACGTATAAAATATATTGCCCAGCCGATCTCTCTAAACGCTGGTTCGTGTACTATTATCAGGATGGTCACCGCGTAAGGATCAGCGAAGGGATTAACGAGCACAAGACAGCGGCCCGGCGACAGCTCGCCGCTAAGAAAATTATCCAGCGTTTAAAGAAGGAGCATAAAGGGCGAAGGCCACTGTCTAACACGGAGCGGGCTCTTAACCAGCATCTACTTCAGAACAAAGGAGCCTGGCGGCAATCGAGCTACGACGACTACCGTACTATCGTCAAGAACTTCTGTCTATTCTTGAATGGCCGGGAAGTCACCGAGAAGCTGTTACGGACTTACCTGGCCAGAGTAAAGGCCAGTCGGCACGGTACTACTTTCAATAAGTATAGAAGCGTTCTGAGACGCTTGCTGATCGCTATCGGCCGACCTGACTGGTTTGATCTGATACCCGCCGTAAAAGCAGAAGAGACGCCTGCCAGATACTTTCAGGAGCATCAGCGCAAGCAGCTGGCAGCGGCTATCGCTAAGAAAGACAGAGAGCTTTGGATATGCGTGCAGTTTATCTACTATACATTTATTCGCCCCAATGAACTGCGAAAGCTAAAAGTAGGAGATATTTTGCTCGATGCCGGTGAGATCAGAGTTCCCGCTGAAGTGAGTAAAAATCGCAAAACTCAGTACGTGGCCATCCCTAACGTTTTCCTGGATCAGCTATCATACATTAAGCATCGAAAGCCAGGTAGTTTAATTTTCCCAGGTAAAACTGGCAAGCCGCTGGGAAAGCACACGATGTATCGAAGACACATGAAGATATTGGAAGAGCTGGGCTATGGAAAAGGCTACACGCTGTACTCCTGGAAGCATACAGGAGCGGTTGCACTGGCAAAGGCGGGTATCTCGATCAAACAGATACAAATTCAAATGAGGCATCACTCACTCGATCAGACAGACAGCTATTTAAGGCAAATGGGTATTCGAGATGTAGATGATTTGAGGTCTGGGTTTCCAGGATTGTAAACTTGCGTAGGTAGCTGGTAACAACGCCATATGGCGTTGTTACTGTTATTGGGCGATATTAAGAAAGTGCTTTTTCTATCCAATTTGCAAGATCATTCATTGATGAAGCACTAGTTTTTAATTCTTCATCACTCAAGTTGTAAAAAGGTCGATAACTCCTATTAGATATAAGTCTTCCAAAAAGGAGGAATCGTTTTATACGATTGTCTTCTATCATTGATCTAATTCCAGTCTCTGTTTTAGATAGTTTTATCAAGTCCTGAGTTAGCTTTTTTAAGGCTAAAATGTGCTCTTCATACTCATTAACAAGAAACCTACTTTTACCTCTGGCCGCGTCACGCGACTTCATGCTATCAATCCCCAGAGAGGTTCTGTTTATTCGCTTGTCAGATATAGCTTTTGTCAACTTGCGGGTTTGTTCGTCGCTAACTTCTTCAATGCTATTTTTTAGGTACTTGTCTGGTATGCGCCCTCGATGCTTCCAAGTAGCAATGGTAGCATTAGGCACGTCGTGCTTTTTAAGCACTTCTTTTAAAGCTTTTTCGCTATACCTCATTGTCTATCTTGGCGTTTAGGTCGTTTCTAAGCTTAATTGCATTATTATATCCAATGACCTTGAATTTTTCGCTTGTCCATCTTGGATTGGTTGTGCCAAAAACATACTTATGTTTAGGTCTATGCTTGTAAACCCAGTAGGTTCTTTCTTCTTTTGGTTTTTGGTGATTATACATAGCGACGATTTTCTAAAAAACTAATGATGCGGTTGGAATTGACCCTATAATGAGGGTTGTGATACTTGTACTCTTCGATAGCTTGAGACAAGCTAATTTTGTGTCCCTTAAATTCTATTTCTACGTTTTTAAACTGATATTGATTATCCATCAAATCTTGTAGCACCCAAGTTCTATACCGTTGGTTATTAAATGAAATCTCAGCACTGTCAAATGCGAATCCAGTTAACCAGGGTGTTACCTCAACCTCTGGGCTGTCATGTGATTTTTTGATGAGTTCTATCGTTCTGCTTACAGAGCTTTGGTTTAAATTCAAGTTTTTAAAGTTGACTCGGAAAATCATGTTTAATAGTTTTGCAGAGACCAGTAGCCTCTTTTTTTGAATATTGTTTATAAGTGATTAAAGCTTAATTAGCGCATTACCTTTGCTGCTTTTAGCAAGTTTCATACAATGACTCCTTAGAGCTAATCTATATTTTTCAGCAGCAACTATAAGGCTATTAATTTCACGTATACGACCCATAACCTTATTCTTTCTATCAATTTGCTGAGCAGATGAGTTAGCCTCAAACTCACGTGAGTTGTAGTAGTTGTAATGCACCTCTTCCTCTAAAGTTCTAAGCTCTTTTTGAGCTGCTTTTGCTTTTTCATTTATGCTCTTAGCTGCATAGTAT
>JBCCPC010000029.1:0-68573 GCA_039025055.1 Bacteroidota bacterium | reverse complement strand
GTCCGCGTCCAGCGATGCACCACCATCCGTTAGTGAATAGGTGATCGTTAGCTCATCAGTCGATGCACAGTTATCTGTAGCCGTGATCGCTAAGGGCACTAAAGCTTCGCAGTTCTCATCCGCACTTACGCTGATATCATTACAGGTGAGTACCGGAGGTGTTACATCTTCTACCGTGATGAACTGCTTACAATCTACACTCAAACCCGCTGGGTCGGTGATGATATACTCCCGCTTGATCGTAAAGTTATATTGACCACAACCCGCATCTTGCTGAGAGTTCGTCTCATTGACTTCCACCGTGAAGCTGCAATTGTCACTAGCTAGGCCCTCAGTCATCAACTCTGCTGCCGTCAAGGGAGCAGGAGGCGTCGCATCACAATCGATCGTCTCATCAGCAGGGCAAGTCAGCTCAGGTGACTCTGTATCCAGTACCGTGACATCGAAAGTGCAAGGCTCATCATTTACATTACCCCCTATGTCGGTAGCTGTAACTGTTACCGTCGTCGTACCTACATCGAAAAAGCTACCCGATGCCGGATCGAAAGTGATATTCACCATGCAGTTGTCGGCAGCAGAAGCATTATAAGAAACAACCGCACCACATTCACCTGGATCGTTTTCTACATCCGTTATGTCGTCAGGACAGGAAATCTTGGGCGGCGTTACATCGAGCACATTGATATTGACCGTGCACTCTTCTGATTCATTATCCGATACATCACTAACCGTGAAGGTGATGGTATTGTCTGCATCGATATCCATGCAGCCGAAATCCAGACTGCCAGATAGGATATTTGCTGTAAGCTCGCCAAATTCATCGCAGTTGTCTTCCACATCCATATCATCAAGACCCAAACCTGCGAGAGTGGCCGCAACCGTAGCTAAACCGTCTGCATCTAACTCCACATCTAAATCGAATCCACCATCAGGGCAATCGATCTCAGGAGCAAGACCATCGATAACAACTAGGTCGATCGCACAGATCTCATCAGATAAGTTGTCGGACTGGTCGCGGGCGCGAATCTCAACTACATCATCATTGTTGTTGCCATCGCAGCCGAATAAGCGTGAGCCGTTTTGATAGACGAAAGCAATCTGGTTGGAAGGCGTACAGTTATCTTCAGCAACTACACCCGCAGCCTCTAAATCAGAACGAACTAAACGATACAAGCCATTCGCATTCAGCGGGCGATTCTCGTCGATGGTGACCGTAAGGGGTCCAGCGGGACAAGGCATGAAGGAAGGGGCGTCAGTATCGTTATCGCAGACGTTACCACCGCCACCAGGAGTAATACTACCTAAGGTAACATCATCGAAACCAACTTGATTGGCCACACCAATTAATACAATAGATCGAGCGGTACCTGTGAAAGGAATGCTTACAGGCTGCCAGATGTTAAAAAGTCCACTTGGATCACCTCCATTTGGATCGAAGCCAGTGGGTAAAAATGTTTGTGTTGCTAATATATTTCCTGTCCCATCAAGGCCATCGTAGATTGTAATAGAACCAGAGGAGGTGAGAGAGGAGTAGAATAATGATAATCCGACATCAAACCCGGCAGGAACATTCAATGTAGGATCACCACCCAAAAAGAAAAGTACAGTAGATGGAGAAGGCTCATTCGCAAAATTACCAGCTCCACCAGCATCTGAATCTATACTAGCTAGCGCATCGGCATTGAAAGAAATACCAAAATTAGTGCCTGTATTTCCGTTTTCACTCGTTCCCCCAGAGTAGAAATTTTGGATTTCTTCAGAATTATCCAAGCCCTCAAAGTCAAGCACGATGGGCATCATCATCATTTGCTGGCTAGTAACAGTACCTGTTGGATTAGATGAAAAGCCACCCAACAAGCCTGTAGGCATAAGAGTGTTATCATGGTTAGTAGTTTGGCGATACATATCATCCACACAAGACGGACATATATAATCTTCAGGGTTTAGATCCTGTGCCTGTACATCGACTGTAGCAAGCGAAGCCAAAAGAACAAAACAAAAAGCGGAGACTAAATTGAAAGAACGTATCGTAGCACATAATGCAAGTACGCGAACCAATAGTAGAGGTTGTTTCATGATATAAGATTACGATTTGTGCACAAGCCAAAAATGGGTAAGGCTAAGCGCAGAAAGTGTAGTGAGCTATAAAATTTATGGTCGTCTGCTCACATATACGGTCAAAGGTAGCTAAAACTTAGGGGAAGGAGAAGGGGGAGGAGGGGAAAATTGTGGGGAGAAAGGGGTGTGGTGCCCAACCGTGAAAGTTTGTAGCTTTAGAATTATGATATAAACTTATGATTTACAGCTAATTATAAGAGTGTTTTTACCCTCTATCCCCCACCGCTTATAGAAGGGGCGCCTACCCCTTCTAACGCAGGGGAGAAAGGGGGCTTGATAGCTCAGTGAATGGATGTATTCACGTGCTTCTGTAGTGCTAGGGATGAGAGAAGTAGATGAGTGGTTTGAGCGAGGTTGGGAGAAGGTAAGATTTGATAATTTTGCCCTTATGAGAAAGACTGTTTTGTTGACCATCGCTGTTTTGTTTTTTCGAGTGGTTTGTGCGCAATCTCCGGTGGGGGATTGGTATGGGTTGTTGGATGCGATGGGGACGGAACTGGCTATTGTTTTGCATATTTATGAAGGGGCAGATGGGATATTGAAGGGCACTTTCGATAGCCCGGATCAAAATGCGTATGGCTTTTGCCCGCCAGCAGATGGGGCAGTTGGTCAATCCTTGGTTGCGGTACTTTTTGAGTACGAATCCGGTGGATTATTTGTCGCAGGTGACGGTGACGGTACTGGCACTCAATGGTGATTTAGATCTTCGGGTGGTCGCCCAGCCTAATTTGGAGGCCATCGCGCAGGCTGTGGGTAGTAATGGCTGGCATCTTCTCTGTTAACGAGTATCAAAGGCCAATTGATTGCTTCCCAGCTTCACTTTTAATTTATTTCTTGTCGCTGTGAAATACTTTTCAGCTTTGGCGAGCTTACTTTTAATGGTTGCCTCTTGTAGTCGAACAGAGATGTTGGATTTTTTGCCGGCAGAATCTTATTTGCAATCGGGTATTTACAATAAATATTATGCGCATTACCAGCCCAACGATAGAAATAACTGGTCGACTGAGCAGAATTATGTATTTCAGCAGAAAAGAGATGATGTGCTCAAGGTACAATTTATGAATGCGGCATATGAACCTACGTATAATCAAGTATTAGATATTTCGGAAGAAAACTGGGTGAAAAAATCTGAGTTCATTTATACGAGAACTGGAGATACGATTGTCAGTGAATTTTTGAGTCCGCATATTTTAAGATTTAATCAAGATAGTGTCCCGCCAATAGAAATGACGGCTAACTATCCTGATGGAGGTATTTATTACGAGTATCGGGAATATTTGCCACCGAGAGATACGATTATAGAAAACAGGAGTGGAAAAATAATAAATGCAAGGGGGTATCGCCAATTCACGAATGCGACCGATACCACTAAATTCGACTATACCTACCTGGCTGTATATTTGGATGAATTGGGGCTTTATTACAGCCGACTCAAGACCGCAGAATATGCTTTTATTCTGGAATTAGTCGAGCAAATACCTGAGCGCGAATTTCGTAAGTTGCTGACTAACAAGCCAAAGCGAGTTGCTTATATCAATCCGAATGAAACGCTGGACAGAAATCCGCTATTCGAGACCTGTGGCGAAATAAACGATATAGTCGATTACTACAATGGCGATCCGGACGGTCGGCCAGTTGGGGGAAAACGAGTAATTGAAAATAAAACCAAAGAATTATGGGATTTTCCTGAAAGACCTGATGCGAGTGGATATTTGACCATTCGGTTCGTTATCAATTGCCGGGGTGAGGTGGGGCGATTCGTAGCCGAACAAGCCGACCTTAACTTCAATGCGAAGGTATTCGATAGCGATTTAGTACAACGCGCCAGACAAATTGTAGAATCTATTCCCGCTTGGCAAGTGGCTATCATTCGCAGCGAAGAAAAAGACAGTTATGCATATATCACCTTTAAATTGCAAGATGGACAAGTGTTCGATATTTTACCTTAGTATTATTTTGCTATTTATTGCTGGGTGCAGTAAGCAAGACAATAAATACTACAAGCGAACCTTTAGAGCAGGTGATCAATTGGTATTAGCTGACGTATCGAATTCCAGTGATGATTTAAGCGCATTTATATTGCCTAGCGATAGCTTGAGTACGGAAGATTTAAGTAAATTATTCGTCGATGGAAGTTTTGCTTATTACCAAGGTAGTGCCGGGCATCAGTTGGTCTTGGAAGAGGGGCTGCGTATAGCTCCGAATTCTGCGCTAATTCACCGCGAGCTGGGCGTGGCTTATTTAAAGCGAGGAATAGCGGATCAATTTCCTAGATATTACGGTAAGGCTGCTGATCTCGATCCGGTCAAGTGGCTGGGTTGGCGCGGCTACCTGTATCTATATTTTTATCGGGACTATCAGCGAGCTATCGACGACTTCAACAAATTAGACCCGCTGACACCGGGTTTTGTCGATCATCCGCAGAGTACGAGCATCGATTATATGCGAGGGCTGGCGCACCATCAATTGGGCGAGTATGCCATTGCCAGATCGTACATCAAGAAGCATATGACCATGGAAGAGCAAGCCGGAGACCCGCAGTATATCGATAAAACCTCTTATTTGTTGACGGCTATGAATTTGCTGGCCTTAGATAAACCGGAAGAAGCGTTGGAGATACTGGACCGATCGATAAGTTGGGGTGCCAAGTGGGCGGAGTTGCATTATTACCGGGCTAAAATACTAGGCGATCTGGGGCGGACGGAAGAAGCTAAAGAAGCTCTGGCCAAAGCAGTGGAAGGATATGCATCGGGTTGGAAGATGGAAAGGGCTTATGTGGAAGAGTTTTTTGCGGTTTATCCGGAGGATTTTGAGAAACTTAATTTCTAATTCGGTGGAGGCGCTGCGCGCCTCCACCGAATTAGAATTATTGTAGTTTTACCCTGTGCCAAACATCAAAATCATCTCTGCTGGGGCGGGTTCTGGGAAGACGTTTAGACTGACTGAGGAATTGAGTGCTTTGCTGGCCTCCGAGCAGGTAAAACCCAGTGGTCTGATCGCCACGACCTTTACCAATAAGGCTGCCGCTGAGCTGCGTGAACGGGTACGGGTTAAGCTGCTGAAAGACAAGCACGGCCAGGCGGCCAACCAGCTGGATAATGCGCTGATCGGGACGGTACACAGGCTGGGGGTAAAGCTGCTGAGACGATTTGCCTACGAGGCGGGTGTGTCGCCTCAAGTAGACATTATACCGGATGGTGACCAGCAGCGGATGTTTAATTTGAGCTTGGCAGCCTCTTTGAATATCGACTTTATAGAGGAGATGAGTTTGCTGTGCGAGCGCCTGGGGCTGGGCGTAGCGGGCGAGCCTTACAACTGGCGAAAGGAAGTGCTCAGATTGGTGGATATGATCAGGTCTAATGACTTGAACGAGGAGGCAATATTAGAAAGTAGCGAAAAGTCGTGGTATACCCTATCGGAGTTACTACCAGAGGTCATCGACAATCCGGATTATTTTGCCCGACTGCGCGATAGCTTAGGGGTTACCTCAGCTGCCCTCGAACAAAATGAAGCAGATAGCACCCGCAAGACACTCAGTATGGCTGCCAAGTTGCGCAAAGCCGGACAAGAGCTGGATCGGAGAGGGTTTTTACCCTGGCCAGAATTAGCTGGACTGACGAAAGCCAGCGTGGGTGCAAAAAGTCGGGATCTGATACTCGAATTAGATGAGCTGATTAATGCGCATGCTACCCTTGGTGAGTTTCAAGACGACCTGCGGAAGTACATAAAAAACCTATTCGACTGCGCCCGAAAAGCCATCCGTGAATTCGATCGATACAAAAAGAGTCGCGGGCTGATCGACTATACCGATATGGAGGTGCTCATACTGCGGCTGCTGGAGAAACCGGCGGTACAAGAGACCCTGCGCGCTGAGCTGGACCTGTTGATGGTCGATGAATTTCAGGATACCTCGCCCATACAGCTGGCGATATTTTTGAAGCTGAGTGCCCTGGCCGACCGGTCTATTTGGGTAGGCGACCCCAAGCAGTCTATCTATGGATTTCGCGGGGCAGACCCGGTGCTGATGCGGGCTGTGATCGAGCATTTAGGCGGCTTGAAGCCCGAAAACATCTTGGGCAATTCGTGGCGGTCGCGAGAAGATATCGTGTACTTGTGCAACGATCTTTTTACCCGTGCTTTTCCCGATATCGATGAGCGGGCCATTGCGCTGGAGCCCATGCGCACGCGGGTAGGCAATGCGCACAATCCGCCTGAATCCGACCACCAATCCGCCACAGCTGGTCTTTGGATGTGGGCGCATCAGGTCGAAGGTGGAGGTCGTGCGCCCCGACAAGATTGGTATCACCGCATGCTGGCCGATTCGATTGCCGAGCTCCTCAGGGACCCGCCACAGATCAGGCCGAAGGGTGAGTCGGACTACCGAAAATTGCAGGCGGGCGATATTGCCATTCTAATGCGCCGAAATTCGGAAGCCAACAAGATGGCTCAGGCCCTGGCCGATGCCGGGCTAGACGCTGCCCTGGCTAGAACCGGCCTGCTGAAAACGGCCGAAGTGACCCTGGCTATGGCCGCGCTTCGTTATTTACTCAACCCCGAAGATAGCCTGAGCGTAGCCGAACTGATGCGCTATGGCGAGGGCATGCTGCTGGAAGACATCATCGAGCACCGGCTTAGTTATCTAGCGGAAAATAAAGAACAAGATCGCATAACTGGTTGGGGCAGAGACCTTTCGGTACCTGGGCAGATAGACGAGCTGCGTGATTCTATCCGAGCTTACTCACCTTCGGAGGCCTTCAATCTCATCTTGGAGCTGCTTGATTTACGGCGCGTGGTGGCTCGATGGGGCCGTGGCGAAGAGCGGCTCAGCAACCTGGACGAGCTGCGCCGATTGTCGCTGGAGTACGAAAACAATTGCCACAATCGACAGCAGGCAGCCAGCCTGGGTGGGCTGCTACTTTTCATGGAGCAGTTGCGGCAGGACGGACAAGATATGCGTGCGGCGGGCAAAGGGCCCGATGCCGTCAATGTGCTGACCTACCACAAGAGCAAGGGGCTGGAATGGCCCGTGGTCATTTGTCATGAGCTGAATATGAAGCTGCGGGCTGATGTGTTCGGTGCCCAGCTGGAAACGGGCGATGAGCCATTCGATGCGCATCAGCCGCTGAAAGGGAGGTGGCTCAGATTTTGGCCTAATCCGTATGGTCGCCTCCGATCTGGTCCTGCGCTCCTGGGGGCCATAGCCACCTCAGACTGGCAGCAGCGTGCCACCGAGCGCGCACTGGCCGAAGAAGCCCGGCTGCTCTACGTGGGCTTGACCCGCGCGCGCGACATTCTGGTGCTGCCGTTGGCTAACGGAACCGGCTGGCTCGACCGGGTATATCATCAAAGTGCGGAGGCAAATCCGTGTTTGATGATCGACCAAGACGTTCATTTCAGCTGGAAAGGGCAGGCCGTCCCTCAGCACATTCAAAGCTGGGAAGCTCCGCGCAGTTTGCCTGTGGCCGAGCCCACCCTCAAGCCGATTCGGTTTTTAAAGGACAAGCCAGGTGGCCCTGTGGATTGGCCAGATCGATATTTGCCCGAAGAGAAAATGATGGAGGCCTATCCTGGTGGCTCGCTCGACCCAGTGCTGGCCGTCACCTATGCGCATACGCCAACTTTACTGCCTGAATACGAAGGCAGAAGCTGGTCCGATGCCGTTCGCGCTTTCGTTTTGGCAGATTGGTCGGGGCAGTACAACGGGCAGGATAGACTCGATCTGGCCGAGCGGGTCTGGCAGCAGACACTACCGCTACAAGACTTTCAGCCGCTCGAGCTTTTCGAGCAATCCGATGGCTTGAGGCATTATTTGAATACGCTCGCTGGGGAAGATTGTCATTGGCATTCCCGCGTCAATTTTCATGGCCCGGCAGGCGATCATTTGATTGCTGGTCAGCTTGACTGGGTAGGTCGTACAGAAGCGGGTATTTACGTACTTCAAGGTGCTGAAATCTTCGGTCAAAAGTGGGCTGGCAAGCTCAACAAACAGGCAGCGGCCATGTATTGGCGCGCTAAGTCGTATGCTCATTTTGCACAAGTAACCCTGCTCGCCAATCTGGCTTGGTTGCCCGCTCAAGGGCTTATTTTGCCGCTATCGCTCGAAGCTCCCGTCCAAGATTTGCTCGCTCAAACGCAAGGCGCATGAGACGTATCCTACTGGTCGCCGCCACCGAGATGGAGATCGCCCCCACCCTAGCCTACCTTTCTGAATTTTGGACTTCCGCAGGTGGAAAGCGTTTGGAAAAAACGACGAATACAATTGATTTTCACTTTCAAAAAAACCAGACCCAAATACGCATCCTCATCACCGGTGTAGGTCTGACAGCTACTGCCTTCGCACTCGGCCGCGAGCCCCAATTTCCAGCTTACGATCTGGCTATACAGGCGGGTATTGCCGGGGCTATAGATCGCTCGCTAGCTTTGGGCCAGCTTGTGCGCGTTGCCACCGACCGTTTCGCCGACCTCGGTGCCGAAGACCGCGATGGCCGCCTGATCGACCTGCAAGAGCTTGGTTTCCTACCCGAAGGAGCGAACTCCCCCTTCAATCAAGACGGCACCCTCTCCCCGCTAGATGCCGACAGCCAGTCCAAGCTGATCGATCTGCCTGCGGTGCATGGCATCAGCGTGAATAAGGTGCATGGATCTGAAGGATCCATTTCATTGCTCCGCGAGAAATACCCCCAAGCCCAAGTCGAAAGCATGGAAGGCGCAGCCTTCTTCTATGCTTGTTATATGATGGGTTGGCCGGCTTTGCAACTGCGCACGATCTCCAATTATGTAGAGGCGAGAGATAAGGGGAGGTGGGAGATTGGGGAGGCGGTGGAGGGATTGAATGCCGGAGTTATTAACTTAATTAAGTTACTTCGATAAAATTAATTCTTCATATATTCAATAATCAGTAAAGAAGTCTGAGATATTATACTGCTTACTGTTGTTAAACTACTGAGCTCGACAAGCTGCCTACCTAATTGCTTTAAGTCCTTAAAAAATAAACTATTCCTTCTCTTTTTTTTTGATATGGTATAAGAAATACTGTTCACAAGAGAAAGAATCTCTTCAAATCTATCATGTAAATCTTCTGATAATGCTAATTGTTGATTTCTATTAAACGAAAGATTATACAGCTTGGTAAATATCTGTTCCGACAACATAATAACTTCATCATTTAAGCTACTCGCAATAATACTATTGAGATATTCACCAAGCAAATTAAAACAATATTTATGATCAACGCTAGAAACTTTACCACTATCAATAAGATAATCGTACTTACGAAGAATCACAAGCATCCTATTTTCTGAACTTGTGCTCTCTACTCGTGCAAGTACTGATTTCATCAATTTGATACCGCTTTCAAACTATTTAAATATATTCTTTCTACTTCATTTTCAAGAAGCTCGACGCTGTTTTTTAGTGGAATGGTATTATTAAAATAAATTTTCTTCCTTATATCAACACCTTCTCCATAATTTTCCACAACAGCTTTTTTAAGATTGTCGTTGTCTTCAGCTACACACAATACCCGAGTATATAAAACTCCATCTACAGCATCAGAATCGACAAGAAGCAAGTCTAAGTTACTAACTACAACCCTAACTCTATCATGTAATTTCAGAATGTCGTTTTTGTAATTTCTATTCTCGTACCTACATCCAGAAATATCCGTTTTGATAAGTCTAATTTCTTTAAGAATTTTATTAAGATACACTACAGCGTAGCTATCATTCCAAAGGGGTATATTTTCATCAATTTTCCTCCAGTGTTTATTACTCATAGTCAAGCAAATTTCAATTTTACGTACAATTTCTTCATGAAAATTTATAATAATTTGGTCGGTCATATGTTTAGGCCTGAAATTAGGTTTTTGCTCGAGATTTTTTTGAGCTAGTCCACGGCTAAAAATCAGAGATTCAAGTCTCTTTACAATACTTGTATATGCGCTATTAGGATTATCCCATTCTGATATGGGAACACCATTTGTAGGAGCAGCTTCATAGTCGCCAAGTTTTGATTTTTGCCAATAGCATGGTTTTAAAATTACAGGAACAATTATTACATTTTCATTTTTTTCCCTTTCAAAAGACACTGCTTTCTCTACTTTCTTGATGTAATCTGAACTTAATGATTTGGAACTTGTAAGGAAAAGAACAATATCAGCTTTGCCAAGTGCAATTTTTATTCTCTTATCCCACTTTTGACCCAGTTCTATTAAATTATCATGCCAAGGTTCGCAGTATCCACAATCTTTGAGCACAGCAAGGTGTTCCAACAGATTATCTTTGTAATCTGTGTCTTCACGCGCATATGAGATGAAAACTTTTGCTGGCCCCCTGCTATACATAGAATACTATAGTTTAGAGACAACACTAGATATCACCTTATACTACAAAGGTATGAAAAGTTTCTATTAAAAACAATTAGTGTTGTTTTTGTATGAATAAAATTTTTACTCTTATTTTTTATTGCTCTACAATCATGTAGTTACCTTCGCAGATGTAACTTTCACATCTATTTTTTCCAAATATATGACTAGTTCTTGATTCTATCAAAATTCTCTAGCCCATGCCAAGAAGACCTCGCAACAATTTCGTCAAACGCGGTCAAATTCTCGAACTCCGTATCGAAGACTATGCCTTCGGGGGCAAGGGCATTGCACGCATTCGCAATGAGGAAGGAGAGTTTGTAGTCTTCGTGCCCAATACCCTACCCGGCCAGTTAGTGAAGGCGCAGGTCAAGAAGTCGAGTAAGCGCCATGCCGAGTGCAAACTCTACGAGGTGCTCGAACACTCAGCAGATGAGATCGATCAGCCTTACCAGCAAATACCGGGTGCGCCCTATATCAAGCTGCCCATCGAAAAGCAGCACGCCTACAAGCAGCAAAGCACTTTCGAGCTGTTTAAGCGGATAGGCAAGGTCGAAGATATCGAGACTAAATTCGATGAATTCATCGAATCGCCCAGCACCTTTCACTACCGCAATAAGATGGAGTATGGGTTCTCGGCCATCGGCTACGACCACGAGTTAAAAACGGATGTAGATGAATTTACGCTCGGTTTTAAGAAGCGCGGTACCTGGTGGTGTGGCGATGATCTCAATAAAGATTCTGGGCTGTTCGACAAGCAGCTGGAAGACCAGCTTAAGCTCATCAAAGCCTATTGCAAGGATACCGGACTAGCACCGTGGCATGCGCCTAGGAAGGAAGGATTTTTTCGGTATCTGGTGGTGCGTAAGTCTTACAAGACCGACCGATTGCTTTTTAACCTGGTAACCACCTCCTACGATTTACCACAATTCGACCTGCGGAAGTTCTCTGAATACTTAGTCGAGTTATTTGGTGAACGGGTAGCCGGGCTATTACACACCACCAACGATGAAATAGGCGACCGAACCATCGCCACCACAGGTGAAATAAAGCTGGTATACGGCGATGACAAAATCGTAGAAGAGCTACACGGTCTCACCTTCGAGATCAGCATGAAGTCGTTCTTCCAGACCAACCCCAAGGCTGCTGAAAAGCTCTACGGCAAAGTGATGGAATACGCCCTGGAGCGGAAAGAGACCATAGATGACAATATCGTCCTAGACCTCTTTTGCGGCACCGGTACCATCGGGCAAATACTGGCCTCCAAGAGCGAGAATGCGAAAATCGTTGGGGTCGATATTGTGGCGTCTGCCATAGCGAACGCTAGAGAGAATGCAAAACGCAATGGTATCGAAGGTTTAAAATTTCACGCAGCCGATGTCGGCAAGTTCTTGCGTGAGCACCCGGAATACGAGGGTAAAATTCGTACCCTGATTCTCGACCCATCGCGGGCTGGTGTAGCACCCAAGACGCTCCAAAAAATCATTAAACTAGGTGCCGAGCGGATGGTGTATGTATCCTGTAACCCCGCTACGCAGGCTAGGGATATGGAGCAGTTGGCAATGGCTGGGTATGAGATTAAGAAGTTTAGTTTAGTTGATCAGTTTCCGCATACGGCGCACATAGAGACCGTGGTGCTCTTTGAGAAATAAGCACATCTCTTGTCCTTCGGACAAGAGATGTACAATTTTTCTACTTCCATTTCCACCAGTGCCTGCCAGTTATAAATCGATAGCTGATCGCAAAGATCACGCCCCAGTACACTATTTCCATGCCCCAAGCCAGTGGCAAACTGGCGAATGGTGCATTGATGATCAAAGACACCAGTAAGGTATACCCTACTGCGCACATGATTTGTACATACAATGCCCGCTTAGTAGCACCTGCTCCGATCATACCATTGAAGAAGATACTTCCGTAGCTAAAAACAATTAAGATACCGAACAGTACCAGCAGACTCGGATAAGCCTCTTGTATCAAATACGCTCGCTCGTCACCAAAAATAGGATACAAGACTTTCTTCGGGAATATGATCAAAGGGAGCATAAGTGCCACCGTGACGGCGGTACACAAATTGGCTGTTTTCCATAGCATCGGCACAATCGCCTGTCGTTTCCGCCGACCGATGAAGAAACTCACCATCGTGTTGGTTCCGCTACTAAAACCCCAGCAAGGAATTGCAAAAATCAGGTAAGCGATGCGCACGATGTTAGTAACAGCCAGTGTGCGTTCGCCCAACTTATCGACCAAGCCGAAAAATATAAATGCCGAACCCAGACCCGCTACGGCCATAGCTACGATTGGGCCGCTTAGTCGCATCATCTGGCGAATCAGTCCGGCATCCCAACGCGGCAGCTTTATATTCAGGTATTGCCTGTTTTTCTTGTCAAAAACGATATAGAGCAAGAAGATACCCAAGGCTACATATTCTGATATCGTACTGGCCATACCCGCCCCCGCCATACCCATAGCCGGAAAACCATAGGCGCCAAAAATGAGCGCGTGGTCCAAAAAGATATTGACAATGGCCAGGATGATCGTATCGATCAATATGAAAACTGGCCTCGCTAATCCCGTGTAAAGCGCCACAATAGAAACACCCACATAAGAAGCAAATACTCCCCATTTCCGAGTCTCCAGATAATCCATACACTTGTAAAAAATCTGGTCGGAGTCTACAAAAGCCGAAAACAGATACCACACCCCATAAGTCATGAACAAAAACATGACCACCGCCATGACCAACTCGAAGTAGATCATGGAATAGAATATGCGCCCGACTGTTTTGCGCTGGTTTTGGGCGGCTTTAAGAGAAATCAATATCTGAGCGCCTCTGCTAAAACTAAAGCCAATAGCCGCGACCACGATGTAAAAGCTGGCAACTACTGTTATCGCAGCAAAGTCCGTCTCTGAAAGATAGTAGAGGAACACACTATCAGTTAGTGCCACTACATTCTGGGCAGCGCTCCCTACGATGATGGGCAGGGAGACTTTCCAAATATCGCGGTAAGAAGTACCGATGTGCAAGGTCTAGGGCAATGGTTTGACTACCCTCAAAGATACATTGGTATCAGATAAAGCCAACGCAATCTCCGTGTTACCCTGCTTTTAACTAATTTCGTGTAAAACCAAATCGATTAATTATGAACCACCCCCAATGGCCAAACCTTATCATTGGCATATTACTTACTTGTCTATTAGCCGCTGCTTGCCAGTCGGATGTAGACAATTCCCAGCAAATTTCTTCCGCTGAACCTGAAAATTCGTTTATGCTTAGCCAGGAACACGCCCCACCGATGGCGGAAAAACAAGCCTACGAGATGACCCTCCACGGTCATACGCGGGTAGACGACTACTTCTGGATGCGGCTCAGCGACGAGCAAAAAATGGCCGAGCAGCCAGACGAGCAAACCCAAAAGGTACTCGATTACCTCAATGCCGAAAACAACTACTTCGACCAAATGATGGCCCATACCGTGGGCTTACAAGAGACCATCTTCGAAGAGATGAAAGGCCGCATCAAAGAGGACGACACCTCAGTGCCTTACAAGCGCAGAGGCTATGTGTACCAAACCCGCTACGAAACCGGACAAGAATATCCCATCTACAGCCGCTTCAAAGGCAATATGGAAGCCGAAGAGGAGATCATGCTCAATGTCAATGACATGGCAGAGGGCTATGAGTTTTTCTCTGTCGGTGGGCTTAGCGTAAGTCTCGATGATCGCTACATAGCCTATGGTGTGGATACACTCAGTCGCCGGATTTACGATATCTATCTCAAAGACCTGGAAACCGGAGAGTTACTACCCGATTTCATCCCCGCTACAACAGGGCGAGCAACCTGGAGTGCAGACGGAAAGTACCTGTTCTATACAGT
Source organism: Bacteroidota bacterium (assembly GCA_039025055.1). Classification (GTDB taxonomy): domain Bacteria; phylum Bacteroidota; class Bacteroidia; order Chitinophagales; family Saprospiraceae; genus Neolewinella. Next base: position 54,216 of record JBCCPC010000029.1, on the reverse strand, counting down.
TAAAGAGCCCGTATCACTAAGGTCGTATCGAGTTATGCGCCACGAAATCGGCACTCCGTCCACCGACGACGTGATGATATACGAAGAGGAAGACGAGACTTTCTCGACTTATGTTTACCGCACCAAATCTGATAAGTACCTGATCATCGGCTCTTATCAGACACTGAGTACAGAGTTGCGTATACTCGAAGCCGATAACCCGACTGGCGAGTTTCGCATCTTCCAGCCTAGAGAGCGTGGGCTAGAATACAACATCGCCCATTATGGTGACGACTTCTACGTGCGCACCAATCTCGACGCCAGAAACTTCCGCCTCATGAAAACACCGGTATCGGCGACCAATAAGTCCAACTGGACCGAGGTCATCGCTCACCGAGACGATGCCCTGCTGGAAGGCATGGATATTTTCCAAAACTACCTGGTACTCAGCGAGCGGATAGCCGGTATTACTGAGCTACGCGTCATGCCTTGGGAAGGCGAAGAGTACTACGTCGACTTCCCGGAAGAAGCGCACCTAGCCTACACCACAACTAACCTCGAATTCAATACCGACAAGCTCCGCCTAGGCTACATGAGCATGAAGACACCAGCTTCTGTCTTCGACTTCAATATGACCACCAAAGAGATGGAACTGCTGAAGGAACAGCCCGTACTCGGCGGTTTCGACAGAAATGATTACAAAACAGAGCGTCTCATGTCTGTCAGTCGCGATGGAGTCGAGGTGCCACTCAGTATGGTCTATCACAAAGACACGCCTACCGATGGTTCAGCACCGCTGCTGCTCTACGGCTATGGCAGCTATGGAGCCAGTATGGATCCTTCCTTCAGCTCCACCCGCCTCAGCTTGCTCGATCGTGGGTTTATATACGTCATCGCCCATATCAGAGGTGGAGAAGAAATGGGGCGTCATTGGTATGAAGACGGCAAGTTGCTCAAGAAGAAGAACACCTTCACCGATTTCGTAGACGCTGGAAAATGGCTACTCGAAAACAACTATACCTCTCAAGACCGGCTGTTCGCTATGGGCGGTAGCGCAGGCGGGCTACTCATGGGTGCCGTTGTCAATATGGAGCCAGACCTCTGGGCAGGTGTCGTCGCAGCCGTTCCGTTTGTAGATGTGGTCTCGACTATGCTCGATGAAACTATCCCACTTACCACCGGCGAATGGGACGAGTGGGGCAACCCCAAAGACCCCGAATACTACGAGTACATTCTCAGCTATAGCCCATATGACCAGGTCAAGCAGACAGCTTATCCGCCCATGCTAGTCACTACGGGCTTGCACGATAGTCAAGTACAATACTGGGAACCAGCTAAATGGGTGGCCAAGCTACGCACCCACAATACCGAATCAGGCGGGCCCATTCTCATGCATACCAATATGGATGCCGGCCATGGCGGAGCCAGCGGGCGCTTCAAGTCATTGAAAGATCGCGCTAGAGATTACGCCTTCTTGATAGACCTCGCAGGTCTTAACGCCAAATGATCAAAAGAGTGGCCGGTGCTTCGGCATCGGTCACTCCAACACTCTGATCTCTACTCTTCTATTCGGTAGGGCCTCACGCTCGTTTTTAGGGTTGGGATTGCGCATCTCCGTATTGCTATACCCTTTGGCAACTAGCCGGTCTTCGTCTATGCCTGAGTCTATTAAGTAAGTGTATACCATTTTTGCACGGGCTTCAGACAAGTCCCACTCCCAGGTACCCGGCCCTCTCACAACTCCGGGTTGATTCACATGGCCCGCTATTTCTACACGCATCTTCGGGTTGAAATTCAGGGTCGTAACGATCCGGCTCAATGATCCCTTCGATCGTTCCAATAGTACTGCCTTGTTACCAACGAAAAATAAATCGGGTATATCGACTATAGCTCCTGGTTTGACAGGAGCCAGGCTGACATTCAGGGGAGGAATGGCTCTATTCGTATCGATTTTCAGCATGCGAGTGGCAAACAAATAACCCGGTGCAAATACATCTATGCCGACCACTTGCTCCAGTGGTAGATTCACTTCGTAGTAGCCCTCATCATCTGCTTTTGTCGTATCGCGCATATAACGTCCGTGGGCAACGACCAAGCCAGCTAGTGGTGTGTCCAAGCTGTCGGTCACGCGCCCGCGTACACGTGCATACGTTCTGGGTAAGCCCGAGCGGAGTAGTACGCGGCGATTCAATCGCTCTCTGGCCCGGGTGTTGATAGCCAGATTGCGCTCACCAAAGCTGCGCTGTATCACATCATCTTCAGGCCATCCGACGAAGGGCGCTCGCGTTGTGGCATTGGTTACAGAAGCATTAGACTTCCGCAGGTAGTCACCTACCGCTTTAGCCCGTTTTTCGCCTAACTTCTTATTCGCATTTTCAGAGCCTACGGCATCGGTATGGCCCTCTAAATACATCTGAAGCCCCGGCTGATAATCTGCCATGACCATCCGCAGTACCGAATCTGCCTCCTTTGTAATCTTGGCCTCCCCAAAATCGAAGTAGATCGTATCTGTTCTGTGTACTTCTACCGAGTCAAAAGTGAATAGAAGCTGGGCAGTCGCTTCACTAACCACATATCCGACAAACAACAGAACAAATAAAAGCCTCATTAAAAAATGTTTTTGCGATGGATTGTCTGACAATTCATCGCAAAAACAATCAGAATTATTATCTCACTTCTTCCAACTCCACATAAAACATCAGCTCTGCATCGGGTGGAATAGGTCCGTTGCCTGTAGCCCCATAACCTAATTCAGAAGGAATAATCAGAGTGGCTTTAGTACCTTCTTTGAACAAGGAGATACCCTCTTCCCAACCAGCAATGACACGACGCCCTCTGCCCATCATGAGTGGCATGCCATCGTCGAAAGACTGATCGAAAACCGTACCATCACTTGAAAGGGCACCTACATATTGCACAGCCATGATCTTACTGGGATCGGCTTTGGGGCCAGTCCCTTCTTCGTGGATGACATAGCGCAGGCCAGTCTCTGTCGATTGTATATTTTCCAGCGTTCCGTTAGTATATGCTTCTTGAGTAGTAGCGAGTAATTCCAATACTTCCGGTTGACGAGCTGCTGCAGCGGCGAATTTGGCCTCTGCTTCCGCTTGCTTAGCGGCCTGACGCGCTTCAAAGGTCGCCTCGTCGACTGATTCTACAACGTCTATATCGTAATATAAATATTCCTCACCAGCCATGAAAGGTGCCCTTTGCATAGGTGGTATAGAATCTATTTCAACGGTATATGTAACGCTATCACCTACAGATAAATAGCGAATGATATCGAGTATGGGTTCCAATTGTGGGTTCTGTACAGAGTCAGGCACTACAGGTACTATCTGGGGTTCACCTGCCTCTCTTGTGCTAAATACGACGCTATCTCTCACGCGTGCATCTAAGTTAAAGTAGGCATAATCGCCAGTATTAAGTAATGGACCACCACCTTTTTCATGAAGGACATATTTATTTCCCGCAGGAGTGGTCTGCTCTCCAAGTCCATTTTGGCAAGCGGTAAGTAGCAAGGCCACGAGGAGAGAGAAAAATGAAAGTTTACGCATAAGATTGCTTAATTGTTGAATTCTTGATAAGCCGTGCGAATCTGCTCGGCATACTCGGGCAATAGGTCGACAAAACGGCGTATGGTCGCGTTGAGCGGCTTAAAGCTCGCACCACCAGCCGCATTTTTGTGGCCACCCCCTCTGAAATGCGCTTTGCAAATCTGCTGTACGTCCATAGTACCCTTTGATCGCAGGCTGAGTTTCACGATGGTTGGTTGCTCATGTATGAAAGCTGCCACCATAACCTCAGGCATACGCAGGAGGTAGTTGACGACCCCTTCCGTGTCACCTCGGTTGATATCGAAGTCGGCATAGTCTTGCTTGGTGAGGTAAATCATCCCTGTATGATACTCCGGGTAAACCTCCATCCGATTGGCGAGGCAGTGACCGAGCAAACGCAGCTGCTTTTCGGTCATGCTGTTCCATATCTGATCTTGGACCTTGTAGTCGTCGGTACCGACCTCCAATAACTTGGCTGCAATTTGAAATAGACGCGGTGAAGTGGCGTACTTAAAACCGCCTGTATCGGTAATGATGCCTGTGTACAGACAATCGCCGATAGTGGGATCGACCCTCCCCGCATGGCCTAGATCGCTGATAAAGGTATAGATCATCTCGCAAGTCGAGCTAGCCGAAGGATCGCTGAACATATAGTCGGCCACGGGCTCTGGATAGAGATGATGATCGATCATGACGCGGGGTCGCTTGTCGTCCATGACCAGCTCGCCGAGTTTGTCTATCCGCTCGAAGGAGTTGAAATCGAGTAAGAAGAACATACCCGCTCTATCTACAATCTGCTTAGCGCGGGCGGTATCGTCGTCGAAAATAACGATTTGGTCTACCCCTGGCAACCAAGACAGAAAGTCTGGATACTCGGAAGGCACAATGATATGTACAGCGTGACCGACCCTGCGTAAGTAATGAAAAAGACCTAAACTCGATCCTATGGCGTCGCCATCCGGGTTTCGGTGCGAAAAGATGACAATATCACGTGGTTGCGCCAATAATTCTTTGACGGCATTTATCTCTGTAGACATAAGCGGCTCGGAAAGCGTGCAAAGTTCCGAAAAAAAGGCTTGGAGGCCAAAAAATTCCTACTTTTGCGTCGCTTTTTGCAAAGCTGTGTGAAATACCCTTTTCCAAAACATTAAACCAACAATCTCATGGCGGGTAACCGTACGTTCACAATGATCAAGCCCGATGCTGTACGCAACGGTCACATCGGTGCTATTTTACATCAAATCAATGGTGCTGGTTTTCGCATCGTAGCTATGAAATTTACGAAGCTGAGTGCCGAAAAAGCCGGTCAATTTTACGAGGTACACAAAGAGCGTCCTTTCTACGGCGAGCTCGTCGAATTCATGAGCAGCGGCCCGATTGTAGCTGCCATCTTGGAAAAAGATAATGCCGTTGCCGACTTCAGAGTGCTGATCGGTGCCACCAACCCCGCCGAAGCTGCCGAGGGCACCATCCGCGCCAAGTACGCCACTAATGTAGGCGAGAATGCCGTACACGGTAGCGATAGCGACGAGAATGCAGCTATAGAAGGTGCATTCCACTTTGCCGGGACGGAGATATTTTAAAGTTTATTTCTAGCCGCTCTGTGGCTAGAAGTAAACCCCTTCATCATGTTGGACTTTTCTGGACTTAGGATCTTAGTTGTAGGTGATCTGATGATAGATCGCTACCTGCACGGTAGAGTAGACCGAATCAGTCCCGAAGCACCAGTGCCCGTAGTCAGGCTGCAAGATGAGGAGAACAGGCTGGGCGGCGCAGCAAATGTGGCCCTCAATATCAAAGCTCTGGGCGCGGAAGCAATCCTGGCTGGTGTTGTCGGCCATGATCAAAACGGCAAAGTTTGCTACGACCTGATCCATGAAGCCGGTTTGGATGCCAGTTGTGTCATAGCTGATTCTGACCGCCCTACTACAGTCAAAACCAGGCTCGTGAGCGGCGGTCAGCAGCTCATGCGGGTGGATCGGGAAGAGACTCATTTACTCTCCAAACCCGATGCTGATCGACTACTCAAAGCTGTAGATACGGCAATAGCAAAAGGGGTGGATATTATTCTTTTTCAAGACTACAATAAAGGGGTACTGGGGCCGGTGGTAATTGCCAAAATTCAGCAAGCCGCTCATCGCGCTAATTGTCCCTGGCAAACTGTAGTCGACCCCAAGGTGGACAACTTTTTCGATTACAAAAACTGCGGCGTTTTCAAGCCCAACCTGAAAGAAATACGTCAACAACTGCCGTTTGCGATCGATCCTACCCTACCCGATCTAGATAAGGCGGCAGGCTTCGTTTTTGAGCAACTGGATTGTAAAGCGGTCATGATCACCCTTTCGGACTTGGGCATCTACGTCAACGATCGCACCAGCTCGAAGATCTACCCGACCCATGCCAGAAAAGTGGCCGATGTCAGTGGCGCAGGAGATACGGTCATTGCTGTTCTGGCATGCGGCTTGGCAGCAGGTATGGAGCTAGGTGAGATCGCTCAGCTAGCCAATCTGGCTGGCGGTCAAGTGATTGCTAAGCCGGGGGTGGTGCCAGTGGAGTTGGAGCAATTACAAAGAGTGTGGGAGCTACAATTAAGAGCGCCTTAACCCAGAGAAAGTCTGATATTCTTTCGTTTTTAAAAGAAAGTGATGAGGATGTACTTATAATCGAGTAAGTCTGACATGAGTAATCCAAAAGCTACCTTGTGGCGGTATGACTACCTCTTCTAAAAATGACCGCCTCGCCAAACTCAGCTGGAGAGAACGCATTGGATATGGCCTGGGCGATGCCGGATTCAACTTCTACTGGGCCATAATCGGTTCTTACCTGGTTTTTTTCTACACCGATATTTTTGGAATCACAGCCGCTGCGGCTGCGGTCATGGTTACCGTTACGAAGGTTATCGATGCCATTACTGACCCGGTAATGGGTGCCATTGCCGACCGTACGGAGACCAAGTACGGTAAGTTTAGACCTTACTTATTATTTGGGGCACTGCCCATGATGGCAGCAGGAATCATGACCATGACCACGCCCGATTTGGATTCGACAGGTAAGCTGATCTGGGCCTACGTTACTTACAGCTTTTTGATGCTCATGTACACAGTGCTCAATACGCCTTACAATTCGCTATCGGGGGTACTAACTGCAAATACACAAGAAAGGAATGCGATCAACAGCACCCGTTTCTTCTTTGCCTACTTCAGCTCGATTATCGTGGGGGCGGCTACGCCTGAAATTGCCGAATACTTCGGCGATGGGGATAGATACAGTGCTTATGGCTGGCAAATGACCATGACCATTTATGCCATTATTGCATCCATCCTTTTTTGTATTGCTTTCTTTTCGACCAAAGAACGAGTAAAGCCACCAGTCGATCAAGTCAAGACCAAACCCATAGAAGACTTCAAAGACTTACTGTTTTGTAGACCGTGGATTGTTCTTTTTGTACTGGCCATGGCATTTATGATCACTATGACGATCAGGGGTAGTTCTTCGGCTTATTACTTCAGATACTTTGTGGAGCGCATCGATTTGTTGGGCACCTATGTGGGCTTGCAGTTCTTGGGTTTGATGATAGGAGCTATGAGCTGTGCCTATGTCACTCGCTTTATCGACAAGCGCAAGCTATTGGGTATCTGCCTGATTATTGTTGGCATTTTGAGTATCGCTTTCACTTTCGTACCCAAACCGAAAACACAGGGCGTAGTATCGCTGGGCGAGCTAGAAATCTCTAGTCTTGATGCCGCAGAATTGATAGGAAGTACTCACTCCGAAGGCGACCAGTACGAATGGGTCAGACGAGAGAAGGTATTCTGGATATTTCACGAGCAGGTAGCTTTGGCAGAGTCCGGGCAAGTCCTGAATGTGCGTGAATTGGAAGACGAAGTAATCAGTGTTTCCCGCATTGCAGCCGATGGGACCATAACCGATAGTTCTGCGATGCCGAGTGAAATGTATCTAATTTTCTTATTCAATTTCATCATCAGTGTCGCCTTGGGATTCAAGCCGCCCATCACCTGGGCTATGTATGCAGATGTGGCAGATTACAACGAATGGCGCACCGGTAGGCGGGCGACGGGTATGACTTTTTCCGCTACTACTTTCTCTCAAAAAATCGGTAATGCGGTTGGCTCCGCTTTACTCTTATCTGTACTGGCTGCCATGGGATACGAGGCAGGGAAAATTCAATCTGGCGCTTCTCTAGATGGAATCGTTTATATGCAAACCATCATTCCTGGTGTGTTTGCCATTGGCACGGCGGCAACACTCGTATTCTATAATTTAAGCGATGCCAAGCTGGAGCAGATTCAACAAGAGCTAAACGAACGCAATGGCTGATCCCATAAACACAGTAGAACAATTATTGGAAAAAGATCATCACACAGGAGGAGTGTGCCTTTTTAGCCCGACGGCCATGCCAAAAGCTTCCGCATTTCTCTGGAATGAGAAGATGATGATCCAGGTAAACTGTCGTGGCTTCGCAACGGCACAGCATATGCAGCCAGAACCGGCCAAGTATGCCTACGCACCCAATCTAGAGGCTAAGACATTCATGCAGCCTGAACAGGCGTATTATGCCCATCATCCAGGGCGGTTCTTTTACATAAAAGATGAGGAGACAGGGTCGTTATTCTCCGCGCCTTATGAACCTTGTCGCGCTCAATTGGATGCGTTCAAATTTATAGCCAACGCAAGTGACGTCAAATGGATAGTTAAAAAAGATGGAATAGAAATTGAACTGTGCCTGTCTCTGGCAAAAGATCAGCCCATCGAGCTTTGGACTATTGCCATCAAAAATAGGGGATCAAAAAACAGGAAGCTGAGTGTGTACCCCTTTTTCACAATCGGCTACATGTCTTGGATGAATCAATCGTGCACATTCGATCATGAGCTGAATGCCATTGTTGCAAACTGCGTCACACCCTATCAAAAATACCCCGACTACTTCAAGCAGAAGGACTTTAAAGACAAGACCTATCTACTGGCTGATAGAAGGCCAGATGCCTACGAGCTGCAAAGAGAGCAATTCGAGGGGGAAGGTGGGCTACAGCGACCCGATGCCGTTCTTGCCGAACGATTGAACAATAGCGATGCACGCTACGAAACTCCTGCCGCCGTCATGCAATATACATTGTCGCTTTCAGCTGGAGATACTCAGGAATTCCGTTTTCTCTTTGGGCCTGCCAAAGACACAAACGACATAAAAGAAATTAAAAAGCAATTCTTCTCCAATGAGAATCTCACAAAGGCAAAGAAGGATTACCATCAGCACTTGACTAAGCATCGAGGATTACTGAAGATCGAAACACCCGATCAGGATTTCGATCACTTCGTCAATCATTGGCTGGGGAGACAAGTTTATTACCATGGCGACGTTAATCGCTTGACGACCGACCCTCAGACTCGCAACTATTTACAAGACAACATGGGCATGAGCTATCTATCGCCGACTGTAGCTCGTGCCGCATTCTTAAACGCCTTATCTCAGCAAGAGCGGTCGGGGGCTATGCCAGATGGTATTCTACTCATCGAACAAGCCGAGCTTAAATACATCAATCAAGTTCCTCACACTGATCATTGCGTTTGGCTACCTATCTGTCTGCAAGCTTATCTGGATGAAACCAACGACTACGAACTGCTCGAAGAATCAGTAGGCTTCAAAGATTCAGAAGAGCAATTATCTGTAGCAGAACATATTCACCTAGCCATGCGGTGGCTGGTTCAAGCCAGAGATCATCGGGGGCTGAACCTCATCGATCAAGGCGACTGGTGCGACCCCATGAATATGGTTGGTTATAAGGGAAAAGGCGTGTCAGGCTGGCTAACGCTGGCCACAGCCTATGCGCTAAAATGCTGGGCAAGAATTTGCATCGAAATAAAAGCAGAAGCTAAAGCTGATGCGTTTTTAATCGCCGCCAATGAATGCAATGCATCCGTAAACAAGCATATATGGGAAGGGCAATGGTATGGAAGAGGTATTACCGATGATGATGTTCTGTTTGGAACGCGGCAAGATGATGAAGGGCAGATTTTTCTCAATCCCCAAGCCTGGGCACTACTGGCCGAAGCTACAAATACAGAACAGCAAAAAAGTATAATCGAAGCCGTAGAAAGTAAACTCGAAACCCCTTATGGCGTAGAATTACTCACCCCCTCATTTACGGCCATGAGGGAAGATGTTGGAAGAGTGACGCAAAAGCACCCGGGAACGGCTGAAAACGGTTCGGTCTACAACCACGCAGCAGCTTTTTACATCTACGCCCTCTACAAAGTCGGGAAGCCGGACAAAGCCTTCGAGCTGCTTAGGAAGATGATTCCCGGCCCAACACTTCAAGACTATCTTCAGCGTGGTCAACTCCCTCTGTACATACCCAACTATTACCGGGGTGCCTACCGTCAATTTCCAAGTCGGGCAGGAAGATCGAGTCAGCTATTCAACACCGGTACCGTCCACTGGTTTTACCGGTGCTTGATCGATGGCCTCATTGGGCTGAAAGGGGTACCGGAAGGCCTACTGATCGATCCTAAAATGCCCACAGAATGGAATGAGATGAAGGCAAGCCGGAAGTTCAGAAATGCCCAAATTAATATGACCGTGCGTAGAGACCGGAATTTGAAGCGTACACGGATACAGGTCGATGGAAATATCCTCGATGGGCATGTGCTAACGATAACCGATGGCGAGACGTATGAGTTACTAGTTGAAGTCGCATAGGCCATGGAGAAGCAAATACTCGTCATCGTAATGGGTGTCTCCGGTACCGGTAAGTCAAGTGTAGGGCGCAACCTGGCGGAACGAAAAGGCTGGGCATTTATAGAAGCCGACGACCTTCATTCAAAAGCGGCAAAAGCCCAAATGGCGTCTGGCCAGCCCCTCGATGAATCGATAAGGGCACCCTGGATAGATCGCATTTGTAAAGCACTTGTGGCGCTGCGTAGAGAAGAATATTCTGTGGTGCTTGCTTGCTCGGCCCTGAAAAGGCCACATCGAGATCAATTTAGATCAACGGCATTTCCGAGTTGTCTTTTCCTGTTTTTAAATGCCGACAAAGAGATTATCGCTGAGCGAATGACAGCAAGAGCGAACCATTTTATGCCTGCTTCCTTACTCGACAGTCAGTTCGAGGCCTTAGATTGGCCCACTGATGAAGTAGATGTCGTTGAGATTTCTGTGGAAAAGTCGCTCCATGAAGTTATTGAAGAAGTGGAGTATGAAGTGGGCCGGGTCGTGGGATAGCGAGTAGAATCCCAATTCACTTCGTGGCGATGGGATGGAACTCAGTTCACTTTGTGGCGATGGGATGGAACTCAATCCACTTCGTGGCGATGGGATGAATCCCATCGCTAAGTTATGTGTCCCCGGGGGACTGGGTGGTTGATATCGAACAGGAGGTGTACGCTTTCGGACACTTTATAAAAATTCTACCTGCGTAAGTCTAACAAAAACAAGCATCTAATTTTCTGGCACGCTTTTCACAAGGGTGAAAGTGCAATACAGCACTTACTATGGATCGACCTATTGAAAAGCAGGAAATCAGAAAGCGGAAGACTCGGTTTTGGCTTAGGCTGGTCGTTGTTTTGGCCTTGATCGCACTTGGTGTTTGGGGTTTTCGGCAGCTGATAAGCCCTAAAGCAGAATCTTCTGAACTGCGATTTTCAATGGCTGAAATAGGAACGGTGGCCAATAGCGTCACGGCTAGTGGGCTGGTAGTGCCTGCCTTTGAAGAGCAGCTCAATGCACCGATCGGCAGCGAAATTGAGAAAGTGTTGCTCAGGCCCGGGTCGAGGGTTAAAAAGGGAGATTTAATATTGGAGTTAGACCGGGAGTTTGTAGGATTACAGCTCGATGGCTTGAAAGACAAACTGGCCGTGCGCCAGAATAACATTGCCCTCTTGGAGCTTGAATACGACCGAGACATCCAAGAGCTGGCTTACGAAACGGAGATACTCTCCCTACGCCTGGCCGCCGCCGAAGCCCAGCTGACCGACACGCGTCGCCTGCTGGAAATCGGCGGCGCGACTCAGGAAGAAGTCGAATCCGCAGAGCTATCGGTTCGCATCAGTCAGCTGGAGCGAGACAAGCTGCAAAACGAGCTCGACTACAGGCGCAGCAGTCTGAACGGTCGCAAGCGCGAGTTGCAACTCGAGGTGGGCATACAAGAGAAAGAGGTCAGGCAGTTGTCGCGCCGACTCGACGAGCTGGCCGTGCTGGCACCACGCCCTGGCGTGATTACCTGGGTGAATGAATCGGTCGGTCAGCAGGTCGAGGCAGGCACACCACTGGTTAGGTTGGCAGATCTGAGTCGATATAGAGTGGAAGGTACATGTAGCGACCGTTTTTCAGAGCAGGTCAAGGTGGGGTATCCAGTCATCATGGAAATTCAGCGGCAAGACCTAATCGGGATAGTTACGGCTATTTTACCCGCGGTAGAGAACAACACCTTGCGCTTCATCGTCGAGTTGGAAGACTCGAGTAATGAGCTATTGCGCCCTAATCTGAGAGGCGAATTACGGGTAATATCAGCACAGCACGAAGGCGTAGTCAGGGTTAAAAACGGTCCGGTATTCAGAGGGGGCAGCAGCCAGGATATATTCGTAGTCGAAGGGCAGGAAGCTGTTAAAAGGCGGGTATCTATCGGCTATCGCAGCGGCGATCATGTGGAGATCACCAGTGGGTTGGAAGCTGGTGAGCAAGTCATCATTTCAGATTTAGAGCGCTATCGCGAGCTGGATCGATTCACCATCAATGACTAAGCCATGAGACGTATCGCTATCATTATCGCTGCTTTTATTTGTACTTCCGCAGGTAGTCTGCACGCTCAGTTTTCCGATAGTCTACAACTTGCTGAACTTCAGAATTTGGCTCGTCAGAAGGCACTGGGTGTCGCCCTCGCCGAACGCGATTTAAAGCTTGCTCAGCAAGAAGTAGCGTTATACAAAGCCAGTTTAAGTCCGCAACTCGATCTCAATGCCAATTTTCCCAACTATGCGCGATCTGCCCAAGAGACGGTTCAACCCGACGGTACTGTGGCTTTTCAATCGGTACGAATCAACAATAGCTTCGTCGGATTGGACTTCCAGCAGCGGATCGGTCCTACTGGTGGGATACTATTCGCTACGACCAACCTACAGAGGTTCGATAATTTCGAGACTGACTTTCAGCAGTATCGCGGTCTTCCTGTTCGTATAGGCATTCAGCAGCCCATACTGGCTTTCAACCCCTGGAAATGGGATAAAAAGATACTTCCGAAGGCTGAGCAGGCGGCTAGTCTGAGACGGACTGCCGAAACAGAAGCGGCCGCGCTGGAGGCTACCAGACTATTTTTCAATCTCCTTTCTGCCGACCAAAATCGAGAGTTGGCCGATTTCAACGAGCGGGTCAATCAGCAGCTATTAGAAGTAGCCCGAGAGCGTTTTGATCTGGGCCGAATTAGCCGGAATGATCTCGTGCAAATAGAACTGGAGCTAGTTTCTGCTCAGCAAGCGCAGCAAAATGCACGACTCGGGCTCGAACAAGCATCGGCTGAAATCTATCGGTATTTGGGTTTAGCTTATGCAGGTACGGCCTTGCTACCTGTGTTTCCAGAAGCTCCTGCCCCACCCGATTTATCACCGGATCAATTGGCTGCGCTAGCCAAAGAGTTGCGCCCAGAATGGCTGGAAGCTCAAGTCGATTTACTTCTGGCCGAACAGGAGATAGACCGCGCACAAAGAGACAATGGTCCCAGGCTAGATCTGCTAGCCTCGGTCGGTCTGGTGCGCAGTGACGAAAAACTATCGGAAGTTTATGCCGATCCTCAACGAGAGGAAATCATCCAGCTTCAGTTAAGTATGCCCATTCTAGATGGTGGCACCCGTCGGGCTTCGATTCGCCAGGCAGAAGCCAGGGCCGAATTCACGCGCCAAAGCGCAGAATTCACACAAAATCAGCTTCTAGGCGATGTACAGATCAGCATTTCTCAACTAGAACGAACAGCCGTTTCTCTGGAATTGGCTGAAAGCATCAGTCAGTTGGCAGAACAGCGATTCACCATCTCTCAAGAGAGTTACGTGCTCGGTGCGATACCGCTGACCGATCTCAATTTGGCTCAACGCGCCAGGGATCAGAGTCTTCGGGCTTATATTTCTGGTCTGCGCGACTACTGCCTGGCCTACTACAGACTTAGCCTGCTAACGGGCTACGATTTCATCAATCAAAAACCTCATACCAGCTTATGATCAAGCTCCAAAAAATCAGCAAGGTCTACCAGACCGATACTATAGAAACCGTTGCCTTAGACAACATCTCTCTCGAAGTACCGGGCGGCCAGTTTCTATCTATTATGGGCCCGAGTGGTTGCGGCAAGTCGACCTTGCTCAACATCATCGGCCTAATCGATGCACCGACAGAAGGGAAGGTAACCTTAAGTGGTGAACAGGTGACGAACTATACGGGCCGAAAAACAGCTAGATTCAGAAATGAGCAGTTGGGTTTCATTTTCCAGAATTTTCACTTGATCAACGATCTTTCGGTTATCGACAATGTCGAGCTGCCCCTACTTTATCGGGGAACCAGCTCACGCAAGCGACGCCAGCTGGCTGCCGAAGCTCTCCAACAAGTCGGATTGTCCAATCGCATCAAGCATTTTCCGACTCAGCTTTCGGGTGGTCAAAAGCAGCGAGTAGCCATAGCCCGCGCCATAGTCGGCAAGCCCAACATCATACTGGCTGATGAGCCTACAGGTAACCTGGATAGTGCCATGGGTGACGAGGTCATGGACATTTTGCTCCAGCTCAATAAAGAGCTCAGTACGACCATCGTCATGGTTACACACGATGAGCGCATGGCCAAGAAGACCGATCGCTTGGTCAGATTATTCGATGGCAGTCAGGTCAGTACGGCAGCTACATTATAAACTCTTCGGTCTACAGGCCGAAGGAAATAAATTTATTATGCTTCTCAATTACCTCAAAATGGCCCTGAAGGCACTGGGCCGCAACCGAATGTATACTGCCATTACGCTATTTGGTATCAGCTTTACTTTAATGGTGCTTATGATTATTCTGGCCTTGTATGATACAGAAATGGGTAGTAATACGCCCATCTCCAGAGGCGACCGTATCGTGAATGCCAGTAGATTAGAAATGTTTACCGAAATGTCAGACACTACATGGACCATCGATTCTCAGTTGGTGGCCGGTCAGATGACTTACGACACTTTGGATAAGGAAATAAATTCTGGCAGGTATATGTCTGCTGGATATATGAGCTATAGAGTCTTGACTGAACACCTGTCTAAGGTCGAGCCCAAAGAAAGTTATACCCTCTTTTTCAATCGAATGTTTACGGTATTCAAAGACGGGCAAAAATTTTCATTGCGGGGATTATATACCGATTCCGAATATTGGAATATCTACGATTTTACATTCCTGGCCGGCGGCCCTTTCAATTATGCGCAAGTCGAATCTGCTGAGTCCGTGGCTATACTGAGCCAACAAACAGCGGAAGATTACTTTGGAGGCATAAGAGAAGCAATAGGTCAAAACTTACCCCTCAGTGGTCGATCTTACGAAATAATCGGGGTAATCGATCGCATTCGCACCAGCAATGACGATGTGAACGCCGAGGTGTACATGCCCGTAACTACAACCGTACCGGATTTACTGACCGACAACAGCAACCAAGGACCGTTTCAAGGGGCTTTTTTAGCTGCCAGTACCAGCGAGGTAGAAGCTATGAAACAAAGCATGATTCATATAGGCAAACAAATTCCCATACCGCCAGAGATGGATTTCGAACAGATATCGATAGATGCATTTAATCGAGAAGAAAGCTATGCAGACGATCTCTTCTACGAAGACGATGTGCGTGATAGCGTATTGTATTTCCGATTGCTATTATTTGTTGGGCTGGGTTTATTTATTCTCATTCCTGTGCTCAACTTAATCAATATTAATTTGACAAGAATGATGGAGCGCGCCTCCGAGATCAGTGTAAGAAAAGCCTACGGGGCAAGACGCGATCAAATACTCGGACAATTTCTTTTCGAGAACGTAATCGTAACCTTTATCGGCGGATTAATCGGCTTGGGATTGAGTTTATTCGTCATACAGGTCATTAATTCAAGCGGAGCCATGCCCAATACGGTTTTATCATTTAATGGAACGGTATTTTTCTACAGCTTTTTACTGTGTTTGGCCTTGGGTATTCTATCGGGTCTATTGCCTGCCTGGCGTATTTCCAAACAGCAAATATCAGAAGGCTTACGCCAGTAAAATTATTTCTATATCCAATAAATAAATTATCATGATCAAGCACATGCTTAAACTCATCTGGAATAAGCGTAAGAAAAACACTTTACTTTTTGTAGAGATTTTCTTCTGTTTTTTAATTGTCTGGGCAATCGCTGCATTTGCAACTCGGAATTTTAGGAATTACCTGACTCCACTAGGTTATGAAGTCGAGAATCTCTGGCACGTAAACCTAAGCAGAAGTTTTGAAGCCATCGATAGCGTCGATATGATTTCCACCCGCGAAAGTCTAAAAAATGCAATGGAAGCTATTCCAGGTGTCGAGCACGCAGCATTTGGTGGTATGGCTGTTCCATTTGGAGGATCGATGTGGATGAATGGCAATGACGATATGGGCTTTGAATTTCGGACGAACATGCTCAGTGGCGATGCAGACTATCAGGATGTGTTCGATTTTGAATTAGTGGAAGGCCGCTGGTTTACTCCAGAGGATACCCTTTCAAAATACCGGCCTGTTGTTGTAAACCGTCGTTTGCGCGAAGAGTATTTCAGGAATGAGCCCATACTCGATAGCATTTTAATTTTAGATGGAGAATGGCGTATTACCGGTGTCGTCGATCATTATAATTATCGAGATGGATTTGAAGAAGAGCAGGCCTTAACTATTTTTTATACCAGTGAATTCGACACAAATATGCCCGAGCTATATCTACGTGTAGTAGATGGTAGTGGTGGCGAACTGGAAGAAACTATCATTAGCGAACTCGGTCAAATACTGAAGACAGAGGATATCGTAGTAAATGATCTCGACAAAAACCGCAGAGCACTTGCCCTACAAACCTGGATATTGATCGTAGTGGGTCTGATCGTCGGCGGTTTCTTGATCGTCAATATTGCATTGGGTCTTTTCGGTGTTTTGTTTTACAGCATCAGCAAGCGAAGACCTGAAATCGGTCTAAGGCGTGCCATGGGAGCCAGTAAATCCAGCATTAGCGGCCAGTTCACGACTGAGGTCTACTTAGTAGCTTTGGCGGCTATGTTGCTGGCGAGTTTATTCACGATACAAGTACCCCTCCTAGGTCTTTTGGGCGACGTCGTGCGTTCTGCTGACGCTTATATAGCCATGTTTATAGCCTTTTGCTTAATTAGTCTGGTTGTGCTGACTTGCGCTTATCTTCCCGCTCGATCTGCTGCTGGCCTCCACCCTGCGGAAGTTCTTCATGAAAATTAAGAAGCGTTAGTTGTGCCCCAAATCCTCATCATAGACGATGACCAGACAGTTTGCCTCTCGCTCAAGCTACTATTGAGTAGAGCGGGCTATGAGGTAGATTTTTCATTGTCGCCAAGCGAAGGCACCAATGCGATCGCGACAAAAGACTACGACCTGCTGTTGCTGGATATGAATTTTACGATCTCATCTACCGGCCAGGATGGGCTGCAAACACTAGAAGAGATTTTAGTGGCGCGACCCGACTTACCGGTTATTTTGATCACTGCCTGGGCGACCGTACAGCTCGCCGTAGAAGGCATGAAAAGAGGAGCCCGCGATTTTTTGGCCAAGCCATGGGACAATGCGCATTTACTTAAATCAGTCGCATCGGTCTTGAACTTATATGGGCAAAAAAGAACGGCTAATGACCACCAAGCTGATGCTGATGGATTTGGAGAGATAGTAGGTCGTTCGAGCGAGTTAAAAGAGGTTTTGGACATGGCCAAACGAGTTGCGCGAACAGAGGCCAGCGTCTTGATCACGGGCGAAAGCGGCACCGGTAAAGAATTAATCGCCAAAGCCATACACGAATCTAGCGAGCGGGCCAAACATCCCATAGTGGCTGTCAATTTAGGTGGCATACCCGAAGGTCTATTCGAGAGCGAAATGTTTGGTCATCGGGCGGGTGCTTTTACCGATGCCAAGCGAGATCGAAAAGGACACTTCGAGATGGCCGAGGGTGGCACATTATTCCTCGATGAGATCGGTGATTTGCCCCTGAGCGGTCAGGTCAAACTACTGCGGGTACTTCAGGAACGCTACTTCACTCGTCTCGGAGACTCCAAGAGCAAAAAGGCCGACTTTAGGCTTATCAGTGCTACCTCCCGGGTATTGCCAGAACTCATAACCGAAGGCCGATTCAGGGAGGATCTGCTCTATCGCATCAACCTGGTCACCCTGCATCTGCCTCCACTAAGAAGGCGCCCTGAAGATATAGCCGAATTAGCCGAACACTTTCTTACTTTAGGAGCCAAGCTGCATCATACTGAAAAGCCCGATTTATCCTCTGATGCCTTGAAGTGGTTACAGCGCCAATCATGGCCTGGCAACATCAGACAGCTCAAAAATGTCATCGAACGAAGTATCATTTTTGCACGAGACAATAAGCTGACGCCCACCGATCTAGAGGTCGGCTATCAGGCTGGTCAATCAAAAAAGATAGACAGCCTGCCTGCTATCGAGTTGGCCGATATGGAAGAGCGCATGATCAAGGCTGCACTGGCCCGACACAATAATCAGATCACAGCTACCGCAGCTGAACTCGGCTTGACACGACCGGCACTCTACAGGCGTATGGAAAAATACGGAATCGCACATGAGCGGAGCTAGAAGGTATTGGATCTATATCATTTTTCTACACGCTTTATTGGCGGGGCTGGCTTGGTGGGCACTGCGCGAAACCCTGTATTGGTTTTTGCTCGTAGAACTGGGCATCGTCATTTCCCTAATTGGTGCTTACTCGCTTTATCGGAAGTTGATCGCTCCAGTCAAAACAATCAGCGATGGTGTAGCCGCACTCAACGATCAAGATTTTGCCCTTAGACTTCGCAAAGTAGGTAGCACCGAAGTCGATCAATTGATAGAAGTTTACAATAGGTTGCTCGATAACATACGATCAGAACGCATTCAGACCAGAAGTCAGCACTTTTTCCTGACGCAACTGATAAGTGCAGCCGATATCGGCTTGATTATACTCGACTTCGATAGTCGGTTGAATAGTATCAATGCCTGGGGCCGCGATCAACTCGAATGGGATAAAAAAACAAACTTACCAGATTCACTTTCTGAGATCGACCACCCACTTGCACATCAACTTTCAGAGCTTTCAGAAGAAGAAAGCAGGATCATTACCCTGCCTGGCAATAGACGATATAGATGTGATACAGCTTTTTTTATCGACCAGGGATTCAAGCGGAAGTTTATTCTCTTTCAGGATGTGAGTCAGGAATTATTTGCTGCGGAAAAGGAGGCCTACGGTCAGGTCATACGTATGATGGCACACGAAGTCAACAACAGCTTCGGGGCGAGCCGATCGATCATTGATAGCTTACTGAGCGAAGAAGACAAGCAGAATCGCGAATGGACAGACCTGGTCGTAAGTTACCTGCCGCTTATCAAAGAGCGAGGAGAAAACCTAAATCGATTTATGCGTCGGTTTGCCGATGTCGTTCGTCTGCCGGAACCCGAATTCAATCATATTTTGCTAAATGATCTCTTGTCCAAAGTCAGATCGACGCTACTTCCTATCGCTAAAGAGCAGCACGTACAGCTCGATTTGTATACGTCTGCTAAGCATCCTCGAATTATGGGCGATCAGATTCTTTTAGAGCAGGTTATTTATAATGCCACCATTAACGCCCTGGAAAGTATAGGCGAGCGGGAACGCGGCAAAATCGAATTCAGGGTGATCTGCAATGGCAAAAAAGCAGGTTTCACTATAGTAGATAATGGTAAAGGCATCTCTGCCGACGAACAGGAGAAAATCTTTTCGCCCTTTTTCAGCTCAAAGGCCAATGGCCAGGGTGTAGGGCTGACTTTAAGCCAGGATATTCTGCGTGGACATGGAGCGACTTACAGTTTAAGGACTGACGAAGATGGGCTGACGAGGTTTGAAGTAGCTATGGATTTGGCTTAGGGGGCGACTAGTTTCGATTTTTGCCCTTTGGGGCAAAAATCAAAACCACTACTCCACTATAAACTTGCCGCGCATGAGGCCATGATGACCGGGGAAGCTGCACAGATAATCGTAGCTCCCCTTGGCGGGTGCATCGAAGGTGACGGTCGTGCTTTCGCCACCGCCAATCATCTTGGTATGGACAATGACCGCTTCGGTATCGGCGGGGATGTAATCGTTTTCGATGGCGACAACAGCTTTAGACGCGAACTGGTCTACGTCAGTCCCCTTTTTGAGTAGTACGAAATTGTGCCCCATCAAGTTCTTCGGCTGCTCGCCGGTATGATTCAAGGTGAGTGTCACCTCCTGACCGGCCTTGACACGAAGCAGCAGCTTATCATAGCGCATCTGATCATTGGAGTTCAGTTCCAGCGAAACTTCTTTGGGATAATTTCCACGACTCTGGGTTGTAGTGGTGGATTGGCTTTCCTGATTCGATGATCTTTCTTCACCACAACTGGTCAGCAATAAGATAAAAGATAGGCAAATCAACTTTATATATTTCATTACTAGGATTTTGTACTCGATAAAATTTATTTTCTCTATCGCCTCACCGCCGTACCTGTGGCAATCACCATGAGCATACCTTTGCCGATGGTTTCGTAATCGATGTCGATACCGATGATGGCATCGGCACCCAGTGCTTCAGCCTTATTCGTCATCTCTTCTATGGCTACATCTTTGGCCTCTTTCAGCACGCTTTCGTAGGAAGACGACCGGCCACCCACGATGTCGGTAATACTGGCAAAAAAGTCGCTGAAGACATTGGAGCCGATAATGGTTTCGCCCGTCACTAAGCCCAGATAATCGCGTATGGCTACCCCGTCTATACCACTCGTGGTTGTAAGAATCATGTTTTATTTTTTACAACCACTGAGACCGGATTTTGTGCACATATTTTAAAATGTCCGCACGGGCCTGACCGAAAGATTGCTTTGCTTATTTGTTACTGCGTGTGCGCCCCCGCTAAAAGAAGTGCGCCATGCGCCAGAACCAGCTCTTTCTGTAGAGCTCCAAAGGGTTTGGTTATTAAAATCGACCAAGCCAGCAACCTCAAGATTCTTGTACATCAAGTCCAGCGTACCGGCAGCGGGTAAAAACCAATCGTCGAAGCCATTTATACTGGCATCGGTGCATGCCGTTGCTGCCGACTGGCTGGCGCAAGTCCTGGCAGATATGGCTTGTGTATTGGCGAGGCCATCGCCGATTTTCGCTCCGGCTTCATTGCTGAATGGCCGGTTGGGGTACTGCGCTACATTCGGCACATTGTCGAGGTCTGTTTCCAGGCAGCCCCAACCATAGGATCGGGGCAAGAAATTGGGCGAGCAGACCAGACCTTCTTTGCCAGGAAGATATCCACCCATATCGATATAGAAAATGATGCCACCCGCATACAGCTTGCCATACAGGCTGTCGATCGATATTCCGCCATCAATGATTTCAATAGGCGTTTCGGATTGTAGTCGCAGCTGTACCGGTACATATGTCTCACAGCGCTCGCCCACATAGCCGGGGTCGCAGGCGCATATGCCATCGACACAAGTGCCACCAGATGCACAGTCTACATTTTCGCAGCGCGGGTCGGGGCCGGTGGGCTCCATCATAACCGCTTCATCATCGTTGCTACAAGACAGAACAAATATTAGACTAAAAAAGAGTGAGGTGGATAGGTTTTTCATGGTTTATTTTTTTGGACCTGCTTAACGGTTGTCGGCAAGCAGGCTTCTTCAGATTTCTTCACCAGGCTACTCTAAAAAATAGATTCGGTGTGAATGGAAGCAAATCCCGTTCGAAAGTCTCTACTTGCGCTATGGGCTCTTCCCCATCTTCAAAGATAATATCTCTGTAAGATCGATATCGCAGATTTCTTTGGTTGTATATGTTTATGACCGACAGACCGATTTGATAATTAGCACCTCTATTCCTGCGGTTGGCAGGCAGACTTCTCCGAGACGGGAACTTATACAAAGCCGAGACGTCCAATCGATGAGAAGCGGGCAAGTTGCGAGCATTGACTTCCCCCAATATAGGGACAGACAGAGTAAATGGACCGATCTCATCCTCGAGCTCTTCCAATAAGACATCGGCCAGAGGTGTAAATGGTCGCCCGGTTTCAAGCGTCCAGCCCAGGCTTAGGGAAAATCGCTTTTGCTGCCATAGGTATACCCATGAAAATCGATGCCGTTGATCGTTGATGGCCGGAAACCAATCGTCTTCTAGCTCTTCAAAGAAATATTCCGACCGACTCAGGCTGTAGCTCAACCAGCTTTGGTGGTCGCCCCATCGCTTGCGAATTAATGCGTCTAAGCCATAACTGCGACCCCTTCCTTCATTAAAACCGACCTCATCGAAAGATGCAAAAGTCGAAGCCAGAGAGGTAATGCCGACCAACTGTCTGTGGTAGGCTTCCACATCAAAAAACCAGCCGTTTTTACCCCAATCGGCACCTATCGCAAGCTGTGTACTTCTCAAAGCCGGAAAATCATCTCCGTCCACTAGTGTCCATATCTGATTACCGACTCCCAAGCCTGTAAATCCAAACTCGATCAGTTGATTGATAAATTGATGATTGACGCCAGCATTGGCTTTGAATCTAAATCCAGTTTCTGTGCGATAACTGACATTGGCCCTAGGCTCCCAAAAGAATTCTTCCAAATTCGGAACACTAACATGCCTGAAGCCAAGTTGAAGGGCCCATCGGTTCTCAGTATCCTCCAGCTGATATTCTAGAAAGACACTGTATACATCTGTACTATCTCTGGAGGTTTCGTTGAAGTCATCGTCAAAAATACTTTGGTAATTAATATTAAAACTCAAATTATAATCGACCCAGCTGGCGCCGAATTTTAGACGGGTATTACGCTTTGCTTTCCACTCCGTATCGAAGCTGATTCTCTGGTCGGATAGGGCGTTTAAATTTTGCAGATTTACAATATCTAAGTTCCCATCTATGGTTTCGACAAATCCAGCATTGTAATCGAAATATGAATAGCTGGCATACAAGCCCGAAGACCAGTTTGGGGACCAACTTCGTTGCCAGTCTAGTTTTGCCCCCCAATTTTCGATGCCTATAACATCAGCTAGCCTAGCTTCTGGCTCTGCTAACGCAAATTCTAAATCATTATTACCAACAAAATAAACTGCTGAAAATTTATCTTTTTCATTTGGCTTCCAGATAATTTTAGCGTGTGCATCCGCAAAATAAAACCGATCTGTGTCTATAGAAATTTCTTCATCGACAACTCTCTCATTTTCATCTACTTTAGTACCTTGAAAAATTTTACCTTGAAAAGTATTGAAAGTTATCGTTCTGAGAATATCAGTAAATGATCGACGAGCCGAAAACATAAAGGACAGCTTATTTTCTACTAAAGGAACTTCTGCAAATGCATGACCGTGGGTGAGATTCATGCCTAAACCAGCCCTAAACGCTTTGTGAATATCATTTTGCGATTGGATGTCGATTACGCCCGCTACTCGCCCACCGAATTGTGCACCAAAACCACCACGCCATACGTCTACCTTGTCGACTATAAATGAATTGAAAGCTGTAAAAGATCCAAAATAATGCCCGGTATGGTAGATGGGAATACCGTCCCAAAGAACCAGGTTTTGATCGGCCGTTCCGCCTCTTATATTGATGTCAGACACCGATTCTGTAGGGCTAGACACACCCGGCAAAAGCAAGATCGCCTGCAATACATCGGGTTCAGCCTGTCCGGGCAGTAGGTCGATACGCGGCGGCGAAAAGCGTATTTGACCTAACTCATTACCACCTTGTATGCCATCAGTTAAATACTCAGTGACGACCACATCAGCGAGCCCGATCGAAGATATCGCCAGATCGATAGACAAGCTTTTACTTTCGCTATTGGGTAGATATAACTTTTGGTCGGTATACCCCAGACTAGATATGCGTACGGAGTCTGTTGTTGAACCCATTAAATCACAATCGAAATAGCCATCGGTATCCGTATGGCATCCACTATTTGTAGACGCTACATAGATTTGAGCAAAAGGCAGGCCCGTCCCTGATTCCGCGTCTAATACCCTACCCTGTATTTTATATGTCCTTGAATTTAGAGATTCGCCAAGTATATGTTCGCTCAGTATCTCAGAATCCTTTTCAAGCACCAAAAGCACGTATTTCCGATCTATAATCTTAAAACCTATATCGCGACCGGAAAATAACTTTTGCAAAGCTTCATCCAGTGTCAAATCATCTGCACGGGACGTTACTTTTTTATTGTGGACTAAATCATCGCCATATGAAAAAGAAATACTGTAATTATTTTCGATATCCATTAATGCATCGACTAATTCAGTATTTCTAAAATCAAAGCTAATTAAAGTTTCTTCCTGAGCATCAAGCAAGGTATTGGTGGCAAACAGTACTATAAGAAACAGAAGGCGCATAAGTCCCATCAATCGTTAGCGAGTTTATTCCTCTACAAATAAACGAACCGCATTCCCATTTCGCACATACGCAATCCCCATAGGCTCAAAAACCATTTCCAATGCCTGATCTGGATCAGCATGGAGGAATAAACCGGTGTAGGGGCGATCCCGATCTATGAAGTCTACATCAAAAACAAACCCGAACTGGGCGGACAAATCCTGAATGACCCGACCGATGGGCTGACTTTTGTACCGGTTCTCACCAATTTGCCAAGCAGGGCCTGACGCTTCGTTCAAGTCTTCCAGCTTATCGGTATCGCTATTGTATCTCGTAGCCTCTTCGGCTGATAAAATGGCTTCAACACGCTCATTATCAACACTTACCACAACACGCCCCGTTTGACAATACACCTCAAAACTGGTTTTCCGGCTGTACACATTAAAGCTCGTACCCAACACTTCTACCGCTCCAATTTCAGTATTCACCTTGAATTCGCTCCCCTCATTTACCTCGAAGAATGCCTCTCCGCTTAGTTGTAAGCTGCGGCCCGATGACCAGAATCTGGAGTTGTAGCTCAACTCCGACTGACCGTTCAACAAAGCGGTAGACCCATCGGGCAAGCTGACCAGTTGTTTCTGTCCGGCGAGAGTCTCGACAGTTTGCCGACCAGTGATATACCACACAAAAGTTGCTGAAATCAATAACAACAAGGTCGCCGCAATAACCCGCCAGGGCATCATACGCTTTACTTTTCCGCCCGTCTTGTCACTGAGTTCAGACCAGCCCATGCCTTTATCATAAGGCTTGACAGTCAACTCTTTAGCTTCATCAGCTATCGTTTTAAATTCCTCGAATTCCGCAGTTTGCTCAAAGGCCATGCGTTCCGCTTCTGTTAGTTCGCCATTGAGCCAGCGCCCCAGAAATGTATCGTCATTTTCGTAAGTAGACATTTTTCTTCATTCAATCATAAAACAACTTGGTGTCGATATTCCCCCCTGCTTCAGGATTCTTTTTTTAAGGACTTCCGCAGGTGGATGAGCGCCCGATGCATACGTTTTTCTACAGCCTTAACCCCAATATCTAGATTTTGAGCAATTTCCTTATACGTCATTCCATCGATTCGATTCATTAAAAACACCGCTCGCTGATTTTCGGGCATATTTTCAACAGCCTCTCTCAGCCGATCTCTGAATTCTTCATACTCCAATAACTTTTGTGGGTCCGCTCGATTGCTGTTGTCGGGCCGTTGTGTTTGCCGATATTGCAAGACAACTTTCTGGTGCTTGACCTGATTTAAAAACAAGTTATTACCCGCTGTAAATAAAAAACCTTTGGCCTTCTCAACTGGTACTTTTGCACAGTTTTTCCAAAGCCTTACAAAACACTCCTGCACCAAATCTTCCGCCTGCTGCAGTTGCCCACACCGATAATACAAGAAATTGCGCAGCTCTTCGGCATGCGCCATAAACACCTGTCGAAAGGTGGATTTATTGCATACATCATCTAGCTGGTCTTTCATAGCATACACCTTGCACTACGGCCAAAGGTACTTAAGCTCTTAACAAAAGGTAGATAAAAATTTTGCATCAAATGTAGGGTCTGCTCTTAGCAAGGGGTTGTAAGGTCATAAGGTCTGATAAACCACTTGACAAACATGCAAAAAACAATATGCTTCATAGCATTCATTCTGAGTTTTTTCACCTTGGATGCCCAGTACGATCACCAAGATTTTATCGGAGCCGGTCACGATAATAATATCTCCGTCACCACCAGCTCGAATAGCTCTAGCGTATCTGGATCTGCTACAGTAGATGGCTTTGGCGTTCAAAATCAAGCACAGCTTATAGATGCCTCTCGTTTTTTGGCACAAGCAACATTCGGGGCCGACTATGCCACCATAGACATGACAGCTGCTATGGGTTATGAAGCCTGGCTGGATGAGCAGTTTGCTCTGCCTCCGGTGAGTGTCACCGAAGAAATGAGGCGCATAGCTTACGGTAATCCCAATTTTGATTCAGAAGACTTCGGTCTCAGCTCCTTTGAGTTCGATCGCGCCTGGGTAAGTACCCATCTGGCCGCACCTGACCTCTTGCGGCAGCGCATGACCTTCGCGCTTAGCCAAATAATGGTCACCAACCAAGGCGGCGATCTATTCGAAGACGTAGGCACCTTCGCCGGCCAGTACTACGATATACTCAACCGCAATAGCTTCGGCCAATACCAAAGTTTACTGCTCGATGTCACCCTGCACCCGACCATGGGTATATTCCTTTCCCACTTCAATAACCGCAAAGCCAATCCCGATCTCAATACCCAACCCGACGAAAACTATGCCCGGGAAATCATGCAGCTATTTAGCATCGGGCTGTGGGAGCTCAATCAAAATGGCACCCGCCGCACAGGCGATCAAGGACAGTTTCTGCCGACTTATACTAATACCGACATCAAAGAATTTGCCCAAGTATTCACTGGTCTGACCAATGGGCTGACCAATGGTTTTCCACTCGAAAACGGAGCGGAGTTTATGGCTCACCTCATGGCTGGCCAGCCCATGCGTATGTACGATGAATACCACGACACCAGCAGCAAGGTCTTACTCAATGGCACGGTGCTTCCACCAGGCCAGACGGGCATGGACGATATTCGACAGACTATAGCTCATCTTTCCAGCCACCCCAATACGGCACCATTCATCAGCAAACAGCTCATTCAGCGCTTCACGACCTCCAACCCGTCGCCCTTTTACGTAGCCAATGTGGCCCAGGCATTCGACCCGACTCAAGAGAATAATTTTCAGCAAGTCTTGAGGGCCATTCTACTACATCCACAGGCGCGAAATTGTAACCCCACGAACGCCTCTCAATTCGGCAAACTCCGAGAACCCATCCACCGGGTCATGAATATGATGCGCAATTTTCAAATACGAAATTTAGAAGATGAAGAAGCCGAATTTGATGAGCAATTTTATGAACTAGGTTGCCTGAAAGAAACGGTGGGCCAGTTCCCCCATTCGGCCCCTTCTGTATTCAATTTTTTCAGACCCGACTATCAACCTCAGGGGCCGATCGCTATGAACAACTTGGTTGGTCCAGAATACCAAATCCTAAATTCCACCAACGCCATAGGCATTCTCAACGATGTAAATAATCGCATGGTGATGAGCAACCATTTCTTTTGCGATGACGAAGTCGAAGTAGATGACATCGACTATGCCTACGGCGAGGATGATCCCGACTGGCTGACTTATGCCCAGGACTTCCGCAGGATGGAACCCTTCCTCGATCAGCCGCAAGCTCTGGTAAACTATCTCGATATCATACTCGCCAACGGTCTTCTGGAAGAAGACACCAAGAGCATCATCACCCATGCCGTCAGTCAACTAGAAACCCCTCAAGAGCGGTTGCGCATGGCACTGTACCTCATTTTCATCTCCCCCGATTACGCCATCCTTAAATAGCGAAATAAATTATGTCTAAGAACCACAAGAAATACTCCCGCCGCCAATTTTTGGGTACGGCCAGCTGCGCCGCTATAGGCTCGACTACTTTTTTCTCTACGCTTTTTAACCTACA
This sequence comes from Bacteroidota bacterium, assembly GCA_039025055.1. Classification (GTDB taxonomy): domain Bacteria; phylum Bacteroidota; class Bacteroidia; order Chitinophagales; family Saprospiraceae; genus Neolewinella. The sequence continues at coordinate 26,534 of JBCCPC010000029.1, read as the reverse complement.
AATGCTAAATGCCGCTTCGGTACCCAATAGATTAAAAACAACGACCAGTGAATCTTACCGGGCCCTGGTTTGTATCATGCTGGGTGGCGGCAACGACTCCTACAATATGGTGGTTCCGCGTAGCAACGAACACTACAACGAATACGCTACGACGCGAACCAACCAAGCCCTTCCACAAGCCAGCCTGCTGAGCCTCGATCCGATCGCCTACAATGAGAAAGAGCTAGGTCTACACCCAGCATTGACCAACCTGAAAGGACTTTTCGACCAAGGTAAAGTTGCGGTAGTTTCCAACGTCGGGACCCTGGTGCAGCCAACGACCAAAAACGACTACCTCAATGGCAATAATCTGCCTTTTGCCCTCTTTTCGCATTCCGACCAAGACCAACAGTGGCAAACCAGTGTACCTCAAACCAACTCGCCGACTGGTTGGGCTGGTCGATTAGCTGATATGGTCCAGTCAGCCAACGCCAACCAGAATATATCGATGAATATATCGCTCTCTGGTAAGAATATATTCCAGTTAGGCGATGCAGCAGCCGAATACAGCATCTTGCCCACTGGTAATGGCTCGATCGGGATTACCGGCTATGGCGGTATGCAGACTTTCGATCAGATTCGTACAGCGGCAGTCGATAGCTTGCTAGAAAAGCAATATCAAGATGTATTCAGGCGAACTTATGCAGAAACGGTCAAAGCCAGTCAAAACACCCATGAGCTATTTAGCGCAGCCGTCGGCACTTCCAATCTGACAACTACCTTTTCAGAGTCCGAGCTTTCTCAGCGCATGCGCATGGTCGCTCGCACCATCAATGCCAGAGAACAACTCGGTGTGAGCAGACAAACCTTCTTTATTCGCTTCGAGGGTTTCGACAACCACGACGAACTTATCAACAACCACCAAGCACTAATGGCTACACTCGACGCAGCTATGGGAGAATTTCAGGCTGCACTAGCCGAAATGAATCTGGAAGACTGCGTGACTACTTTCACGATATCAGACTTCGCGCGCACCCTCGTCTCCAATGGAAATGGAACCGACCACGCCTGGGGAGGAAATGTGCTCGTTATGGGCGGTGGAGTAAATGGCCAGGAGGTGTATGGTTCTTATCCCTCCTTGGCTTTGGACACAGATATCGAATTGGGCATAGGCGGCGGCGTCATTATTCCTCAAATTTCTACAGACGAATATTTTGCCGAATTAGCCCTCTGGTACGGTATTCCGAAGTCAGACCTCCCAATACTCTTCCCCAATATTGGCAACTTCTACAATACCATGTCAAGTGCTCCACCAATTGGATTTATGAATTTTTAGACAACCGATCCAAAAGTTCTAAAATCAATAACAATATATTTCGATGCGTTATATCATATTCGTCCTTGTAGCTACATTCTTTTTCAGTCAATTAACAGCTCAGTGCTTTGAGCCCGACGCCACTATCTGGCAAAACACATGGGCCTCATGCACACCTAGCCCAAATCCAAAAACTGAATACGGCAATAGTCACTGGATATTATACGATCTGGGAAAAGCACAAAAACTTTCAAAAACCTGGATTTGGAATACCAATGACCCCAGCGAACTGGATAGAGGTTTTAAAGATGTGAAAATAGATTATTCCCTGGATGGAGAGAACTGGACGTTCTGGGGAGACATGATATTTCCACAAGGGAGTGGTACCGCTATTTATGGCGGATTTCCCGGGCCAGATATGATAGGCATTCGTGCTCGATATATTTTGATTACAGTATTAAATAACTTCGGTGATCCGAATTGTTACGGACTAGCGGAAGTCAAATTTAATTTACTCCCCAATGCCATTGGTAGCTCACCAGATGGGACTTATGAAGATTGTCAAGCAGTAAGTGAAGCTGAAGTCGAAATAACGGGCTCTACACAGGCCACTATATCCTGGGAGCCGATCGAAGACATTGAAAATTATTTAGTCGAGTATCGGCTGGTAGGTACAGAAGACTGGCAGCAGGCACTCGATAACTACCTAGAAGCTATTCTGTATGATTTGATACCTCTTGAAACTTATGAATACCGAATAAGCAGTTTATGTTTTTCAGAACTCAGCGAACCTGTAACTGGCACCTTCACGCTATCTGAAGATGCCTTTTGTCCGCCCGCTGAAGAAGTAGAAATATTCCTAAGCGAAGTTGGGGCTACTGAAGCATTTTTATACTGGCCGTTTTACGATTTCACCCCAGGCAACATGACGGTAACAATATATCCGGAAGGAGCACCATCAGATCAGTGGGTTACGGTCGAAGTATTTGAACCAGAAATATTTTTTGCAGACCTTTTGCCTGCTACAGATTATATCATGATGGTCAGCTGGACTTGCGCCGATCAAGTATTTACAACTGATGATTTTTATTTCACGACTCGCAACGAGGGTACCGGCTATTGTAATGCGGTGGGTGATATCAATTTGGAATCTATCGAGCTGACTACGGCTACATTTTCCTGGGAACCAGTACCCAATGCTGAATCTTACGTAGTGATCTATTCCCTAGAAGGAGAAGAAGACTGGAATACCATACAAACAGATCAGCCGAATATTACCCTTACAGATTTACTGCCACAAGAACCGTATGTGCTAGTGATAGGTATCTTATGTGGAGAGAATGAGCTTTGGTCTCCTCCCTATTTCTTTGAAACCGACCCTACACTCTCTACTAACGAGACATTATCAGGACAAAGATCGATCACCACTTTACCCAACCCAACCAGAGGCCCTCTAGCTATTGAATATACCAGCAATAAAAAAGAAGCCATCAGCTATCAACTCATCAATACAATGGGACAAATATTGGAAAGTGGCCAATGGGTGCACCTGGGCGGAAAGCAACAGTACGACTTAGACATAAGCAGTCGAATCAATGGCATGTATTTTCTCAGGCTTAATGTAGATGGCCTACTACCTTTACCCGCTCAGCGAATAGTTAAAATCAACTAATAAAAATTTCAATAAAGGGCCAGCTATCAATTCTAAAACAACTATTTTATTTCGTACACAATGGCACGAACTCCTTCTGATTTCCCTTCAGCATATCCACCTAGTATCTCGATTTTCTTATCATCGAGATAGATTAGCCAATCACCATTATCTTTTGAAAAACTGGCTGTATTATTTTTTTTCTTTTTGTCGAACTCATACAACCTACGCATGAGTAAACAAAAATCTTTTTTAACCAGCGTTTTTGAAGACAGGGTGGCTGATTCTCTTTCTTTGGTATATTCTATTCCGAGTCTATCGATTAGCTCTTCGTATTGAGAGAGTAGTTTCATATACCCATCTAGACTCGTTGCCGAAAAGAAAAATGGCAGTGGAGAGGTAAGCCCGTCGAAGGCATAACCGCTCAGTGAGTCTCCTTTCACTTTTACGTAGTGGCCATCTACTTTGAACGTATTGAATAGCTGTAAGGAATATGGATAAGAATCTGTAGAGGACTCGAGTCGCAGTGCGCTGCCGTACGGGTAGCCACCGATTTTTGTAGAGTCTGCTACTATCGGCTGGTTTCTAATTACGAGTCCTGGAGGTGTCCAAACAAATATGGTATCCTCCAAGTCGGTGGTCTCATGGACGAGTAGTGAATCTAAATTTGCTCTTAAAAAGGCCAGGTTTTTATTTAGGGTGTCTCTCTGGGCCTCACTGAAATTGTCTACCGTATCTACAATTGCAATGATCTCTCTGACCGCTTTGCTTTTGATAATTTTATCTCGCTCTTGTTTTTGCTGAACGGCCAACTCTTTTGCTTGCTCGAGGGCTTGACGCTCATCGTATTTTTCCTTGGCATATTTCCCGACTAGAAAAAGTACAGCAGCGAGCATAGCCAATACGATACCCACAACGATTAAGTTCAGTCTGAATATGCGCTTCTCATTCTTCCCTATACTCTGTATGGTTTTATACAATAACGAGTCATCGTCCAGCTCTTTTTCTTCTTTGCTCATTCAAACTGTATTTTAGGCGGCTTTGCTTTCTTGCATTTTATTGACTAGAAGTTTTATTCGCTGAACTTCGCTCAGGTTTTCTTTTGTGAGGGGAACCGCTTCGCTCAATAGCAACTCCATTCGCTTTCTGAAGCGCTTGCACAATTTCAGCGCATCGAATTTTTGATTGATGTCCTTTATGGGAAAAACACCCAGTATGCCTGGAATAAATGACAGGATGGACGTTACATATTTGATCAATACATCATCTCCGCCGAAACCAACCGTTATACTTGCGATGAAGAAAACGACCGTCAAAGCGAACAGACTACAGCCCAGATAAAGCGACCGATTTATACTAGACTGATTGATTTCTATCAGTCCATCCAAATTCCATTTCAAGACCTGTAGCTGAGATAGCATGAGTGACTTGCGCTCAGAATCGGATTTGCTATGGTTATTCTTTTGATCGATTCTACCTGTGATCTCTAGTATGGCTGCACTGATCTTATTGATTTCAGAGCTATCGGGATCGATGCCTCTTACTTGGTCTTGCTTGATGCGCTCGTGTTGAGCCCTGAGCAAAACGACGTCATCTTTATACGTCTGATTGACATCGGCATCTGTCGAATAGGCGTACAATTCTCTCAGCGCATCATCTACCCGCGCCTTCATTACCAAGTTTCTTATTTCTTCCTGCTTGGCCATAGTAGCGGGCGAAAGTTACAACATATTTGTGTTTTGATTATCCGATGATTTTATAAGAGCACTATCGACCATCTAGATTCAATTATCCGGTACGTTTGCTCCCCCTCTTTTTCTGACTTTTACTCCCCTCGGGAGCAAAAGGACCAGCCAATAAGCAGTCGATTAAATCTACATACTGCCTCCACCTTATCTTGATCATCCTACCACCATATTCACCATCCGGCCCGGTACAACAATGACTCGCTTGACAGACTTATTGCCGATTTGCTGTTGGACTTGTGCGTTGGCGAGGACGGCAGCTTCGACGGTGGCTTTGTCGGCATCGGCGGGGAATTCGAGCGTGAAACGGGTTTTGCCGTTGAAGGCGATGGGCAGGGTTACGCTGTCTTCGACCAGCCACTTGGGCTCGAAGGCGGGCCAATGGGTATGGTGAACGCTGCCGTCATGGCCCAAAGCGGCGTATAGCTCTTCGGCCAGGTGAGGAGCGAAGGGGGCTATAAGGCGGACTAGTGGTTCCAGTACATCTCTTTGATTGGCTTTGAGCTTAATCAACTCGTTGGTAGCGACCATAAAGGCTGAGACACAAGTATTGAAGCTGAGCTTCTCGATATCGTCGGTCACCTTTTGGATGCAGGTGTGGACTGACTTCATCTCGGCTTTGCCGGGCTCGACATCAGAGACGTTGAAGTTGCCAGTCTCATCGTAAAATAGTCCCCAAAATCGGCGCAGGAAACGATAGACCCCATCGATGCCGCTCACGCTCCAAGGCTTAGCTTGGTCTAGTGGACCAAGGAACATCTCGTACATGCGGAAGCAATCTACGCCATAGCGCGCGCAGATGTCGTCGGGATTGATGACGTTGTACTTGGACTTCGACATCTTGCCCATGACGTAGCTTAACTCTACGTATTCTCGGCCGTCCTTTTCTTTGGTCCATGCGATGGCTTCTCCTTGAGAAAGGATTTGACGGAAGTAGGCAGCATCTTGCGCATCGTCTTTGTCCAGCTCGTCGATGGCCTTGCGATAGAGGCGGAAACTAGCTTCGTTGTCTACGCTGGTTTCTTCGACCAAACGGAGGGGCACCTTGCGGTCTAACTCTATTTCTTGGATAGTAAGGGTGCCTAGGCCGGGCACATCAACTTTCCTATCCCGAATCTCGGTCTGCGAGACCTCGTTCGAGGATGTCGGCATTCGGGGAATGCCTCCACCTGCGGAAGTCTGAAAATTGACCCACACCTTATGCTCGGAACCGTCCTCGGCGGTAGCCCTGGCTAGGTGAATGCTGGTGATGGGCGCGCCGATCATACCCTGGTTGAAGAGCTTTTTATAGGGCTCGCGGGTAGGTACTAGACCGATGTCGAACCAGAGCTTGTGGCAGAGGCGGCTGTAGAGGATGTGGCTGACGGCGTGCTCGACCCCACCGAGATAGAGGTCGACGTCTTGCCAGTAGTTGACCGCATCTTGGCCCACGAAGGCCTCCTCGTTGTGCGGGTCCATGTAGCGGAGATAGTACCAGTTGCTGCCAGCGGTGGCAGGCATGGTATCTGTTTCGCGGCGACCGTGCTCGCTATTGACCCAATCGGTGGCGCGTTCTAGCGGTGCCTTTCCGTCGCGGTAACGGAAGTCTTCCATGGGTGGTAGCTCTACGGGTAGCTGCTCGGTGGGGAGGAACTCCGGCACACCATCTTGATCGTAGACGATGGGCCAGGGCTCGCCCCAGTACCGCTGACGGCTGAAGACCAGGTCGCGAATGCGGTAATTGACGTCGTACTGGCCCCTACCCTGTTCTTCTAGCTTCTGAGTGGCGGCTTTGATGGCTTCGGGCACCTGCATACCGTTCATGAAGCCAGAGTTGATCATGACGCCCACCTTGTCTTTGAGGGTGGCACCAGGGTAGTCGGTCTTGTCGACGACCTGTATGATCTCGATACCAAAGTGCTCGGCAAACCGTTTGTCGCGCTCGTCGTCGCTGGGTACGGCCATGATGGCGCCGGTGCCATAGTCTTTGAGCACGTACTCGGCGATGTAGATGGGTACGCGCTTGCCATTGAGCGGGTTGATGCAGTAGCTGCCGGTAAAGGCACCGCTTACGGTCTTGACATCTTGCTGGCGCTCGAGCTCGGTGCGACCAGCGACATAGGTTTGGTATTTGTCGATTTCGGCCTGCTGCTCGGGTGTGGTGAGCTGATCCACCCACTCATGCTCGGGGGCCAAAACCATGAAGGTAACGCCGAAGATGGTGTCGGGGCGAGTGGTATAGACCGTGAGTCGCTCTTCGTGACCTTCGATGTCGAAATAAGCCAATGCTCCTGTCGATTTACCGATCCAGTTGGCTTGTTGCGCTTTGAGCCCTTCGCTGTAATCAACCGTATCCAGTCCTTGAAGCAATCGCTCGGCATAGGCCGTGATGCGCAATGACCACTGCACCATGGGGCGCTGCTCGACAGGATGGCCACCTCGTTCTGATTTGCCATCTTTCACCTCATCATTGGCGAGTACCGAACCGAGTTCCTCGCACCAGTTGACGGTACTGACGCTGCGATAAGCTAAACGATAATTCATCAAGACCTCGGAGCGGCCTTTTTTGTCGAGAGCTTTCCAATCTGATGCTGACAAGCTCAACTCTTCAGTTTGAGCAGCTTGCAAGCCTTCGGTTCCATTAGCCTCCAAATGCGCTATCAACTCACTGATTGGCCTGGCCTTCTTTTGCGCCTTATCGTACCAATTGTGCCAGAAGCGGCTGATGGTCCACTGCGTCCACTTGTAGTATTTCGGATCGGAGGTATTGACCGCTCTACTCCAGTCGAAACTCAATGCCAGACGCTCCATTTGATCCTTGTAGCGCGCCATGTTCTTTTCCGTCGACACACTCGGATGTACACCCGTATCGATGGCATACTGCTCTGCCGGTAGCCCGAAGGCATCGAAGCCCATAGGGTGCAAGACATTGAAGCCTCGCTGCCGCTTGTATCGCGAGTAAATGTCGCTGGCAATATACCCTAGCGGGTGCCCCACATGAAGCCCCGCCCCCGAGGGATAAGGGAACATATCGAGTACGTAATACTTAGGCTTATCGCTGGTGGTTTCCGTGCGGTAAGTTTCGTTATCACGCCAGTATTTCTGCCATTTGGCATCGAGAAGGGTCGGGTCGAATTTCATCTAGCGGGTGAAGTTGGCTTTTCTAGTGCGGGTAAAGTTACGTCGTTTAGTTTTTTGGAGGAAAGATTAGAGAGGAAAGAGTATTAGCAAGCAAAATCACCCGTGCTGAACTACCTTCGTATCATGCTATCTGATTTTCACGAGCTAATTCCGTTGGGCCTCTTAGTTCTTTTGGCATCGGTGGTGTGTGAGTGGACGGCTAGGAAGGAGTGGCTGCCATATTGGTTGAGTCGGAAGGTATTGCATGTCATTGCGGTGGGGGCTTGTGCATGGGCACCCCTATGGGTGGAGTCGCTCTGGAGTTTGATCGCGATCGTAGGACCGGCTTGGCTGGTCTTATTATGGCTGGTCAGTACGCGAAAACTAATGGTCGATGAGGAAGGGCGACGGGCTTGGGGCATCGTTTGGTTTCCGCTGTCGTATCTGATTTTATTGGCTTTAAGCGGAGATAATAAAAGTCCGGTGGTGTTCGGAATGGCGATATTGGCGGTTTGTGATCCGGCGGCTACAGTGGCGGGGACCTTATTTGCAAAGAAATATTTTACGCTTACAGGCGATAGGAAATCGTGGATAGGAAGCGGTGCATTTTTTCTGAGCTTCCTTATTTTGTCTGGATTATTATTTGCCTCATTAGATGTAGGCAAAATAGAATGGCTAATCCTTCTACCCATATTCGGGATTATGCTATCAGCTGTAGAAGCACTCGGATCTGGCGGTAAAGACAATCTTTACATCCCCCTAGTAACAGCAGCACTTTGGCAACGCACGGAAAATGGAAGTCCAGCATTTGAGATAGATAGTATTTATGGTGTAGCACTGCTTAGCATAATCTTTGTGTGGTACGTGCAAAAAAGAGGCAAACTGACCGCTGATGGAGCTGTGGGCGCCGCCATTTTAGCCGTGGGCATAGTCTGGTTCGGACATTGGATTTTGCTTACACCAATCTTATTATTTTTTGTTTCCAGTATAGCTGTTGAAAAACTATTCCCCAGTAATTTACCATCGGATGTTAAGACGGGCCGTGGGCGTGATTTAATTCAGGTATATGCAAATGGTGGCATTTACTTACTTGTTATATTTTTTTTATTTCCATCGGCTCCTGGTGCTTTTATTACTGTAGATGTAGGTAAAGCAATAATTCATACGCCACTATTTAGTTACTTCGTGATACCTGAAATGCAGCTAGGCGGTTTTTGGCTAGATATTTGTACTTCCGCGGGTGGCTACCTTTGGGCTACAGATTGGTGGACTAGTGCTTTACAAGAACAGGACATAAGAAGCCTCGCCCCATACTTCAGTGGTATGCTCTTCATCCCATTAGCAGTTCTCGCCACGGCCAATTGCGACACCTGGGCTTCTGAGATCGGGCGCTATTTCAAAGGGCGCACCTACGACATCACGAGATTCAAGCGCGTAGAGCCCGGTTTGAGTGGCGGCATCAGCTTTGCAGGCACCCTCGGTGGTGGGTTTGGGGCGGCAGCGATCGCTGCATTGGCCTTCGTTATTTCCAGCGATTGGATTTCGGGGGTGATCGTATATGCCTTCATCTGGTTTTTCGGTTTTCTGGGCATGCTGGTCGACTCGATATTGGGTGCATTGTTTCAGAGAAAGTATGAGCACCCAAAAACCGGGAAGCTGTATGACCATCCGTGGTGGGAGGAAGAGCATAGAGAACATGAAGAGCATGAAGAGCATGAAGAGCATGGAGAGCATATAGAACAAAAAGGCCCCGGAGGGGACTTCCCACGCTCTAGGGAGGTCTACAGTGCGCAGCACCAGGGCCTCCCGACCGAAATCCGAGCAAGCATTCCTATTCAAAAGGAGGAAGAACTAATTTATAAAAGCATTCTAAGAAAATTACAAATGAGTAATGATGCTGTCAACTTCATCAGTCAGCTCATCATTGCGGCACTCATGATCTGGCTATTCGGCTGATGCCTTGCGCTTCAGCTGGGCGATGTAGAAGCCGTCGCCACCCTTGGGCGTGGGGGCAAAAGACTCATCGCTGACCAAGTCGAAGTCCTTGCCCAAGTCGGTACCCAAAAAGCGATCGACTTGCTCGCGGTTTTCACTCGGCAAGATGCTACAGGTTGCGTAGACCATGACGCCTCCAGGCTTGAGCATGCGCGGGTAGCTATCTAAGATGTCGCGCTGAATTTGTCGTAGCCGCTCGATAAAATCCATCGAGAGTTTGGCTTTGGCATCGGGATTGCGGCGAAGTACGCCCAGACCCGAGCAAGGCACATCCAAAAGCAATCGATCTGCCCGCCCGTGAAGACGCTTAATGACCTTGCTAGAGGTCACCGGACGAGTTTCGATATTCTGCACACCTGCTCGCTTGGCCCGTTTGCGGAGATCCTTCAGCTTCCATTCGTGAATGTCGAGGGCAAGGATGGTGCCTCTATTCTCCATTAGCGTGGCCGCGTGAAGGGTTTTGCCACCCGCGCCAGCGCATGCATCGATCAGGGTCAAGCCGGGTTGCAACTCCATTCTACGAGCCACCTGCTGGCTGTGGATATCCTGCACCTCGAAAAGACCGGACTTGAACTCTGGGCTAGCAAACAGATTTTGCCGCTCGCGTACGACCAGGGTCTCTTCGTCTATGACCTTCAGAGCGGTGCCGCTTTTCTCCAGCTTAGCTTTCAGCTCTTTAGCGTTAGTCTTGAGGAGGTTGGCGCGCAAGAAAACGGGCGCTTGCACATTCAGAGCAGGCAGATACTTGGGCCATAGCCCGGGTAGTTCTTTCTCGCCCAACTCGTCGAGCCAGTCGGGTATGGAGTTCCAAACAGCTCGCCGCTTCTGGGCAGTGGCCAGCCGCTTCTCAATAGTAGTGGGGTCCAGTCTTTCAAACTCTCGCCAGCGTGGCAGCGTGTGCCCCCGCATCATAAGCGAGATGCCGATCAGTCGCCACCAGTCCTCTTCGGAGCGGGGCTCGTCGCCGGCCAGAAAGCAAAGCCTACGGTAGTGCCTTACTACTTCATAGGTATTCTCGGCTATGAATGCCCGGTCTCTACTACCCCGTCTTTTATCGGCCTTGAGCACTTTAGCGACTACGCGATCAGCATACTGACCTTCCTCAAAAATGGCTTTGAGGGCTTCGACAATCGCTCGGAAGTGGGGAGGGAAAAATTTGGGCATGGGACAAAAGTAAGTTGTGCAGATTATTTACAGCTGTTCAAAGGCCCGTGGTCTTTGAACAGCTGTAAATAATTTTTTAGCTTTACCATATGCATCCCAAAAACAACCTCCTAATAACCCTCTTGCTGCTTGCCGCTATGGTCCAAGCGCAAAATACCTATCATCGATTGTTAGAGTACAGCAGCTGCAACAATTGGATACGCGTAGACAACCCACCTGCGGAAGTACAAAATCAAAGCTTCGCCACCCTGATCTGGCAAACGGGGGGCGCTGAAATTTTTACAGCAGATAATGCACAATTCGGCCAGCTAGATGAGTTGAACGGGCTCGGACTTTACGAAATCAACGAGACGATTTTTGCCAGTGGCGACACCCTGTTTTTAGACAAATCGCTGGTCAACGATTATGCCCTGAGCGGGCTGACACAAGTGGTTTTACTGCCCCTACAAGATACTTACATGGCCCCTACCCTTTCGGCTCCCGATTTCGATGGCAGCCTGGGTGGCGCGATCTTTTTGATGGCTAGAAATAAGTTGGAGATAACGGGCGAAATATCGGCGGCAGGCCGAGGCTATAGCGGTGGTGGCGACCTGATCAGCAATAGCAATTGCAATGCTTTTACGGCGGCCAACGACTATTTCTACCCACTGGGCAACTGGCGGGGTGCCCCCAAAGGAAGTGGTGGTGCGCCCCTGCCCGATGGGCGCGAATTAGGCCGTGGACCCTTGCTCAACGGCGGCGGCGGTGGCAATGATCACAATACCGGCGGCGGCGGCGGTGCTAATGTGACGCGTGGCGGTACGGGTGCCACCAACGAGACACCTGGCCTGTTTACCTGCAACGGCAATTTTGCGGGCATAGGCGGTTATGGACTGCCCAACGATCCAAATCGCCTTTTCATGGGCGGCGGTGGTGGCAGCGGCCACTCCAACAATAATGCAGACAATGCAGGTGGACCCGGCGGCGGGCTCATCATACTGCTGGCCGACACTATAGATTTTGGCCCTAACGCAAGCTTGCTCGCTCAAGGATTAGCCGCCGAGACCATTGGCGGTGACGGCGGCGGTGGCGGTGGTGCAGGCGGCACTATCGCCCTGTCTGCCAATGTGTTAGTGGGCAATCCCTTGGCGGTCGACCTGAGCGGTGGCGGCGGTGGACAAGTCGACAACGAAAACTTTGATCGCTGTATGGGTCCCGGTGGTGGCGGTTCCGGCGGAAGGTTCGTGCAGCTGAGTTTCGGCGCGCTATCCGCAGATTTAAGCGGTGGGACAGGCGGTTTGGACTTCGATAGTGAGGCGTGTGATGATGGCGAAAATCCAGGTGAAAACGGACAGGATGGTGTGTACGAAACAGGCACGACTGTAGAAGGTGACAGCTATTTAGATACTGAGCTGGCATCAGCCCAACTCATGGGTACAGACGGGGCGGTCTGCGCGGGTACCAGCACCACCCTTTCGGTAAATTACGATGGCTGCCTACCGATCGTTTGGCTGGTTTGTACTTCCGCAGGTGGGGTACCTCCCAGCATAGAGGCCAACTTTCAGATCCTGTCCAACGACGATCTCGAAGTCTCCGATCTGAGTCAGGATACCCTCAAAATGCTGGCCGGACTCCAATACCTCGACTCCGTATACGTACTGCCCGATACCGTGACCCTGCTCAATAGCACGGCCCCAACGGCCAGCTTCACCTTCGTTTTGATCAATAGCCTGCTGACCCTAGACCCCGGTCCAAATCCTCCCGACACCGAATACCAATGGTCTTACGGAGACGGCAATGGCAGTACCGATAGCGTACCCGAGCCCTATATGTATGGCGAATTCGGCCCATTCACCATCGAGCTGATTGTGAGCAATGCCTGCGGTACGGATACGCTCCAGCAATCGGTTTTTATTTCACCGCCACCTGCTACAGCTACAATTTTGGGCAATACTTTCGACGGTTGCGCCCCTTTCGAGCTGATCCTGTCCGACAATAGTCAAGGCATCTACGATAGTCTATACTGGTCACTACCTGGCGGTAATCCCAATGAGAGTTTCGATACCGACTTCAGCGTGATTTACGAAGACCCTGGCGAGTATACAGTCGGACTAGAGCTCTACCGCTCGGGCATACAAAATGGCTCGACTCAGCAGACGATTCGCGTATTCGAGTCGCCTATCGTCGACTTCGAGACCTCCCTCAACGAGCTGGAACTAACAACCACCAACCTCTCCCAATTCGGCGAAACCTATCTCTGGACTTTCGGCGATGGCAACGAAAGTCCAGACTTCGAGCCCATTCATTTCTACAGTGCTTCCGGCGATTATGAAGTTGGGCTCGTTGTTGCCAATCCCGGTTGCTCCGACTCAACCAGTCAAATGGTGTCGGTACTGAGCAGCACCATCGAGCTATCGGATACCGATTACAAGCTCTATCCAAACCCAGCCCAAACTTTCGTATGGTTGGAGGGCGGTGGCATTTCCGCTATGAGGCTCTACAGTTTAGCCGGTCAGGAGGTGCGCAGCTGGCAATCGGATGCACTGGCTGACACGATCCGTCGATTGGATTTGAGTGGGCTGCCCGCTGGCGGCTATGTGCTGGTGATCGAGAGTGAGCGCTTTGGGGCGGTTAGGCAAAGAATAGTGAAGACTCGCTAATGGCTCATGGGATAACTCCCTTCGGTCGTGGGATATGCTCGCCTTTCGGCATCGCGGGATTAACTCGGGCTAGGGCCCTCGCCGGGAGTCTAAAGTACGAGAGACCTCTTTCCTATTTAGACGTTTGTCCCGACGAGCGATAGCGAATTTATCACAATGCCGTCGATAGACGCATGAATCCCAACGATTGGTAGCGAGTTTATCCCCTTTCCTATAGCAGATGTTTCATAATTTTGGATTTCCGTTTCAGACTTCTTCAGATCAAGTAAGTAGAGTAATTGAACAAAAAGTCCACACTTCTTTTCGCTTGTCTCTCGATCATCATCTGCCTGCTGATCGAATTTTTCTTTTTTGGAGGTTTCCTGACCAAGCCGAACGCCTATATGTTTCCATTCGGTGGAGATGGATACTTCATCACTTACAACATGAATTTCCATGCACAGCATGGTGAAGGCATTCAGCTGAACTCTATGAATCACCCCTACGGAGAGGTGATTTTCATGACCGATGCCAATGGGGTAATCAGCTTAATCGTGCAGCAGCTACGAGAGTGGGAGCTGCCGGTCGAGCACATGGCTATGGGCTTTATGAATGCGGCCAATTATTATTTGATTCCGCTCTGTGTGCTGTTTTTATTTCTCATCTTCAGGCAATTGAAGTTACCCGGCTGGTATGCCATGCTCAGTGCGTTATTCATCGGTTTACTATCGCCTCAGTTGCTGCGTATAGTTTGTGGTCATTATGCGCTGGGTTTCCCTTTTTTATTGCCGATGGTGATTTATTGGGTGATGCGGGCATCGAATAAGCGATCGTGGTATGTAGGTGGATTCTTTGTGGGGCTTACTTTGCTGTTGTTTGGCTTGAATAATTTTTATTTACTCCTAATTGGTGCAGGATTTTGCTTTCTCATCGGGCTGATTTGTTTTTTTAGACTTCATAGATCGGAGCTTACCTCGCTAAGCCGTCCCCTTGCTCGCCGACAGTCGATCGTCATGATGCTGGTCGGGTTTCTGCCCCTGCTAATCGGTTTCATCATCAACGAGTCCTTGAGTACGCATAGCGACCGGGTGCGGGTACCCTTTGGCTTTATGAGAGATTTTGAGCTGTTACCGAGTTTGGTTTGGGCCGAGCGAAGTTTCATTCTAGATCATATCGCTTCTAAGGCAGGTTTGAGGCCATCGGGTATTGAGTCTATGTCTTATTTGGGTATGGTGCCACTAATTATTTTTTTGGTGGCTGTGTTTCGTGGGATTAAGGGTCGATTTTATCGCCCCTCCATTTCTAAAAATCCTTACTTCAACATCGTCTTCATATCGGGCCTTATCTTTCTTTTACTCGCGGCACACTTTCCATTTTACGGCCCATTACGAGAGTTGGGAAACCAGCTGCCGGTGCTTCCTCAGTTTCGAGCGGAACAAAGATTGATCTGGGCTTTTTATTTTGCCTTTACCATTCTGATGATGTACAAGGGCTATCACTACTGGCACACCTTAAATCAGAAAAGAAATAAATTAATTCCAATCACTGTACTCGGTTTAGGTATTGCCCTTTGTGCATTTGATGTAAACCACTATTTGGATAGTCTCAATAATGAGATATTTTTCGAAAATCATTTCAGCGAATCCCGTAATGAGCAGATGCTTCAGTTTGCTAAAGAAAACGATTTAAATCTCGACAACTATCAGGGTATTTACATGCTCCCCACCATGAATGGCTGGACGGACAAAGTCTATCACGATGGTCATTGGGCCACCTATTTCCACGGTATGCGGCTCTGTGTAGCTACGGGTATACCCATGGTCAATCAAATGCTGTCGAGGGTATCTGTCGAGCAAGCGTTGCAGAACTTGCAATTCGTCAGCCACCCCATTATCGAGCGAGATAAGATAATCGCCTTCCCCGATAAGCGGCCCATCCTGATTTGTAGAGGTGACGAGACCCCCATCCACCCCCATGAGGAATGGCTCATCTCTCAGGGTGATACGGTCGCTCAAGGGTTCAACATGACTTTACTCGCCTACGATCCGTGGGATGATGATTCGTATGAAATGCGTGAGGAAGCAAGGGAATATGCGAGACGTGAGGTTTCAGAAGATTCACCGATAATCTCTATAGATTTTGACGATATGGAGTCACCGCATCTATTTTATGGAGATGGTGCAGCCCAGTTCGATGGTAGCCAAGATCCCGTCGAGGTTTGGTCAGGAGACATCCCCGATTGGCCGACCGATACGACTTACGAAGCCTCCATCTGGGTATATCCGGACAGAGACCGCGAGGGACTACCACACTGGTATCTACAACAACTGAATGAGGCTGGTCAAACCATAGCCCAAGTCGATCAGTCTTCCGTCAAAAGCTACGATACCCAGCAGGGCTGGGTACGCGCTACAATGAATTTCGATTTGCTGCCAGAAACTACTTCCCTGAAATTATTAGCTACTCACCCAACCGATTTTTGGTGCGATGAGTTTTTGGTGAGATCGGTGCGGGATACGGTGTTTAGAGAAGTGGAGGGAGAAAGCACATTTATGTGGAATAATTTTTTAATTAAACATGAATAAAGCTATCTCGAATGCTAAGACCGCACTATACCATCTATTCCTATCCTCGGTCCTTCCCCCCACGGCAGCATCGCGTTCATCATCTGCACCTCTTGGAAATTGTCCAGGTCTTTCACGCGTATCATGAGTGGCCTGACGATACCTTGCTCGATTAATTGCGCCCTCCTAGTTCCTCTTAACATAGGCCAAGCTGGTGTAAACCAGGATTGACCGTCGTAAAAAGCGACATTGGCGTAGCTCGTATCCGTTACATAGCCGTGTTGTGTAAAAAGCACATCGTCGCAGCCGTTGCGCTGTTCGTAGAGCTTTGCAATACACTCACGATCAGCAAACTTTTGTTGGTAGCAGACCTCTTCTGCGGCAATTAATCGGAGACTGTTGACGGGCTTCACCTTATAGGGCTTTACGCTGATGTCCATATCACCGGGTTCATATTCGATGCGCACTTTGTAGAGACCCTGTTCTGGGTAACCGCGCTCTTCCAAAATCTTTCTGAGCTTGGGTATGGTAGACTTTGGGTAAAACCTGCACCACGACCGATCTACCCGCCGCTGATGATAAGCAAGCAAGGGAAATTTACCATCGATGAGACGGATCGATTCTAAAAGGCGGGGGGCATCCACAGATGGTATGGTTCTCAATAAGCTTGGCTAAATGTAGAGATTTTTTGGGTTAAAAGGGTTGAATGCTGCAAATTAGATGATGACACCCTCACCCCTGCATCTGCTTATTGTTAGGGCCCCTGCCCCAACAAACGCTTGGGGAGAGGGGTGCGCCAGAGCTTTATTCTTTCTATATGCTCAATCATTTATCTTTTTAGCTAGAGCTATTTTCATGATGTAGCTAAGCCCTGTAGAACAGTCCATTTCGGATCAGACAGCCTAAGAACTATATGCCCAATGACCAAATCCAAAATAATTGAAATACAGTATTAAGAGTGGAATACTACCCTCTCCCTGGAGAGAGGGCTAGGGTGAGGGGGCGGGTAAATGGGATCGCACAGCTCCATTTTTTCAAACTTCACTAAAACTGCGCCTCGGCACCCTTACTTTAGCACACAACTCCGCATACTCATCCTCCCAATTCGATCTGGCCGTAATGCCGCCCCCTGCCCAGAAGAGGTGAGCCATTGGCGAAAGCTGCTGGATCAGTCGAATGAGGACGCAGCTATCTAGCTTATGGCCATCGAAGTAACCGCCTATGCCGCAGTAGTACCAGCGAGACCGATTCTCGGCACGGCGAATGATATCGAGCGTAGCAGGTTTGGGTGCACCAGAGATTGAACCTGCGGGTAGCAGGCCTGCAAGCAAGGTCCCTAGTCTCGACCGCCAGTCATCGTCGAGCTGGCCAACTATTTCACTGCTGGTTTGCAGTAAGGCACCTTCTGGGCTTTCGAGGCGGTCGAGGTAGCGATATCGCGCTACACTGACCTGCGTGGCAACCCGGCTCAGGTCGTTACGGATCAGATCCACAATGGTCGCATGCTCAGCTACCTCTTTGTGGTTGGAAATCAGTTTCTCGGCGGCACCGGGTTGGTCGAGGGCGGTGCCTTTCATGGGATTGGAAGAAATTCGACCATGCTCGTCGATGCGGACGAAGGTCTCTGGTGAAAAGCAGGCCAGATTATCCTTCCACCAGATGCGATAAGGCGCGCGTGAGGCCGCATAAACCTTGTACAAATCAGTCGCCAGCTCTACGGGCACGGGAAAGGTAAGGTTGGTCAAAAAGCTGTCGCCTCGCTTGAGTCCGGCTTCCACAATGTTGAAAGCTATCCTATAATGTTCGGGCTTTGGGAAATACGCTTTGGCAATCAGCTCGGTATCTGATGGCGGTGGCAAGGACAAATCGTTTCCACGACCATGAAAATTGAACTGAACATGGCGAGCATCTAGCTCTTCTGTTTTCCAGATTTTAGCTTCAGAAGCTTTGAAGTCGATGAGGAAAAAGCAAGGTGTTCTTTCAGCTCCGAGCCGATTCAGTTGAGCAGCCCAGTCCTTGTAGTTTGTATTAGCTGGGTTGCTATTCATGGCTACCTACCTTATTCATCCAAGCTGCGACTTCCTCTACGGCTGACTGCCGAGCGGCGTCCATGATTTTCTTTTCTGGTGGGATCAGTCGCCTGTACCTACGCACGGCCCGCCAGTGCCACACCCGCTCCCAACTGCGAATAGCCCAACGAAGACCATAAATGCTAACATTGACGTAAAGCAGTATCAAAAAAGCCTTGATAGAAGAGCCAAATTTGAAGGCCAGCAATACAGCAAAACCCACCCAAAGAGGAACATATAGTAAGCTACCTACCGAAACGACTCCAAAACGCACCGGCGAATAAAACTCTACCGCTTTTATATAGGTAGCGGCTATCCACTCGGCTAGCAACCAAACCGGCGACCAAAACAGCAGAATAGGAATAGCTAGAAATGCCTGGAAAAAACTCCAGGCACCCAAATTGTAGTCGCGCTTAAAAACACCCGCGACGGCGGCATCTTTCAGGCCGTATTGATGAAGTCGATTGAAATATTCGAAGATTCTTGGACCGTTCTTTTGATTTGTAGCTAAGCCCTCGCTTACGGTAGAAGCACCTACCTGCGGAAGTCCTCTTCCCAAAGCCCTGATACGCGCAAGCTGCTCCCCATCATGACTGATGCCATATTTGATTTGCTCGCGATGATTGGAGCGGTCGAGCTCGAAAACGGCTTCGGCCAGTCCGTCTTGCTCGATGTTTGGCACCTGCACCACCAGCTTAGAAAGCTCAACCCTAAGCGCATCGGTCAGATTAGCTACGCCCTGATTGGCATTCTCTTCATAGGCTGCATAATGGTCCCTGGCCGACATAGCTGGCCCGAATTGTATCATCACCTGTCCGCGAACTCTTTCTGCCTTGTTGAAGTGTACACCGACCGGGATGATTGGTACATCCTCCAGGCTAGCATCTCGCTTGAGGGCTCCTAATGCGATGCGCCCGGTGCCTTTGCGTAAGGGCCGCAGCCGCTTTTCATGTATGGTGCTGCCCTCAGCCAGTATCATGATGGCCCCACCCTTAGAGAGGCGATCGTAGCAAGCATCGAAGGTGGAAAAATTGTCTTTGAGTCGTCCATAGCCCCCATCTTTGAGTCTAAAAACTGGCAAAATATTGACGGAAGCCAGCAAGAATTTGAAAAAGCCCGTCGTAAAGAGATCGCCCCTGGCCAAGAAGTACAAAATGCGCGGCTGAAAACAGGCCAAAAGGCAGGGCTCGATAAAAGCCGTCGGATGGTTAGAAGCAAAGATGACCGGCCCGCGCGCAGGTATATTTTCCAGCCCGCTGATGTCGAGATGACGGTAATAGTAGCGCAGCACAAAACGGGCTATAGGGCGGGCCAGATAGTAAAACATAGTAAGTTTTGCGCGGCCAAGTTAATACCTTTACGCGGTGTCTACATTCATCGTCATCGGCGGCCCCACGGCCAGCGGTAAAACGCAACTCGCTATAGAGATCGCCCAGCGCATGGGTACGGAGATCATCAGTGCCGATTCCCGGCAGTTCTATACCGAAATGCGCATCGGAAACGCCCGCCCAAGCGAAGCGGAATTGGCAGCGGTCAAACATCATTTTGTAGCCGATCGCTCTATAGAAAAGCCCCTCACTGCGGGCCGTTTTGCAGAGGAGGCTGCACAGAAATGTATAGCTCTTTTCAAAAAATACGAACACTTGGTCTGCGTAGGCGGCAGCGGCCTCTACATCAACGCGCTCTGCGAAGGCCTAGATGAATTTCCGGAGGTGAGTGAGGCTGCCAAAGAAGAGGTTTTAGGAATTTGGACTTCCGCAGGTCTCCCCGCTCTCCAGCAAGCGCTTGCCCAGCTCGACCCAACCTATTTTAGTCGAGTAGACCTACAGAATCCAAGAAGACTCATGCGGGCGCTGGAGGTTTGCCTCAGCTCAGGCCAACCCTATTCTAGCTTTCTGGGCAAAAAGGCAGCACGCCCCTGGAAGAATGTCTACTTCCGCACCAATTTAGATCGCGCTCTGCTCTACAAGAGCATCGATTTCCGCGTAGACGACATGATCGAACAAGGTCTAGAAGCCGAAGCGCATAGCTTGCTAAAATACCGCCACCTCCCCGTCATGAATACCGTCGGCTACCAGGAGTGGTGGCCCTACTTCGATGGCGAATACGATAAAGAGCGAGCCATCGAATTGATTAAAAGAAATAGCAGGCGATATGCTAAACGGCAGATGACATGGTTTGGAAAAGGAGATAAGTATGAGGTGGTGGGGTGAGTGCGTCATCCGCCGAGGTTTCCTCGTCGGCTGACAAAAATTTGCACGGTGCTAAGCTTTTAGCACCGAGCAATCATGTAGCCAACTCAGCCATCGATTTGCGCTTAATATCGTGCATATCCAATTCGTCGGACGAGCATAGCTCGGCCGACGACGGGCAGCGGCTCGGGGCAATGCGCTTAATATCTTGCAAATACCTTTCAGCCTACGAAGTGCATAAAAATCCGTCACTCCGTGTAGATCCGCGTCCCAACTCCCCAATGCGGCCGGAGGGCGCATTCTCGTATCGCCCAACTCTAAAATGCGGCCAAAGGGCGCATTCCCGTCCCGTCGTCACCCCATCCGCTTCACCATCGCGGCCCAACTCTCCTCATCTTCGACCACCAGCGTCCGATCCGCCTGTCGAGTCGATTTGGCGTATGCCTTGTCGTAGTATACTAGGGCAATCTCTGCTGCTTTGGAAACATCGCCTTCCTCCAGGGCTTCCAAAGCTGCTTTCACATGCTGGCCACCCAGCCGCTTGGTGATGCGCCGGAAGGCTTCGGCCAACTCGTCTTTGGGGAACTGACCGTATTCCTCGACCAAATGCTGTAGGCGACGCTTGGTAGAAACCTCCAGGGTGATCATCTGAGCGTTGACCATACGATCGAAGAAAGGCTCGGGAATACAACAGGTACCGATCATGCGGCTTTCGTCTTCGAGAAATACCTGGCTGCCTTCGGGTATGGCGTGTAAAGCTGCGCAAAGATCATTCTCGAATTGCTCGGTGGAGGGTTGCGGCTCGGCCTGGCCGATGGCCCCAAAAGAGGAACCTCGATGGTGTGCTAACCCTTCCAGGTCTATGACTGCCTTTCCAGCATCTGCCAGGGCCATCAGCAGTCGGGTTTTGCCGGCGCCGGTAGGCCCACCAATGACAGTTAAAGTATGTGGAGACTTACGCAGGTAGTCACGTTGCCACCTGCGGAAGTCCTTATACCCACCCTTCAAAATTTGTACAGACATGCCGGCTCGCTCCAATAGCCAAGCCATGCTCTGACTGCGCTGACCACCCCGCCAGCAGTGCACCACCACAGGCTTTTCGCCCGCCAACTCGCGCGCCTGCTCTACGTAGCTGCGCATCTTGGCCCCGGCGATTTCTAAACCGCGCAATAGGGCGGCATCCGGACTATCTTGCTTGTAGAGCGTACCGACCTCTGCCCGCTCCGGATTGTCGAAAAGCGGCAGAGATTTTGCACCCGATAGATGTCCCTTCTCGTACTCGCCCGGCGAACGCACATCCAGCATCACGCATTGGTCGTACTGCTTCATATAGTCTTGTGGTTCGATAAATTCAGGCATCTGCTACGGGTTTGCGCGCGGGCAACAGTCTGCTGCCGAGGGCGATACCTACCAAACCGCTGAGCATGGCTACGGTTCTGAACGGGAAGCCTTCCGGGTACCCCAGGAAGGCCGGAATGCCCAACACCTCGTCGCCACCACCGAAACGGAGCAAGGCCGCCAGACCGAATCCGATCAAGGCCCCGTTGGCATTCGACTTAGGATCGAAGAGCGCCATGACCAAGGCCGGAAACAGTAAGCAGTAGACGAAATCTGAGCACAAAAACCAAAGCTCGTACACGCTCTGCACCTGAAAAGCGATGAGGGTGGCCGCTACCCCGATGATCCAGATGCACCGCTGGATGAGTTGGCTCAACTCAGAGCTCGTGAGCTGTGGCCGCACCAGCGGTCGGTACACATTCCAAATGCCCATGCTACTGGCCGACAGCACCGACGAATCGACCGATGACATGACGGCCGCCGCCACTGCCCCCAGGCCCACGACGGCCAAAATACCTGGCGTACCGTAGCGCACCATGTAGGGCAAGGTGGCGGCAGCTTCGGTGGGTGCTTCAGTACCCAGGCTCGACCAATCCACAACGCTGGCGACCATGCCGATGATGGCCGGTGCAATGGCGGCAATCAGGCAAACGACACCCGCGATCAAGCTCAGGTTCATGGCCGTTCGTTCGTCTTTGCTGGCGAGCACCCGCTGGAAATAGACCTGCCAGGGTATGCCGCCGAAAATGAGCAGAAGCGCATAGTCCCACCAGGTCCAATAGTCGTTACCGAGTGCTTCGCGGCTAGGCAGTAAGCTGGCAGAAGTCCCGAATTTTTCCTGAAAAGCCCCCCAGGTTGCCGTCCATCCCCCCGTCAGGTCGAGCGCAAACCAGGCGACCAAGGCCAGCCCGACCAGCAAAATACTCAGCTGTATGACGTCGGTCATAGCTACGGCCCAAAGTCCACCGAGGGCAGTGTAGGCCACGGCGATCACTGCCGATAATCCGATGGCCAGATGCAGCTCTATGCCCAGTACCGTGCCGAAGGTGGCACCCAGTGCAGTGAGTATGGCGGCAGTCCAAAACAACTCGCCGGTCAGGGCAGGTAAAAAGAGCAAGGCCGTAACCCGCTTACCATATTTTTCAGACAGTGGGTCGAGCATGGTCGTGTACTCACGCCTGCGCATAATGCGCGCAAAGAACAATCCGCCCACCACCAGGCTAAGCGCATAGCCCCAGGGCGCCTGTACCCAGATCAGTCCGCTGGTGGCGACCGACTCTGCCGTACCGTTCACAAAACCGCCGCCCACCCAGGTGGCACTCATCGTGAATATGGCCAGGAATAGGGGCAAACTTCGGCCAGCCAGCATGAGTCCTTCGGCTTCTTGATCGCTTTCTTTTTTACGCTCAGCCGCCCGCACGCCGACCACATATATGAGCGCATAAAAGACCGACATAGCCCCGAATGCCGGCCAGTCGACTTGCTCGGGCTGCCAGATGAATAGGGCTAGTGCGGTGAGGGCCAGCAAGGCGAAAAGGAAGATGAGGGGGCGGTAGGAGGAGGTCACTGAGTGGGAATGCTCTATTTTGCGCTTTGAAGCACAAAATAGATTTTAAATGAAAAAACTCGCCGCCTGGGCCGTTCACTTCTTCACCGCATCGGGTCTGGTGGCGGGTTTCATGGGCTTGCTGGCGGCCATCGAGCGCGATTATCGGCTGGCCATGTTCTGGATGCTCGTCACCCTGATTATCGATGGCATAGACGGTACTTTCGCACGCATGGCTCACGTGCAAGAGGTGCTGCCGGGCGTCAGTGGTAAGACCATCGACTACGTCATCGACTTTTTCACCTATGCCATCTTGCCCGCCTATCTGTTCTACGTCGCTATCCCGCTGTCAGGCACCCAACAAATGATCGGGCTAGTCGCCATCCTCATCAGCTCGGCCATCTATTACGGTATCGACGAGATGGTCAGCGAAGATGGCCACCACTTCATCGGCTTCCCCGTCATGTGGAACATGGTGCTCTACATCTATATTTTCCTCATGCCCAATGCCGCGCCAATGGTATTTTTGGGGGTCACCATAGTATTCGCTATCCTACATTTCGTACCCATACTGGTACCATACCCCAGTAGAGGTGGTCGTTTTTTTAGACTTACGCTGGTGGCCACCTTGCTATTTCTCGGTTCCGCCCTGGTGAATGTATATGTCTATCCCGAGCAGTCTGTGGCGGGGCAGGTTTTGGCGTGGGTTTCGGTGGGGTATTTTGTGGGGATTACGGTTTTTAATACAATAAAAAATTAGTTGTTTTTCTGCCTCAGGCAGAAAAACAACTACCAGCGGTAGTCTGCGCCCACTATCGGTAGCGGAGAATCGGTCACCAACTCTCCATACCCCCAAAATACCCCAAAGCGTATGCGCCATCTGTTCAGGCTACAACTGGCACTGAAGCTAGGTATCAAACCAGAGCCTCTGAAGCTGCGCGTCTCGGTATACATCCACTCGCTGTAGAGGTGCCATTGGTCGCTGATCTGCCCACCTACCATCATACTTACCCCTCGGCTGTCTTCTGAAAAGAAGCTGGTCGAGTAGAAAAAGTGGTACCCCATACTCAGAAAAAGTCGGTTGTCGCCCAGCGTCACTAGACCGGCTAAATCACCAGCCAATTCATTATCGTCGAATTGGCGCAGCGACCATACCGACTGATTGCTCAGACCAACATGCAAGCCCGGGCTCAAACTGGCCCTGATCCTTTGGCTCACGGCAATTCCCACCGGCAGTAAAAAGCCTACACCCAGCCGCACATTCTTATTCAAGTCGAACTCAGCCAGGCTACCTAAGACCGAGACATTTCGGTATCGACCGCCCCGATTTGCACCGGGCAGGGCCGTATACAAATAAGTCCCATCAGACAAATTATTATCAGAATACCCCACTTGAAATAGGCGCACAGATCGAACTTCAGCTGTAGGAAACTCAACGACTTCTTCCGCATATCGTGGTATAAACAGCAGCTTATCGCCATCTATATCCATCGCAGAGCCTATGATGCGTTCCTGACTATTTGTGGTCAGAACATGCACTTGAGTCGTATCACCCAGCACAACCCCTTTCCCGATGGAAAGACCACCTGACTGGGCACCAAGAAATACACTCGACATAAAGAGCGCCATGATCAATAGGCTCGCTCTCAGAAATAGTTGTTTTAGGCTCATAAACATGTGGTCATTTCAGCTGTGAAGGTAAGACGTAAGTAAAGACACATTCGCTTGTCAAAAAATGAAAAATGTACGCATGAACTTAATTTTTATGACCATCGTAATGCTTCGCATGACTCACTTGAATTCGACGCGGATGACGCTGATTGTACGGATTTTAACGGATTCTCAACTACCAGTCACTAAATTTCTAGCAAATGGCAGCTACAAAATCCGCCAAATCCGCTCAATCTGTGTAAATCTGTGGCGAGTTAAGCTTGACTTTTGCCCTTCGGGTAAAAGTTAAATTAAAACCAAAGCGCTTCAGCGCCAACCCATTTCGGAGGCCAACAGTCTAAAGCACTCAAATTCTTACCTTCACGAGATGCTACCCAAAAACCTCCAAATCGTCCTTGCCAGCAAGTCACCCCGCCGCTCAGAGCTACTCGAACGCGCCGGCCTACCCTTCCGTATCCAAACCAAAGACGTAGAAGAAATCTACCCAGACGATCTCCCCGCCATGGAGGTCGCCCCCTACCTCGCCCGCTTAAAAGCCCAAGCCTGTGTAGACTTCCTGCAAAACGAAAACGAAATCTTACTCACCGCCGATAGCGTAGTCGTGCTCGACAACACCATCTTTGGCAAGCCGACAGACCGCGCCCATGCCCAGGAGACCCTCCGAAAGCTAAGCGGCCGAACCCATACCGTCGTCACGGGCATCTGCCTCAAAACGCCAAAGCGAGAAATGGTCCGGGCAGCCAGCGGCCAGGTCCACTTCGATGTCCTCACCGACGAAGAGATCGACTACTACATCGACCGCTATCAACCCTACGATAAAGCCGGAGCCTACGCCATACAAGAGTGGATCGGGCTTTGCAAAGTGCGACGCATCGAAGGCACGTATGACAATATTATGGGGCTGCCGGTGAGACTAGTGTATCAAGGACTAATTGAGATAGCTGGCATATAAATTATAAAAATGCACCTTCTGATTTTATTTTTCTTTATTCCTGCAGCCGTTTCTGGGCAATTAAACAGCAGCCTAATAAACCCCAGAATCATACAATCTGGTGACCAGTTAAAAATATGCAACCAGGGGTCTGGCACACCAAATTTAGTCAAACAAGATACTGTAATAAAAGGGATTGGACAAGGAAGCTCTCTAAGCTTTACATCTTCAACAGGATATAAACATACACACGCTAATAGTAGATGGAGTCAGGTTTCTCTTTTTGAAAAAGGGCTTTTATGTATGCAACTAATAGGGAGTGAAGTAACTGATCCTACAAATGCGTACTATTTTAGACCAAAAAATTATTTCATTTGGCAATCAGAAAGATCGCTTTATGAAAATACTAGTCCGTTAGAATGGTATTTTATACCTCCTCCAGAACTCCAACCTGATACTTTATTTTATTATGACTGGATACTGATTGACGGATCAGGATATGCAATGTGTATGCTGTAGGGTGCAATTGCGATTTGACACAATAGTTTAGGCTGGTTTGAACAGGTTATTCATCACGATATCCCAACGTTTTGAAAGCAAAGCACCGCGCAGGAAATATAGCTTTTCTAAGCTCGGCTGATTCCAGAAGGTGGAACT
>JBCCPC010000028.1:0-69714 GCA_039025055.1 Bacteroidota bacterium | reverse complement strand
TTTTTTTTTTTTTTTTTATTTTTTAAAAAACTTTTTTTTTTTTTAAAATCTTGTTTTTTTCTACTGGCGCGGTTTTCCCCACCCCCAAACCCGGCTCCTTTATTTTTGCTAAATCATACTTGAATTAGATCTATTTAGCTAGACAAAAATTTATTTTTTAGCTAAATGTACACTACTTAACATATATTTAGCTAAATTGTCATATGCTTGAACCAAAACTTATAGGTCGCAAAGAAGAGCAATCAGTCCTACGAAAGGCGCTGATAAGCAATCAGGCTGAGCTAATTTCAGTGATTGGCCGCCGGAGAGTGGGTAAAACCTTCCTCGTTCAGCAATGCTATAAAGAGGAGATTGTATTTGAATATACAGGCGTGCAAAATGCGCCCGCCGAAGTACAAATAGCCAATTTCCATCGAAAATTGGAAGAGCGGGTGCCTTCTTCATTCGGTATTCCGAAGCCCAACGATTGGTTCGAAGCATTTGGACAGCTCAAAACCTACCTGAAGACGCTCATTTCCGATAAAAAGTCCGTCGTATTTATAGACGAACTGCCCTGGCTGGCTGCCGGGAAGTCTGACTTTGTGCCTGCGCTCGGCTACTTCTGGAATAGTTGGGCGGTGAAACAGCCGATCGTCATCGTCGTTTGCGGGTCTGCCGCCTCTTGGATGATAGAACACGTTGTAAATGATACAGGCAGCCTATACAATCGAATAAGCAGACGTATTTTCCTGGAGCCCTTTAAGTTGGCAGATACTGAGCGCTATCTGAAATCGAGAAATGTCAATCTACCTCGACGCCAAATAGCTCAAATCTATATGGTGACCGGTGGTATACCCCAGTACCTAAAAGCCGTAGAACCAGGCCAGAGTGCTGCACAAACCATCAATACTATTTGCTTTACGAGGCAAGGCGCGTTGAGCAGTGAATTCGACCAATTATATCCTGCGCTTTTTAGCAATGCAACTCGTCATATTTTAATAGTGCGCGCACTTGCCAGCAAGCATCGCGGACTGACCAGAAACGAAATTGTAAAACAAAGTGGATTAGCTAACGGAGGAAGCCTGACAAATACACTAGAAGAATTGGCTCAGTCGAGTTTTGTCACTACTTACAGGCCGTTCGCTAAAAAGAAGAAAGAGACACTTTACAGACTGACTGACGAGTACTCTCTTTTCTACTTGCGATTCATGGAGGGGCAAATAGAATATGACGAAGATAGCTGGCAGAAGCTCAGTCAGAGTCAGATGTATAAAATATGGTCAGGCTACGCTTTTGAAAACTTGTGTCTGAAGCACATTCGCGAGATCAAAAAAGCACTTGGAATCTCAGGTATTATTTCCAGCTCGTCTAGTTTCTACAGGTTGGGCAATAACGATCAGGCAGGTCTACAAATAGATTTGCTTATAGATCGAAACGACCAAGTCATTAACCTTTGTGAAGCTAAATTTTACGATGGCCCTTTCTCAATTGGTGCCAACCATGCGGAAAATTTGAGGAACAAGGCTTCCTTATTTCGCCAACACACTAAAACCCGGAAGCATTTGATCTGGACTATGATTACCTCAGATGGGCTAAAGCCAGGACCAAATGCACTTGAGTATATACCCACTCAGGTGATTTTAGATCAACTCTTTGAATGAGTAAAGCCGGTTTGCGCAATGCGCAAACCGGCTTTGAAATGTGGGCCCAGTTGGACTTGAACCAACGACCTACGGATTCACCTTCCGCAGCTTTCGCTATGGGGTAGGACTATATCATCGCCATATACCAGTTAAATCGGCACTTAGGCGGGGGGCACTATTGAAGGCTTATTGCTTGGTCTGCTCACCTTCTAGTCTCTGCACCTTCCTGGATACTTCTCGAAATGTTTCAAGATAACCTTTTCCAGGCTTGGCTCAGGATTGCCTTATCAAAACAAAGTGACTTAGGTTTCCCTGAATTCACCCCCTTCATTTACCTCATTTCTGAGATAACGCACCATTAGCTAATATTTGATCAACATTTTCAGCACTAAGCTCAGGATGATGAGTCTCCGCATGGCAGTTAGCGCATAAAAGAATGCACTTTTCTGCCTCAACCAAAATACGACTCCAACTAGTGTTAGAAAGTCGCCTCATATCAAGCTTGAATTCCTTTTAATTTGAGTTTAAATGATGGAACTCAAGTACCGAAAAATTTTTGCTGTATCCACACTTGGAACAGCTACCTCCCTTCATCCTGATCAAGTCTCTTTTTCTTCGGAGAGCCCGAACAGTTTGAGAATGATAAGTATTGGTCTGAAGTTTGACTCTATGATAATGGTGCTTCTGCTTGCAAGCATTGGAGCAGTATTGCTGCTGCTTACCACTAAGTAAAGTCCCACAAACCACACAGTCGGAACGCATTTGTTATCAAATATTAGTTGTTGATGAGTCCGCAGCTCTAACCACTGAGCTATGGGCCCTCAAAAAGCCACCACATCTGATGGCTTTTTAATTGAGCGGCAAAGATAGGCTGCGCGTGGGTATAAATCAAGAGGTGGGAAAATGATTTAGGAGGTCTCTGTATTCCAAGTTCATAACCTATGCATTCCACTCTTCAACCGCCTTTTCCAGCCGCGCCACACTCTCTTCCTGTCCAAGCAGATGAAGCATATCGAAGGCACCGGGACCATTGCCGGTTCCGGCTATACCATTGCGCAAGTGTGGCAATACCGCACCGAAGCCCAGCTCGTGCCTCTCCATAAAGGCTGTGGTGGTCGCTTTGATGCCGTCTGGTGTCCAGTCCGATTGGTTGCGGTAGGCATCGACCAGCTCAGAGAAAACAGTCGCCACATTGGGCTTCCATTTTTTTCGGATCACCTTTTCATCGTAGCCATCGGGGGCTTGGTATAGGTAGAGTAACTGATTGCGAAATTCGGGGTAAGTACGCACACGAGATTTGTAGAGTTCGGCCATCTTTTGCAAACGATCCGCAGACTCCCCATCAGCTAGTGGGGAGAGAGCCTTATGAATATGAGGGATCAGCTCTTCTGCCGGTTGCTCGCTGATATACTGTTGGTTAAACCACTGTGCCTTATCGAAGTCGAAGCGGGCACCGCTTTTGCCGACATTGTCCAGACTGAAAGCCTCAACCAATCCTTCCAAACTGAATATCTCTTGCTCCGTGCCGGGGTTCCAGCCCAGAAAGGCGAGGAAGTTGAGCACGGCCTGAGGATGGAAGCCACGCTCCCTGAATCCTTCCAGGTTTTCAGCTTCCCAGCTGAGTGGGAATACCGGAATACCCAGCTTCTGCCCGTCGCGCTTGCTGAGTTTCCCCTTACCGGTCGGTTTCAAAATAAGCGGCAAGTGCGCAAATACGGGCATATCTTCAACCCAGTCGAATGCATGGTAGAGCAAAACGTGGTGTGCCGTGCTCGACAGCCATTCTTCCCCCCTGATTACGTGGGTGATACGCATGTCGTGATCGTCGACCACATTGGCCAAATGGTAAGTCGGTAGCCCATCGGCCTTCATAAGTACCTTGTCATCCAGCTCATCGGTCGAAAAGGTGACATCGCCGCGCACAACGTCTTTAATATGCACCGACTGGCCGGGCTCTACCAACAAACGGACAACCCTCGGTATGTTTTCAGCCAGCAGCTTATCGACTTCAGTGGCAGGCAGACTCAGCGAGTTGCGCATGCGGCCTCGTGTAGCCGCATCGTATTTGAAGGTGCCGCCAGCTTTATCGCGAGCGGACTCTAGCTCTTCCGGCGTGTCGAAAGCGTAATAGGCTTTATCGGTTTGTAAGAGTCTATGGACCTCTGCCTGATACTTCTCTCTGCGCTCGCTTTGCCGGTAAGGGTCGTGCGGACCACCTTGAGCCGGGCTTTCATCCGTTTCCAGTCCGCACCATTGCAGGGCCTCTTGTATATAAGCTTCCGCGCCCTCCACATAGCGCTTCTGGTCGGTATCTTCTATGCGCAAAATGAATTGGCCGCCCGTTTTTCGCGCCAGCAGATAGTTGTACAAAGCCGTTCTCAGACCTCCGATGTGAAGTGCGCCCGTAGGCGATGGTGCAAATCTTACCCGTACTGGATCCATAAACTTTTAAGTCTGTTTGAATTCGCGAACAACGACAAAAATTTGGTCGCTCACACGAATCAAAAAAAATATCAAAATATTTAATAAGTCAGGCAGCATAATCATACGTTCTGACGTTATCGTTACAATTCGACTAGCAAATAAATATTTTGGGCAGCAAAGGTAGCCTTTTACAGACAGCCTCAAAAGCCCAAACAGTTACTCTCCTCCAGTTTAAGGTCTACGAGATTTATAGCATGGGAATTTCCTCGTAGATACGTTCGACCACTATACATACAAGTACTAGAGATAAAGAAGGCCACTTCCACTTGCGTAGTGGTCCTAACTTTTTGCACATAATCACGCCCTTTTAGGAACCTGTAAGTTCTTTAGGCGCATTAATTCAAAAAACCAATAAACTGCCTTTGGCATCAATTTTTTTAATCCCTGCGACATGTATTTAGTTAAAACACCGGCCATCATCCAAAAGCTCTTCCCGAACTTTCACTGGCGCGTGCCCGGAGAACAAAAAACGATTTACCTCACCTTCGACGACGGTCCTGTACCCAGCGTCACCCCTTGGGTGCTCAGGCAACTTAAAGCCTACGATGCGCAAGCCACATTCTTCTGTGTGGGTGAAAATGCACAGCGTCATCCTGATCTACTAAGAGACGTTTACGCGGCGGGCCATACCGTCGGCAACCACAGCATGAGTCATCTTGATGGTTGGGCAACCGAAAATCTGCCATATTTCCACGACGTACGTCACTGTGCCGAGCAGATCGACTCTACCCTGTTTCGCCCACCATATGGCAGGCTGCGCCCGCGTCAGGCACAGTTCCTTCAGCGTCATTACGAAATTGTCATGTGGGATGTACTGAGTGGTGATTTCGACCCGCACCTTGCTCCTGAAGCCTGCCTTCGTAATGTACTGCGCAACGCTAAGGCGGGAAGTATAGTCGTATTCCACGACAGCTTAAAGGCCAAAGAAACTTTAGAATTTGTACTTCCGCAGGTTCTAAGCTACTACGCAGACGAAGGCTTCCAATTTAAAGCCCTCACCCCGGAATTGCTTAGGCGCGAGCGACCACTGAACTCGCTACCGCAGCTGCGCACGGCATAAAGAGAATTGCAACCTGCAAAACGATTCTTTCTTCGATGTTATCTATCTGATCCAGGCCTCGCTCTAATACGAGCGGGGCTTCTTTTATTCGAGGATGCGCCCTCTAGTCGCAATGTTGCCTACTGATCGAATAAATTCGACCAATAGGCGTAACTCGACGCTGATAAAAGCCGATTGAACAGATCCAACAGATTTTATCCTATTAAAAATCCGTGTTTTCTGCGTTTTCCCGTTTCCAATTAAATCTCAGGCCGAGGTCTTGATTTTCAAAAATCGTAAAGGTCACTACTTAAATACCTATCACCTCTATCACAAACGATACCCACAATCAGCCCTTCGTCTAATTGCTCCGCCAGCTTGATCGCCGCCGCCGTAGCCCCACCACTGCTCATTCCGGCAAACAAGCCCAGTTTGCTAGACAGTCGCCTTGCGATATCGGTAGCCTCTTCCGTACTCACATCGATCACCTGGTCTACAACCGAGGGGTCGAATATAGTCGGCACCATCTCCGGGCTCCACCTCCTGATGCCCGGTATACGGCTGCCATCGGTGGGCTGCACTCCTACGATTTTCACCTCCTCCGATTGACTTTTTAAATAACGACCCGTGCCCGTTATAGTGCCTGTCGTTCCCATGCTGCTTACGAAGTGGGTAACCTGCTCATTGGTATCTCGCCATATCTCGGGGCCAGTCGTTCGGTAGTGCGCCCGCCAGTTATCGTCATTACCAAATTGATTCAGCAAGTGGTAATCTCCACTGGCTGCCATTTCTTCCGCCAGCTTTCGGCTATACTCGATGGTCTTCTCTGCTGGAGTCAGCACTACCTCGGCTCCGTATGCCCGCATGGTTTTCACGCGCTCTATGGTGCTATTTTCCGGCATCAATAAAGTAATTTTGATACCGTATTGGGCAGCGATCATAGCCAGGGCAATGCCGGTGTTTCCGCTGGTTGCCTCCACCAAGTGCGTATCAATACTGATCTCGCCACGTTCTAAGGCCCCACTGATCATACCTAAAGCAGCGCGGTCTTTGACGCTACCACCTGGGTTTTGCCCTTCCATTTTGCCATAGAGTTTGACTTCAGAGTCCTCTGGCAGAAGAGCGGATAAGTCTACCAAGGGCGTATTTCCGACTAGAGAGATGAGGTTATGCATGCAATCAATTACAATTTAGAAGACAAGTAGTTACATTTGTTATCCAATAACCACCATGCTAAAACGCATCAAATTACTATACGAAATCTACAACTTCTTCCACCGAAAGGAGCTCGCCCATAATGCGGCACTGTACAAAAAGTACGGCATAGACAAGAAGTACTATTCCAGCATATCTAGTGAAGACTTCGAGCGTGTAGATTTAAAAAAATACAGCCACACCAACCCGCAAAAAAGCCTACAACAGATTGCTTTTTACAACGAGCTGGATGAAGAATCGAAGCGCAGCATAGATCAATACGACGAAACGGGCTATGTGGTTATCAAAGATTTTTGGTCGGCAGAAACCGTAGCGCGAGTAAATGCAGAAATCGAACGGATGCTAAACGAGAAGCTGATCGATTTCAAATACAGCAACAAGCTGATGTTTGCTTTTCACAAATCGGAATATCTCCGCAAGGTCTGTCACGACCCCGCATTCGAGGAATTGCTCGATCACCTGATAGGCGGAAACGCCAAGCTGTTTCAGAGTATCAATTTCATTCACGGGAGCGAGCAAAAAACCCACTCCGATAGCATACACATGACCACCTTCCCGCTCGGTGGTTTACTCGGTGCCTGGATTGCCCTGGAGCCAATCACAGAAGAGAATGGCCCCCTGCACTATTTCCCAGGCAGCCACAAGCTACCCTACTACCTCAACCGCGACTATGACAATATGGGCAGCCGATTTTTACTAGGAGATAAAGGCTATAAAGCCTATGAAGAAATGATCGACACCAAAGTGAAAGAGCTGAATATCGAAAAGAAAATCTTCACAGCCGACCCCGGCGACCTGCTCATTTGGCACGCAAACCTACTGCACGGTGGCGAACCGCAGCTAGACAAAGAACGTACGCGCAAATCGATGGTGCTCCATTACTTCGACGCCAATCGGGTATGCTATCACGAGATAACGCAGAGGCCAGCACTTATGCCACAAGTGAGTTAGATTTTTTTGGACTCTCCAAGTCCAAAAAATCTATACCCTGACGTTAAATCTTAATGCCTTTAACCCCTGTACAGATTGTAAGGAGTCCAAATCCAATTCTTCGATCTCGCCATCGATTTCGCCGCGACTTTGCAAATAGGCGATATAACCCAAATATTCCTGTCGATCTTTCTCGTGTAGGTAGACAATGGCAACCTTGCCCGGCTGAGTCAAACGCTCGTTGCCTCGATTCACGGTAGCTTTATCGATGCGCTTTTTGAGTATCTCGTAGCGTAGGTCATAAGCGCCTTCCACATCGAAACGCTTTTCATCCATTCGGAATCGAATGTCTAGTGGGCTAGTATAAGCGAAAATAAGTTGAGCTGTCTCCAGAGGCACGGGTAGCTCTTTGGCGACCTCGTGTACGAGGCGGGTAGCGGCGCATATGTCGATCAGCTGTGCCAGCCGCATATTGCGCAGGTGTATCTGGCTGAACTGCTCTTTTTGCAGTAA
Organism: Bacteroidota bacterium; assembly: GCA_039025055.1. Taxonomy (GTDB): domain Bacteria; phylum Bacteroidota; class Bacteroidia; order Chitinophagales; family Saprospiraceae; genus Neolewinella. The sequence goes on along the minus strand of JBCCPC010000028.1, from coordinate 61,911 downwards.
TGCCTGCCCGACGAATATTTCATACTGTATGCCATCGGTTCGATACTTCTCGAAGTAGTGCGTCAGGCTTTGTTGTAGCTCGGCATCGCGCTTGTCGAAGAAGTTGCTCAATTCGCGATTGAGCCGCTTGAGACTTTGCTCGTAATCGAAGCGGCGGTGCGTAACCAATTTTTCTTCCTCATCAAGCAGATCGCTATATTTTTCAGCGGCAGATCGCAGCTCTTTGTGATCGATGCCCAGCTGCTTGATGATAGGATTAATCTCAGTCAGTAATAACTCGGCCGTATCGGTCTCGTGCTTATTGCTGAAGTGTTGGAGATCGATCTGGAGTCTCGCCTCTATCTGTGTGAGTATGCGATCTATGAGTGGGAAGGAGAATTTCTCTACCGCTAAAGTGAGAAATTCCTTTGCCGCCAATAAATTTTCTTGTAAATCATCGTATACCGCTCGGTTGCGCATGATGCCGCTGCCGACAATATCGGCCTGACCAAAGAGCGGATACACATCTTTAAAGCTGATCTTTTCGCTCATAACTTCCTGGCCGGCTTCGCGGGCTTCGAGTATGCGGAAAGCTTCCTGGGTGAAGCGCCACTCCACGCTGGGATGCAGATTAGTGTACTGCTCGCGCAGTACTGCCTCTATGCGATTGTCTACTTCTTCGCGGGCGCGAGCCACGGCCGTCCGAAAGAGGTTGATCACCTCGCGAAACTGAATCTTCACGAACGCATTGATGGCAAATGCTCTGGGCGAGGCCAATTCTACCAGACCGATCACTCGATTGTCTGGGCTGAGTAGCGGAGCCAATAGCAGACTCTTGAAGCCGAGCTCCAGCAACCTATCGGCCATGAGGTCTTTGCCAGCCAGCGATTGCAAATCTTCGATCAGGCTGATCTGCTTCCCCTCGAGCGCGCGCTCGTAAATACTGCCTTCAAAATCAGGCACTTCCAGCAGGTCGGGGCACTGATCGTAGAGCAGATGGAAATGAATCTTATACTTGTGAGGCACACGATACTCTGCTGGATAGTCTATAGCCGTCAGGCCAAGTTGCAATTCCGGCAGTTCAAAGTGTGTCCGCACCAGATCCGCTAGTTTGCGCGCGCGCTCGACGTCTAGGACCGCATCGCGGCTAATCAATCGGTGCTTGAGGCGGCTCATGGCCTCCTCACGAGTCACGTCGATCAGCTGGCCGAACATGAAGCCATGAAACTCGAAGTGCTTAGGCGGCAGAAGCTCCAGCCATAAATCGGTATCGTATATATTGCTGAGCAAACGCTCGATATCTGCTCGGCTCAGTTCGGGTTTTTTGCCCCTCAGTACCACAGAGACATAGCGATCTTCCATAACCGGACGGTAGTATTTGCGAAGGCCCGTCTTGGGGTCGGGCACATTGAGCATGGCTTGCTGCTCGATGCGCATATCCACATCGTAGCATTCGCGCAAGATCATACATCCAGCCATAGCTAGATTGGTCGCATATAAGGTGTGGCCTTGTTCTTCAAAGGTATAGCGAGCATCTTCTATATTAACCAGTGCCTGCATAGCTGGGCTGGCCTGTACTGCCCGAAGTTGAAAGGGCAGCGATATCTTGAAGAGCATCTCTTCATCGAGTGCAGCCGGCGTCATGAGCAATCGCAAAAGATCGAGGGTCTCGCGATAAGGAGCCAGATCTTCTACCGACTCGAAGGGATAAGCCAGTTCGGGCTGCTCATCAACTTGACGAAGTATCTCTTTAGCGATGAAAACCCGCGCGGTATCTTTACCGGCGGCAAACTCCTTTACTTGTTCCAGCAGACCGCTCAGGCAAAAGACCGTCCTATATGGTAATACAAAGGGGTCGGCCAAGGGGCTATGCTCGGGCTGGGCCACCGCCAACTCCTCCAGCGACTTCAGGCTGATTTTTCCGTCTTCTATGGTAAAATCCACGCCCTGAAAACAAGACTGGCGGCTTTGTAGTTTCTAGGCTAATGCATATTAAAAAAGCAACCTTATCCTTTCTGAAGGACCTGAAGGAAAACAACGATCGCGACTGGTTTCAGGCCAATAAGCCACGCTATGAGGCCGCCCGAGAGAATGTGGCTGAATGGACTCAAGCCCTAATGAATAAGCTCAGCGAAAGCGATGATATCGAAACCCTATCGGGTAAAAAAGCCCTGTTCCGTATCTACCGGGATGTGCGCTTTAGTAAAAACAAATCGCCTTATAAAACGAACATAGCCGGCCACCTGACTCGTGCCAGCAAGCTGCGCAGAGGCGGGTATTACTTCAGTATCGTACCCGGGGGCGAAACAGTCATTGGCGGTGGTTTTTATGGAATAGAACGTGACGACCTCAAACGCATCCGTGAAGAGTTGTCGGCAGATGGCGATCCTATGCGCGAGATCATGAGCGACACCAAGTTCGTCGATCAATTCGGTGAAATGCTGGGCGAGCAGCTCAAGACCGCACCGAAAGGCTACGACCGCGAGCACCCCAATATCGATCTGCTGCGGTATAAGCAATTCTACGCCTTCCGCTCATTTACGGACCAGGAAGTTACTAGCGAGGCTTTTTTAGACGAAGCTCACGAGGCCATGCTGGCACTTAGACCATTTTTCGATTACTTCTCCGAGGTGCTTACCACAAATGCAAATGGGGAAATTATTGTATAAATTATTGGTCTAGCAGATCAAAAATTATTCCTATTTGATCAAGCTAATTTTCATCCACACATCTTCTCGGGGCCGATCAGAGCCATCTGTGGGTCTGGCCGTAATTCGGTCAATTACATCGAGGCCATCGACAACCTGGCCAAAAACGGTGTAATTCATGTCGAGAAAAGGCGTTCCACCTACCTCTTTATACAGCTCGCGCATCTCGGTCGAGTAGCGAAAATCAAACTCGCCCTCTTGCCGATTGAGCTGGCTATCGTCTACCGGTCGGCCTTCGACGATATAGAACTGCGAGCCGCTACTAGCGCGCTGCGGATTGTTGTTCCTTGCGGCGGCGAGGGCACCTTTCTTGTGTATGAGATTAGGATTAAACTCGGCGTCGACCATGTATCCGGGTCCGCCGCTACCGAGGCGTGCACTCGGGCCTGCATCGCGACTATTTGGGTCGCCACCTTGCACCATAAACCCATCGATGACCCGGTGAAATAGGAGACTGTCGTAGTAATTCTCTTCTACCAGTTTGGTAAAATTATCCTGATGCTTAGGCGTCTCATCATAAAGTTGGGCGATCATATTCCCTTCGGGTGTCTGTATGTAGACCAGGCAACGAGCAGGCGGCAAAATACTGATGCGCTGCTTGCGCTTTTTGCTGCGCCCTTGCTCGTTTGTCGCCGTGAGCACTACCTCGTATTCACCAGATTTCAAAAATCGATGCGCTGGATTTTCGGCCGCAGTAGTGGTGCCGTCTCCAAAATCCCAGCTGTAGGCGGTGGCGTCTTTAGACTCGTTGGTAAAGGTGACCGCTTCGCCGGCCCTGGCCTCGCGGGGTGCCTGAAGTTGGGCAATCGGTCGTGCACAATGCGACAATAGAAGAAGAGTTGAAATGATGAAAAAGAGTGGCTTCATGGTTGGGGGGATATTTTTTAGACTTCCGCAGGTGGACTACCTCCGTGAAGATACTGGTGGGTACCTCTGTGGAGACGCAAAATTTTGCATCTCTGCTGCGGTACCACCCCACCTGCGGAAGTCCAAATCAAAAAAATCATTCACCGCCAGCAGGCGTATATCCATCTAAAATGGTGACCTCCATGCTGATGTCCTGGCGGGGGCGATTGTTGTTATCTCGAGTCGCTTGGGCGATGGCATCTGCGACTTCTATGCCCTCTATCACCTCTCCGAAGACGGTATACTCCATGTCGAGGTCTGGGCGGCCACCGAAGTTTTTGTATCGTTCGCGCTGCACTTCATTGTAGACGATATTGTGCCGCTGCTCCCAATTGTCGAGGCTGGCATCGGTTTGGCGCTGGCCGGTCACGATGTAGAACTGAGAGCCGCTACTGGCCCGCTGTGGGTTTGGACCTCTGGCGGCGGCCAGTGCACCGCGCAAGTGGGGCTTGCCGATTTCTTCTTCGATGGTATAGCCTGGATTACCCTGCCCTAGCATTTGGCCAGGTTTGGCATCACGGCTATCCGGGTCGCCTCCCTGGATCATGAAGCCAGGAATGACACGGTGAAACAAAGTGCCATCATAAAATTCTTCTTCGGCTAGCTTGGCAAAATTTTTCGAGTGACGTGGCGTGTCTTCGTAAAGCATGACGACTATGTCGCCCAGGCTAGTACTGATGCGAGCATAGGTCGGACCTTTGCTACAAGAGCTGAAGATGAGAGCCGCCGTGGCTAAGAGGTAGAGGGTGATGCGCATAATTCAATAGTATTTTGGCGACACTAAAGATCATATAGTATTAGCGTCAGTTCGTTTACTTTTTCAAAGCCTTTATCAGCTGTAATTAGAGGTATGTTGAGACTCATTGCTGATGCTGCAATTATTGCATCTGGCAGTTTAACCGTTTTACTTTTTTTGATCTTAATAGTGATTTCTTTAATAGACTCATTAATATCTATGATCTGGCAATTGTCCAAGAAAGTATGTATGACCAAGCTCTCTTCTTGTGTTATGCCTTGATAGCCCAGCAACTCAAGCTGAGTTATAAACGACACGAAAACTTCCTTACCATCTAGAATTTTAGCAACTGTTTCGTCACCATTAAGAACATATAACGCAATGTTTGTATCAATGAGGAGCCTTCTCCCATTCATTTCTCATTCGCTTTTGTATAGTGTTTGGGGATTCTTTAAGTTTTATCTTACCACAAAACTTCATAGCGTCAAACCCTTTAAAGCTAGGTATCTGCTTTAGCTTTTCCGTTATTTCTTTTTCTCCGGAGCCAGGCTCGATTACAATAGTCATATTGGTAAAGTTACGCTCAAAGTTAATGCTCTAAATACAAGTCGAGAAAGCAGGAAGTTTATACTTCACAATTACAACTTCCAAATTCTACCTTTTTCCCCGACCTTTGCAGCCAAATCAGAGATCGCAATGTTTTTATTAGGTGCTTTGCTCGACAAAGTAATCTATCGAAAACGTAAACTACCAATCAACTTATGCACGCAGACGTTTTAACCCCCACTATGAAAGACCAAGAGAAAACCCAAAAGGTAAAGATCGCCGTTGCCAAGGGCGACGGCATTGGCCCGGAGATCATGGATGCTACCCTACGCATTCTGGAAGCGGCTGGTGCCAAGATCGAGCCCGAATTCATCGAGCTGGGTGAGAAAGCCTACTTAGCCGGAAACACGGCCGGCATAACCGACGATGCCTGGGGCGTGATCGGTCGTAATAAGGTGATCTTGAAAGCACCGATCACAACACCGCAAGGCAAGGGCTATAAGAGTCTGAACGTGACCTTACGAAAGTCTCTGGGCTTGTTTGCTAACATCAGGCCGGTGGGTGCGCTACACCCATATGTGGAGACCAACTTCCCGAAAATGGATGTGGTCGTTGTTCGTGAGAATGAGGAGGATCTATACGCAGGCATCGAGCACCGTCAGACGCAGGATGTCGTTCAATGCCTGAAGTTGATTACCCGACCCGGTACGGAGAAGATCGTTCGCTATGCCTTCGAGTACGCGCGGGCACACGGCCGCAAGAAGGTGACCTGCATGGTGAAAGACAACATCATGAAGCTGACCGACGGTCTGTTTCACCGTGTCTTCAAAGAAATCGCCGAAGAATACACAGACATCGAAAGCAACAGTCAGATCATCGATATAGGTGCTGCTCGATTGGCTGACGCTCCCGACACCTACGATGTAATCGTAACCTCTAACCTTTACGGCGATATCGTTTCTGACATCGTGGCTGAGGTCGCAGGCTCGGTCGGTATGGCTGGATCTGCTAATGTGGGTAAGGACATTGCGATGTTCGAGGCTATTCACGGCTCGGCACCCGATATTGCGGGTAAGGGGATTGCCAACCCATCTGGTCTGTTGAATGGAGCCATCTTGATGCTCTACCACATCAATCAGGGAGACGTAGCGACCAAGATCAAAAATGCTTGGTTAGCTACTATCGAAGCGGGCTTCCATACTGGTGATATTTATGTGGAAGGTGGTACGTCTACGCTCGTGAATACGCGTGAATTCGCCGATGCTGTCATTAAGCATCTGGGACAGTCGCCTAAGAATCTGAAGGCTGTAGATACAAGCATACGGCCTGGTAGAATTACGATTCCGGAGTACAACCGTCAGCAACAGGAGAAGCAACTTGTGGGGGTAGATATGTTCATCGACTGGCCGGGCTCTGACCCCAACGATATCGGCGAAAATCTGGCTGCGCTGAATGCAGCTAATCTGAAGCTGAAGATGATCACCAACCGAGGAGTAAAGGTTTACCCCGGTGGGCATCCAGACACCTACTGTACCGATCACTGGCGCTGTCGTTTTATCTCTAACGATTCTAAGCTCAATGGCACCGAGTCTAAGTATGCAGATGTGACCAACCGCCAGATCGTTACGCTGATGGCTGCTCTAGACGAGGCCGGCTTCGATGTCATCAAAACAGAGAACCTATACGAGTTCGATGGTAAGCGAGGGTTTTCGTTGGGGCAGGGAGAATAGTGGTGTTGTGCCCTCCGGTCGCAACTACACAATATTTGCGACCAGAGGGCGCAAGACTCGTTTCACTTTCTATTCCACACAAGCTTAGGCACCTGAGCGTCTTCTGAAATGATATTGGCGAGTCGTAGATTTTTCACTACGCTGCGCAGCATCTTATTGCTGACCCAGCCGTGTATGGCCCATTCGGTGCGGTGATACCAGCGCTCGACGTTTTTCTCTTTCAGTCCATATCGTTGGGCGACCGTGGGAATATACTGGTCGCTCTGCATAAAGCGGTCGCAGCTGTCGTGAATAGTGCGCAGCATGCGAATGATGGATTCGGGCTCGCGGCTTAGAATGTCTTGGGTAGCTGCAATGACGAAGCATGGCCAGGGCGTAATGTACTCGCCAATGCGCCGAAGTTGACCGCTGCGTACGTAGGGCTTGGTGGTGTACTTTTCCCAATAGAAGACCTGGGTCTCTCCGCTAGTGAGAGAAGTTAGCGCGCCATCTAGATTTTTGATAACGGTGAATTGCTCATGTGCGAGTTGGTGGTCATTTTCGGTAGCATCGACCATGGCCATGAGATGGGAGCCCGACCCATACCGACTGATGGCATATTGGTGGGTGTAAACCTCTCGATGGCTGGTGAGGGAACTACCTGCGGAAGTATGAATACCCCAAATCAGCGGCGTGTTGACATAGCCCGATATAATCTGACTGGGATTGCCCGCTATGATGTCTTTTATGATCCCTTCTGTGAGCAATATACAGGCGTCGGCCTCACCATTGCGCAGGGCTCTGGTCATTTGGCCAGTACCGCCTGGGCAGTCTACCCATTTAATGTCAAGGCCACGACTAGCAAAGCTTCCGTCTTCGATGGCTAAATGAATCGGTAAATTAAAGTGTTCAGGTACACCGGCAAGCTTAATCTGCATTTCAGGAGACTAAAGGTTGAGTATAGCGACAATATAGCTAGACAATGCAAAAATCTTGTTATATTCATGTTCTGACTTTAGCCTACTTACACTTATCTGACCTTTACACTATTCCCTATGCTTCGCTATTTTACCCCAATTCTTTTACTTTTTCTGGTCCTTGTGATACTCGACGGATCAGATCAATTGCCTCCTCCTGAAGATGAGCTTAGCAATCATTATTGCGCACACGACCACCTGGAGCATTTACTAGAGGCGAGTGATCCTGGGAAGCGAGCCCTTCGCGAATCTCTTGAAAGATCACTGAGACAACATCTGGAAAATAATCAACAAAATGCGCGGCGTGGCATGCCCCCACCCTACGTCTTGCCCGTCGTCGTACACATTGTACACGATGGTGGAGCAGAGAATATTTCCGATGCTCTGGTCTTCCAGGGTATCCAGGATTTGAACGATGCTTTTGCCAATGTGGGCTATTACGATCAAGGTACTGGAGTGAATACGCAGATACAATTCTGCCTCGCCCAACGCGATCCAAATGGTGATGCGACCAACGGAATCACTAGAGATCAGAGTGCACTGACGAATATGATCTTGGAGACCCAAGATATTGCGCTCAAAGACCTCAATCGCTGGGAGCCGACCGAGTATATCAATATCTGGTTGGTACGTAACATTACGAGTCAGAGCTCGGGACCTGGGGTAGCGGGCTATGCCTACTTTCCGAGCTCACACGGGCAGCCGCAGGATGGTATCGTCATGGAGGCTAACTTTTTCGGCAGCTCACCTGGTGGTTCGGGTGTGATTATACACGAGATGGGTCACTACCTGGGCTTGTACCACACTTTTCAGGGTGGCTGCACCAACAATGATTGTCTGGCCGATGGCGATCGCGTATGCGATACGCCGCCTGACCAGTCGACAGCGCCCGTGCCTTGTAACGCTACACCCAATAGCTGCAATACCGATACCGACTCCGGCTTAGCTAATGACCAAAACGATATGTTCATCAACTATATGGACTATGGCGATTTCGATTGCTATTCGGCCCTGACGCAAGGGCAGACCGAACGAATGTACTTCTTTATTGAAAACACTCGACAAAGTCTGCTAGAATCTGAAGGGTGCCTCGATCCTTGTACCATCGATATCACTGCTGATTTTACAGCTGGTGCTCCTGTAATCGATGCCGGCCAAACTGTAAACTTCAATAACAATAGCATCAACGCGACCGAATACGACTGGCAAATAGATGGCTCTTCCTTCTCCTCGGCTGAGAATCCCAGTTTTAATTTTAATGATGTTGGCATCTTTCAGGTCATACTCTATGCTACCAATGGCGACCCCAATTGCCTAGACAGCGACACCCTATCTATAACCGTTAATTGCCCAACAATTGCAAGCTTTACCGGTGCGGTTCAGTTTCCAGCTTTGGGCGAAACGCTCAACTTTACCAATACAAGTGCTGGTGCAAATAGCTATGAATGGTTGATCAATGGCGTGAGCCAGGGCACAGACACAGATTTTAGTTACACTTTCGATATCAGTGGCAACTATACAATTTGCCTAGATGCTGTAGGCCCTTTTTGCGACGATACGGAGTGCGCTACCGTCTTCGTATTCGATAATGAGGAAGATTGTGAGAGTACGTTTATTAAGACGTTTGGGCTGCCTAATTCTGAAGAGGTGGCCCATTCGATAGTAGGAGCTGAAGATGGAGGGTTTTACATAGCAGGTTCGTACTCGTTCGATCAATCGTTTATTGCAAAAGTAGCTTCTAATGGCAATGTGGCATGGACAAGACATTTTGACCTTGCACCTTCTTTTGGTAATGAATACATCAGAAATATACACATAGACAGTGATGGAATGATCATAGGTGCTGGTTCATCCGAAGGCAGTCTGGATCAGATTTTCTTTTTTAGATATGACCCATTGAATGATATATTTTTTTGGAATAATTATTTTGTAAATCAGGGTTCTTGGTTTTTTGACATTAAAGAAGAACCTGGTGGAGACTATATTGCTCACGGTAGATTAAATGCATGTAAGCAAGCTTACATAATAAAAATAGCAAAAAATTCAGGTGCCTTCTTGTGGGACAGGGCATATGTATTAGGTCATTGTCAGACATTGCTTGAAAGTGTGATTGTCGGTGATGAAATTTTTACTACAGGTCGATACACCGACGAAGCTGTAGGCCTAAGCAAAATGAGAGGAGCTATTTCTAGTTTCCAGCTAGACGGCACACAAAACTGGAGCAGACAATATATTGTGCCAATAGGGCCAGGAGATAACGCTAGAATTTACCCAAGAGATATTATTTTAGATAGCGACAATTTAGTAAGCTTATCCGAAGGCGAAATTGGAGGAACTAGCCTTATCGATAACACTATCCAATTGTATTCAACTGATTTAGACGGAAATATTCAATGGGCAAAAGATATAGATATAGTAGGAGGTTCAACAGAACGCACAATTGGTTTAGTCAATTTCCCAGATGGATATTTAATAGCAGGATCTGTAATTCTACCTCCACTTGGAAATCAGATAATTTTGATCAAAACCAATAAGCAGGGAGAAATAGTATGGTCAAAACAGTATGGTGACAATGGCAATGAAAGGGCACTTGATGTTTTTGTAAATAATGGCTTTATAAATGTCGTCGGCTCTCTGGGTAACGGAACTAATTCTGATTATATACATGTTCGGCTTAATTTAGAAGGTGAAACTTTTGAGCCTTGTGATCAAATACAAGATTTAGAATTGACATCTGAAAATTTTATAAACCCTTATGATGGATTTAATCCGCTGACCGAAGTTGGAAATAGCGTAACGAGAGTAGATTTACAGGCACTTTCAAGTGAAATCGATTTTGAAGTCAATTCCATCTGCGGCTCCCAATGCATAGAAATATGCGATAACGGCGTAGATGACGACGATGATGGCTACGTCGATTGCTACGATGATGAATGCCCCTGCAATACCGAAGTGTGCAATGTATCCGAGATCGACCAAAACTTTTCTACCCAGCTAGCTTGGCAAAGTACAGTCAATGAAGTGGCTATAAATGGCACACCCATAGTGGCCAATCTCGATCCACAGATCGATAGTATGCCAGAGATCATTTCCATCGTTTCGGGCTCTAGTGCCACGCAACAACTGAGCCAACGTTTACTCATTTTTAAAGGAGACGGCAGTAACGCAGCTTCGCCCGATATACTGCCTATACAAGGAGGTTATGACATTTATTCGGCTGTGAATCCGGCCGTAGGCGATGTAGATCGAAATGGCATACCTGAGGTGATCATGGTCTCCGGTGATCGCCGCATTCGCGTTTACACCAACTACGACGCCAATACCAATCCGGCCATGGATGAATGGATTGTCTCCTCAGACTTGGTCGACGACAGAAATCGCAAGCCCTATTTAGCCGACTTCAATAGCGATGGCATTGCCGAAATCTATGTAGGGGACGATATCTTTCAGTTTGATTTCTCTGGGCCGGTACCTACACTTTCAAGAGAGTTGAATGGCGGGGCCAGTGCCGGACTCAACTACTACAATTTTTATGGGCAGCCCAACTGTAGCCCGGTAGCAGTCGACCTGCTTGAGCCACAACACTGCAACGGTGACCCCGATTGCAACGGCCTAGAATTAGTGGCCGGAGAAATCATCTACTCTATCGATTTGGAGACCAACGATGGCGATGGCTTTGAAATTAAAATTCAGCGCGACCTCAATGTCATGCAGAACCAACACGAATATAGAGACGGTTATACTTCTGTTGCAGATGTAAATCTCGATGGAATTCTCGATGTGATTGTCTCTTCTGCCCGAGGTAGCCAAGAGGGGGTCTATGTCTGGGATAGGAATGGTCTATTAGCCTGGTTTGCCCACCAGCCACCTCCGCTGAGTGCATTTCGTTCTGGCGCGCTTGCTTGCGTAGCCAATGTGTATGACGACACCCAAGCCGGGGCACTGATCGATTACCCGGAGATCATCGTTTCCAGTCAGGGTTTCCTCAATTGTTACAGCCTCAACGCCGATGCCTTGGGCCAGCCAGATGGCGCCTGGTGGATCATCAATACAACTGATTTCAGCGGGAATACAGGAGCGACCGTATTCGACTTCAATGGGGATGGTACTGAAGAAATCATCTATCGCGATGAAGACAACCTGCGCATCATGTACGGCGGAGCAGTGCCTTTCCCAGCAGGTGTAGATGCAGACCGCAACTGGTCGACCTTTGTTTGTGGGAGCGGCACCTTCGAAGAACACCCCATCGTGGCAGACGTCGACAATGATCGTCAGGCAGAGATCGCTGTCACAGGCTATCTTTTTTCAGGGACTAACAACCCACCGGCTGATTATCGCGGTCGATTGAGAGTTTTTGAAGCCGATCTGGCAGGCGGCGATCCATGGATGAGTGCCCGCCCCATCTGGAATCAATTCAACTATTTCGCGACCAATATCAATGACGACCTGACGCTGCCTATAGAACAGCAGCTTCATCATTTAGAACTTCCGCAGGTGGGCAGCAATTACAGACCGCTGAATAAATTCGTCGCCCAAATACCATTATTGGATAATGACTTCGAGCCTTATTTACCCGTGCCCGATGCCACAATTAATGCCGGAGAAGCAAATTGCGCTGGTGATTCGATAAGCGTAGCACTGACTGTGTGTAACGAAGGAAGTGCAACTCTTCCTGCTTTCACACCTATCACTTTTTATTTAGGTAATCCACTTCTTGAAGTCGTTAGCCCACATCATACTATAGAATTAGGAGAAGACCTCATGGTGGACTCTTGCAGGTCATTTTACGCTGACATTCCAAATGGGACAGGAACTTTCCATCTTGTCATTAATGACGATGGTAGCCAAACAACGCCTTATAATTTTGGAAATGACTTTCCCTTTACGGGTGTAGCAGAGTGTAACTACGCAAATAATCCGGCTACGTTCAGCTTCGATTACGAACCCCCTTCTCCACCCGATTTAGGCCCTGATCAGTTCTTCTGCAATAACGGCGTTGCCAATCTTGACGCCGGACCTGAGTGGACTACTTACCGTTGGCAAGATGGCCTCTCCGACCAAGTCTACACCGCTTGGGAGGCCGGCACCTATTGGGTAGAAGTGACCGACGAATGTGGACGCATGCAATCCGACACTGTAGTAATTGAAATCGACAGTGCCAATCAATTCGATCTCGGTCCTGACACGACCCTTTGTCCCGGTGAATCTATATTATTAGACGTCCCAGGCTTCGACGAGTACGAATGGCTACCCGAAGAAGGGCTAGGCTGTAGCGATTGTAGCCCAATTACTATCACACCAACAAGCGATACGACTTTTACGCTGGTAGCTCGCGATGCCAATGGGTGTATCAGCGTAGATAGTATACACATCGAGTTAAGTGGATTCTCTCCCTCAACCGACACCTTAGAAATATGCCCTGGAGATTCCATTCTCATATTCGATTCGTTTCGATCTGAAGCAGGCACCTATTCAGATACACTTGTAAATCTCAACGGCTGTGATACGATTCTAACAATAGAGCTCCAACTTCTACCCTACCAAGAGACTAGCGAAAATATTGAAATCTGCGCTGGTGATTCTGTGTTGATCTTCGGCACCTACCGTAATTCCGTAGGCAGTTATGTCGATACGCTATCCAGCTCGACAGGTTGCCCAACTATACAAACAATAAATCTCGATATAAGACCGCCACTTTCAGGCAATATAAATATCGACCCGCTCAGTGCATGTGCTGGTTCTAGCAATGGAAGTGCTTTAGTAAGTATTTCAGGCACAGCTGACTTTCTACAATTCGAGTGGAGCAACAATACGACAAATCAAAATCTGGAAAATGTGAATCCAGGTACATACGAGCTGACCGTTACCGATGAACTAGGCTGTATATTTATCGATACCGTAGAGATCGAAGAATTTGCTATCGGTGATCTTTCCATGGAGATTCAAGCGGCGGCATGCTTCGGCAGTAGCGATGGTGTAATCAATATCACGAATTACGAACCCGGTACGGTATTCAGCTTAAATGGATTCAATTATACTGGTGATTCGGTATTCACCAATTTAGTGGCAGGTAGCTACACGCTTTACAGTCAGTCAGCGAATGGGTGTGAGCTAGAGCAAGAAATCACCATCAGCCAGCCAGCACCCATGGTCCTATCGCTACCGCCAGACATGACGCTGGAACTCGGAGACTCCGTACGCATTCAATCCCAGACCAATGTACGCGATAGTATTACTTACCTCTGGTCTCCTCCGATTTGGTTGAGCTGCATGGATTGCCCCGCTCCCTGGTCGAGACCGCTTGAAAATGTGGTGTACACCCTGACGGTAACCGACTCGATCGGCTGTACCGAAACTGATGATATAGCTATTCGACTCATCCGAGATTTAGACGTTTATGTGCCGAGTGGCTTTAGCCCAAACGAAGACGGAACCAATGATCGCTTTACCGTATTCGCCGGGCAAAGCGTAGCCATCATAAGACGCATGATGATCTTTGACAGATGGGGCAATCAAGTATTTGAAGGCAGCGATTTTCCACCAAATGATCTTTCATTCGGCTGGGATGGCTCGTTCAGAAATAAGCCCATGAACCCTGCTGTTTTCACCTGGATGGTAGAAGTAGAATATATCGACGGCAATATTCAATCCTTAGCTGGTGATGTGACGCTAATACGCTAGCATTGTTTCAAGGTCTGGGGAGCTCATCCGCTGTATCTTCGGCTAAGCGTTTTGCTTAGCCAAAGTTCATCGGATGTGTCGAGCGTATCTACCTCACCAAAGTCACGTCACCCGACAGCACCACTTCTTCTCCAGTAGCTAATCGTAAGCTGATCGCATACACATATACACCTACTTGCGCATTCTGCCCACCAATACGACCATCCCAAAGCGCGGCTTCACCAGGCCTCAGATCAGTAGCTTCACTGACCATATTTCCCCACCGATCATAGAAGCGGGCAATGGAGATAGCCTCTACAAAGTCATTGGTAAAAAGCAACAGATCATCATTAACTCCATCCTCATTCGGGCTGAAGGCGGAAGGAATGTAGGCATACTCCGGCTGGGCGACGAAGATCGGGATGCGGAACTCGCTCAAGCACCCGCGGTCATCCCGATAGCTGAATTCGACTACCTCCGAGCTCTCGGCTATCAGCTCGATTATCCCACAGTTTTCAGGAGTACCATCTACACAAGCGAATGCGTTGATGCTCGACCAACTGACCATGCCTTCCCGTTCGAGCTGATCGAGGGGCGAAGCCAGTACTTCCAGCTCCACCGCATCGCCAAACTCGACTTCGCGGGGCGACTCGTCTAGGAGTATCTGGTAAGGGGCCAAGCCATCGAAGGCGAAAGTCTCGACGGCCACCCGACAACCGGAAGCCTCCTCGTAAGACAGCTCATAGCTACCTGGTGGAAGGTTGCGCACCACCCCCGAAGCATCTACGGCTGCCCGCTCACCATTGAGCAGCCAGTCGACTTCATCGAGCTGTGGGTCGAAGATGACGATCTCGTACGCATCGAAGTCGCAATTGGTGACAGCAGAACTGAAACCGAACTCGCGCACTTCGTAGTCCTCTACCGTGAAGGTCTCGATGAACAGGCAGTTATTGGCATCCACTAGGTTCAACTCGTAGGTGCCGACTCCCAGATTGGAGACGATAGGCCCGCCCGGATTGCCATTCCAGTTGTAGTTGAAGGGAGCTGTTCCACCGGCTATCTCTACGGCTATTTGCCCATCGCTCGCATCGATACAACTAACAGATGCCGCATTGCTCGAAACGACTTCCAGCGCTTCGGGGGAGGTGATGGTCACGAAGTCGGTGATGATGCTGTTGCCATTGGCATCGGTAATCTCGGCGCGATACTCGCCATTGCACAGGTCGCTGCGGACAGGGCCAGACCCTCCGTCTGACCAGCTAACGGTGTAGGGCGCAGTCCCTCCGGCCAGCTGCAAACTGATCGTGCCGGTGCAGGTACCCGCACAAAGGTTATCTGTGCTTCCGAGTGCAAAGCTCAGCGGGGCAGACTGTTCCAAAGTCGCGCTGATGGTCGTCTGACAACCATTGGCATCGGTTACAACTGCGGTATAGGTTCCGGGGCCTAACCCATCGATCTCGGCCCCCGTATCCCCATTCGACCACTCGAAGATATAGGGCGGAGTGCCGCCGCTGGCCTCGGCTGAGATTTGACCGTTTTCTACACCCAAATCGGGGTTGGTGGTTGATATTACATCGGAGCTAAGCTCCTCTGGTTCGACAATCTGCAACTGAGCGGGTAGTGAGCAATTGTTCTCGTCGAGTAGCTCGAAGTTGTAATCACCGGCAGGCAGATCATAGGTGAGTGCAGCACCGGTCAAGTCTCCGCTAAAGGTGTAGGTGCCCGACCCGCCTGACGGTCCAAAAACAACACTGCCTAAATCGCCGAAACAAAGCGGTTGGGTCACTATTTGATCGAGCTGGAGTGGCGGCGGCTCGTTGATCGTAAAGCTCTCCACTAGCTCACAGCCCAGCGCATCGGTAATCGTCACCTCATAATCGTCAGCGGTCAATCCTTCGATTTCAGGTTCGGTTGCGCTATTAGACCAGCTGTAGGTATATGGTGCAGTGCCTCCATCTGGCATCAGGCTGATCGAGCCCGTCACATCACCTGCGCAGAGCGGTTCCTCCAAATTAGAACTGTTAGTCAACTGCGGATAAGGTGCCAAAAAAGTGTCGATGGTCGCCGTGCATCCGGTCTGATCGGTTACCAAAAGGGCGTAGTCGCCATCGCCCAAATCGGTGAGGTCGGCTCCGCTTCCAGCCGTCCCCCAGTCGAAAGTAAAAGGCCCATTGCCACCGTCTACGCTTGCGCTGATGCTGCCGTTTTCGAACGTGCAAGTAGGGTCTTCAACGGTCAGGTCGATCAAGATTGGCTCTACCTCATCGACGATCGCGAAGTTGTAGGCTTGCTCGCAACCCAGCTCGCTGGTCACGATCACACTATAGTTGCCCGCCGATAGCCCAGTCAGGCTCAGTCCGGTATCGCTCGTACTCCAGTCTGCGGTGAAAGTACCCGTAGCGGGCGGCACAATCTCGATACTCGCCGCGCTGCCGCCAGAGCAGTCATTTAGGGTGATAATGCTATCGATCACAAACGCATCTGGCTCGTTGATGGCGTAGCTGGATTCGTATTCGCAGCCTGCCGCATCGGTGATGGTCAGCTCGTAAATACCTGCCGCAACGTCTGTCAGATTGGGCGTGACAACATTATTGCTCCATTCATAAATCAATGGTGGCAGGCTGGCCGCGCTTGTCGTAGTCACACTCCCGTTTGTCCCTGAAAAACAGGTCACATCTTTGACCAAAGCATCGAGATCGAGCGATGAAGTCGGCTGTAAATCGAAGTCTCTGGTGATGGTACAGCCATTCGCATCGACTATGGTTACTGAGATTTGGCCCGCACCCAAGTTCGCGATGTCTGTCCCAATTTCACCATTCGACCAGTCGACAGTGAATGGCCCGCTGCCACTTAGGTCTAAGCTTATGCTGCCGTTTTCAGCATCTACGCAAGTTGGCTCGACCACCGACGAAGCCACCGCGGCCGTCGTCTCTTCGCCGATCGTGGCCTGGCTTTCAAGTGTACAGCCTAGGGCATCGGTGATGGTAAAAGCATAACTGCCCGATGCTTGCCCGTTAATGCTCGGCTCGTTGTCGCCCGTTTCCCAGTTGTAAGTGTAGGGGCCAAGACCACCGGAAGGGCTTAACGTCAGACTGCCATTGGTCTCTCCACAGCTGGCGGAGACTTGATCGGCCATAAAATCGAGGGCGGGGTTTTCGTCTGTCAGGCTGAAATCGTAGGTCTGCTCGCAGCCCAGGTCATTGGTGATGGTCACCGTATAGTCGCCTGCCTGGAGATCGGTGAGGCTGAGGCCCGTATCGGTGGTGTTCCATTCAGCAGTGAAGGTGCCTGTAGTAGGTGGTAAAAGTTCGATACTCGCCGCGCTGCCGCCGAAGCAGTCATTGAGCGTGATCAGGCTGTCGACGGTAAACTCGTCGGGCTCAGTGATGGTATAGCTGGATTCATATACGCAGCCTGCCGCATCGGTAATGGTTAGCTCATAGGTGCCTGCGCCCAAGTCGGTAATGGCTGTCGAATCGCTGCCAGTCGACCAATTGTAAGTTAGAGGAAGAAGACTTCCGCTGGTAGTCAGATTGACCGCCCCGTCGTTTCCGCCCGGGCAAGAAACCTCATCTATCATCGCTTGTACATCGACTGAAGAGGTAGAGGCTATCGTGAAAGTAGAGACCGCTTCGCAGTTGCTACCATCGGTTATGGTGACGGTATAATCGCCAGAAGAAAGATTGAAGACGTCTTCGGTCGTTTCGCTATTCGACCAGCTGAACGTGAAGGGAGCTGTACCACTGTCTACCGTTAGATCGATTGCTCCGGTGGTATCATCGGCGCAGACAGGCTGGGTGAGAATGGCTGTGGAGGTAAGCTGAATCGACTCTTGGATGGTGTAAACATTTTCGACTGTACAGCCATTGGCGTCGGTGACAGTCAGTTGGTAGTCTCCGGCAGGGCCCGTGATGATGTTGGTATTTTGGCCACTGCTCCACTGATAGGTGTATGATCCATTTCCGCCAGAAGGCGTGATGATAATAATACCCGTAGGTGCATCGCAACTCACTTCGGTAATAGCTGCATTGAGTTGTAGGGCATCTACGGGTGGAACGAATATGCCCGTCGTAATCTCACATCCCAGCGCATCGGTGGCAACGACCGAATAGCTTCCTGAACCGACGTTAAACAAGTCTTCTGTCATCGCTCCATTCGACCAGGAGAAGCTCAAGGGCGCCATGCCGTTGTCTACCGTCAGGTCGAGGTTGGTGGTCTCGGTATTGTCGCAGCGAATGCCGTCTTCGGCTATGCTGGCCGTCAGCTGCAAGCCGGACTGTACATCGACCGTACCGATCAGCTCCGTACCTTCTGAGTCGGTGACCGTGTAGGCGTAGGTGCCCGCGCAAAGATCAAGTTGGCTGTCGGTATTGCCGGGTATGCTCCAGCTGTAGGTGTAAGGTGCCAGCCCGCCTTGAGGACTCAGTACCGCCACACCACCACATTGCCCAAAGCAAGTCTCATCCACAACCGAAGCACCCACGGAAAAAGCTTCGGCAATCAAGATGGTCAGTATCTCCTCGCAACCATTGGCATCGGTAACCGTAACTGTGTAGGTACCCGGATCGAGATTGTCTTGATCTGGCCCAGCAAGCCCGTTGCTCCAGTTGTAGGTGTAGGGTGCCGACCCGCCTGTGGTACTAATCGAAACACTTCCCCCATTGCCGCCAGTCGGTTGCATGATCGCCACGTCTGAGGTTATGGCTTCGGGGTCTTCCAAGACAATGGTCTGCTCGCCGAAACAGCCGTTGGCATCGGTGACAGTGACAGAATAGGTACCCGCTCCTACATTTCCTAAGGTTTGTGTAATGTCACCGGTATCCCAATCGATATCGAGGGGCAGGTTTGGACTGGCTACTACGAGTTGAATGGAGCCATCTGAATCGCCGGGGCAGCTGGGGCTGATTTGAATAGAACTAATCCCCAAGGTTCCCAGATCGGGATCGAAATTGATCGGATCGGAAATACCACAACTTCCATCGGCTGAAATGGCCCTGACTTGATAGTCACCCGAAGTGGGTGGGTCGGCAAACCAGGGGTTGGTCGTTGCACCCGGTATGGCGATCCCGTCTAAGTACCACTGAAATTGTGTGGCCTGAGGAGCATCGGCAAAAAAAGTGTAGCCACTCGCACAGTTGCCAGAAACCGAAGTAGATGCATTTATAGCGGGCGAGCCACCACAACTAGAACCGTTAAAATTGCCGGTGATTTCAAGATTATCCATAAAGTGATAGGTATTAGGTGTCGTGCTATGATTCAAAAAATCACAGCTTTTACCGAAAGCAATGGCCGAAAAATCACCTGGTGAAGTGAATGAACCGGTTACTGGCACCCAACTATTGGCCACAGCGTCTACCTGAAAAGCTACAAGCTGAGTCCAGCCATCTTCACCTATACAACCATTGCCAGAGCTAGGAATATTGCTGCAATCCGATTTTCCGTACAGCGCAAATTCAACGTCAGGGGAATCGAAAGTAATTCCATCGGCAAAGCCTATGAAAATACTGAAGTCGTAAGACTCGCCAGCTATAAAGCTACAGTCCAGACAACGGGCCACTCCTTCATCCACATTACTATTTATAAAAGAAAGTACACCGATGGCTCCATTTCCAGATGGTATGGGTTGTGGTATCGCAGGCGTAAAAATACCGCCAAGATATCCACAAGTATTGTAGTAGTCTACTGTACCAACGCCAACAGCTGTCCAGCCATCATTTAGACAATTCAAGGCATTTTGGGTCTGCGGGCAACAGCTGAATTCTTCAAAATCTGCCGTGATGCTGGAAGTAGCTCCTGAGCAATTACAGTCGGGGTCTTGTATATCAAAGAGCCCATCGTTATCGTCGTCCAGGCCGTTGTCACAAATTTCTTGTGCGGCAACTTGAAATCCAAAAACCGCCAGTAGGCAAAGTAGTCGTGTTTTCATTGTCGAGGCAAGTTGGAAAGCAAAGGCTATTAAAACGCGGGCTCTATCTCACCAGCGTCACATCACCCGAAAGCACTACTTCTTCTCCATCTGCCAGCCGCAGACTGATTGCATATACGTACACGCCTATCTTCGCATTCTGCCCTCGACGGCGCCCGTCCCAGAGCACAATCTCTCCAGGGCTCAAATCGAAGTCCTCGATGACGATCTCCCCCCAGCGATTGTAGATGCGTGCAGAGGTAACTGCTTCTACAAAATCAGTCGTAAAGAGTACGAAGTCATCGTTGATCCCATCATCATTCGGGCTGAAGGCAGAGGGGATGTAGGCATACTCTGGCTGAGCGACGAAGATCGGGATGCGGAACTCGCTTAAGCACCCCCGGTCATCTCGATAGCTGAATTCGACTACCTCCGAGCTCTCGGCTATCAGCTCGATGACTCCGCAGTTTTCAGGGGTACCATCTACGCAGGCAAATGCGTTGATGCTCGACCAACTGACCAAGCCTTCGCGTTCGAGCTGATCGAGGGGCGAAGCCAGTACTTCCAGCTCTACAGGGTCGCCAAACTCGACTTCGCGGGGAGACTCGTCTATGAGCAGTTGGTAGGGAGCTAGTCCGTCAAAGTTGAAGGCTTCGACAGCTACCTGGCAGCCGGAAGATTCCTGGTAAGACAACTCATAAGCACCCGGCGACAGACCGCGTACGACACCCGAAGCATCTACGGCTGCCCGCTCGCCATTGAGCAGCCAATCGAGTTCATCGAGCTGTGGGTCGAAGATGACGATCTCGTATTCATCGAAGTCACAATTGGTGACGGAAGTACTGAAACCAAACTCGCGCACTTCGTAGTCTTCTACAATGAAGGTCTCGGTGATCGGGCAGCCGTTGGCGTCGGTGGCTCGCAGCTCGTAGGTGCCTGCGCTCAGATTCGATAGGGTGGGCCCGCCGGAGTTGCCATCCCAATTGTAATTGTAAGGAGCCGTGCCGCCGGAAAGATCGATGGCTAT
The DNA here is from genome assembly GCA_039025055.1 of Bacteroidota bacterium. Lineage (GTDB taxonomy): Bacteria > Bacteroidota > Bacteroidia > Chitinophagales > Saprospiraceae > Neolewinella. The sequence goes on along the minus strand of JBCCPC010000028.1, from coordinate 40,758 downwards.
AGTCCCGTCTGCTGTATTCTCGCAGCTGACGGGAGCTACATTGCTCGTAGTAACTTCCAGCTCTTCGGGCGAGCTGATGGTCACGAAGTCGGTGATGATGCTATTACCGTTCACGTCGGTAATCTCAGCGCGGTACTGCCCATTGCAGAGATCGGTAGCTGTAGTACCCGACTGTCCATCTGACCAGCTGATGGTGTAGGGCTCGGTGCCGCCAGCCAATTGTAGATTGATCGTGCCGGTGCAGGTGCCCGCACACAGGTTATCCGTGCTTCCGAGTGCAAAGCTCAGCGGGGCAGGCTGAGCTAAAGTCGCACTGATGGTCGTCTGACAACCATTGGCATCGGTTACGATTGCAGTATAAGTGCCGGGACCTAGCCCATCGATGTCAGCCCCCGTATCTCCATTCGACCACTCGAAGGTATAGGGTGGTGTACCTCCACTGGCCTCAGCAGAAATTTGGCCGTTTTCTACACCTAGCTGGGGAGCTAGAGCAGACACTACGCCCGAGACAAGCTCATCGGGCTCTACGATATTGAGCAGGCCCGCGAGCGAGCAATTATTCTCGTCGAGTAGCTCGAAGTTGTAGTCACCGGCAGGCAGATCATAGGTGAGTGCAGCACCGGTCAGATCTCCGCTAAAGGTGTAGGTGCCCGACCCGCCTGACGGTCCAAAAACCACATTCGCCAAATCGCCGAAGCAAAGCGGCTGAGTCACATTTTGATCTAGTTGTAATGGCTCTGGTTCATTGATCGTAATGGTCTCGACCAGCTCACAGCCCAGGGCATCGGTAATCGTCACCTCATAATCGTCGGCGGTCAATCCTTCGATCTCTGGGGCGGTTTCGCTATTCGACCAGCTGAAGGTGTAGGGGGTGGTGCCGCCATTGGGCACGAGACTGATGGCCCCGGTAGCATCGTCGGCGCAGAGTGGTTCCTGCACATCAAAGCTGTTGGTCAGCTCGGGATAGGGCATCAAAAAGGTATCGATGGTCGCCGTACAACCCGTCTGATCGGTTACCAAAAGGGCGTAGTCGCCATCACCCAAATCGGTAAGGTCTGCGCCGCTGCCAGCCGTTCCCCAGTCGAAGGTGAATGGCCCATTGCCGCCACTTACGATCGCACTAATACTACCGTTATCGAAGCCGCAAATGGGGTCACTAGCTGCCAGGTCGATAGAAATGGGTTCCACCTCGTCGACAATTTGAAAGGCATATTCCTGCACACAGCCTAAATCACTGGTGACAGATACACTATAGTCGCCAGCCTGCAAATCGATCAGGCTCAAACCGGTATCTGTCGTGTTCCACTCGGCGGTGAAAGTACCCGTGGCGGGTGGCACGATCTCGATACTCGCCGCGCTGCCGCCGAAGCAATCGTTGAGCGTGATCAGGCTATCGATAATGAATTCTTCGGGCTCGATGATGGTGTAGCTCGACGCATATTCGCAGCCCAGGGCGTCGGTTATGATCAATTCGTATTCGCCCGCTTCCAAGCCGGACAAGCTGGATCCTTCGGCTGCGTTACTCCAATTAAATTCGAGTGGTTCCTGGGCGGCAGTCACATCCAAAACTATGGCCCCCTCATCGCCACCGAAGCAGTCGGCATCGGTCACCACGCTACTGATACTCAAATTCGACTGCTCCTCCAACTCGAAAGAATCGGTCAGCAAACAACCATTGGCATCTATGATCTCGACACTAATCGAGCCTTCACCTAAGTTGTTTATATCAGACCCAATTTCTCCATTCGACCACTGAATATCGAAGGGTTCGGCCACCCCAGAAAGTGAAAGTGAGATGCTGCCGTCGGCCGCGCCTGGGCAAGTTGGCTGACTGATAGCGGGCGTGAAACTGCCGATTACCTCCTCGGCTAGGAAAATACTCTCTACCGTGGTACAGCCCAACGCATCGGTCACCGTGTACTGATAATCGCCCTCTGACAGATCGGTAATGGTTTCACCAGATTGCCCCCCAGCCCATTCAACAGTATATGGCCCCTGGCCACCATCCAGACTAAGGCTGACTACACCGTTAGCTTCATCGCATGTCGGAGCCGTCAGATCAGCTAAGGCCAGCAGCTCAGGATTGGGGTCCTCAATGGTAAAGTCGTAAGCTTGCTCGCAGCCCAGATCACTGCGCACCAACACGCTGTAATCTCCCGAAGAGAGGTTGCTCAAAGACAAACCCGCATCGCCTGTACTCCACTCGGCAGTGAAAATACCCGTGGATGGCGGTACAATTTCGATAGCTGCCGAGCTATCGCCAAAGCAATCGTTGAGATCGATCAAGCTATCGATGACGAATAGCTCTGGTTGTGTAATTTCATAGCTCGACTCGTATGCACAGCCCGCTGCGTCGGTGATGGTTAGGGTGTAGTTGTCGGCGGGCACATCCGTGAGATTGGGGGTATCGGCAGCATTGCTCCAGGCAAAGGTCAATGGGGTCAGGCTGGCCGTAACCGAGGTGCTTATGCTTCCATTCGCCCCATCAAAACAACTCACATCATCGACCACAGCATCTACATCGAGGGACGAGGTGGGCACCAGATCAAATTCCCTGACAGTAGTGCAGCCATTGGCATCCACGACCTCGGCTGTATAAAAACCTACTCCAACATCAGCTATATTTTGGCTGCTTTCGCCATTCGACCAGCTGAAGGTAAAGGGAGCCGCACCACTCGTGACGTCCAGATTTATGCTACCGTTTTCCGCGTCGGGGCAAGTAGGATCTACGACAGAAGAGGTCAGTGTAGTGGTCGATTCCTCATCCAAAACCGGCAAGCCAGTGAATATGCAACCTACGGCATCGGTTACGGTATATCCGTACGTACCGGCAGCCAATCCTGATATCGTAGCTGCATCTTCCCCGGTCGACCAAGCGTAGGTGTATGGCCCTACCCCACCCAATGGCGCAAGCGTTAGGCTACCGTTGGCGTCGCCGCAGCTGGGGCGTACTTCGTCTTCGATCACGCCAAGTGCGGGGTTATCATCCGTAAGCGCAAAGCTGTAACTCTGCTGGCAGTTGGCCTCGCTGGTTACGGTGACCGAGTAACTTCCCGCCGATAGATTTTCCAGCAAAAGTCCCTCTGCGCCCGTATTCCAACTAGCAGAATATGTACCGGCCGTTACAGGCAAAATCTCGATAAAAGCAGCCGTGTCACCAAAGCAGGCATTGGGTTGCAGTAGACTATCGATGACAAAAAGATCGGGTTCAGTCAGCTCGTAGCTCGATTCATAGACACATCCGCCGGCATCGGTAATCGTAAGGGTGTAGGTATCCGCACTCAAGTCGGTAATGGCTGTCGAGTCGCTACCTGTCGACCAGTTGAGGCTTAGTGGAAGTAGACTTCCGCTGGTGGTCACATTGACCGCCCCGTCGTTGCCGCCCGGGCAAGAAACTTCATCTATTGTCGCTGATAGGTCCACCGTCGACGTAGAGGCGATCGTGAAGGTTCTGACCGATTCGCAATTGCTGTTATCGCTGACCGTAACGGTGTAATCTCCCGGTGCTAGATTGCTGAGGTCTTCCGTCGTTTCGCCACTCGACCAGCTGAAGGTGAAAGGAGCGGTGCCCTCGTCTACGGTCAAATCTATCGCTCCGGTCGAGTCATTGGCACATGCTGGCTGAGCAAGGACGCCACTAGCTGATATCTGCGAAAATTCCTCTACAGTATACAAGCCCTGAACCGAGCAATTATTGGCATCCGTAACTGTCAGCTCATATTCTCCGGCCGGTATATTACTGATTTGGTTGGTCGTTTGCCCACTACTCCACTCATATTGTAATGGGGCCGTTCCACCAATAGCGAAAGCAAAAATACTACCCGGATTATTGCAATCGATATCGGTCACCGAAGAATTGAGCTGCAAGGGCACGACGGGGAGTACTTGTATATCGGCCTCCGCTTCACAGCCTTGAACATCCGTTACCGTGACCGAAAAGTTTCCCGACCCTACGCCAAACACATCTTCGGTACTGGCACCGCTCGACCAATTGTAGCTGAATGGGCCTACGCCATCAATTACAGTGAGATCGAGGTTGGTCGTCTCCGAATTGTCGCATCGGATTCCGTCTTGTACCACTTCCGCATCGAAGGTAGAACCAGGCTGTATGTCGAAATTGCCCGATACCTCTGTTCCTATGGCGTCTGTCACCGTGTATCCGTAGCTACCCGCACATAGGTTAAGCTGTACGCTCGTTCCGCCGGGTACACTCCAGCTATACGAATACGGAGCCAGCCCGCCCTCCGGCTGCAAAACCGCAGTTCCCTCACACTGATCCAGACAGGTCTCGTCGAATACATCGATGGTAGCGGAAAGTAGGTCGAGTATATCTATAAATAATATTTCCTCACAGCCATTGTCGTCGGTTACGGTTACGGTATAGGTGCCCGGATCGAGATTGTCTTGCACTGGTCCCGAGAGTCCATTGTTCCAGTCGTAGGTATAGGGAGCCGAGCCACCGCTGGTCGTTATGGTCACGCTTCCATTCTGGTTTTGAGTCGGCTGATCGATATCCGTTTCGGAGCTGACGGGCTCGGGGTCCCCCAGAGATATGGTTTGCTCGCCAAAGCAGCCGTTGGCGTCAGTGACCGTCACCGTATAGGTACCGGCACCGATATTTTCGAGTATTATATCGTCATCTCCGGTATTCCAGTTAATGTCGAAGGGCGAATTGGGGCTATTGAAAATAAGCTCTATAGAACCATCTGCATCGCCTGGGCAACTGGGAAGAATATTATCGTTATCGATAACGAGCGTGTTTAAATCAGGATTGAAATTGATGGGCTCTGAAACACCGCATCTTCCGTCTGGAGCAATTGCCCGTACCTGGTAGTCCCCTGGTATGACGGGATTTACGTTCCATGGATTAGAAGTGGCGCCGGGTATGGCTATACCATCCCGATACCACTGAAATTGACTAGCGTCGGGAGAAATGCCTGTCAAAAAGTAGCCACTTGCGCAATCACCGGCCAGCGTAGCGGAGGAGCTTATGCTCGATGCACAGTTAGTACCACTTGCGCCACCAAAATTGCCAGATATTTCAAGGCCATCTAGGTAGTGATATTCATCGAATGAATTGGAGTTTACAAAATCGCAGCTCTTGCCAAAAGCTATGGCCGAATAAGTACCAGGGGAAGTAAAACTACCAGTAACTTGAACCCAACCGTTAATTACAGCTGTAACGGGAAACGTAGCCACTTCGACCCATCCAATTCCTTGTTGGGCTGGACAAGCAAATGAAGCATTGTTGGGAATATTGGAGCAGTCCGGTTTCAGATAAACAGAAAACTCGGTAGAAGATGAATTTACAAGAGGTGAGGTATTAAAGCCTACGAAGAACTCAATATTGTAAGTTTCCCCTGCCAGGAAGGGTTCATCTAGGCATCTAGCCAAACTCTCGTCATAGCCTGGATTGTTAGGTGGATTGGTATACATGCCAACGGCACCATTTCCTTCTGGAAGCGGCTGAGGAATCACCGGAAGAATGAAGCCGTCGCCCAGGTAGCCGCAAGTATTGAAAGCGTCTGTTGTACCTATGCCAGAAGCTACCCAACCGTCATTAAGGCAATTTATCCCAGTACCTGGGCCTGTAGTAAAGCTTTGCGGGCAACAGCTAAGCTCCTCAAACGCGCCGAGCACGCCTACGCAATCAGAGGCGCAGCTACAGTCGGGGTCTTGTATATCGAATAGCCCATCGCCATCATCGTCCAGGCCATTATCGCAGATTTCTTGGGCGGAAAGGGGTAGTACACAGGTCGCTAGTACACATAGTAGTAGTATTCTCATCGGCGGGGTGAGTTGATCGGCAAAAAAATGTAGAAAAGACGGGCAAAGGAATAACTAGATTTTCACCTTAATGTTCAGCCACGCAGTCGAACAGCGTTATAAAAGTGTGCACCGTTTATCATACAAAACTGGGCAACGTGAATTCCAATTCTGGTATACCTGTACATGTCCGCGTCTACCAACAATCGGCTTACGCTATCGAATCAGAGTTACATCTCCCTTGAGTACGACCTCTTCTCCATTCGCCAGACGGAGAATTGCAGCATACACGTACACACCAACTTGAGTATTTCGACCGTTTACGCGACCATCCCAAAGCACAGTTTCTCCCGGTCTTAGGTCTGATGCTTCGCTGACTTCATTTCCCCAGCGATCGTATACTCGTGAAGAGATGACAGACTCGACAAAATCAGTCGTAAAGAGCATGAAGTCATCGTTGACCCCGTCGTTATTGGGGCTGAACGAAGAGGGTACGTAGGCATACTGAGGCTCAGATACAAAGATCGGGATGCGAAACTCGGTTAGACATCCAAGGTCATCCAGATAGGTGAACTCGACTACCTCGGAGCTCTCGGCCGTCAATTCGATGATCCGGCAGTTTTCTAGTGGGCCATTGACGCAGTCAAAGGGATTGATGCTCGACCAGACGACTACCCCTTCGCTCTCGATTTGATCTAGCGGAGAAGAGAAGACTTCCAGCTCCACTACATCACCAAATTCCACCTCGCGGGGAGACTCGTCTACTATAAGCTGATAGGGAGCCAGCCCATCGAAATTGAAAGTCTCGACAGCTACTCGGCAACCCGTAGTTTCTTCATACGAAAGCTCGTATGACCCTGGAGATAAGCCACGCAACACGCCTAACCCATTTATAGCAGCAGGCTCGCCATTCAGCAGCCAGTCGATTTCATCCAGTTGCGGGTCGAAAATGACGATCTCGTACTCATCGAAGTCACAATTGGTGACCGCAGAACTGAAACCAAACTCGCGCAGCTCGTAGTCTTCTACGGTGAAGGTCTCGGTGATGGGGCAGCCATTGGCGTCGGTAGCTTGTAGCTCGTAGGTGCCTGCCTCTAAATTAGATAGGAGAGGTCCGCCCGTTTCACTGTTCCAACTGTAGCTGTATGGAGCTGTTCCTCCAGATAGATCGACGGCAATACTTCCGTCCGTTATATTTATACAACTGACGGCTGTGATGTCACTGCTCACTATTTCCAGCGCATCGGGTGATGTGATGGCCACGAAATCCGTCATGATACTATTGCCATTTGCATCGATAATCTCTGCACGGTACTGGCCATTGCACAGATCGGTAGCTAAGGGCCCTGATTGCCCATCGGACCAGCTGACAGTATAAGGTTCAGTGCCTCCGGCCAGCTGCAAACTAATGGTTCCTGTGCAAGTACCCGAGCAAAGGTTGTCGGTACTACCGATGGAGAAGCTCAGTTGCACAGGCTGTATCAAAGTCGCACTGATGGTCGTCTGACAGCCGTTGGCGTCGGTCACTACAGCTGTATAGGTTCCTGGGCCTAACCCATCTATATCAGCACCTGTGTCGCCATTCGACCACTCGAAGGTGTAGGGCGGTGTGCCGCCACTGGCCTCGGCCGAAATCTGACCATTGGCTACCCCCAGGTCAGGATCGGTAACTGACGTGACAGCCGAAGAAAGTACTTCTGGCTCAATGATTTCAATGGCCCCCGGAAGTGTGCAGCCATTAGCATCTGATAGCTCGAAATTGTACTGCCCAATAGGCAGATCATAAGTGAGTGCAGCACCTGTCAGGTCTCCGCTGAAGGTATAGGTGCCCGACCCGCCTGACGGTCCAAAAACAACATTCGCCAAATCGCCGAAACAAAGCGGCTGGGTGATATTCTGATCCAATTGCAACGGCTCGGGCTCGATTATAGTAAAGCTTTCTACCAGCTCGCAACCCAGCGCATCGGTGATGGTCACCTCGTAATCGTCGGCGGTCAATCCTTCGATTTCTGGGTCGGTTTCACTATTCGACCAGCTGAAGGCGTAGGGGGCCGTCCCACCATCGGGTGTCAGGCTGATGGTAGCCGTAGCATCGCCGGCGCAGCTGGGTTCGACCACATTTGAGCTGTTGGTCAACTCTGGATACGGCAGCAAATTGGTGTCGATGGTAGCTGTACAGCCCGTTTGGTCAGTTACCAAAAGCGAGTAATTGCCATCGCCTAAATCCGTAAGATCAGCTCCATTTCCGGCAGTCCCCCAGTCGAAGATGAAAGGGCCGTTTCCGCCTGACACACTTGTACTGATGCTTCCGTTTTCAAAGCCGCAAACGGGATCTTCTACTACTAATGAAATAGCGATAGGTGCCACTTCATCGACGATCTCGAAGGCATATTCTTGTACACAACCTAGCTCGCTGGTTACCGAAACGCTGTAATTTCCTGCCTGTAGGTTGTTCAGACTCAGCCCCGTGTCGTTTGTGTTCCACTCGGCTGTGTACGTGCCCACGGCAGGCGGCACGATCTCTATGGAAGCTTCGCTACCACCAAAGCAGTCATTGATGGTGATCAGACTGTCGATCTCGAATTCGTCGGGCTCGATTATTTCGTAGCTCGATTCGTAGGCGCAGCCACCGGCGTCTGTGATCGTAAGCTCATAAATATCTGCGCTCAAATTGGTCACAGCTGTCGAATCACTTCCCGTAGACCAATTGAACGTGAAGGGTGCCACACCTGTACTCACGGTGATCTCTATCACCCCAGTAGCGTCATTTTGACAAACCGGTTGAGTGAGGCTTGCAGCTGAAACTAGGGGTTCCGGATCGTCGAGTACGATTGTTCGATCTTCAGAGCAGCCATTAGAGTCGGTTATGGTAACCATGTAGGTATCTGCACCTATACCATCGAGAAAAAGGCTGTCGTCTCCGGTATTCCAATCGATATCTAAAGTCGTATTCGGATCGTCAATCACCAACTCAATAGACCCATCTGAATCTCCAGGACAAGTAGGATTGATCTCTATCAAATTAATGGTAGCATCTAAATCGGTAACGATCTCAACGGGGTCGGATATACCGCAACTGCCATTTGAATCGACTGCTCTGACTTGATAATTACCCGGTTCTAGTGGATCGACAAACCATGTACTAGCTGTCGCGCCGGGTATCGCTATACCATCCAGATACCATTGAAACTGAACTGGCTGCAAAGAATTGGCCGACAGTAAAAACCCGTTGTTACAATCGCCCGATACGTCTGTTGTTATGCTCGCAATTGGCGATCCGCAATTAGTACCACTATAAATACCCGTAATTTCAATAGCATCAAAAAAATGATATTGTATTCCAATAGTCGATAGTGAGTTTAGATAATCACAATTTCTACCTATCGCGACTGCGGAAAAATCACCTGGCGAAATGAAAGAGCCGTTTACCTCTACCCAGTCATTGGCCACCGAATTTACGGAGAAAGTAGCCATCTCCGTCCATCCGGCATCTACAGGACAACCCGGAACAGATGAAGGGATATTACTACAATCAGACTTACCGAAAATAGAAATCTCAACATTGGGAGAACTGATTCCTCCCGTTGTATTGAAGCCGACAAAGAAGTTTATATCGTATGTTTCGCCCGCTATAAATGAACAGTCAAGACATCTCGCTATGGGTTCGTCGAATGGACCGGATACTATACTATTACCCGCAAGTGAACCGATCGCTCCATTCCCGGATGGCAAGGGCTGGGGTATATTGGGTATAGCACCGCTACCTAAAAATCCACAGGTATTAAAATAGTCAGTAGATCCGACGCCAGCGAATGTCCAGCCATCTTCTAAGCAATTGAATCCTGGATCTGCTCCGGTAAAATTCTGCGGGCAACAGGAAAACTCTTCAAAATCAGCAGAGACGGCGCTGAAGGACTCGGCACAATTACAATCGGGGTCTTGTATGTCGATCAGCCCATCGCCATCGTCATCCTGGCCATTATCGCAGATTTCTTGGGCGGCAATTGATAAACTAAAAGTAGAGATTATGCAGAAAAGGAGTGCTTTCATCTTCATGATGAACAAAAATCAAGATCAACGAAGCACGGGCTATCTGATAACTGTTATGCCTATCCTAAAGTTGTATACAGGCTATCACCTTACACAAAATCGCCCACTTTCAGTCTCGCTTTGAGTGCAAACAGCTCGTCTCGTAACTGTGCGGCCGTCATAAAGTCGAGCTCTTTAGCAGCTGTTTTCATGCGCTTATCGGTTTCGGCTATAGCGCGCTCTAACTGGTCGCGGGTCATGCTGCCCAGTACGGGATCGGCTGCGATGTTGGGCTTGTCGGCTTCTAAATAAGCGCGCTTCTTCTGACCACCACGGATATCGAGTATGGTCTTGCGTTCCAGAATTTCCTCGCGGGTCTTGGCCAGTGATTTGGGGACGATCCCGTTTTCCTCATTATAGGTAATCTGTATGGAGCGGCGGCGGTTGGTCTCGTCTATGGTGCGCCGCATGGAGTCGGTTATATCATCAGCATAGAAGATCACCAGGCCATTCACGTTACGGGCGGCGCGACCTGCCGTTTGTGTCAGGCTTCGCTCGTTGCGTAAGAAGCCTTCTTTATCGGCGTCGAGTATGGCGACCAAACTGACTTCCGGCAAGTCCAGGCCTTCTCTAAGCAGGTTAACCCCTACCAGCACATCGAACTCGCCCAGTCGTAAATCGCGTAGTATCTCTACCCGATCCATGGTATCAACTTCAGAGTGAATGTAGCGCACTTTCACATCTAGGGAAGTCAGGTACTTGGTCATTTCCTCGCTCATGCGCTTGGTGAGGGTGGTGACCAGCACGCGTTCGTTTCGATTGCGGCGTTCGTCTATCTCTTCGAGCAGGTCATCTATTTGGTTCATGCTGGGGCGCACCTCTATGGGTGGGTCCAGCAGTCCCGTCGGGCGGATGACCTGCTCGACGAAAACGCCACCTACCTTTTCTAGCTCGTACTCACCGGGGGTGGCACTTACGTAGATGAGCTGATTCATCAAACCCTCGAACTCCGTAAAATTGAGTGGTCGGTTATCCATCGCAGAAGGTAAGCGGAAACCGTAGTTGACCAGACTCAATTTGCGTGCCCGGTCGCCACCAAACATGCCGCGCACTTGCGGAATGGTTACGTGACTCTCATCGATCAGGCTGATATAGTCTTCGGGGAAGTAATCGAGTAGACAGAAGGGGCGCGACCCTTGCACTCGACCGTCGAAGAAGCGCGAGTAGTTTTCGATGCCGTTGCAGTAGCCGACTTCCTTCATCATCTCCAGGTCGAACTGGGTGCGCTCGTGTATGCGCTTGGCTTCGAGTAGACGTCCCTCGCGCTCGAAGTACCGCTCCTGTTCGTAGAGTTCGTCTTCGATATCGCGTATGATGGAGTTGAGCCGCTCTTTGGGTGCGATGTACAGATTGGCCGGGAAGATGGCGACATGCGTCATCGGCTCGATCCGCTTGCCGGTTTCGGTTTCGATCTTGTCGATCTGCTCGATTTCGTCACCAAAGAAGGTGAGCCGGTAGCCGAAGTCGACATAGGGCAGGTTCACATCGACCGTATCACCTTTTACGCGGAAGGTAGCTCGGCGAAAGTCGGTTTCGGTGCGGCTGTAGAGGCTATCGACCAGGTCGTAAAGCAATCCGTTTCGGCTCTTCTGCTGGCCGACTTTCAGCCTGATGATACCGCTTTGGTAGTCTTCGGGATTGCCCATACCGTATATGCAAGACACCGAAGAGACGATAATAATATCTCGCCGCCCACTCAGTAAGCTGGTCGTAGCTCGCAGCCTCAGTTTGTCGATTTCTTCATTAATAGAAAGGTCCTTCTCGATAAACGTATCGCTAACCGAGATGTAAGCTTCTGGCTGATAGTAGTCGTAGTATGACACAAAGTACTCGACCGCATTGTCTGGGAAAAACTCCTTGAACTCGCCGTAGAGCTGGGCCGTCAGGGTCTTATTGTGAGTCAGCACCAAGGTCGGCCGGTTCAGCTCGGCGATCACATTGGCCATGGTGAAAGTCTTACCCGATCCCGTTACGCCAAGCAGCACCTGATGGGCCTCGCCCGCATTCACCCCCGCTATCAACTGCTCGATGGCCTGTGGCTGATCGCCCGTGGGCGTGAAGGGAGATTGGAGTTTGAAGGACATCGAGCGGTGTGTTTTTATTTAGACCTGCCTGCGTGCCCTCGGCAGGCAGACTTCCGCAGGTGGGATGCTTTCTCAGACCCGTTGGAGACGCAAAATTTTGCGTCTTTACCAAAGGGCTATGAGAGGGATTTCCACCTGCGGAAGTGCAAAAATACAAACAAAATGTTTGCGGTTGGGGTTTTTCATCTTCGCCTGTGATTTATTAAAAAATCTTTTCTCGGTTGTAACACCTTCGATCCGTGCGTAATGAACTGGAGAAAGCGTGGCATGTCTGCGCAAGTTCTCTTCAAACCTAAATCAAAACCCATTATTATGGATCGTTCCCCAAAAACAGGAAATGGAATTCAGGAAAAGCTCATGGCTTATGCCTATGATTCCAAGGCTGGTCGTGTGTTGGCCGCCGCAACACCTAAAAACGGACGTGTCAAATTTGACCTGGCTCCTGAAATACTCGAAAATAGCGAGGTGGCTATACTACCAGAGTTTCCCATTGCACCAGAAGACGTAGATGTCGCCCGCCTGGATAAAGTAATCGCGCACCGGCCACCCGTTCTGCTCGACACAGACAACAACCTGGAAGTGGAGATCATACCCGACTACTTCGATGAAATTTGGCGTTGGCGACAGTGCTTTGTGCGTGGTCGCGTGACTAAAGACATTGTCGTAAATGGCGAGACCCAAACACGTGCGCTTTGCCTTCCGATCGTGCACATCTGCGAAGTAGATCCGTACTGGCCCGTTTTACCTACCATACCCGAATACGAGCTGAACTTGCTGCGAGATGATATACTGCGCGACAACCTCATCTTGGATATTCCCGATAATTTGCTGGAGCCTGTTCCTGGTTTCCCGCGCCCTCTGCGCAGCTTCATCGAGAGTGGAAATATTCAGCTGCTAGAAGAAATACGATATGCCGATTCATCGAATTTCAGGGAAATCATCAAGCGCGATTATCAAATCTTCAAGCCGTACATCTGCCGTAGCCCCTATTTCTGGAATCGGTTCTTGCGGCACGATGAAATTGCAGCTGTTATCCCTGATAAGCAGGGAAGATTTCAAGCCAAGATTCCCAGGCAATACGGCAACGACAAGCCCGATCTCTACTTTTGGGTAGAAGGGCTGGTAGATGATATGCGGACCACGGTCTATAAGCCACCCGTACATTGCAGCACTTACTGGGACTATAACTGCGGTCGCGAGGTCGATATTAAAGTCACGCACCCTGATGTGCAGATCAATTGTAACACCACCAATTTGCCAGGGGAAATGGCCTGGATGAAGCGCATTGGCAATGGTGCAGATATCAGATCGATAGAGCAGCAGGCAGGCGCGGACATCACAGTAGATGGAACGCTATTCAAAACTCAGGGCTTGACGAACTTTAAAGCCAATGAGCTGAAGGGTGATTTGAAAGATCAGAAAGTTCGACCTTTCAAAGGTACGTTATCACTTGTTGTACAGTTTGGCAGCGACCTGCCCAGTTCGAATGCGACTTACTACCGCTGGTCATATCGTAAAATAGCGGATGCAAACCTAAACCCGGCATCTGCCGAAGATCAGAAGGAACGTCCACTTACCGGTCGGGGTATACACAAGGGCTATACCGTCGAAGTAGGGCCGCGCAATAACAGACGATTCGAGAGACGCCAATACGAGTTAGGGCCGATTCGGGTAAGCGACGAACAGCTTTACAGAATTCCACCAGTGTCACCCAATATGCCTGACATTGCCGATGATCCTACTGCACAGTGGAATCAAGATACCGCTACCTATTATGTAGATACGAATGCGCTTCGCGGAAACGGCCTTTATGAGTTTAAGCTGGACTTTTTCGATAGCAATGGAAAACTTACTGGTCTGCTGGCTAAGGATATAGAGATGACATCGCCTGGAAATCCGGACGTATCTCAATCCGCTGAGGTTTCATATCTGAGAGATGGGGGCGAAACCCCTTCAGGGCAGCCCCAAAAGAAATCTTTTGCCTTCTTCCTCCGGGTAGATAATTCGCCTTGTGAAGCTGATATCTCGCCGGTGAAAGTAGACGATAAGTTGGCTGGAGAATGTGGCTTTTTAAAATATCCAAATGATTCGGCGGGTATCGTTTTCGAGTTCAAGGCTCATCAGCCCAATGGTTTTGCAGAGTGGTCACTGGATGTGACTAGAGGCTACTCTGGGGCAATCCTCACTGCACCTGACGACCACGGAAGTGTAGTGGGTGATTCCGAGAAGTACGAGCTCATAAGCCCAGGTAAGTTCCGGAATAACAATATCGTTGGCACGTCAGGGCGTATAGCAGTAGGAACACTTCTGACGCCTGAATGTAGAAAAGCTGCCTTTGCGCAGGTACTGCATGTGAAGGCCCTTCACACCGATGGTAGCTCCATACGCCGAGAGCTGGATGCAAGAGCGACTGCGGCTTTTGCGCTGGAGCCTGCTGATGAGTAGAGATTTTGTGTATTTTAGCTTGACTTTAGCCCTAGGGGCTAAAGTCAAGCTAAGTTTATCGAGTGGCTCAAAATTTCATTCTATTTTGAGCCACTTTCTTTATCTCACATAGTTTAAAACCTCACTAATCCCTATCCATTTGCAATCGATATTGCCTATATAAGACTTTCCTGCCAGCACATACTCTAGCTTTTGGTCTTTATACATGGGCAGATTTCTAGCCTTATCTTCTAAGGTGGAAAGTAAGTGTGAGGTATTAGTAATATCAGACCATTTGCACTCTCCAATCAGCAATGATTTTCCATCTCTGGATTCGCTGAGCATGTCTATCTCCATCATTTTACCATCAGTGCCCTTTCCCCACCATCTTTTGGGAGGAAGGTACTCGTTTGATCCCCAACTCGATTTTGCAACAGCTAGTCGACTTAGGTTCTCCCATTCTTCTGAGATAAATTGATCTATGGACGTTTATATTTTTCTGATCGTATTATCGTAGATGTTTAATTCAAAATCACTTGCAGCTGGAAAAATATATCGGAAGTAAAATCGCATAAATGGATCGCTGACTTTGTAGAGGTTTCGCTTCTTATCCTTGGCCTTTGCTCCGAATGGTCGATCTCGTTTTAAGTAGCCCAACCCGATCAATCGGTTTAAAGGACGGTTCAAATCGGTTGCGGGGCGATTGAGTCTACCGCCTATTTCACTCAGTTTGTTGGCTCCTTGGGCAATGCTTGCAAGAAGTGAAATCGAAAACCCAGGATCGCGAATATCGTCGAGTAATAATCGGTTGGGCTCTTCGTGAAGTATGCCGATGGGGTCCATTATTAGCTTTTGTACGGCCTCTATGTAGTTGGAGTACCGCGCTCTGAGCTCCCAGTATCTCGGCACCCCTCCCCATGTTGCATATTCTTTTATGATCTCTTCATCACTGTGGTCAGACAGATGCTCACTTAACCAACCAGCCTGGAGGGGCGAGACTTTAATAATCTCATCGGCTCGCCCATAAAGTGGTGAAGATGCTTTGATGGCGTAGTGTTGCATCATCTGCTGGGAAGAGCTACATATAATGAGATCGAATCCAAGTTTATCTCTGTCTTCCAGTAAAAGCTGAAGCGTGCTGGGCAATGAGCTATCGGATTTTGCCAGATAAGGGAATTCATCGATAATCAAAGTAAATCTGCGATCTGCTCGTTCTCTCAAAGCTTCAAATAGCTGAAGCCAATCAGGATATACTGACCGATTGAAACCAGGAAATTGCTCACTGATCTGCCTGGCTATCAAGCTCCGCTGCACGGAGGCATCACTTTGTGTAGCCATATAATACACATCGTCAGCTGCCATGATATGGCGCAACAAGGTTGATTTACCGCATCTTCTTCTGCCGTAAATCACTAAAAATTGAGGCGACGAGTGCCCTAGAGCAAGCCGCAGACGCTCTATCTCATTCGTTCGATTATAGAATTTCATTTTATTGTGCACCACAAACATAATGTTTGTAGTGCATAATAAAAAATAAAGAAATCCTTACTTTCATTTCTTCTCGTAAATTTGATCAAAAACCACCCATGAGCCAAAAACTGGAAAACGCCAAAAGCCTCTATCTCGAAGGCATTAGAGACGGTAAAGCACGCGAGGCTGTAACCAAGTATACCGGCGACCGGTATACCCAACACAGCACGGGTGTACGTGACGGCGTGGAAGGGTTTGTCGAGTTTTTCGAGCCTTTCATCAATCGCAATCCCGTTCGAGACATACAGATCGTACGCGGATGGGAAGACGGGCAGTATGTATTTATCCATGCCTACCAAAACTTGAATTATGGTGAATCCGAATGGGTAACGACAGACTTCTTCGACACAGACAAAAACGACAAAATCATCGAGCATTGGGATGTGATCGCGCCATTCACCTATTGCAACCCATCTGGAAACAGTTCTACTGACGGGGCAACTGAAATCACAGATTTAGACAAGACAGAAGAGAACAAGGAATTGGTCAGAAACCTGATTGAAAAGGGATTTATGCGCGATGCCGATCCCGAAATCTTGCGCGATTACATATCCCCTTTTCAGTACATCCAGCACAATAGGGACCTGCCGAATAGTCTGATGCACGTCGAGGATCTCATCAGCGATCCAAACAGGGCACTCATTTATGAAGACATCGTACTGTTAGTCGGTAAAGGCAATTTCGTAGCTACGCTATGCAAGGCTCATTTCGACGACCGTAAGACCAAGCAGGACTACGCCGTAGTTGACATTTTCAGAATAGAAAATGGCCGGGTAGTCGAGCACTGGGACAATGCAGAGCCCGTGCCTGAAAATGATGTGAATGGGGGGAAATTTTGAGTAGTGCGGCTTTTTACGCATCTGTACTCGCCTGACCGCATTCTGCAGAAAGGACTTCCGCAGGTGGAATTGACTTAAATATTAGGAAGCATCTTGTTATCTTCATTGCCTAAACCAATGATTATGACATACCCCAAGATACTTTTTTGCTTGCTACTCTTATTTATTGAAGGCGCACTATACGCCCAATCATCGCTGCCCGACAACCTAGATATAGAAACTGTTAAAGATGAAATAGCTGCTGGATGGACCTCTTTCGGTCAAGGTGGCTTATACGAACTAACTGTATCCGAAGAAGCCCATTCCGGGAGTTATGCCCTGAATATCACCCACAAATCAGGTGATGAAGGTTTTCATGCCTGGGCGATGGAGTTCGCGCCCGACTTCGAGGGTAAAAAGATAAAGCTCACTGGTTACATGCGGACAGAAGATGTAAGTGACGGATTTGCCGGATTGTGGCTACGTATCGACCCAAATGTAGGTTTCGACAACATGGAGGGTCAACAAATAATGGGTACCAACGACTGGCAGCAATTCGAGGTCGAACTGGACTACAATGTGAAAGTAGCTGAAAAGGTCGTTTTCGGTGGTTTAGTGGTCGGTAAAGGTAAGGCCTGGTTCGACGATTTTGAAATCTTCGTAGATGGCAGACCGCTAGACCAAGCGCCCGCCAAAAAGCGCCTACCTGCGCAAGTCGATACTGCCTACAACAATGGTTCTGGGCTGAGCTTCGATTTGCCACTTTCTGATGAGAATATCCAAGATCTATCTTTACTTGGAAAGGTTTGGGGGCTGCTTAAGTATCACCATCCCACGATAGCAGTTGGTGAACTGAATTGGGATAACGAGCTCTTTCGGTTTGTCCCGAAGTATACATCGGCCAGTGACAAGTCAGCAGCTTTACTACAATGGATAAATAGCCTCGGTCGGGTAGAAGATTGCGCATCGTGCGCACGCCCGGAATCGGCTGAAGTCATGGCAGATTTCGGGTGGATCGATAGCGAGGTTCCGAGCAGCGATTTAAGAGATGCGCTCTATCATATAATTGATAATCGCCCAGCCTTTGAGCATCACTACTACATCAGTTCCTACCCGGGCATTGGCAATCCGAAATTTAAAAACGAGACGGCTTATGACAATGAATCCTACCCCGACGAAGGACTCAGATACCTAGCAGCCATCCGCTTTTGGAATATGATTCAATATTACTTCCCGTATCGCGAAGAAACAGATGTCGATTGGAATGATGCACTAGCCGAAAACCTATCCGCCATAGTTGGCGCAGCAGATGAATATGCCTACGAGCGAGCCATGACACGAATGATCGGTCAGGTAAAAGACACCCACGCCAATCTATGGGGTGGCGGGGATCAGGTCAGTGAGCGGAGAGGAAAATTTCGGCCGCCTTTCCGAGCTACATTCGTGGAGGAAAAACTAGTGGTGGTAGACTATTATGCCCCCGGTGCATCGCCTGATAAAAACATGCCTCAAATTGGAGACATTATTACCCACATAGATGGCCAGCGCGTGGAAGATTACATCCGCGCCGAAGAGGAATATTACCCAGCCTCCAATCCCTCTGCTCGACTGCGAGATATAGGAGAAAACATCCTACGATCGCCCGATAGTTTGATGTCCTTGACGACTATGAGAGATGGTCAGTCCATCGAATTGTCCATTCCGCTGCTTGAAAGAGGTGATATCGAAAACTACTATCAGTGGTATCGCAGATCGGAGGAGCCTGCTTACAAAATGCTCGACGACAATATCGGTTATCTAACCCTCGCCAATGTAACCGATGAAGCTTACGCAGAAGCTAAAGAGACTTTCAAAAATGCGAAAGGTATCATCATCGATATTAGAAACTATCCTTCTGCCTTTGGTCCATTTGCGTTTGGTGGCTTCTTGCTGAAAGAGGAAACACCATTCGTCAAATTCACTTCCATGGATATGGATCACCCTGGCTATTTTACGATGTCAGCTCCCTTGACGATCGAACCTGATGGGGAACCATTCGAGGGTAAGGTGGTCGTATTGGTCAACGAGCTATCGCAAAGTCAGGCCGAGTATACATCGATGGCATTCAGAGCCAGTCCAAATACGACAATCATCGGTAGCCAAACAGCTGGTGCAGATGGTAACGTGTCGAGAATAGACCTGCCGGGGGGTATGCGCACCATGATCTCAGGCTTGGGTGTATTCTACCCGGATGGTACCAAAACTCAACGCATCGGTATCGTACCTGATATTGAAGTCAAGCCAACCATCGCTGGTATTCGAGCAAGTCGAGACGAGCTGGTGGAAAAAGCGATTGAGGAGATAATGGAGGGTAAAGAGTAGTTTTGGACATTTTTTGCCCAAAAAGTGCGTATTTTTGGGTAAATTTTGTCCAAAATGGAAAAGTTATTCCTTCTTTCGGATACTTTCAAGTCCAGGCAGATACCCCATTTTCGCCGTTCACTTTACCAGCAAATACAATGGGATAGCCGTCTATACAATGCGGTTTTAGGGCCAAGAGGTGTCGGAAAAACAACGCTGCTGCTGCAAAGACTGAATGAACTTAACCTACCATCGAATCAGGCGCTATTTATTGATCTGGGCGATATATATTTCACAGAAAACCGTCTGATCGATACCGCATTGGCCTTTGCCGAGCAAGGCGGTAAATACCTTTTCATAGATGAGGTGCACCGGTATGGCTTCCAAAGCTGGGCGACTGAAATCAAAACCATTTACGATGCCCTGGGAGATCGGTTGAAGCTTATCTTTACAGGGTCTTCTCAGACGCAAATATTGATGCGGCAAGCTGACCTGAGCCGACGGGGCGTATTTTATACTATGCATGGATTTTCGTTCAGAGAGTTTTTGCAAGTCCATCTCGATATTGTCTTACCTACGATTAGCCTCGACACGCTAACACAAGCTCACGATGACTATCTAAGCGACAACCGGGAAGAGATCGAAAAAATGCATCATGGCCATTTTAAAGACTACCTCAACTTTGGCTACTATCCCTTGTACTTGGATGATCCTACGGCCTTTCGCGTGCAGCTCAATCGAATGGTGCAGACCGTTCTGGAAATGGATATTCCCTACTTCTTAGACACGCCCAATCTAAAAGTATTTCAGTTGTCGAAGCTCCTACAAGCCGTTGCCACTAGTGCGCCTTTCAAGCCAAATTTCAGCAAGCTGAGTGAGCGGATCGGCCTTAGAAGGCAGCTCGTCGAGGAATATCTGATCGCTTTAGAACGAGCAAAGCTCATTCATTTGGTTCCTGCCGAAAGTAAAGGGATAGCGTCCCTGTCAAAGCCTGAAAAAATATACCTGGATAATCCGAATCTGATTTACGCCCTATCGCCCGACACCCCGAATCTTGGAACCGTTAGAGAGACTTTCTTTATTAACCAAGTCAAGCCACTGACCGAGCGATTAGAGCTGGTACCTCCGCATCTATCTATACCAAAGAAAGGTGATTTCACCATCGAATACCAAGAGCGGCGTCAAGTATTCGAGGTCGGTGGACCAAATAAAGAAAGTAAGCAGATCGGGACCAAAGCAGACCATTTTACAGTGGTCGATTCACTGCGGGTCGCTGGCCGCCAACGTATCCCGCTTTGGATGTTTGGATTGTTGAATTAGTTATCGAAGCAAGAAATAGACAATCATGCATAATGATAAGATCGAAACATACGCTCGAAAACTTGATTTGAGATCGGCTATACATGCTCAAAAAAGAGCGTCTGAGGTGACAGCAGATTTAAATATCGAATTTCTAACCGTTCCGTTTTTCCTCATTGAAATCGTATTTCATGGCGAGGAGGTATTATTTGAATCGAGCAGCTACAACCGACGTAATGATATATCGCTGCTACGTATCCAAAGTTCGGGCTTGAACACCACCCTAAAATCGGATTATGAAGCCTGGGGCATCCTGTTAGACCCAGTCATGTGCTATGAAAAAACAGGTTTAGTAGCCCATGATTTGATTGCCTTTGATGGTATAGATGCCATGGTAAAGGAGCTAGGGCTGAGTAGGTATCGGACAGAAAAGTATACCCTGAAGGTGGGAAAAGAAGTAAAAGACACCATCAATAAAAGGCCATCTAAAAAGTCCTGCTACAGAGTGATATCTCAGTTTTTAGCCCGTACAAGATCGGCAAGGCCATCTGAAAAAGTTCCAGTGTCTAGTTTCTCTGATTACTCGAGCAAGCATCTAAGATCGACATTCAAAGATCTCTTCGGCATTTCACCCAGACAATATATGTATCTACTCAAGTTACAGTACGTACTTCAGGATATGGCCAGGTCTAAGTTTAATATGACTGAGATAGCCTATCGAAACGGATTTTACGACCAATCGCACTTGATCCGTGTATTCAAAAAAATCAGTGGCATACCACCTGGAGCTTTTGCCAAGAAATATCGACTCTACGCAAATGCATTTAAAAATACAATTATCAGGTAAGGTGCGTTTCGTCCAATTTTAGGAGCAAAAGGATGTTGAAATTTGCCTCTGTCAAAAAGAGTAAGGGCAATGAAACAATCTCCAGAATGGCTGACTGAAGCCGAAGATGTTCTGATAAGATACTGCGTTGAGTTCAGCGATGTTTTGGTAGACAAATCAGCAGGTAGCTATTTTTATACCCAAAAAGGAGATAAGGTTCTCGATTTTACTTCGGGTCAAATGTGCTCCATTTTTGGCCACAACCATCCCACTATTGTCAAGGCATTGAAGACTGGAGCAGAGTCCTCTATACATCTTCTAAGCACTTTACTATCGCCTCCTGTCATCGAACTGGCCCACGTGCTAAATGACCTGCTACCCGAAAAGCTATCGCGCTCTATGTTTTTGTCTACGGGTAGTGAGTCGAATGAGATTGCCATCCGAATGGCTAAACTACATACAGACGGTTTTGAAGTGATCGGGCTTTCTGGCTCTTGGCACGGCATGACGGCTGGTGCGCAATCTTCTACTTACTCTTTAACCAGAAAAAACTACGGCCCGGCTATGCCCGGTAGCTATATGATACCCGCTCCGAATTGCTATAGATGCCCAATCAAACACTGCGAAAACCACTGCGATAATACCTGCCTTCAGGTAGGCATTTCTTTGGTCGACAACCAATCGGTCAATAAATACGCCGCATTTATTGTAGAGCCCATTTTGAGTGCTGCCGGGGTGATCGAACTGACTCCAAGTTATTTATCGGTGCTATCTAAACTTTGTAAAGAGAGAGGATTAGTACTCATTTACGACGAAGCACAAACTGGTTTGGGTCGTTTGGGTACAAATTTCGGGTTCGAAGAGAGTCAGGTCGTTCCGGATATTTTGACGCTTTCCAAAACACTCGGCGGAGGTTTGCCTATCTCCTCTATCACGGTTTCCAAAGAGCTAGAAGAAGACTGTTTTGAAAAAGGTTTCATTTGTGTGACCTCACATGTGTCAGACCCACTACCGGCAAGGGTAGGCCTGGCCATGTTTTCTATCTTGATAGAAGAAGACATGAAATCCAGAGCCAAGCTTATGGGAAACTATCTGAAAAGCCAACTTCTCGTCTTAAAAGACCGATATGAATGTATAGG
Source organism: Bacteroidota bacterium (assembly GCA_039025055.1). Lineage (GTDB taxonomy): Bacteria > Bacteroidota > Bacteroidia > Chitinophagales > Saprospiraceae > Neolewinella. The sequence goes on along the minus strand of JBCCPC010000028.1, from coordinate 18,443 downwards.
AGACATAAGAGGTCGAGGACTATTACTCGGCATGGAAATCGTCAAAAGTCGAATAACCAAAGAGCCCGATTCCGACTTAGGTGCAGCTATTTCAGAGCAATGCCTACGAAATGGGCTAAGTATGAACATTGTCCGGATTAAGGGCTACGCCAGTGTCTTTAGAATAGCCCCTCCGCTAACTGTAAGTAAGGAGGAGATAGATCTAGGTATTAGTATTTTAGATGAATCCATTCAAGCGTGTTTAGACAAATTAAGTCCGTGAGCTTGTTGGGTGTTATAGCAGAATTAGATATCAATTTTTTGTACTTCCGCAGGTAGGAGCCTTGCGCTTAGTAGGCGTATTGCCCCCTTAAAAACCAAATATTAATTTGATGAGCAAAATGATAATCCCAACTAGGATTGCTCCGTAAAGCTTGATCTTGAGGAGCTTTGGATCACTGTGATATTTATGAAGGCCGTTAGGTTTGTTGTCTCTTGGCTTTCGAGGCATGGCTGCAAATAGTATCGTACCTACTCCAAATCTACACAAATCCGTGCAGATTTTCAGTGCGGTGAATATTTGCACAAATTTGTGCAGATCCTCAGTGACGGCCTCTCAGCATTCAACGAAAAAACCTAGCAGCTTGTCGAGAAAAGGAGAATAGTCGTTTATTAGTGTCGTATAATAGGTACATGACCACTAACACCCTATCATTTCGTTATCCTTGGCGGGCATATCAGTCGCGGGTGCTCGGGCACCTGGATCAATACCGCCAAGACAGGCGCATACACATCGTCGCGCCGCCGGGAGCGGGTAAGACCGTTCTCGGTTTGGAGGTCGTGCGGCGCATCGGCAAGCAGACCTTGATACTCGCACCCAGCCTGACCATCAAGCAGCAATGGGCCCAGCGACTGATCGATGACTTTGGTGCGGATAAGCAACTGATTTCTCATCGATTGGATAGGCCCAGAGACTTTACCATCGTCACTTATCAGGCGGTTTACCAGTTCTACAAGCGGGCAAAGGAAAATGAGATTGAGCCCCAGCTACCCTGGCTGGAAGTCTTGGTCGTAGACGAGTGCCACCACCTGCGAAACGAGTGGTGGCGTGCCCTCAAAGCGATCTACGAGCAGCACAAGCCAGAATTGATCGCCCTCACCGCTACCCCACCCTACGACGTTAGCTCGGCCGAGTGGAAGCGATACCACAGCTTTTGTGGTGAGATCGATGAAGAAATCAGCATACCCGAACTGGTGGCTGCCGGGGATTTATGCCCACACCAAGACTATATCTATCCCATTCTGCCCAGGGGAGAAGCTGCTGAAAGTCTTCAGCAATGGCTAGTAGACAAGCGAGAGCTGGACGAACTATTCAGGCGTCGGTCTGAGCTGGCTTATTTCATACAAGAACATCCATGGCTAGCTAAACCAGAATCATACTACACAGAGATTTTTGAAGAACCAGAGTACTTCACCGCCCTACTTAGTGTGTTGGCCGCTCAAGGTAGCCCGGCACCACCCACCTGCATGGGCATCTTGCATGGCGAAGCCACCATCGCTCCTGATCTGGACGATGATTGGGCGACCATTTTCTTGCAGAAAGCACTGCGAGATGATCCGTACTTCGAGTCGCAAACGGGTAAGGAGCTAATGAAGCCGTTTAAGCGTCAGCTGACCAAACTGGGGGCCTGGCGTGCTGGCAAACTGTCGCTAGACCCGGTGACCGACCCGCGCAAGTCTGCCCTAACCGAATCGGTCAAATTGGAAGCCATCGCCGAAATCGTAAAATTCGAGAGCGACCAACTAGGAGAAGACCTGCGACTGGTCGTACTCACCGACTTCGTGCTAGACGAGTTGCTACCCACCACCGAGCACGATAGAACGGCCTTAAGTAAAGTAGGTGCCGCTACGGTATTCGAACAGCTACGCCGAAGCCTGGATAGCTTCGATCAAGCTGGCCTTAGCGTACTGACTGGTAGCCTGATCGTGATCCCCAAGGCGGTGGAACCGGAGCTACTCGACATTGCCTATTCCGATCTGCCAACCGAGCGCGTGATCAAAACACGCCCGTTGTTCGAGAACTCAAATTATGTGCTGGTCGACAAGGGCACCCTCGACAATAAGTACAGCGTGAGGTGGATCACAGAGTTGTTCAGTCGCGGGCATCTGCGCATCATCGTGGGTACAAAAGCTCTACTTGGTGAGGGCTGGGATGCGCCCCACATCAACAGCCTGATCCTCGCCAATCGGGTAGGCAGCTTCGTGTCCAGCAATCAGATGCGCGGCCGCGCCATACGCACACTCCGAGACGACCCAAATAAGACGGCTAATATCTGGCATCCGGTCACGGTCTTTCCCGGTATTCGCCACGGCGGCGACGAGGTGAAGAAGCTGAAGCGACGGTTTAAGGCGTTTGCGGGGCCGGAGGTGAGCCAATCTGGAGAAGACCCGCTTAGAATAAGTAATGGGCTATCACGGACTGGTTTTGATGTAAAAGAAAAAGCACCCGCCCAAATTCTGGATACTCGAAATAGCCTTTTGAGTAAAGCCAGTCAGCGCAGTCAACTCAATGATATTTGGTCGAGTGCACTGGCTAGTGGTACACAGCTGGTTGAGGTTATCAAACCGCCCAGCGAGCGCTACTATAAACAGTCCGACAAACTGGTGAGACACTACAGAGAAAGTAGCCACCGGCAGGCGGAGTGGGAGTTGCGGAAGTTAGCGTTGGGCTTCCGGTTAGCATTAGTGCTGGCTTTTGGTGTCGCCTGCTTCTCTTTGTTTCTACAGGAAAATAATATAAGGTGGTTGTTTTCACCGCTTTCGTTATTATTGATTCCCGCTCTAAAAAGGTATCAGAAACTTTTTGATGAGATTGTACAAAGTTTGGAATCAGCTAGTGATTACTTCGTATGGCGTAGTGAGCTAAAACCCAATAATTTCATTATTGCTACTGTGATTTTAGCTTTTTTATTAAGCCCTTGGATCACTGTAGGACCTGTCAATTTCTTAAGTACACTTGGTTTTGCCTTCTTTTGTGTAAGCCTGATTGTAGGAAAGAGTCGACGACAAAAATTAAACCATCGGGTAAAGGTCTATTCAAATCCCAGAAAAAGATTGGAAATATACGGAAAGAGTTTAGGTGCAGCTTTGGAAGAAGTTGGTGCTTTCCAGAATGCGAAGGCTGAAAATGTTTCCTTGGAAGAAGATTTTGAAAACCAAGAAGTACAGTGCTTTCTCGAAAACTCGGTTCAGCATGATAGCCATTTATTTGCAAGTGCTCTAAATGAATTATTTATGCCTGCCGAAAATCCAAGATGGTTGCTACAATTAAAACCTCCTGCCGATTGGAATTTAAGCATGTTCTATATTCCTGTGCCAAAGCCATTAGGCACTAAAAAAGGTGCCAATCTACTTGCCGAAGAGTTGAGTTCGCGTATGGAACAAGAATTCACGACTATTTACACTCGCAATCCAAGTGGACGGCAGCACTTGATAAGTGCAAGGCTACTAGATATTGGAAGGCATGCAGATTCTTCAGCTAAGCGAGCAATGCTATGGCACTAATTTCAGAAAATAATAAATCCTAAATCATTTGAAATGATCTTATTCATAATGCTAATTATACTTGTGGCAGGATTATACCTGGCATTAAATTTTGAATTATGGCGTCAAGAGCGATTGTGCTGGCCTCAGGTTCGAGTTGTTTTCTTTGACGAAAACAAGAAACCAAGCTACAATGCCAATTTTGAAAGAAAGGAAAATTATTATCGCACTTTTTATAAAGAGCCGTACTACTACATTGTAAAAGGGAAATGGTACAAAGGCCAACACAAGAATGCAGCAGATCAAATGACCGCTGGTAAAGAATCTATTGAAGCAATGAGAAGCATACTCAAAGAAAGCCAAGGGAAAGCCAGGTTTAACCCTAATAATCCCAAAGAAAGCTATTTGATAATTGAAGGCTCTACTTTTGGGTGGCCACAGTTTATCCTAACTATAGTTTTTATGATCCTTATGCTAGGTGTTGCTTTGGCGATGTAATTTCACGTTTTATTCTACTTATCCCAATGGAAAATCCCTCCACCAGCCTCAACAAATACGTTTCCAGCACGGGCATATGCTCGCGCCGCGAGGCCGATGCCTGGATAGAGGCAGGTAGGCTGGCCATAAACGGTATGCAGGCAAAGAAGGGAAATCGTGTATTTGAAGGGGACGTCGTTACACTAGACGGTGAACCGCTCAAAGCCAAGCCCGAATCCATATACATTAAGTACCACAAGCCACCGGGCATAACGTGCACGACCGATCGCAGCGACAAAACCAACATCGTAGATCAGATAAAAATCAAAGAGCGCATCTTCCCCATTGGCCGATTAGACAAAAGCTCGACGGGCCTGATCTTATTGACCAACGATGGCGGCATCGTCAACCAACTGCTGCGCAAGGAGAATCAGCACGAGAAGGAGTACGTAGTCAAAGTCAATCGGCCGATCAGCAAGCGATTTTTGCAGCGCATGTCCAAGCCCATCCCCATGCTGGGCACCAAGACCGAACCGGCCAAGATCGAGCAGATCAAGCCCAAGCTCTTCAAGATCATTCTCACCCAGGGCCTAAACCGCCAGATCAGGCGTATGGTGGAGTTTTGTGGGTATAAGGTGGTAACACTAAAGCGCATCCGATTTATGCATATTAAGGTCGATGATCTGGAGGTGGGGCAGTGGAGGTATTTAACCCAGGAAGAACTAGAAGGATTCAAAACTTCGGTTCGATGAAGGCAATTGCCTTCATCGAACCGAAGGATCACCACTTTTTTCTTCGTCTTATCTTATGAGCGGAAACCATCGCCTTTGGACTTCAAGAAAATTCAGTCGGGCAACGAGCGAGAGATCCGCTCACTGACCAATCAGGTGTCTGAGTGGATTTTCGGTGCGGTCTTGCTGATGTTGAAGAACCGGCAAGATGCGGAAGAGGTCGTTCAAGACAGCGTGATCAAAATATTGACGGTGCTTATGGAAGGCGATCAGACGGTGGCTCAGTTGAAGGAAGAAGGAGCGTTTAAGGCCTGGGCATTCCAGATTGCCATCAACAAAGCCAAAGACCGCATTAAATGGAACAACCAACTGAAGCGCAGGACCTGGAAAGAATCGGATGCGATAGAGGAAGTCCACCTGCGGAAGTACAGAACAACCAAACCCATAGAACCCGAAGAGCAACTCATCCAAAATGAGCGTATGCGGTGGCTGCTAACATGCATTGATCGGTTGCCCGTCAATCAGCGCGAGGCCCTAGTTTTGGTGAAGGTAGAGGGCTACAGCATGAAGGAGGCAGCCAGCATCATGGATACCAGCGCTAAGGCAGTGGAAAGCCTGCTCTCTCGCGCTAAAGCCAAGCTCAAAACGATCATGAACGATCAAAATAACAAATTATGAAACCAGACTTCGACAAGCTATGGGATGAACTGGGCGACGAGCAAAAGGCCGGTCCGACAGAGCAATTCATGAAGAGACTGCAAGAAAAGGCCCTGGCCCATGCAGAGACCCGCGTCAAATTTAATCGGCAGGTTTTATTGGGCATCGCTTTATTCGTGTTGCTCATAATCGGTATAAATCTATACGTCATGAACCGCGCCCCAGAATCCGAAAACCAAACCGAACCAACCAACGAATACGTGCCTGTAAAATCGCTATACGATGAGGAAAATTAGAATATTGAGCATATTGGTCGGCTTGCTGATCCTCACCAATCTGGTACTGGTGTTTTGGCTGATGCGGCCAAAGCTCAGACCACCAGGCATGGTCGCCGCAGAAGATCGAATTCAGCAGGTTTTCCAGTTCGACGAAGCACAAATGATACAGTTCCGGCAGAGCCGCGACAACCATAAACAGTCACTGAATACAAGCATGGAATTACTCGATGATCTATCGGTTAGCTATTATGCTGAGACAGATTCTACAAAAAAGGCGGCCCTACTCGACCAATTATTATCGACCACGGAAACGATTTACAGCATCAACAACCAGCACTTTGACGATATCCGTCAGATTTGTCGAGCAGACCAACAGCAGCATGTGCAGGGGCTGATTCGGTCACTGATCTTGAGCGATAGAAGATAGGCTGCATCAAAATTACGCTGGTGTAATTTTGATGCAGATTTTACTAGAATCTCGGTGGTCGACCACCGCCAGGCCGTCTACCACCTGGAGGTGGGCCCGGCCGTCTCTCTTCCTCGAATTCACCCATCAGGCAACGGCCAACATAAGGGTACTCATCAGTGACGATGTAGGCATACTCCCCATCTAGCCAGAGACCGTTGCAGGCATCCAGATCGCCCAAACCTTCCACATATTCCCAATCGGCTTTGTAGGTGCCATCGGGCTGCGTATTGGCCAGGTCGATATCCATGCGCTGGTGGGGGTTGCGATATACGCAGTCGGTGCCTTCGCGGCTTTCATCTATCAACTGGTAGCTGGGCTTGTACTTACCCGAGCGAGAATAGTAGATCAGAAAGCCATCCATGGCGAAACCGATATGCACCAGGTCTTCGTGTTCATGGTCGTGACCGTGATCGAGTAAGCTGGTCGGTGCGCCGTGGTAGTGATAAGCCCCGGTGGGCTGTACGTGAGCGTGGTTGAAATCCAAGCCCAGATCGATGAGTTCCTGAATCGCCTCGATGCGATAATTTTCGCCAGATTCGCAGCGGACAACCTCGGCCGTTTCGGGCTCGAATTTTACGCCATTGACCGCCACACCCGGCTCTCTGGCCCATTTGGGTTGCCCCGTATACTTGGGCGACATGGAGAATCGGTAGGTTCGCTGCTGGGCACTAATGCGATTGGGATTGCCAGAATTCGGGAAGTTGCCCGTTTCGTGATTGGGCAGTGCATTGGTGACCATGATGCGCTGCTCGCCCTGAATGGTCACATTGGTTTTAGTGCCGTGATCGGCGTCTTCGATGCGGTATTCACCCAGGTAGTTATCGAAACTGGTCGTGGCTTCTCTATGCTGCTGCGCATGGCAGGAGAAGAAAAACAGGAGGCAGAAGAAAATGTAGTTGTTCATGGTTATAAAATTTTACGCTGCTATGAGCCTGCTGGATCAATAAGCGAATTGCTTTTTACGGTAAGACGACGAAAAAAGGAATTTCCTTCGCAGAAAAATTTTACTCACGAGCGAAGGATTTAAAATCAGGGGTCGTCTTATCGGAAAACAAGCAAACCTATGAACTACACAAAAATCATCTGTCTATTCTTTTTATTGGTCTTTTGCTACGCCTGTCAGTCCGACGACGATGGCAATACAAACACGGGGGGCGATACGAATGAGACGCTCCACCTCGCCTTCTCGGAATTCAATCAGGATGCATACGTAATCCTGCTCGACGGTGACGAGGTCGTTATCGAAACCAATGGCTTGCCCAATCATACCTCGCCTTACTGGTCGAATACCACCGGGCGTATGGGCACACCAGCTGCTTCAGAAAACCATCCGCTGTTTGTAGAGCCGACAGTCACCAGCCATGACGTTATGGCCCCGGGTAATATCGACGATTTCGTAGGCCTCTTTCAGCTTACCGTACCTACCAATCCGCAGAAGGCAGCGAATCCCAGCCGTACAGGGCTCGGCCCAATCGGACTGGCTGTGAGTGGTGCCGTGATCTACAATGACCAGGAAGGGCCGAATGTACCCATCGATAATGCCCTGCCCTCTCTGGATTACTCGGCGGCGCATACCGGCCCACAGAGCTACCATTACCACCTGGAGCCCAAGGCTTGGTCGGATGACGACGATGCATTGATCGGCATCATCAGCGACGGCTTTTTCATTTACGGCCGCAAGTGCAACTCCACAGGCGACTACCCCACCGACCTCGATGAATCGGGCGGGCACACGCACGTCACCCAACACAGCGATGGCGAGGAAGAGTATCATTACCACATCCAAGACGAGCTCTACCTCAACCAGTACTACATCATCTTCCCCGACAACTACCAAGGTACGCCCAATGCGATCAATTAGCCTTTTCATTCTAATCGCTTGCTCAGCTTGCCGACCTGTTGTTTTAGAGGAGACTGCACGGGCCACTACATCCCGTGATGAAACCGAAGTCTCAGCGCGTAATGCGGATACGCTACTCACCGAGCAGCTCAGCTTAGAGCGAGAAACAGGACTGATGCTGCTATCTGGCCTAGCTTTCAGTGGGGCCGCCATCGACCATCACGAAACAGGTCAAGTCGCTGCCTACACCGAATATGTAGCAGGCAAGAAGCACGGTCTGCACCAACGCTGGTTTGCCGATGGGCAGGCGTCGTTCGAAGGGTACTACTACTCGGGTAGGCGCCACGGTCCGAGTGCCAGCTGGTGGTCAAATGGTTGCCCGCGCACCCAGTCACATTTCGAGCACGGAGACGTACACGGTGAGCAGCTGGCCTGGTATCAAAATGGTGCGCTCTTCCAGAGGCTAAATCTCGTACACGGTCAGGAGCAAGGCCTGCAACAAGCCTGGCGCAAAAACGGAAAGCTATACAGCAACTACGAAGCCAGGGATGGTCGTATTTATGGGTTGAAGCGAGCGAGTCTTTGCTATCAATTGGAGAATGAAATAATTAATTGATAGTAGCCTAATTTTTCAAAAGGAAATTATTTACCTCTCCCCTAGCCCCTCTCCGGCGGAGAGGGGAACTATGAACCTTTCCCTTATTGCTGCTAAATAAATTCTTAATCAAGGACTTAAATATTTAAAATCCATACTTAATGAATCTTATAGACCTTCATACTTGTATTCCATGTCTCCCCTCTCCTTTGCGGCAGTGGGGTGAAGGGGCCCGACTGCGTAGCAGGGGTCGGGGGAGAGGTTTTTTTGGATTCAGTTGCATTGCATTTTGTCTCATTTTTATAAGCTATTTAAGTTTTTTCTCTTCTTGCGCCCGTAATACTGATAAGGAGCAATCACTCAGTCAACTCCCCTATTACAGCGAAGCCACCTTCACCCCACACTGGCTAAATGCAGACGATCCTGAACTGGAGGACTTCCACCGCATCCCCAAATTTTCCCTCACCAATCAATTGGGTGAAACGGTGACAGAAGAGACCTTCGCTGGCAAAATTTATGTGGCCGATTTCTTCTTCACGACCTGCCCGGGCATCTGTATGGATATGACGAAGAATATGTCTCTGCTACAAGCCGCCTTCCTCGATTATCCAGATGTATTGCTGCTATCCCACTCCGTTACACCTGTCATAGATTCAGTTTCTCGCCTGGAATCTTATGGCCGTATTAATGGCGTAGACCCCGGCCGATGGCATCTCGTGACCGGCGATCGAGGTGAGATTTACAGCCTGGGCCGAGAGGCTTATTTCGTAGAGGAAGACCTGGGCATAGGCCGCAGCAACGAAGAGTTCCTACACACCGAAAACTTCGTCTTGATCGATCAGAATCGGCATATCCGAGGCATCTACAACGGACTAAAGCCAGCCGACATTCGGCAGCTGATTGAGGATATGACTAGCTTATTAGACGAGAGTGGTTTTTGATTTTGAGGGTGTGAAACTGGAATCGCTATGTAATCGTTAACTTTATATCTAAATCGATATACCGATGATCACTCAGCTTGAGACTTCAGAACTTAAAGGCATAACATTCCAAATCGATGAGAATGGACGTAAGAAAGCCGTAGTCATCGATCTTGATCAGTATGGAAATCTTTTGGAAGATTTTTTCGATTTGGCTATTGCTCGTCAGCGTATGTCAGAGAATGACACGATTTCATTTGACGATTTGAAGAAGGAGTTAAATTAAACAGGTTTTCGCTGCCGCGAATCACCCTCATCCCCGCCCTTCTCCCTAGGGAGAAGGGAGCGCACCGAGCTTAATGCCTTCGATATTATTAGTCATATTTTCTATAGCTTGAAACTAAAGGCAAATAGGAGTATCATTCAAAACAACAGTATGGGAAATTAAAGCTGAAAACCCTAAGCTATAAAACACCTCTACCAAACGCGAAGGACTTCCCTCTCCCCGGCGGGAGAGGGCTAGGGTGAGGGGGCAGTCAGACGAAAACCGCGGTCAATTTTTCTCTTTCTGAATCAAGGTAAGGAAGAAATGCAATTCAAACTTTACTCCTCTTCCATCTCGATCACCTTCCTCACTATCCTAAACTCATGGTACCCATACTTCTCGTCGAAGTGACGGAAGGTATCACCCAGTGGCTGGTCGGGGTGGGCCTTGAGGTAAGGTTTAAGTACATCTATTCGGTCTTGACCGATCAATTCGGTGGCGGAGATTTCGCCCGTGGCGATGTAGTGTGCCAGGTGGCCGTAGATGGTGCCTTCGGTGAAGCCGCGCTCTTTGGCGATCTCTTCGGGTGACTTGCCGGCGCGGTAGGCATCCATGCTGATTTCTTTGGTGTCGCGTTTGGGCTCGTCATTGCTGGCGAATTGGAGCTGGTCGCCCTTGAGCTTGTTTTCACGCACGTAGAGCTTGATGATGGCGAGTATGGCCTCGCCGGTATCATTGAATCGCTTGTAGCCGAAGCCTTTCACGCGCAGCAGGCTGTCTTTGGTGGTGGGCAGCACCTGGATGATCTCCTGCAAGGACCTGGCGGAGAGGATGCGGGTGGGCTTGACGTCGCGCAAACTGGCCATCTTCTGGCGAAAGGCTTCCAGGCGGCCGTATAGCACGGGGTGGGCAGACTTGGCGGCCGCTTTTCGGCTGTTGCTGCGGGTGAGCTTTCGGCCGCGGTCGAAGTCTAGTTCGGCATCGGCTTTGGCCGCCACGTATTTGACCGGGTCGAAGCCTTCCTTTACGGTCTGAAACAGCCGTACTTTAGAAAAGGCTTCCTGTTCGGCTTCGCGACGGGCGTCTTCGAGGGCTTCGCCTACGCCTTGATTATCGGTGATGGCGGTAAAATCCTTCAGGGCAGGGAGTAGCTTTTCCTGCAAGCGCGGCAGGAAGTAATCGGCCGAGCTGTCGAGTCGCTTGGCCAGTTCGGTATTCTCAATGGGGAGGCGTTCGTCGCGGAAGTAGCCTTCCAGTCGGGGGAGGAATTTGTTGCCGAGGTCGATGATCTCCTGGCGCGCCAGATCGGTGATGGCCTTCCAGTCACTGGCTTCCTGGCCTTCTAGCGAGCTTTCGTTTTCGAGTATGAGGCGACCGACCCGCGAAAGTCTAAATTCCAACTGACTGAAATTGAAGAGCTCCCTTAGGCAATCCACTTGGTAGGCGTATTTGTCTTGGCGAAGCTGGGCCTCATCGGGCTGATTGGCTTCGGCTTCGGCACTGTAATCCTTTACGATCGTATCGGTGCGTATGCTGCTCTGGCCCAGGGGTGTGCGCAAGACGATGCCCTCGAAGGTGCGGCAGCGGCTCAGGGCCACGTATACCTGCCCGTGAGCGAAGGCCGACTCGGCGTCGATGATGACCTTGTCGAAGGTCAGCCCCTGGCTCTTGTGGATGGTGATGGCCCAGGCCAGTCGCAGCGGGTGCTGGGTGTACTCGCCCACCACGCGCTCCTTGATCGTTTTGGTCGCGGGGTCGAGCTCGTACTTGCGGTTTTCCCATACTGCGGGTAGTACATCGATGGGGTCCTCGCCGGGGCAACTTACCTCTATAGTTGGCCCGTCTATGCCGGTGATGGTGCCAATTTTACCATTGTAGTAAAGCCGTTCGGGCCAACCTGTATCGTTCTTATTGAACATGACCTGGGCGCCGATCTTGAAGGTTTGCTCTACATCATTTGGGTAGAGCGAAGCGGGGAAATCGCCATCTATGGTGGCGCGAAATTCATGGGGTTCGGCATCCAGTTTTTGCAGCCGCTCTTGATTGATGCGCTTAGCCGTAGCGCGGTGCGAGCTGAGCGTTACGTAGCCTTGCTCGGGCGTGGGCGCAAAGTCGGGCTCATAGCGTCCATTGAGCTGTGCGATGACCGTATCATCGAGCTGATTATTCCTGACCTTATTGAGCAGTTTTATGAAGTATTCATCCGCTTGGCGATATACTTTTTTTAATTGGACTACCGCAGGTCGGGCCCTCTCCAAACACAGGGCACCGAAGAAATAGGGTGTGCGATAGTGCTCGCGCATCTCCTCCCAGTCTACGTCTTTGACCACGGGCGGCAGCTGGTGCAAATCGCCGATCATGAGCACTTGCAGTCCGCCGAATGGCCGCTTGTCTCGCCTTGCCCGCTGCAAGACCTGATCTATGGCATCGAGCACGTCGGCCCGCACCATGCTGATCTCGTCTATGATGAGCAGATCGAGGCTGCGCAGCAGTTTGACTTTGTTTTGAGATACCCGCCGCCTGGGCAGCTCTGTGCGCAATCGCTTGGGCGTAAGCACCCCGAACGGCAGCTGAAACAAGCTATGAATGGTCACGCCCTTGGCATTGATGGCGGCCACGCCCGTAGGGGCCACGACCGCAGCGCGCTTCTTAATGTCTCGGCGGACTTTGTGCAAAAATGTCGTCTTACCCGTACCGGCCTTACCGGTCAAAAACAGGTGACGATTGGTGTGGGCTACGTAATCGTAGGCCAGCTCGAGTTCGGGGTTAGTGGTCATGTCTAAGGGTTTATCCCGGCTCCAGCGGCGGCTTTCTCTGGTGTAAAGATAGGAATTTTAATATGGTGTTTTACCCTCCGGTCGCAAGGATATAACCAGCTATGACCAGAAAGGGCAACACCACCCGGAAAGCGCAATACCGTTCTAATCCACTACCTGCAGCTTCGCAAACCGCAGCATGATCCGTTTTTCTGGCTGCGGCAGGTCGCTGAAATGTATCGTCGCAATCCGATTATCATCGCCGCCGTCGAGCTTGACGACTTTGCCTTCGCCGAATTTGAGATGGAGCACATTCACCCCCGGCTGGATCTCCTCCACCGGACTGGGTTTGAAGGTCTTGGGGTCGACCTTGGGTTTGAAGGTCTTGGCCGTGCCCCTACGCATACGCGGGCTGATGAGGCCGGTGATCTTGGCGCGTGACTTTTCGCTAGTGGCCGTATCCATAGAGTCGGTGCGGCGGGTGCGACCACCGAGATCGGTGACAGCATCAGGGGGGAGCTCGGTGAGGAAACGACTGGGCTCGTTCATGGTCATCTTGCCGTAGCGGTAGCGGGTGTTGGCGAAGGAGAGTGTCAAAAACTGCTCGGCGCGGGTGATGGCGACGTAGAACAATCGACGCTCTTCATCCAGGCCCTCCAGCGAGTCCATCGCCATCCAGGAAGGGAAGAGCTTCTCTTCGAGCCCGACGACGAAGACCGACTTAAACTCCAGCCCCTTGGCCGCGTGGACCGACATGAGGGTAACGGCTTCGTCATCGATTCCTTCTGTCTTTTGATCGAAGTCGGTCAGCAGGGCGATATTTTGGAGATAGGTGGCTAGGCTCTTATCGGGGAGGGTTTCAGTATCGATGACGGTATCCTCTTCCACAAAGGCGGAGATGCCATCTAGTAGTCCGTTGATGTTTTCTAATCTGCCGGCACCTTCTATACTTTGGTCTTGTCCGAGGAGGGTGAGTAAGCCCGATTTTTTAGCAGCGTAGAGGGCCAGCTCATAAGCGTTAGAGGTATCGATGCGCTTGCGAGCAATCTCGATCATGTCGACAAATCCTAGGGCGGAGTCGCGGGCGCGCTTGGGCAGGGCTACGTGCGGCAGGGCTTCGTAGAGAGAAATGCCTTGCTGATTGGCCAGCTGGGAGATTTTAGCGAGACTGCCACTACCTATCCCTCGCTTGGGGTAGTTGATGACGCGGCGGAAAGCCTCTTCATCCTTGGGGTTGACCACCAGCCGGAGGTAGGCCACTAAGTCTTTCACCTCTTTGCGTTGGTAGAAGGACAAGCCACCATACACCCTGTAGCGAACATTATACCTGCGTAAGTACTCCTCAAAAATACGCGACTGCGAGTTGGTGCGATACAGTATGGCAATCTGCCCATCGCTGAGGTGGTAGCGATTTTTCTGCTCCAAAATGGTATTGGCCACGCGGCGCCCCTCCTCATTGTCGTGGGTGGCTTTGATGATCTGTATCCGCTGGCCGCTGCCTTTGTCGCTCCAGATGCGCTTTTGGATCTGGCGCGTGTTGTGGCTGATCACGGCATTGGCCGCCTCGACTATGCTCTCGGTCGAGCGGTAGTTTTGCTCCAGCTTGAAGATCTTGATGCCGTGGTCTTTGAAGTCCTGCTCGAAGTCGAGTATATTCTGGATGGTTGCCCCGCGGAAGGCGTAGATCGATTGCGCATCGTCGCCCACCACGCAGATGTTCCGGGGGCTTTCCGGGTACTGCACCAGCTTTTTGATGATGGCGTATTGAAGCGTATTGGTATCCTGAAACTCATCGACCAGCACATACTTAAACTTCTGGCGGTACTTGTCGGCTACTTCTGGCACATTTTGCAGCAGCTCAAAAAGTCTATACAAAAGGTCATCGAAATCCATGGCGCCGGCCGTCTTGCACCTCGCCACATATGCCGAGTAGATACGATACAAGTATGGCATTTTAGCCATTTTATCTTCGGCCAGACGCTCTTCACTTTGAGCGTAGATTTTTGGGGTGATTAAGTTAGATTTAGCCGAGCTGATGCGCGAACGCACCTTGCCAGACGTGTAGATCGTCTTATCGAGATGATTTTCTTTGATGATGGCGTTGAGCAGTGCCCGGGTATCGTCGGTATCGTAGATGGTAAAATTGCTCGGGTAGCCGATGTGTTCGGCCTCTACGCGCAGTATACGGGCGAAGAGGGAGTGAAAGGTCCCTGCCCAGATGCGCGATGCTCGCCGCCCGACCACGCCCTCTATGCGCTCCTTCATTTCGCGGGCAGCTTTGTTGGTGAAGGTGAGGGCCAATATTTCCCAAGGTGCCACCCCTTGCTCGATCAAATAGGCGATGCGATAGGTGAGTACCCGCGTCTTACCCGAGCCCGGTCCGGCCACCACCAGCAACGGCCCATCGACCGTGGTGACGGCCTGGCGCTGCACATCGTTGAGGGAATCGAGATAGGAAACTAGGGGGGCGTTTGACATGGGGTAAAAATAAAACAAAAGCGTTGCAAAGTTTTGCAACGCTTTTGTTTTATTTTAATAATTTATCCCATCGGCACCTCCATCAGCAGCAGCTTGGCATCTTTAGTCGCCTCGATATCGAGTTGCTCGACATCCCAGATGCCGAAGCCATCGCGACGCTCCAGCGGCTGACCATTGATGGTGGCCTCGCCTTCGAGCAGGAAGGCGTAGACGCCATTGCTCTCGGGCTTCTTGAGCGTGTAGTCGACCTTGGTGCCATCTGCTAGCTCGCCCAGGTGGAACCAGGCATCTTGGTGAATCCAAACGCCTTCATCATCTGGATTAGGCGATAAGACCTGGCGCAGCTGATTATCGAGCGCACCATCCTCTAGCGTGATCTGATCGTAGCGAGGCTGTACATTGCGTTCGCGGGGGTGCACCCAAATTTGCAAGAAGCGTACATCTTGATTTTTGGACCGGTTCTTCTCGCTGTGGCGAATACCACTACCGGCACTCATCACCTGCACATCGCCTTGGCGAATGGTCGCTTTGTTGCCCATACTATCCTCGTGTTCCAGATCACCTTCCAGCGGAATGGAGATGATCTCCATATTGTCATGGCCGTGGGTACCGAAACCGAATCCGGCCTTCACGTGGTCGTCATTGAGTACGCGTAGTACACCGAACCGCATCCGATCTGGATTGTGGTAATTGGCGAAGCTGAAGGTGTGGTAAGTATCCAGCCAGCCGTGGTTGGCGTGGCCGCGGGTATCGGCTTTATGCAAAACAGTGTTCATGATTTGATCTTTTGGATTGGGTAAGTGATTGAATCCGACTCTTTCAGATGCGGCCTCAGCGGCTGCTTTTTTGCCAATGGCCAAGCCAGCACTTCCGAGGGCGGCGCGTCTTAGAAAAGTTTTGCGATTCATGATGCGTGATTTTGAATAGAGAACACCATTGTGTAGACAATTGTTGTATGTACATTAATTTTTTTAGACTTCCGCAGGTGGGTTCCTTAAGGTTCTCGTCAGCCGAGTCGCGTGAAATTTAGTCGGCAGATAAAGTTTTGCCCGGCAAAACAATTTAGCTGGCGACAAATTTCGCGACTCGGCTGACGAGTTAGAGAGCCCATCACGCATGTCTGTCGTCACTAGCACTCGTATATACACGTGTATACGAATCCACCTGCGGAAGCCTGCCTGCCGAGTGCACCCAGGCAGGTCTAGACAAAGAAATCAAGCAGCTGTGAACTTCCCTTGCTAATACTGGATTTAGGTGTTTAGACTAAATCGGCTCCAATATGAAGCGGCTCTCCTACCCCATTTGTATCTGTACCGTCTTCTTGTGTCTGGTGTTTAACTCGTCTCTATCTGCCCAATGCGATGTTTATCCACTCAGCATATCGCCCTTTACATGCGATGATAACGGTACGCCGGGCGACCCTAGCGACGATACCTTCACGCTAGACGTGGTGATGACCAACAACGGTGCACCAGGTACGGACTTCACTTTTGTGGGCTCGGGGGTGATCGGGAGCGGCAGCTACGGGCAGACGGAAACTGTTGGACCGTTCAACTTGAATGATGCACCTTTTACGATGGGCTTCCAGGATGTGAATAATCCGAATTGCGTATACAATCTGTTTTTAGATCCTGGCCCGAATTGTTCCAATCCATCGTGTGCGGTAACCAGTCGATTAGAGAATTACGTGTGCGACGACAATGGCACCGCCGATCCCTTCGATGACACCTTTGTGGTAGATCTGATCGTAGAAGGTTTGGGCGATGGCGTCTCTAATGGTTATACCACTTCGGGCTTTTTTGCCGTCTCTGGAACCTATGGGGTACCGCAAACGGTGGGACCATTTAGCGTGATTACCGGAGTAACGGGCGTGCAGGTAACCGATAACGGCAACCCAGACTGCTTTGACTTTGCAACGGTCTTCTCTCCAGGTTCGTGTAGCTCCACCTGCTCTATCGACGAGGTGATCGTGGAAGATATTACCTGCTTCAGCAATGGCACTTCCACACCTGACGACGATGTTTTCACCTTCATCGCTACGGTCAATGGAACCAACACCAGCAGCGGCTGGACGTCAAACGATCCGTTTAACAATTTCGGTAGTTATGGAGCACCGGATCTGTTTGGGCCATTCTTGATCGCTGACGGACCATACATCATCACTTTCACCGACAATGACGATCCGAGCTGCACATTCGTCATTGTCGTCACGCCACCACCACCCTGTTCGGTCCCTCAAAATTGTGTGATCCAGAGCTTTTTCGTCCAATCCGTAACTTGCAATGAAAACGGTACGCCAAGCGATCCCAGCGACGATTTCTATGATTTAGTGCTTAATCCAACGGGTTCGGGTCTGGGGTCGGATTACATAGCCACCAGTTCTCTGGGCCCGCTTACGCCCACCTCCGCACCCTACGGAGCACCTACTACTTTCCAGACGCCCCCTGGTACGGCTACAACTGGTAATTTCACGATCACCCTAACCGACGCCGACGACCCTAGCTGCTCAAACACAATTACCATAGACAGCCCTCCAAGTTCTTGCTCGAATCAACCGCTCTGCGACATTTTCGTCTTGGATTTTATTGGCCCGATTTGTAACGATAATGGTACACCCAATGACCCTAACGATGATACTTTCACCTTCACGGCTACTATATTCGGTGCGGGCAACGGCCCGGGTTGGACAGCTGACGACCCGAATAATACAACTGGCAGTTATGCATCGGTAGTAACTTTTGGCCCATACCCCATCAGTGGAGGTGGCTTTACAGTGACGATTACAGACAATACCAACCCAGTCTGCACGGTATCTTTTGATGTGAATTCACCGACTAATTGTTCGGTGCCGACGTCTTGTAGCATACAGGCCACTCCAGGTGTGCCCATTTGTAATCATTTGGGAACAAACGACCCAAGCGATGATGAATTCGGCCTTCCAGTATTGATTATAGGAAGCAATACTAGTGCCTTATGGTCGGCCGATGACCCGGATTCGACTATGGGTGGATACGGCTTTTCTCACGCTTTCGGACCTTTTTTAATCAGCGATGGCAGTTTTGTGCTCACCATTACAGATGTGGATGATCCTAATTGCACTACTTCTGTAACCATTGTCCCGCCCGCCCCCTGCTCATCCCCTCCGCCTTGTAGCATCGAAGCGAACGCAGGAACACCGGTCTGCGACGACAACGGTACACCCAACGATACGAGCGACGATACCTTCACCTTTACGGTCTTGGTATCGGGTAGCAATACGGGCGCTTTCTGGTCAGCCGATGATCCCAATGCGACGATTGGTGGCTACGGCAACAGTACCACCTTCGGCCCCTACCCCATCAGCGATGGAGACCTGACGATAACGGTGACCGACTCGGATGATGCAAGTTGTACGAGCACCTTTACGGTCAGCGCACCGCCAACTTGCTCGGTAACGCCGCCTTGTAGCATCGATG
>JBCCPC010000027.1:0-70058 GCA_039025055.1 Bacteroidota bacterium | reverse complement strand
CCGTTACCTTTCGGTAGCGACGTCGCGACAATTTTATGCTTCTTTGAAGCTGACGAAGCTTATCGTAATCCTTTTGGCTAAGTTGGTAATCCACAGCCTAAACATAGAAATTTTTCCCAAACCACTTCGCTAGTGGTATATAACCTGTATCATTGGAGCAAGCACTCATGCTTACGCGCAGGATGGCCGAATCTACCTCGTAGATATTGATTCTGTCATGGAGCAATCCATCATTGGCGAGGAAATGAATCTCTTTATCGATTCGGTCTATCACTATGGTTCTGTCTACTTAGGTGAAAAAATACAATCCTGGGAAAGCAGTTGTACCCCACCATGGATGTTATCAGAAAAACCAAAATATGAGTTTCAAGATAGCATCAGAACTTATCTCCAGAGTATCGACGATGCTTTTAAAGCACTAACTAAAAATAAGGAGCACAGGGCATTAACTCGAGATATAATAACTAGGCGACTAGAATCTCGCTTTGAAAATGATCCATCAAACACCCTCGTCCTTGACTCTAGTCTTTTCGAGGTTTACGCACACACACACAAAGAAGCTTACCTAACAGCTGAGTTGATTTCGATGATCAACAAAGCTCCGGAGGTTAGAGATGTGCTCCATGCATTACACGACCGAATAGGAATGGAGATAGAAGCTATTCTAATTGGTAAGAAAGAATGAGCCCTAATTTCCCGTTATTTGTAGTGGCGTTCTGCGAACGCCACTACAAATAACACCCCTCCACCCATGTCTAAATTCGAGATAGAAAACCGTTCGGGCGAGTTGATCATACGCTGGAAGAACCGGCCTAAAATGAGGTGGTTCCTTTTATTCTTTTCCCTGCTATGGAATACCATAGTCGGTGCATTTGTATTCCAAGCATTGACGGGTGATTTTTCGGAGTTGTGGTTTATGAGCTTTCACATTGTAGCCGGACTCGTTGTGGCTTACATAACGGCGACCATGTTTGTAAACAAGAGTGAGATAAGAGCAGGAAAAACGGGCCTTACGACCTATTCCGGCCCATTACCCGTGCTTGGAGGGAACAGGCAATTTGCTCCTGCCGAGATCGATCAGCTGTTTGTGAAAAAGGGTGCCAGCCAAAAATCGGGTAATCGGATTACGCATCAGTACTACGACTTGGCGATACGAACCAAGAAGGGCAAGCAGAAGTCGCTCTTCGGCATGATGTCTCAGCAAGAAGCCCTGGAATTGGAGCAAAAGATCGAAGACCATTTGGGCATAGAAGACCAAGTCATTCCTATGGAAGGTAAGGCTGCGGATCTCGTGCGCAAGTATATGCCTGGTATGGCCAAAAAAGCTGAGGAAGAGTACATACGCGCACAGGGTAAAGGAGGCATACGCAGTGGCAACACCAGTATGCTGCCCCGTCGCCTACCCGGCCCGGCGAATGAGATAAAACCCGAATTGCAACATGCCGAGCCGGGCTACATCATCGACTATAACGGTAACAACCTGGCCATGACCGCTGGCGAGCAATTCGACTGGGATGTGGACAAACGCTCAGATCGCAGACTCACCATTTACGACGCCACTGCCGCCGAAAGCTACCACCTATACTGCGAGCAGATTGATGATGACGAGTGGTCATACTTCGAGGAGCGGCCCCTGACGGACAAGGAGTCTCAGTTTTTAGGATTGATTTCCGGGGAAGAGCTCCCCGACAAATTGCAGAATGGCGATGACCGCTTCTACACCCGCATTACGCAGCAAGGTCATCAGTTTTTAATGAGTGATGGGCAGGCCCGTGAAGTCTCACAAAAAATATTCGTCAGTACGAGTACGACCGAGCGATTGAGGCTATTAAAGTTGGATGATGAGGTCGAGCTTTTTATTCAAGAGCCGATTTCTAAAGAATTGATCAGAGATGTGCTAGCGGGGTAGGAAGTCAATAAAACAACTCCTCATATACCTCCCTCACCTTCCCCACTGTCTTAATCTCAATCTCATAGCGGCTAGGGTCTAAGCCTTTCGTATTGTACTTGGAGATGTAGATCTTTTGGAAGCCCAGCCGGGCGGCTTCTTGTATGCGCTGCTCGATACGGTTGACGGCGCGAATCTCGCCGCTCAAGCCGACCTCACCGGCGAAGCAGATGTTGGTGGGTACGCTCACGTCGGTGGCAGAAGAAAGCAAAGCGGCCATGATGGCCAGATCGATGGCGGGATCGTCTACGCGGATGCCACCGGCCATGTTGAGGAACACGTCTTGATTGCCGATGGAGAGACCCGCCCGCTTTTCGAGTACGGCGAGTAGCATGGAAAGTCTACGCAAGTCGAAGCCTGTGGCCGACCGCTGGGGTGTACCGTATACGGCTGCGGAAACCAGCGCCTGTACTTCGATGAGCATGGGGCGCATGCCTTCGAGGGTGGCGCAAACGGCAGAACCGCTCAACTCTTCGTCGCGCTGGCTGAGAAGTAGCTCGCTGGGGTTACTCACCTGGCGAAGGCCCGAAGCCTGCATCTGGTAGATACCGATCTCGTCGGTAGAGCCGAATCGATTTTTAAGCGTGCGCAGGATGCGGTAGGTGTAGTTGCGGTCGCCCTCGAACTGGAGAACGGCGTCGACTATGTGCTCCAGCAATTTAGGACCGGCTATGCTGCCCTCTTTAGTGATATGACCGATCAGGAAGACGGGCACATTGGCCTCTTTGGCAAATCGCTGCAACTCGGCCGCGCACTCGCGGACTTGGCTAACGGTACCCGCCATACTTTCCACGTGAGGAGATCGCAGCGTTTGGATAGAGTCGGCTATCACCAGATCGGGTTTCAGCTCGGCGGCATGGGTGAGTAGCTTTTGGGTATCGGTCTCGGTAAGTAGGTAGCACTGATCGGCCTGACCGCCGAGGCGATCTGCGCGCATTTTGATCTGCTCTTCACTCTCTTCACCGGAGACGTAGAGGACCTTACTACCCAGCTGCAAAGCTAACTGGAGTAGCAGGGTAGACTTACCGATACCGGGCTGACCACCGAATAGCGTAATACTACCAGGAACGATGCCGCCGCCCAGTACTCGGTTTAGCTCCTCGTCGGAGAGGATGAGGCGGACGACCTCACCCGTTTTGACTTCAGGAAGGCGGACCGGACGTGGACCTCTGAGGTGTCTACCTGCGGAAGTCCCATTATCCGACCTCCAAGACGGGCGTTCTGGCTTTCCAGACTTGGTCTTGACGATTTTTTCTTCTATCAGGGTGTTCCACTCGCCGCAAGAGGTACACTGGCCCATCCACTTGGGGCTTTCGCTGCCACAGTTGGTGCAGAAAAATGCGGTCTTGACCTTGGCCATGCTTTTGTTTTGAATATTTAATTGCAAAACAAAAGTATGAAATTTTCTAGAAGTTGACGTTGATGCCCGAGCGAATGATGTAAGGTGGCTCACCAAAGAATTCTCGCTCTCGAACGGGGAATAATATCATAAGCTCGAAGCCAACACCGCCTTGAAAGCCGCCTCCTTGTGAAAAGCCAGCCCCTACATATGGTACTCCTCGGGTACGCCGTATTGGTTCTTCGGCAGTCAAGTTCACACCTATTACATCATTCTCCAGATTGTATTCGGCATGAGCAAAGAATTGCTGAAATACCTTCAA
This sequence comes from Bacteroidota bacterium, assembly GCA_039025055.1. Lineage (GTDB taxonomy): Bacteria > Bacteroidota > Bacteroidia > Chitinophagales > Saprospiraceae > Neolewinella. Next base: position 66,449 of record JBCCPC010000027.1, on the reverse strand, counting down.
CCGCCCAAAAACGCCTGCAGAGTAAATGAAGTAGTTGATGCTTCCGTCCAGACCGTTGACATTAAGAACGTTATAACTTAAACTGCCTCTAGGCCCGAAACTCAATGCTGGAGTTACCTTATATCCTAATATGGGTGATACCCCTACCGCAAATAGCGATTCTTGGCCATTGGAATTGAAGCCTAGCAAAAACCCGCCTCCATACCAAATACCCCCACCTTGATTATAGTTCCCACGATCTTGATTGTAGTAATCCAGGTCATCTTGTGGGCTTCCACCGCCCCTGGTTTGGGCAGAAAGTATACCCTGACCAACTAAAAGAAAGGAGCAGACTAATAATATCTTGATGTGCATCATTTGCTTTTTTGGCTTTGAACGGCAAATATAAGGGCTTAGTAACTGGAGCGTCTACCTTAAGTTTTTTGTAACACTCTTTTGTCTGATCGCATAAAGAAGTGTGTAGAATGCTACACAAACACCGCATAAGATGTATTGCCCGCAGCGCAATCCATCTTACTGATGGTAAGTTTGGTTATATTTGGACTTTAAACGTCCCCTACTTTGTCTACTGCACACACGCTAGATGACGGCGACTTGTTTGATCGTATCAAGGCCGGCGAACACCAACTGATAGACGAGTTGTACCGTCGGCACCGAGAGCCGTTTGTGACCTATGCTACCGGCCGCCTGATGGCCAATGAAGAAGACGCTATCGACTGCTTTCAGGAGTCGGTGATCGTCTTTTATAAGAATGTCGTCAGCGGAAAGCTCACGGAGCTGAGTTGTAGCATATCGACCTACCTGTTTGCCATCGGCAAGCGTATGGTCTATAAGAAGAACTCGGACCGCAGGCGAGAAGCCCCGACCGAAGTCGACGATGATAGGCAGTATGCCGACGAAGTCGACATGAGTATCTTCGACCGCATAGACGACGATCATAGACGCCAGCAAATGCAAGCGGCTATGGGCAAACTGGGCGACGCTTGTCGTCAAATACTAACCTTAAGCTACTACCATCGATACCCTACCGAATCGATACAGACCACCCTTGGATTTAGCTCTCCGGGGGCAGTGCGCATAAAAAAGATGCGCTGCCTTCAGCAACTCAAGCAATTATTTACTACCCAAGCGGCGTGATGCCCGATTAAAATCCACGGTTAAAGATGGAAGCTTTAGAAAAAAATCAAATAGACATAGATCGCTACCTGCTCGGTGAAATGAGCGAGGTCGAGCGAACGATGTTTATGGATCGCATGAAAACAGATAGGGAACTGGCCGAACAACTGGCCGATACCCAACTCGCTATGGAGATCATAGACGTGGCCGAAGATGCTGCGCTGAAAGAACATTTAAAAACTCTAGACAAGACCGTTTTTACCCAGACCGCCGATTCGGGCTCGACCTTAAAGGTGGTCAGGAGTGAAGCAACCATGGAAGCATCACAGGCTAAAGTAGTACCCATGAACCCCATGCGCCGCTATTTGTCGATTGCGGCGACGGTGCTGCTCGTGCTGGCGGCTGGCTGGTTTTTGCTACAGCCATCGAGTCTGAGCAATCAGGATCTTTTTGCCGAAAACTTTGCCCCCTTCCCCAATCAGGAAGTGCTGGATAGAGGCGAGCAAGATGACCGGCAGTCGGCCTATTATGCCTATCAGTCCAAAGACTACGAGCAAGCTTATGAGCTACTGATTGCGCTCCCGGAAGATAATGGCAACCAATTCTTTGCCGCCCAAGCTGCCCTGGCCACTGATCGGGCTACGAAAGCCAAAGAGCTACTCGCCCCACTGGCCGCTGATGCCGACTTCGCCCTGCAACAAGAATCGGAATGGCACCTGGCACTGGCCCATCTCCAGCTAGACGAGCGCGAGGCCGCCCAAGCTATTTTAAGAGAAATATCCCGCGACAATAACCACAGTCGTCAACGAGATGCGACGGTGTTGTTGACTAAGTTTTAGAAATTTCAGTTATGCTGATGGGCTAAATTTCTAGCGCAGGGTGTAACGATATTTAAGACACAAACATAAAAGCATGTAACAAACCAAACGCAAAAAGTCCCAACTGCTATGAAATTTGCTCTCTACATTAAGTCTTTCCTTCGATTAAGCTGTCTCATTATAGTCATTCTCACCTGGCCGGCTTGCGATCCGGATATGCCGCCTGCGCCAACTTGTGATGATGATGTGCCCACAGTAAATCTCGTAGATGAGGCATGTGTCGAAGGAACCCTCCTTGACTTCAATAATCTAATCGAGCCACAAGGTGGTGTTTTGCCTTTGATCGCCAATTTTTGTGCTACGGATTACAGTCGTTCAAGACTATTCAGGATGCCGATACAGGAAGATGTCTCCCTGGCTATTTACGCTAATTTCCCAGGAGACGTACTAGTAGAAGTAATCGGAAGTAATTGTGAAGGCAATCTACCCTTTTTGATAGAATGTATAACCGTGGAATCTGTAGCAGAAATCGTACCTATAAATGTAGGGTCAAGCGGGGCAGAAGATATACTGATACGCGTGGTTCCTCAGCAGACTGGGGAATACGATCCCGGAATTAATCCGGAAGACGAAATTTCAGTTCTAGCTTACGGGGATATCGGCAATCCCCAAACCTTCAATGACATCATTATTGGCTGCTCGGGAGATCGCCTTCAAAGATTGGTTATCAGCGGGCCATCGGGTATAGGGTTTGATGCGGCGGCATCACTGGGGTTGCCGGTTTCAGAGAGTTGTAATTGCTCTGACGGTGATTTATTGGCTGTAGATGTACCCTACGGTGTAGACTTGCTGACATTGACACCAAAGGCTAAAACCAGAGTCTCTAGGGCACTCAATGACACGACAGGCCTAGGAATAGATTTTGACTTTCTGGTAAATATCCCGCCTATTACACAGATAGGATACGATCCGCAAGATGATGTCTATATCAATTCATCCGAAGCGGAACCTTGTTTTACATTACAAGAGCCAGGGGCATCCAGCCCATCCAGCCCAGAGCAAGGAGTTACTGTGGCTTTTGTAGATAGCGGATACGATATATTGAATTGGGCGGATCCCTTCGTGAGTTCCGTTGCATATCAAGGGCAAACACCTATGTGTTTGCAAGATGCTGGATTCAACTTTACGCAATATGGGTTCAATCTACTGAATCCTGGTAGTAGTATACAAGATGACAGTGGACATGGGACTGATGTTGCATCGACTTTTGTTTCCAATATAAATGATGTACCAATCAGCGCACTACACTTTAAATTCTTTAACGATCAAAGTGGTAGCTACTTCGATGCACTTTGTGCAAGTTACATAGCCGTTCAGGCGGGGACAAACCTTATCAATTGGTCTTGGGGATTCTATGAATCGGAGTTTCCAAAAAGCCTGTCCAATTTGCTGGAGTTTATGCAGAGTTCTAATGTCCTCGCTGTAGCCGCTGCTGGCAATGAGATGGCGAATATCAATTCGGAACCTTTATTTCCCGCCGCAGCATCCACTTCATTCGATAATGTCATAGCTGTAGGGTCTTATATCTATCCTACTCTAGGAGATTATTCCCCAGAATTGGCGGCCTTCAGCAACTTTAGCAATATTCGAGTTAATGTTGCCGCTTACGCAACTAAGGAAACGCCCCTAGCAGGGACTTTTGATCTTCACAAACCCGCAGGCACCTCCATTTCAACACCTCTAGTCACCAAAGAACTGGCCGAATTCTGGGGAGCGCAGATAGATATGGGCAATGCAAATATTAGCTACACGGAAGTTGTAGGTTCCGTTTTTGGTGCACTACCTATTGATGCACCATTATTGCTGGATTTTATAGAGGATGGCCGCTATTTGCCAGTTGGATGTGAAGATGGAGATTTACCAGACCCATAAGCAACAATGTTGGGGCAATCTAACTAAAGCATTCCCTAACCCTAAAGCATATAATAACTCAAAACACTACAATCATGAAACCCATATTTCATTCCATTATTAGCATCTTCTTAATAGGGCTTTGCCTTTCGGTTCTGTTTACATCCAGTTGTAAAGAGCCCCTCCTTAATGATAAAGAAATGCCAGAAATAAAACTGGTAGAAGATGCCTGCTACACCTCAGATCAAGTTACGGAGGCCTCTGCCTATCGATCAACAAATGCTTTTTATCTTAAGCTACCCCGCAGTATACCCGAACAATTTTTGTTAGCAGTAGTACATGATCTGACAGGACCGCTAAAAGGTGAAGTCATGTCGCGCTCAGAAGACGGACAACTGGAAGAAGTAATTACGACATTTGAGGTCGAGCGAATCGCCCAAGTTATATCTTTAAGCATAAGCAAACGCGAAGGTCTGGTTATTGTACTAACAGCACAGGAAGACCAAGAAGGCAACGATAAACAAACGGTGTCAGCTGTAGCTATCCGGAACATAGAGCAAGATCAACAATCAAACGATAGATTAAGGCTGAACTGTAGTGGAGATGCTTTCCAAAGGTTGGTCGTGAGCAGACCTGCTGGTAACGCCCAAGAGGTAGCTGATATGCTGGGATTAACCGTCTCGCAAAGCTGCGACTGCTCAGATAAGAACTTAGTAGCCGTAAACGTACCGTACGGTATAGACCTAGAAACACTTCAGCCCAAAGCCAAAACACGCGTGTCTAGGGCACTGACCGACTCTGTAGGACTGGATATAGATATCAATATCATTCCACCGAAAATTATCGAAATCGATCCAGATTTTGATCCTGATCAACAGACTTCGCCACCATTTGATATTTATAACGATTCTGACAACTGTCTTGTCTTCCGAACATCAAGTGCTCCGGCACCTACAGCTGGAAAACCAAACTTTACAGTAGCTTTTGTAGATAGCGGATACGACCTCGTCAACCACGAATCCAAGGTGGTTAAGCATAAGTACCTCCAAACTCCACCTTCTTGCATAGGCGGAGCTATGTCCGTATACGGGTTTGACTTTACGAATGTGGCCCCTGATCCCATAGATACTTTGGGCCATGGTACTGATGTCGCCTCTGCTTTTTTGAGCCGACTAGAGACTAAAGAAGCGGTTTCTATTTTACATCTCAAGTTTTTCGATGATGACCGGGGCTCCTACTTCGATGCGCTCTGCGCCAGCTATCTGGCTATTAAGGCAGAGGCCAAGATCGTCAACTGGTCTTGGGGTTTTAGAGCAGATGAAGAGCCTGCAAGTTTGACTCATCTTCTGGGCGTCTTAGATGCCAGAGGTGTAGTTGCCATAGCTTCGGCAGGCAATGACGCCAGTTTGCTGAGCGATAGCCTGATGTATCCGGCTGCAGCTAGTATAGATCATAACAATCTTATTGCAGTAGGGTCTTATGTTTACACCGACATCAGCAGTAGCCCTCCGCTCCCTGAAATAGCCACTTTTAGTAATTTCAGCAACAAATTAGTCGATGTAGCTGCTTATGCCTCCGTCAAAACGCCACTGGCCAATACGCCTTTTGACCATTCGCCAGCAGGAACCTCTATTTCTGCCCCTTTAGTAGCTCGCAAGCTGACGGAAATATGGACCTCCAAGCCAAGGATGAATCACCTGGACGCCATTTCAGAACTGTACAAGTCATTAGCGACCAATCCGCCAGCACTACAAAATGAGATCGTAAAGGGCCGGTATCTTCAGAACGGCTGCAACTATGAATAGCTTTTTTAGACCCGACCCAATATCGGATTGACAAAATCCAGAAATAGTAAGACTCGGTACCGCTGGGTCTTACTATTTTTGTTGTATGTTTTCTTCCATTTGGTACCGTGCATTATTTTCTATGGCATGGTGGGTATGTCTTACGACAGGTCCATTGCTTGGTCAGTCCTATCCGAATGGGGCATTAGAGACTTCCGCAGGTAGAGACCCCATTACCTTGGCCGATAGTTTATCAGATGCTGGTTATCATATATTGGCCGCACAGGCTTACACTCAGATTGCCAAATCAGAGACTAACAAGGAGAAACGTGCATTATTTAGGGATAAAGCTGCCGAGCAGTTCGCTGTCGTAGAAGCACTAGATTCTGCCATTCTGCTTTATGAGCTTAACTACAATCTATCATCGGACGAGTCTAGAGTGCTTGATAGCCTGCGGGCCAGAGCTTATCATCAAGCAGGGGTGATATTTCTAAATGCGGGCGAAGCAGATGTATCATATCCGCTATTTTTGGAGGCTGCCGACCTGCGGAAGTCTTTATATCCCAGCGGTCATGAAGATCTTTTGCTCACCTTACGCAATTTGGCCATTTATCACACCAGCTATACTATACATACCGATAGTGCCAAGCATTATATAGAACGAGCTACAGCCATCATGGATGGCACTTCTGTACGGCCCCTGGTGAAATTATTGACCTTTCAGGATCAGGCAAAAATATATGCCAAGTTGCTGGATCAGCGATCCGTTCGCAGCGCTAGCCGACTCATAGACCGAACAATTTCGGCCCACCGCGCTGAGCTCGATTCCATAGATGTGGCTTTTGCCTACTACGATCTAGCAGATTTCTGCCGTTTGGTACAAGACTACGATCAGGTTATTCGATACGCCATTTTAGCTCGTGAATACCTTGCTCAACTCGGATTTGAGGATTGGGCAGCTTCTGTGCAGCTAACTCATGCGGCGGCCTTGCAAAAAAAAGACATAGACAGCGAAGCTTTAAAGATTTATAAAGAATCACGCGAAACCTTGAAAGCCTATGCAGACTATGCTGGTCTTCATGTAAATCACTACAATGCTGGCCTTATTGCCATTGATCAGCGTCTCTTCCAAACGGCAGAGACCGAGTTGAAAAATGCCCAACGATACGCATTGCTCTATGAAGACAGCTTGGGTTTCTCCAACGCTATCCATGCCCTGGCCCGCCTAGACCTAGACCGTGGCCGATTAGACGATGCCAAACGCGGCTTCGAGCGCGTACTCAAAATGTACCTACCCAGCGTCGTAACCCATCGCCCCACAGCAGATGAAGTACCCATCGAAAAGCTGAAGCTTACTGCCGAGTTCTTCGACGACCGCACCGACTACTTCGTAGCCCGCAACGATCTGCCCAACGCCTCAGCCGATCTATATCTGGTTTTTGCCTTATTCGACCGCATACGCACTGAGCTACCGGCGGCCGAAAGTCAGCGATTTGTATCTGAGCAATTACGACCGTTTTTCCAGCAGGGTATTCACCTTCAGTATTTACAGTATCAGGAGGACGGGGATGAAAGCCATCTCTGGGCTGCGCTCGAGCTATCGGAGCGAGCCAAGGCATTCAGCTTATTGCAGCAGCGCGCCATGGCCAGCCGCGAGCGCCCCGCCCGCGAACGGGAGATCATCGAGCGCATCAATAAGCTAGAACGCGCTGGTTTGGAGGGCACCGATCAAGAGGGGCTATTGGCCGCTGCCCGCCTACAGTTGCGCAGGCTACAGCAAGCCTCACTCGAAGAAATACCCGACCCAGAGCCCATGGATGCCGATGCGCTTATGGCTTACCTTTCCGAACGAAATCTACACCTGATCGAATACGCTCTCGGCGAGGAGCACAACTATCGCTTCGAGCTAGGCCCAGATAGCACCATCTCGATGCAGCCTATGATGGTGGGTAATCTCGGCGATAAGATCGAAAAGATGCGGCAAGCCTTGCGCGCGGGTGCCTTTTCTGGTCCCGACCTACGCAGTGATGCAGCCAAGGCCTCCGACGCTACCTACCGCAGGCTGGCTCGGCAACTGGCCGAGGTTTTGCTGCCCGAAGTCTTGGCTGGTAAAGACAAGCTGCTGATCGTGCCCGATGGAGTGTTAGGATATTTGCCCTTCGGCGCGCTACTTGTAGACAACCATAGCTCGTCTGATTTTCAGTCTTTGCCCTATTTGGCACGTGGGCGAGAGGTGCACTACAGCTATTCAGCCAGGTATTTGCTCCTTACAGAATCTGAGCAGCCACCAGCAGTTAAACAGGCAATATTGGCACTAGCCCCCAGCTTCGCGGGCGATGCTGATGTACAAGAGGCCCAAAGCAACATGCGGTCTATCGTACTGCGTGGCGATCGGGCTATTCCAGGCCTACTCCCCTTACTACACAACGAAGCAGAGGTTCGACAAATCGCAGAACTATTCCCTGATCGCACCAAGGTTTTGGTTGGCCCCGACGCCCGCCGGGAGGTCTTCATGGAGCGAGCGGATCGCTACGCCCTGCTGCACTTGTCGAGTCATGCGCTGGTCGACCCGGAACGGCCAGAGTTAAGCTTTGTAGCCTTCAGTCAGCGTGGGGATAGTCTCGAAAGTGAAGAATTGCTTTTACTTCTCGATCTGGCTGCACTCGAGCTAAAAGCCGAACTGGCAGTGCTCTCCGCCTGCGAGACGGGGGTCGGCAAAATAGCCGAGGGCGAAGGGGTACTTTCTCTAGCACAGGCCTTCAGCACGGCCGGTGCCGAGTCGACCCTAACGACGCTTTGGAAGGTAGACGATGCGGCCACTAAAGAATTGATGGGTACCTTTTATACCGCACTTGCCGATGGGCAAAGTCGTGCCCAGGCACTTTCTACCGCTGCTCAGGCTGCTATAGCCGGAAATTACGCCCATCCCTACTACTGGTCGGGCTTGAGCCTGTATGGACCTGGTGATGTACTATCCTTACCTCCAAGACCCAGCAAGTTGGGCCGCATCCTCTTCTGGAGCTTGATGGCCATGGTGACACTCATCATCGGAGCAACACTCATGGTGCGTTTGCGTTCTCCTGCTAAAGGCGAAGATTCGTGAATACAGCCACTGCTCAGAAATTACCCTTCCTACTCCAGCCCGTACCCATCTACACGCTGGTGTGGCTGCGCGTAGCCGTTGGTATACTCGCTGCCTTAGATATCTTGGGCAATGGCATCTACTACCACTGGTACAAAGGCGAACTACATGCGGCCGATTTTCACTTTTCCTACTTCGGCTTCGAGTGGGTCAAGCCATTTCCAGAGCCATTTTTGAGCCTTTATTTCATAGTTGGCTTTCTATTAGGATTAGCAGTGGCAGCAGGCTGGCGATATCGATACACGGCGCCTGCCTTGGCTTTGTCGATCGCTTATCTGTTTCTCATTGAGAAGGCGCACTACCTTAATCACGCCTACCTCTTCATCTGGATTTGCACTATTCTCTGCTTCACGCCCGCTTGGCGAGAATGGTCACTCGACGTCAGGCGAAACCCATCCGACTGGTCGCCAACTACCCCCCGCTGGTGCTTGTGGATCTTTCCACTCCTCATGGCCATTGTCTACTTCTACGGGGCTATAGCTAAAATCAATGCCGACTGGCTGCTGCGGGGTATTCCGCTAAGTATGTGGCTACAGGCTCGTGCCGATATACCCATCATCGGGCCCATCATCAGTCAAGAGTGGGCGGGTTACTTCATGTCTTGGGGCGGCTTTCTGCTCGATCTATTGGCACCATTCATGCTATTGGGCCGCCGCTCCCGCTGGTGGATATTGGGATTCATCTTCTTCTTCCACATCATGAATCACTTTATCTTCAATATCGGCATATTCCCCTACCTATCACTCGTCATAACCAGCCTCTTCTTCGATCCCGACTGGCCGGTACAAGCCGTAAAGTGGGTCGGGAAGCGAATACCTATCGTAGCGAGGTGGCGAAACGGATGGATGGGGGTAGTGTTCTCCCCCCTTAAATCCCCCCGAAGGGGGGAGACCAGCGGTCCTCCCCCTTCGGGGGAGTTAGAGGGGGTGTGGCAATCCGCCCCCCGCTACGCACGCCCCATCTACATCACCCTTGCCGTCTTGATCTTTATCCATTGTGCGCTACCCTTCCGCCATCACCTCTTCGGACCAAACGTAGCCTGGACTGAAGAGGGTCATCGCTACAGCTGGCGCATGATGCTGCGCACCAAGTCGGGCACTGGCTACTTTAGGCTCGTAGACCGAAACACTGGCGAAGAAAGAAGAGTCTATCCCAGTCAAAAACTGAATTCCAAACAAACACGAAAACTCTACACCCACCCCGATATGATACTCGACTTTGCGCACCATTTGGCAAAGCTAGAAGCAGAAGCAGGTAATGATGTAGCCGTCTATGCCCACATAAGTGTCAGGCTTAACGATGGCGAATACGGGCAATTCGTAGATACCGAGGTAGACTTGAGCCAGACAGAGTGGGCGTGGTTCGAGCATAAAGAGTGGATATTACCTCCGCCTTGATTCATACAACCTTGTCTCAAATCGCGAATTGAGACGACTCAAGTAGCCGTTTGCGACGCATGGTATTGATTTTGGCTGCTCTTTTGTAGAAGCCAAATGACGAGTTCCATGCGATATATACTTTTCCTTCTTGCCTTAGCACCTTTCATTTGCCCGGCCCAACCCATTACAGACTTCCAGTTTACTGAGGAGGATCAGACCTACAGCCTGCAAGAGTGGATGTCTCTCAATAACACCCCTGGCCTGAGCTACTACATGGAAAGTGGCGATGGCAACGACCACATTTGGCAAGTCGGTAACCACTTACCTGAATCAGCGGAAGGCTTTGACGCGGAGACCACTTTCCCTATGGGTGCCCTCTCCAAGTTTCCGGTGGCCTTCCTCACACTACGGCTGGTGGAGTTGGGAAAGGTAGATCTCGACAAACCCGCCAATGAATACCTAAAACGCTGGCAGATACCCGGTAAAAAAGGAGGTGATGTTACTGTTCGCGATTTACTGCTCTCGCGCGAGAAATGGAAAAGTGGCTATAAGCCTACCGGCTATCCCGAAGGCGAATCGCTGCCTACTATAGTCGAATTGCTGGAAGGGCCGACTCTGCATTTACCCGACGGCATTCGCCTGAAAGGCAATCGCGGGGCCAATGCCGATACCGAATACGGCAATTGGCTCATTCTGCAACTGCTGGTCGAAGATCAATTCGGCGACGACTTGGCAGAAGTAGCCCAGGCAGAGCTTTTCCAGCCCTTGGGTATGACCAACTCTTTCTACGCCGCCGAGCTCACCGAAGCCCAAGCTGCCCGCGCCGCCTGGGGCCACGATGAGGAAGGCAGACCACTAGAGGCTCGCTTCAACTATCCCGAATTGGCCGCTGCAGGCCTTTGGAGTACGCCCACCGATTACGCCAAATTTGTGCGTCATGTACAAGCAGCCGCCCAGGGCAAAGACAACAGCCTGCTCAGTCAGTCGCTCGCCCAAGCGGGGCTCGAAAAGCAGCATGGCATACGCTCCCTCATATTCCACATCAACAAATACGGCGACCCCTACGGCGGTGGCAACTGCCAGGGCTATTATGTCAGTTTCGGTGCGAGTCAGGTCCACGGCTGGATCAACGTAGCTACATCCAACCGAAATCTCAATTGGCGAGTCGTCAATTATGCGATGGGACAAACGCATGATTGGGTGTTAGCCCAAAACCCTTGAGGTCCTCCGAGGCATCTTTTGAGGAACGTTTTGTTCCTCAAAAGTTCCTCGGAGGTCTCGAAAGGGAGCCTAAAAAAACCTTTATGAAACCGATAGCCGTACTCCTCTTCACCCTCCCGCTCGCCTTAAGCCTCCTTGCCCCACCGAGGTCCTCCGAGGCATCTTTTAGCTCGACGCCTCCGAGGAACTTCAAATCGCTTAACGGCGATTTGAAGATGCCTCGGAGGAGCTCGCTAGTTGCCTCGGAGGACGCCTTTGTTTTCCAAGAACGCCTCGCCTTCCTTTTCCAACCCGGCCAAGCCAATCAGCACAGCAAGCTCATCCGTGACATGCGCAAGTATGCCCGCAAGCGAGGCATGACCTTCGAGGCCATCGAATCCGATCAGTTGCCATTGGAAATAACCGCCACCCCAGCCCTGGTTTACCAAAACGAGCGCGGTCGCACCATCTACCCCGGCAAGCACATGGATGCGGAAGCCATGAAGCTCTTCGTAGACGGAAATCGCATAGCGTTGCGGTCGGTGGAGTTAGACTTCCGCAGGTCGATCGCCTATGCCAGTACCGGGCGGGCCAATACCGTACTGGTCCTCAAATTGACTCCCTGGTCAGGGGCCATCGATGCGAGTATTCCCGACTCGGCAACATGGAATCAAAGCGTGTTGGAAGCCATTGCTGACGAGACTATTTTCGACCAGTACGGCGATGTTCAGCTTACGCCAACCGATAGACGATACTATCTCGATGTGCACGCCCACCGCAGTGAGGAAGGAAACCTGTTTTTGACTTATGCTGTCTTCTCTCAGTTCAATTGCCACGTACCGATCTTCACCAATTTTGGCGAGCCGATCGGTGATCTGGAAAGCCTCATGCAAGACTTCGATGCGCGCATCCGGGCTTACGTGGCAGCTCCTGATCTTGGGTTTAGTCCGAAACCAGTCGGCAGCAAAGAAGCAGACAGCTGGAGTGAACTGGGCTGGCCCGACAACTTCGATACCGATGGCGAGCAAGCCAACTCGACAGATCTATCTAGTAGGCCAGGACGGGCTTGGGTAGCCGCAGCAGGCAAGCTCAGTCCACGAGCTTCGGTGCCCGACCTGCCGATGGTCCAATTCAACTTCCCACCCCCCATAGATCGCTATGCCGGCACCATCGAAACCCTGAATGGGAATATCGAATGGGCCCCCGACGGTCGATCCTTCGATGGCACATTTGAAGTCGATGTGCGACAACTCTCTATGGGCAACGATGCCCTCGACGAGTACGTGATCAAAGACGCCCTCAAAGCCAAAAAATATCGGACGGCCACTTTTCAATTTTCCAATGTCGCCCTACCCGCCGATTGGAAAACCGGTCAGACTTACGAACTCGATATACCCGCCAAGATGGAGTTGCTGGGCATCGAAATACCTATGCCGACTCAAGCTACACTGAAAGCCACCTACGACGAAGCTGGCAACCCCACCATGGAGGTCAGTACCCTCATGGAGCTCAACATCGATCAACCCTTCGAGCTGATCGGCCCCGATGGCCCAGACGATATTAAGAATCTCGTGCGCATACGCACACAATTTCAGCTCAGTCGCTGAATCTGGAAATGCTTTTGTCCTCCAGACGAAAGCAATATTTTATAACAAAACCTCATATCATGCAAAAGCTTATCGCCTTAGTCGTGCCGCTACAATGCTTTTTCCTTTTCTGTGCCTTTTCGGGCAATTCCAGCATAAAGGAAGTGTACCCCGATAAACCACCAGGTACCATTACCTTCATTGGTGACGCGGGAAATCCCAATGAATTTACCGTCGAACAATGGAAGTTCAGCCGGGTCGAAAACCTAGATAATCCAGCAGAGATCGGAATTACGGCTGTACTCGATATGCGCTCGATCACTTGTGATTGGAAAGATTTGGAAAAAAACCTGCACAAAAAGAAAGACTATTTCAACAGCCGTCGCTACCAGACGGCTATGATCATAGTCGATGGTGCCGAACAACAAGAAGATGGCAGCTATATAGCCGAAGCCATGCTAGAATTAAAGGGCAAGCGCAAGGCTATTCCAATAAGTTTTACCCTCGACGAAAACGAGGAAGGTATCCCAACTGTAGCTGCCGAAAGTGTGGTCATGCGCCGCAAGTGGGACTTTTCGGGTAATGGCCCGAAGGACGAAGTACCTGTGACTGTGAATGCAGAACTAATCGAATTTTCAGAATGAATGCTGCGGAAGCAACATTCATTCTGAAAGAATCTTAGGGTAGTCGAACGATCCGTTCGACTACCCGATCTGTACCTTGCTGCAATTCCAGTAAATAAGTACCTCCAGGGATTGAACTCAGATCGACCGGCTGTCTGCCGACTTGCCCAGCCAAGATGTATTCCTTAACGATCTTGCCATCTAGGGTGAGTAAGCGAGCGGATAGGTCGCCGTTCCAATTTCCTGCTAATTCTACGAAGACATCTTCTCTAGCTGGATTAGGATAGATAGAAACAGACCTGCCGTTGCTCAGCTCGTAAACCGAAGTGAGTACTGAAGCCGAAAATGCACCAGTCGTAGCCGCACCGCATTCGTTAATGGCCGTAACTCGCCAAAAGAATGTGCCGATTTCTTCGGGTTCCCAAGCATAGGTTGTTCCTGTCAGGACTTCTTCAAAGAAAATATTCGTGAATGATTCATTCCCGCTAAATTGCAAAGTGTAAGAAGTCGCATTGGGTACGGCAGACCACTCGAAAGTGGGTACAATATCTGTGATAGTAGCATTGTCTTCTGGCTGCAATAGATCGGGCAAGCCAGGTGCCGGATCAATGACTAGAGGCAACATATCACTGCCTGTATTTCCGTTCTCAGAAACAACGACTAGCAAATCGTAGTTGCCTGCTGCCAGACCAACGAAGTCTGTGAAATTGACTGTTAATACTTGCTCGTCACTATCGAAGTCTGAGGTGTAATTTTCCAGTAAAGTTCCACCAGCAGTAACTTCGATATCGAAGTTGTCTGTGAAATCATCACCGAGTAAAAAGCTGACTGAAGCGCCGTCTAGCGGACAAAGATTAAGCCCATTAGGCTGTTGGCTATTGTCCCAGCTAACGGTATAGTCGGGTATATCGACCGGGCTACAAAAGTTAATAGACCAGCTTATGAGTGCACCTGCATCTTGATCTGCATTGTCTGTAACAGAGATGAACCAATCGGTAGGCTCCCACTCCCCGTAAAGCGTAGATAGAGGCTCGATAGGCTGAAAAGCACCCGATAGGGCGGGTAGATTTTCACATAGGTTTTCCAGGTCCTCGGCTGTATTCATGGCATTATCCGAAAAAGTAAGTATCAAATTGTCTCCACCACAACCGAAGTTCGATGCTGGTTCACCTGGTCGATCCATGAGCAGTACCTCGCTACCATCAGGAGCGATTAGGCTAATCGATATGTCGCCTACGAAGGTATGCTCCATTTCGACATCTACCGAGATGAATTGTGCATTTAGATCATCTTCAATTTCCAGGAATGAGAAGATGGTCTCACCAGCATCTCCATCCAATTCAAGTGGAACATCTTCCGATACATTATTGGCACACAGCAAGCTCACTGTCGTAAAGCTGAATGTGGGCGACCAATCGCCAAATCCACAAATATTCTCAGCTCTTATACGCCAATAGTATGTAGTGTTTGGATCCAACTCATTATCGAAAAAACCGAAAGTGCCCTGGGTAACGCCCGTTGCAATGACATCGGTAAAGCCCGGATCAGAAGCGGCTTCGAATTCGTAGTTGCTCGATCCGTTGTCAGCCCACTCCAATGCCGTGAATGGCGAAGCATTGTTTTGCCCATCGGTCGGATTGACCGCAGCCGGTGCATTTGGCGTATCGGTAGAAATATCCCAGAACAAGGAGGACTCTGAATTAAAAGTGCCATCAGACCCTTGGAGGGTAAATTCAAAATTGCCCGACGTACCATTTGGTGGACTCAATGTCAGTGAAATACTACTACCTGGTGCAGCGGGGTTTTCAGAGAAAATAGCGGTCCAACCGACAGGAAGATTTTCGATTTGAAGTGTAACCGGCCCGGTAAATGCACCGCCCACCAACAGATCGTATGCACCATCGGCATCGACACAGCTTTCGATAGTTGGCTGGGCAGCTGAAACTGAAATCTGGCAAGCTGCCTGCTCGCGGCCGTCTATAAACAGGGGGTTAGTACCCATCGGGTCGAGGTGATCGCGCAGGCGAGAGGCTGGCGTTCCGCCGCCTTCCCAACTCATGCCAAAGTAGCCATAGCTATCGAAGGCATTGTTTCCACATGCAGCTGCACCACCGTGAAGCTGACCACGTACGCGCTTAAAGCGATCGTAAATCGGGCTACCGGAAGAGCCCGGCTCGGTCGTGCCGATGTCCCAATCGGGAATGGTCAGGTGCGTACCGTTTGCATTTGGTGTCGTGCTGACCCCATTAACTCGATATGGCTGCTGAAAAGAGAAGCTGATGCGCTTCTCGTCGGTAGCAGGATGGTGTATGGCAATGATGGTGTCTTCCGGAATCGGCAGCTCACGCGACCAACCGGCGAAGAATGCATCGGCGGTAGGCGAAACATCATCGTCTAGCAATAGCAAGGTCATATCTGTAGGTGAATGGCTAGCCAGCAGGGTAGATCCCGTATTGAAATCGTTGAGTTGACCATCACCCGGGCCGCCACTTGCAGGCGTATTGGGCTGGCGGCAAACACTATTGGCGAAATTCCAATAAGTAACTAATGAAGGTGCATTGCTGGCATTCATGCCACAATGATCGGCTGTCATAAAAAAGGGCGTGCAGTCGTTAGCGGTGTTATTGACTAAGAAGCCTGTACAAAGCGTCGCTCCACCTCTACTGTATACTGCAACCGAACGAATAATGTCCCTGTAGCCATCTACGATGCCCCAACCATCGGCAGCACTACATACTACGTCGAGGTTGCAAGAACCCGATGCCGATGCCGAGAAGCCTAAGAAATCGTGGTTGACCTTATTCAGGCGCAATCGGAGGTTCTCCCGTTGAGCAGCGGGCAAAATGACCTCGATGACCAGATCGTCGGTCTCTATGACTTGCGTCCAAAGTTGCTGGTGGTCTTCGTTATCGGCTGGAGTGAACGGCCCGTGTATCCTAGGCGATTTTTCCTTGGCCGTATAGAGGTACAGCTTTCCACCTTGCGGCATGTAGTATTCTAGAAAGCCTAGGTTCAAGCTTAGTGCATTCGGGCTGTTTACGCGTATGCGCCAGCTGAGCATATTATTAGGTAGCTCTTCCCATACACCGTGTGTGGCCGGGCTGATATCTGTTTCGTGCGTGATGGCGAAGCGAGGTGCACGACCTGGTACGCGTTGGGCTATTTCATTTTCAAGTAGAGCTGCATTATCCTGTGCCAGAAAACTGACCATGGGCACATTTCTCAAAGAAAGACCGCCTGCTTGCTGTGCATTCAACGTGCTGAATAGGCAAGCGAGTATGGCTAGCCAATAGTTGCGTTTATTTGAAAATCTCATGTTCGTTGTAATGGTGAGTTGGTTGTTACATGATGATATGTTCATGTAAAGATATAGTTATGTTTTGGCTGAAAAAATTATCATCGCCACTGCTTTGTAAAGAAGTTCATAAAGCATTATCTTTGCGGTCCTTTAGAAGAAGCTATAGGCTATATTAGCCTATCTAAAATGCGCCAAAAATGAAAAGAACGTACCAGCCATCTAAGCGCAGACGCGTCAATAAGCACGGTTTCCGTGCGCGCATGGCCACCAAGAACGGCCGTAAAGTCCTCGCACGTCGCCGTGCAAAGGGCCGCCACAAGCTGACGGTTTCCGATCGCACCTACGTGAAGTAAGAAAGCATATTCCCGCATAAACCTGTGGGCTAAAAAGCCGTTGCGCATAAGTGCAACGGCTTTTTCACGTTAGAGCAACTTCATGCAAATCCAACTGATTCGCCACGGCGAATACGACAAGACCAAATACAACTCCTGCGTACACTACGCCACCAATGGTAGCATCTACGGCTACGATTGGTTTTTAAATAGTACAGCTCGCGACTGGGACTTATTGGTCGAGGGCGACCCTTACGTGAGTGTATTACCCCTACCTCGCGCCAAAAACTGGTGGGGCAGACTGGAGTTGAGGCAGCCACCACTTGTACCAGAGCTGGCCCTCTATTCTGTCAAGCCGCTCAGTAAAAAGCGTGTCTCCGCTTTCTGGGAGGCCGTACCCCCCGAGTTCAAGGTCGGCAAACTCACTATGGAGCCGCTTTCTATCGACAAGAACAGCCGCTTTAAACTCCAACAGGCCTCTGGCACTAAGCTCGACCTGAGCCAGCCCTACCAAGATATCATCGACGATTTTCCTTCTGATTATTTACGCGAGCTCGGCCTAGCTGAAAAAGCCGACTTAATACCCACCGGTACCCTGAAACCCGAACGCTTGGCCGCCATGTATCGCGAGCAGCACGGGCGCACCCGCGAGGCCGAGTTTGCCTTTCACGCCATTCAGCGGCTCATGTATCAATGCTTACATCGCGGTTGGGGCAGTGCCTACGGCGTTCAAAATCGGGATGGGGAGGTTTTGGCCGCTACGTTCATCGCCTACAGCCACGGGCGTTTGTTCCCCCTTTTTCAGTTGGAACGCCCAGCCGGTAAAGAAGCCGGTGCCTTGACCTTACTTTGGGATATGGTTATTCACAGTCATGCAGAGCGGCCGTTGAGGATCAAGCGGGAGGAGATATTTAATTAAAATGCCAACGCTTAAAGGCTTCTATAGCCTCATATTCTGCTAGACCGAGTGCATTGTACAATTCGGCCGTAGCTTGGTTTCTGTCTTCGGCCCGCTTCCAGAACTCGCGCTCGTCAGTGCCTGGAAACATGGCCACATCTTTTTGAGATTGGTGCTTGAAGATGGCTTTGCGCTTGCGCATGGCATCTCGCGGACCAATGGGTACGGCCATGTCTATATCTGAAATGCCCCACTCCTGCCAGGCACCGCGATACAACCAGACGTAGGTGTCTTTCAACCAATCAGCCTTCTCATCCTTCAACCTCTTGACTGCCCTAAAGATGGCATCCAAGCATACACGATGCGTTCCGTGCGGATCGGAAAGGTCACCGGCCGCAAAGATTTGATGCGGTTTGACTTTTTGAAGCAGGTCGTAGATAATATCGACATCTGCCTCGCTCAGCGGATTTTTCTTGATGGTCCCCGTTTCGTAAAAGGGCATATTTAGGAAGTAAGCATTTTCTTCATTTACGCCGCAGTACCGGCAAGCAGCGAGTGCCTCACCCTTGCGTATGATACCCTTGAACTTTTGCATGGTTGTCGAGTCGATATCTCCTGTTCTTTTCTCGGCAATCTCTTTGCGAATATTTTGATGTATCTGCTCTAGCCGCTGCAATACTTCTTTATCTTCTATAGCCTCTTCGGTAAAGTCCAAAAATCGAAGCACCTCATCATCGAAGACGGCAATATTGCCAGAGGTTTGATAGGCCATATGTACCACATGCCCATGATCGACTAGCCTAAGTAGAGTGCCTCCCATGGATATTACATCGTCATCGGGATGCGGGCTGAATATCAGGCTGGTTTTGGGAAATGGTGCCTTGCGCTCCGGCCGGGTCGAATCGTCGACTTTGGGCTTGCCACCAGGCCAACCAGTAATGGTATGCTGAAGCTGATTGAAAACGCGCAGATTGATTTCTTCTGCCGAGCCGTATTCGGCGATCAAGCTGCCGAGGCTATTCTCATTGTAATCTTCGTTGGTGAGCTTGAGCAGGGCCTTTTTTTGTCGAGTGGCCAGCCAGACCGCAGCCGCTCTGATCAGGCGGTCGTTCCACTCGCATTCTTGTACGAGCCAGGGGGTTTTGTAGCGCGTCAGCTCACCAGACGCAGCCTCGTCTAGTACGATCTCGCACCGTGGATGTTGCTGTAGAAAAGTAGCCGGCACGCTATCCGAAACTTCACCTTCTACCGTGCGCTTGATGATGGGTGCTTTGCCTTCCCCCCAGGCAACTAGGTAGATTTGCTTGGCTTGCAATATCGTGCTTACCCCCATCGTAATGGCCAAGGGCGGTACGTACTCTTCCCCATAGAAATCGCTGGCGGCATCCAGTCTGGTGATCTTATCCAGCCGGATAGGTCGTGTCTTGCTGTCTGCACTCGAGCCGGGTTCATTAAAACCCACATGACCGGTACGGCCTATACCCAGCAGTTGAATATCCAGCCCCCCTAAAGACTGAATCTTAGCTTCGTAATTCTGGCAGTAGGCCTTGATATCATCGGGGTCAAGCGTACCATCGGGAATATGCACCTGGTTTTTCGGAATATCGATATGCTCGAATAAATGCTCCCACATAAAGCGCACATAAGACTGGCGCGCATCGGGCTCCATGGGGTAGTATTCATCTAAATTGAAAGTGACGACATTCTTGAAACTCAGCCCTTCCTTTTGATGAAAATCGATGAGGTACTCGTATATCTTGATCGGACTAGAGCCCGTGGCCAGCCCTAAAACCGTTGGGCGATCAGAGCCTTCATTTGCTTGTATCGCATTGGCGATCATGCGCGCTACGTGAAGACTTCCTTTCTTAGAGTCTTCAAATACGCGAGTATTAATCCGCTCTTGTTTTCGCGGATTAGATTCTACAATCAGGCGATAGTTTTTTTCGAGATGCCGAGTGGAAGTCATTAAGTTATTTTGATCTTATTTTGTACTTCCGCAGGTGGAAAGCGTACCGCGGTTTACGTATTGCGATTAGCGACAACAAGATTATCTGATCGCTATACGCTATACGATTAACGCCATACGGAACCCACCTGCGGAAGTCTAAAAATTAAATCTCCGGATTGTCTGGGGTATTCGGATTGTTGTCCCTTTCTGAGTTAGGATAGGGGTAAAAATTCCGATTCCTTTCGGGCTCATTATCAAATGGTGATGGGCGACCGAATCGGCGGCTGTCGTCTAGTCTGAAACCTGAGAAGAATAGCTCTAGTGCTCGATTGGTATATATGGCATCGAGCACAGCTTCTTGAGTTTCTGGGCCGCTGTATGCTGCCAAACCTGCACCCACACCGAGCGCGTCGTCTGAAGGCTGCTTAGTAAGTACATCATTTAATGCATCTATAGCGGGACCGATTTGGTTACTTCTGGCTTCTGCCTCTGCAATGATCAAGTCCATTTCACCTGGCAAGTAGATCGGTATAGCCGCTCCATTTGCATTGAAGAAGCCTGCTGCTCTGAAATCCTGACTAGGCGGATTAAGGTCTTCAAAGTAAAAAGGCAAGCGCTGATCAGCTAGGTCAGGTTGCAGTCCTGCGGGAAGACCCAAGGTCAGGTCGAGTGGCTGGTAAACATTATTAGTCAAAATGGAGATAAATGCAACTGGATTGGGAGTTACGTCATCAAATTGAAGGACTGAGGTAGCTGACCGATCTACAGCATTAGCAGCAGAGATTGCCGCCGGATAATTTCCCAGCAACAGATTGTGCCTGGCTATTAATGCTTGGACTGTATTACTCAAATCGATTCCACTCGGAATTCTAGATAAGAAATCAGAGGTAGGTGCTGTCGCACCTATAGCACTAGCCGCTGACTCTAATACTCGAATATTGTCTTCGAGCAAGGCAGTTCGTGCCTGAAAAACAGCATCTTGAGCGGTTTCAGTAGGCGCCTGCTCAAAGAATAAATACAAGGTTTCATTAGCTAGCGCATAAAAAATAGACGCATATGCCTGAAGCCCGGTTGAAGTGCCTCCTGACGGTACTACATCGAGATTGTTGAGTACGATTTGGGCCTCGTTTCGCACTAGGAGTGATTGCGACCACAAGTTATCGACTACTGCATTGTCTGGCAGCAAATCGCTGTAGCCGAGCGATAGGTCATTTTCAGAAACATTTCCGGGGTTAATGAGACGCAGGCCACCGGTAGTAAAACCGGCAGCAGTTGGACGGGTGTAGATAGGGCTCTGCCGTCCAACAGAAAAGCGACGTTGCACACCTACACCAAGGGCGATTAAGCCATCAGCACTACTGAGTACTTGGGCTTCGGTAGCAGCACCGGGATTTGTAAAATCTTCTTCGCAACTGCTAAAAAAGGTTAAGCTTAAGAATAGGACGATTGCCCATCCTCCGATTTTGTATGAATAGCTCATGCTATTAAATTTTTTGAAGTCAATGCGCAGCTATCGCTCGATAGCTGCAAAAGACGTGGGTTCTTAGAAGTTGGTTCTTAGTGTTACAGTGTAAGTTCTTGGAATTGGGACAGTGCCAAAATTGACCGCTCGCATCAGGTTTGATTGACCACCAGCATTAACCTCAGGATCGTAGCTAGTGAAATCGTCTATACTAAACAAGTTGCGGCCACCAATGGAGAGTACCGTGTTTTCAAGCGCACCACCGAACAAGCTGGGGAATGTGTAGCTGATGGCTGCTTCGCGCAACTTCACAAAAGAACCATCACTCATGCGCCATTCTTGAATAGGATAAATAGACCATATCCAACCCCTAGGTAAATCACCTCTAAGCTCCATTTCCGCAAACTCACCAATACCTACGCCCTGCCGGGTTCGCTTATCGGCATCAAATACGTCGACGCCTTGTACAGATTCGATCAAGAAGTTGAAACCGAAATTACCAACTTTTAGCTCTGAGCCAATACCTAGGATGTAATCTGGATTAGGATCACCAATAACCCGGCGTAATACATCACCACTGGGCTGTCCATCAGCATCGCGATCAGCTCTCTCTTGCTGGCGAAGCCCATCTGGAGTCAGTAATATATTTCCATTGGCGTCTGTAGCTTGATAGGTGCCAAAAAACACGCCAATAGGCTCTCCATCTACTAAAAATATAGGAGCACCTGTCACATTGGGAATTGCAAATTGGTCTTGACCAAGGTCAACGATTTTATTGCGGTTGCGGCTAAAATTGGCAAAAATATTCCAGCTTACATTTTGCGTTTGTACTACATTGGCGTTTAGGGCAATCTCGATACCCTGATTCTCCATCGTACCCACATTGGTTGTAATTGCTGTACCACCAGCAGAAGCAGCGATCTGACGCGTTAAAAGAAGATCTTCAATCTCTTGGTCGTAAGCCGTGAAGCTGATACCCAACCTATTATTAAGAACAGAAAGATCGAATCCGAATTCAAGTTCGGTCTGAATCTCAGGCGCTACATCGGGGTTTGCTAGTGTACTACTCGCATTGATTGAGTTAAGCCCCAGGAATTGATTGGTACTATAATTATTAAAACGATCATAGGCACCAATACCTGTTAAGTTACCGGCCTGGCCCCAGCTCGCCCTCAGGCGTAAGGTCTGAATGGCATTGCCAAGACCGCTGTCTTTCCACCAGCTTTCATCTGATATTAAGTAACTGCCACTCACTTTTGGATAGAAAATCGATCTATTGTCTGGACCAAAAGAAGATGCACCGTCAATGCGACCAGCTACTGTCAAGAACAGCTTATTATTCAGACCGAAAGTTTGTTGAAGAAAGTATCCCCATATCTGTAAGCGGGCAATATTCGACCTTGCGTCTAATATCGTACTCGCACCATTTACAGTTTCTACAAATGGAGCTAATCCTCGCCCAGCAGTAGTGGCAGTTTGTACCCTCAGAAACTGATTGGTCAAACCAGCTTGAGTAATGGAAGTCAGGCTACCTCCGATCTGGGTCTCATAACGAGCGATCAGATCGTGATTCATTTGGAAGTTGTCACTAGTTACAGTAGCCGCGTACCCATCGTCAAAATAGGTGGGATTTACGGGTGCATACGGGTAAGGTGGTATGAAGTTGTTGCCAACCTGATTAAAGGCATCTACCCCCAAGACATAATTTATAGATAATCCATCGAAAGGGTATAGCTTGAGTTGAAAATCGGTTATCACTCTATTGACCTCCTGATTGATGTCGAAATCTTCGATTACACTCAATGGATTGACACGAGTAGGCTCTACCGATTGTAAATTACCTAGCTCATCCCGCTGAGTAATGTCCCAGATGTTATTAGTGATATTTATGGAGTTAATCGGACTCCAGAATACGTTTCCATCGGGTTTTTCATTGGCAAAGGAATTGCTGTAGTTCAAGCCCACCGAAAATGATGCCCACTCTGTTACCGTTTGATTAAACCTTAACCTAGCACCATATCTTCTGAAATCGGCATTTTGAATGATGCCTTCATTATACAGGTAGTTGACACTAGCAAAATAATTGCTGGTCGAGTTACCACCACTTACAGACAGGTATTGGTCATTACCTACACCTGTGCGAAAAACCTGGTCTTGATAGTCAAAGCGAGTTACAGGTACGAGGTCGGTTGAAAAATTTGTTCCTACAGTAAGGCCTCCTGTAATCGGATCGCTTCCTGCAATAGGATATAACCGCTGCTCGGCACTACCAAACTGCTGACCGAACGTAGTGATGAAAACGTCCTCTCTTAGCTCGTTTATATTTAGACTAGTCGAATAGGTAAATTTCGGGGCTCCGCTTTGTCCACTTTTAGTCGTGATTAATACGACACCATTGGATGCTCGCGAACCATAAATAGCAGCCGCCGCTGCACCATTCAGCACCTCAAGTCGCTCTATATCATTGGGATTAATGTCTACCAATCGATTTGTACCCGGCTGAGCAGCACCAGCAGATACATTGGAATTAGTAACATTATTGGTCGAATTGCTGATAATCACTCCATCGATAATGTATAGAGGCTCTGAACTACCGTTAATGGTGCTCGCCCCTCTCAATCTTATCGAGAAACCACCAGCCGGGTCACCCGAATTTTGGGTGATCTGAGCCCCTGGAATTTTTCCCTGAAGTGCGCTAGTCACTGATGTTGGAGCAGCAACATTGAGCTGATCTGCCCTAACGGTATTAATTCGATTGCCCAATTGTCGCCGACTACTGGCTATGCTTGGACCTGTTACTACAACTTCGTCCATATTCAGCACATCGGTACCGAGTTCTACGACAAAATTGAAGTCTTGACCGTCTTGATTCAGCGTAAGTAACTGCTCGACAGTTGTATAGCCTACATAGCTAAAAACAGCTTGGTACTCTCCTTCTGGAGCTTCTCCACTTAATGTAAAATCACCGTCTATTCCGGTCACTGCACCCAAGCCAAGCTCAGGTAAAAATACAGTTACCCCGGTCAAGGCCTCACCATCCGCCGAAACACTTCCGGTAATGGTAAAGGACAAACGCTGGGCCGAAAGCCCAGCACTGGTAAGCAGCCCCAGTAGAAGGAGTAGGAGCTGCCTTTGGTTAGTATGTTTTATAAACATGAATGAGTCGTTTTAAGGCAGCAAAAGACTGGCATGATAGCGTCCAAAAGCTGCAAAATTTGTTGGCAAAATTGTAAATTCACCTCAAAATGCATAAAAATATTGCAAAACGGCAAGTATTTATCCAAAAAATATTGCAAATTACCTTTACTTTGAGATAGTACCTTTGCATCCATGACCAAAAAAAGGGCCAGACAAGACGTCATCATCAGGGAGGTTAGCCTTCATAACCGGGTGCTATTGCGCGACTTGGCCGAGACCCTCGATGTGTCTAGCGATACAGTGAGGCGAGACATACGCGAACTGGATGAACGCGGGCTGCTCAAGCAGGTACATGGTGGGGCCATTGCTAATGGCTATCGCATAAAGAGGCCCGGGCGCAAAAAGTCGGTCTACGCAGCAGGTAATAAATCGATCATTGCCGCAAAGGCCGTGAGTCTGGTCAGAGCAGGTAGTGTCAATTTAGTCAGTGGCGGTACCACCAATTTAGAGCTGATGCGGCAGCTGCCCAACGAGCTAGAGGCCACGTTCTTCACGAGCAGCATCCCCATTGCACTAGAGCTGATGAGTCATCCGAATATCGAGCTTATTTTCTTGGGTGGCCAAGTCAATGCAGGCGCGCAGATTGCACTCGGTGGTAAAACCATTAATGCATTAGCAGAACTTAGAGTCGAAAATTTGTTTCTAGGTACGGGCTACTTGGATTCCGAGTTTGGTTTGAGTGAATTCGATCGCGAGATCGTCGAACTGAAGAAAGCGATGATCCGCAGCGCGCGCCGAGTCATATCACTGACCATCAGCGAAAAGCTGGAAACGACCAATCGCTATAAGGTCTGTGACCTATCGGCTATCCAGGTACTCGTCACCGAGCTCGACCCCACAGACTCAGCCCTAGACCCTTACCGTTTACCTAGCCTACAACTGCTCTGAATACTATGCAAGCTAAAACGATCACAGAAACCGCCTCTCACTACGACAGCCTGGAGCAAATGCCCGTCGAGGAGCTACTGCGCAATATCAATCGAGAAGATCAGCGGGTGGCCTTGGCCGTAGAAGAGGTGATACCGACTCTAACCGATTTTGTCGAGCGGCTTGCTGTAAGATTCTCGGAAGGAGGCCGATTGTTTTACATAGGCGCAGGCACTTCGGGCCGCTTGGGCATACTCGATGCCAGCGAGATACCACCCACCTTTGGCCTGCCGCACGAGCGTGTGATAGGCCTCATTGCCGGTGGCGATCGGGCCATCCGTAAAGCTGTCGAGCAAGCCGAAGATCAACCCGAACGCGCCGTAGCCGACCTGCAATCGCATAGTCTGGCACCTATAGATACGGTCGTGGGTATCGCGGCATCGGGCACTACCCCCTACGTCTTAGGTGGTATCGAATATGCCCGCGAACTCGGTTGTCTCACTGCTGGACTGACCAATAACCCCGGCGCGCCCCTGGCCCTCGCTGCCGAGGTACCTATCGAAGTGGTTGTTGGCCCGGAATTCGTGACCGGCAGCACACGCATGAAAAGCGGCACCGCCCAAAAGCTGGTCCTTAACATGATCTCAACCAGTCTCATGATCCGCATCGGCCGCGTAAAGGGGAACAAAATGGTCAATATGCAGCTCAATAACGACAAGCTGGTCGACCGCGGCATCCGCTTTCTCATTGACGAGCTCTCGGTAGATCGCGAGAAGGCAGCGGAGTTGTTGGAAAAACACGGTTCTGTAAGAGCTGCCATAGAGGCGGAGGGGGGGAGATAGGTTTGGACTTCCCTGCCTAGCTGCGGATGGCAGGCAGGCGCAGGTCGGCAACACTAACAGTAATATCATCGATCTAACTGCTGCGAAAAATTTATTGATTTATGGAACAGTCCTTACATACCTATCAGCAAAATGCTCCGGCCTGGCTCGTCACCATAGATCAAAACGAAATCCCCTCGCGCGAATGGACAAACCCGGCCATACTCCATGCCGCCCGCTCGTTACAGCCCCAATCGATACTCGATGTGGGCTGCGGCGAAGGCTGGTTGCTCCGCACATTGGCAGCACCTGATGGAAACTATAATCCGCCTGAGAAGCGAGTAGGCATAGATGGCGTACCAGCACTGATTGAGGCCGCAAGCAAAAGAGACCCCGCAGGGCAGTATCTGACTATTCCCTACGATCAATTGTCGGCTGATGCTGATCTTGGTTCATTCGAACTTATCATTTGCAACTACTCCCTATTCGGTAAGGAATCGGTTGTGGAGCTGCTTCAAAAGCTGACGCACTTCATATCTCCGAAAGGATATCTCCTCATCCAAACCATTCACGATACGGTCTTCCCCGATCCCAGTCGCTGGGTGGAGGAAGATTGGTGTGCTATGAAGCAAAACTACCAGGGTGGCTATAAATGGTATTACCGAAGTTTGGCGGAATGGAATCGCGATTTCGAGCAGTCTGGCTGGTCGATGTTTCGATATATTGAAACATCAAAACCGGATGGGGGGAAATTGTCTTATATTTTTATGATGGTTCCGCGGGCTTCAGCCCGTGCAGGTTCAGAAATGCTTTAGCGTTTCGATTATTCAGACGCTAAAGCATCTGAAAACACGCACGGGCTGAAGCCCGCGGAACTCCCAATAAATATTAAATGGGCGTCATAGACCCCGGCATAGATGTCAACCTGCAACTCTCCCTCCTGGCCGATCAGCTGGAGGGCGAGCTGCACTATGACCGGCTACTGCGCACGCTCTATGCGACCGATGCTTCGGTATATCGCGAACTGCCCCTGGCCGTGGCCTTCCCCAGGTCTGAGGCAGACCTCCAGAAGCTGGTACGATTTGCAGCTCAGTATGACACCTCTCTCATTCCGCGCACGGCGGGCACCTCCCTGGCAGGGCAGTGTGTGGGCTCCGGCATTGTGGTCGACACCTCTCGCTACCTGACACAGATACTGGAACTCAATCTCGAAGAAAAATGGGTGCGCGTACAGCCCGGTGTTATACGCGACGAGCTCAATGACTTTCTGCGGCCCCACGGCTACTTTTTCGCACCCAATACCAGTACCGCCAATCGCTGCATGATCGGTGGCATGGTCGGCAACAACAGCTGTGGCACGACCAGCATCGTGTACGGCTCTACCCGCGAACACGTACTTGAACTGCGCTGCGTGCTGAGTGATGGGGAGGTGGCTATGTTTGGGGAGATTCCATCCCGCAATTCTTCTCTTCAAGAGAAGAAGCGGGATGTCGTCGTTCGGGGAACGACTCCACCTGCGCCTGCCTGCCATCCGCAGGTAGGCAGGGAAGTACAAAATAAAAAACAACTCCAAAACAGGGAAGGGGCTATTTACCGCGAATTATTTGCCCTACTGGAAAAAGACACACACCGCCAGGCTATACTCGATAGCACACCCAAATCGGTCATCAGCCGCCGTAATACGGGTTATGCGCTCGATATGCTGGCCGCGCAGCAGCCCTTCGACGAATCGGGAACTGCTTTTAACATTTGCACCCTGCTATGCGGCTCTGAGGGTACCCTGGCACTGACCAGCGAGGTGAAGCTCAATATTGTACCCCTGCCCCCGCCCGTAGATGTGGTGGTGGCCGTACACTGCCGCACGGTCGATGCGTCTATGCGCGCGACTCAAGTAGCGATGTCGCACAGCCCCAGCCTCTGTGAGCTGATGGACGATGTGATCCTCAACTGTACGGCCGAGAGCCCAAAGTATCGCCCCTTGCGCGCCTTCGTAGTGGGTGAGCCCAAGACACTGCTGGTCGTCGAGCTCAGAGCGCATGATCTGGAAACTGCTCTTACCAAAGCCGACAAGCTGGTAGCCGATCTGAAAGCGGCTGATCTCGGCTATGCCCATCCCATCATCAGCGGACCAAAGACCGCCGAGGTTTGGCAGCTACGCGCAGCGGGCCTGGGCCTACTCGCCAACCTGCCCGGCGACCGAAAGGCCGTGGCCTGCATAGAAGATACGGCCGTGAGTCTCGACGATCTACCCAGCTACATAGCCGACTTCGAAGCCCTGATGAAGCACCACGGTCAGCGGGCGGTCTACTACGCCCATGCGGGCGCGGGCGAGCTGCACCTACGGCCTATATTGGACCTAAAAAAGACCGACGATCGCGAGGCATTCTATGACATCAGTCACGATGTAGCTAAGCTGGTCAAAAAATACAATGGCAGTCTGAGTGGTGAGCACGGCGATGGACGGGTGCGCGCGCCCTTCATCGAGCTTATGGTAGGCCCTGAAGTCTACGGCTACTTCCGCCGGGTTAAGCAAGCCTTCGACCCGCTCTACCTCTTCAACCCCGGCAAGATCATCGACGCACCACCCATGAACGAGACTCTGCGCTACGAGCCCGAGCAGGAGACGCAGGACTTCGATACCATACTCGATTTCTCGGCCGAAGGCGGGCTGCTGCGACTGGCCGAAAAGTGCAATGGCTCGGGCGATTGCCGCAAGCTGTCGGGCGTGATGTGCCCCAGCTACCAAGCCACGCGATTCGAGCGAGATAGCACCCGGGGACGGGCCAATGTGCTGCGCGAGATGCTCACCCGCAGCGAACGCGAAAACCCCTTCACCGAGCCGGAGATCAAAGAGGCACTGGACCTTTGCTTGTCGTGCAAGGGCTGTACGGGCGAATGCCCCAGCCTGGTCGACATGACGAGCCTCAAAGCAGAGGTGCAGCACCAGCGGTTCAAGACCGAGGGCGTGCCCATGCGGTCACTCTTTTTCGGTCATGCCGCTACGCTCAATCGATTAGCCGCCATCTGGCCGGGCTTGAGCAATTTGGTCATCAACGGCAGACTTACATCGGGTTTGCTTAAGCAGTTTTTGGGGGTTGCTTCAGAAAGAAGACTTCCGCAGGTGGGTCGCCTTCCCTTTCTACGACTCAACCGCCAGATTGCTAAAAAATATCACGGCCGCAAGCATAAGAAAACCGTCTACCTACTGCTCGACGAGTTCGTCCGCTACAACGAGCCCCAAATCGGCCACGCATCCTTGAAACTTTTATGGCGGCTAGGCTACGCCGTCGAGATTGCGCCCATCAGAGACAGTGCCCGCGCTCAGCTCTCCAAAGGGTTACTCCCTGCTGCTCAGCGCATCGCTACGGCCAATGTGCAAGCACTCGCTGATCTGGTTGGCCCCGAAACGCCTCTACTCGGCATCGAGCCTTCCGCCATCCTCGGTTTTAGAGACGAATACCTTCGCCTCACCCGCGATGAGGTACAAGTTCAAGCCAAATCTATGGCCCCGCACTGCCTACTCATCGATGAGTTCCTTCATTGCGAGCTAGAGGCTGGCTGTATTGCTCCAGAGGATCTCAATCAAGAGTCACTTACGATCCTATTACACGGCCACTGCCACCAAAAGGCCTTGTCGTCGGTCGAAGCCACCGCTCAACTGCTCGATGCCGCACCTAATTTTCACGTCCAGATCATACCCACTGGCTGCTGCGGTATGGCTGGCTCCTTTGGTTATGAACAGGAGCATTATGCCCTCAGCCAGCAAATTGGGGAAATGGTGCTATTTCCGGCGGTACGAGCGGCCAGTGCGGGTACGACAGTGGTGGCTACGGGTACGAGCTGTCGGCACCAGATTGAAGATGGGGTAGGAAGGAAGGCGGTGCATTGGGTGGAGATATTGTAAATGCAAGATTCACTGTATATACACATAGCCATTGCTCTTTCATTGGGGCAACTTATATTTGGATGAAACCGTTAGCTAAATAAATTGGAAAGGCATGGGAGCTATTACCATTGACGATTATATTGATCTCTTTAGAAAGCTAGACTACAACAGCAAACTAGAGGTGCTTAGCCGTCTTCCATTAGAGCTTAAGTCTGACGGAAAGCGGCCACTAGGAAATGGTAAAAAAAACAATGAGCGCGAAGCAGATGAGTTATTCGGTATCTGGAAAGATGAAGATGACTTAACAGAAAAAACCATAATTAATAGGCCTGTGGAGAATAAATCCATTAGTCTAGACTGATCTTATCTTCTTTACATGAGCAAAGGTTATCTAATCGATACAGACATTATGATCGATTACTTTAAGGGCAAATACGCTCTTAATGAAAAGTTTGCAGAGGTTGGATTATCCAACTGTTTTTTATCCGAAATTACTATTGCTGAATTATACTTTGGATCACTAAAAAGCAAAAGACCTCAACATCACCTTGATAACTTAGAAAAGGCGAAACAAAAATTTGAAGTAATACCTATCTCTTCAATTATTGAAGCATATTGTCGAGAGCGGCTTAGACTAGAAAAAAATGGTACTCCCCTACCAAATTTTGATTTACTGATCGCCACCACATCTGTAGACAATGAGCTGACTTTAGTCACTGGAAATGTAAAGCACCATAGCAGAGTACAGAATATCGTAATCGAAAATTGGCGTAAAATGAAGTTCAATTCATATCTGCAAACCCAATAAAATCTAAACTCAACCAACAACAACCCACACTATGCTAAAAGAATTCAGAGATTTCATCCTCAAGGGCAATGTGCTAGAGCTGGCCGTAGCGGTCATCATAGCCGGGGCTTTTGGGGCTATTGTTACTTCGTTCACCAATGATGTACTCATGCCGCCGATCGGGCAGTTTATGGGTGGTGTCGACTTCAGTGAATTGGCCTATCCGCTCAGCGAGCCTGTGCTCGACGAAAGTGGCGCAGTCGTTACGGAAGGAGCGGCCATTCGATACGGTCTCTTTATTCAAAAGGTGATCGACTTCATCATCATTGGTTTCATCTTGTTTATGATCATTAGAACCTACAATAAGATGACCGAAAAGCCAGAAGAGGAAGCTCCCGCCCCTGATCCTGGCCCCAGCGAAACCGATCTACTCACAGAGATCAGAGATTTGTTGGCTAAGCAATAACGCCATTAAAAAATCCCCATCGGCTGTGCCGATGGGGATTTTTTAATGGTTGTTATCTAACCACGATTCGATGATTTCGCAGCTCATCGCCAACTAATAGGCGAAGCATGTACATCCCGGGCGAGGCCGCTGTTAGCTCTTCGAGAGCTATGCGACCATCTGTAGCCAGCATATGGTGCTCGGCGACCAAGCGGCCACGGGCGTCGAATAGCTGAATGTCCAGATCTTGACCCGAATAGTTGCCCGTACCCGATACGTCTAGCCAAACGCGTCCTTCAGTCGGATTGGGGAATACCTCCGTAGTCAACTCACTCGCCGTAAAGCCGAAGGACGATAAGCCAGGGCGATCTTCCGAACAAATGTTCGGATTGTTGGTGATCGTGATCTGTTGGGTAGCTGTCGCCGTACAACCATTCTCGGTGACGGAAAGAGTAACCGTAAACGATCCAAAAGAGATAAAGGACACATCTACCGACTGGGCATTGGAGGTCGGCACAGTAGCTGCGAAGCCGAAGTTCCAGCTATACTGCGCACCTGGCCCGGCACCTGCAGCTGAGAAGGTAACCACCTCGTTCTCACAGATCACACTCGGTCCATTGATATTAGCCACCGCATCGTCGCGGACAGTGACCAAGATGGCATTCGACTCTACGTAAGTACACTCGTCTCGGCGCACACAGCGCGTGAAGAAGGTCGACTCGAATACTGGCCCTGGCTGGTAGTTGATCGTATTTGTGTTGGGTATCGGCATCCATTGGGTGCTATTCTGGGCGCGCTTCATCCATAGGTAATTGAGTTCACCGTCGCCACCATTTACCGCGGGCTCCAATTCGACGATTAGGTCGGGAATATTACCCGCGCCGCAAACTTCCGAGTCGAAACCAATCGTGCCCGGGAAGCTGATCGGTGGGAAGCAAGGATCGAAGAAGCCCGCATCGATATCCAGATTGACCTCGTCAGGTACCAGGGTGATCACGTCCGTACTTCCGTCAGGGTTGATATCGCTATCGATATCGTCAGATGACGCATCTTTAGGGGAGGCGGCAAATCCATTAGGTCGCTCGAAGGTCAGTATGTAGTTACCAGCTATAGCCGTAAACTCATAGCGGCCATCGGCATCTGTCTGAGTCGTCTGCGAGAAGTCGGCATTGTCTTGGTTGATCAGATTGACCGTGCGGTTAGCGAAGCCAGGTTCATCAGGATCCTGTATACCATTGGAGTTGAGATCGCTGAATACGAAGTCACCTATCGTCACAAATGCCTGCAGCTCGACTGAGCAGGTAGT
Organism: Bacteroidota bacterium; assembly: GCA_039025055.1. GTDB lineage: Bacteria > Bacteroidota > Bacteroidia > Chitinophagales > Saprospiraceae > Neolewinella. The sequence continues at coordinate 33,642 of JBCCPC010000027.1, read as the reverse complement.
CGTGCATCCGTTTTCGTCAGTGACTGTAGCCGAGTAGGTGTCTGGCATCAAGTTGGTGAGGGTATCGTTGTCGGGACCTCCATTCGACCATGCGTAACTATAGTCTCCGGTACCGCCGGTAGCGACCACGAAGATGCTACCGTCGTTACCGGTAAAAGGCTGCTGAATGACGAACACCTCACAAGTCAGCAATGGTGGATCGACCAGCTCTATACCTGCTACGCTCGCCGAGCAACCATTTACATCGGTTACTGAAACGCTGTAAGTACCCGCAGCAAGATCGTCTCTAGTCGCCTGATCGGGGCCTTCGTCAGACCACTCATAGCTATAAGGCTCGGTTCCGCCGCTCGCAATAGTTTCGATGATTCCATTAGCATCACCAGTACACAGGGGGTCGGTGCTTGTAATTTGAACCTCGACCTGAGTGATTCCATCTATGGTGATGTCACCTGTTTCCAAGGTACAGCCGTTGTTGTCGGTGATTGTCGCGCTATATGTCCCTTCTGGCAGATCACCCAAGAAAGGCCCTGTGGCATCGATATTCCATATCACCTCATAGGGTGGCGTACCTCCGGCTATGTCGAGCTCGATTGATCCTGTAGCATCTCCAATACATTGTACCTGAGTCACCGTCGCATCGAATGAAAGTGCCGGCGGCTCATTGACAATAATCGTATCCACTTGTACGATGCTGCGCACTTCAACTGTAGGAGCTGCTACTGGTAATAAAGCCACTCGATCGGTAAAATTATGACGGTCGAAAGTTGTCGTCATCGCATCGGTTTCGCCGATCTCTTCTTCCTGTATAGCCCCTACATTAGAGAGCACGCAGCCTAGCGAGTCAGTCACTGTTACAGTGTATGCACCCGCAGGAATATCATTCAAGTCTTCCGTAGTCGCATCGTTGCTCCAAAGGAAGGTGTAATCGCCCGTACCGCCGCTCACCATCAGGTCTATGCTTCCAGTACTCTCACCATTGCAGGCTACATCTACGACCTCGGCCATAATCGAAAGTGGCTCAGACTGCGTGACGGTATAGGTCTCCTCTCGGGTGCAACCATTCTCATCTTGTACGAGCAATGTGTAAGTACCGGCCGGTATGTTTTCCAGGTTCCCGTCATCGTCGGACTCGCCATCCCACAAGAAAGTATATACACCTGTGCCACCAGTCACTTGGATCATAATGGCCCCTGTACTGTCACCGGCACAGTCTACATCGACTATGTTGGCTTGAACCACTATCGGTTCTGGACCTATCAACTGCTGGGCCACAACGGCACTATCGCCATTGGCATCGGTCACGGTGGCTGAGTATACACCTGGGCCGAGATCGAATAATTCAAAACCTTCGGCAGGTGGGTCCCAGCTTATGGAGTAGGGCTCGGTGCCACCGGTAACAGTGACCGTTAGCGTACCGTCGAATGTATCGCTGCAAAGCGGATCCGTACCCGTGATCGATGCCACCAAGTCACTGCCAGAGACGACAGAAATTGTTCCCGTCTCTGAACAGCCGCGATCATTTGATACTGTCAACTCATAGGTTCTGATCCCGTCGAAATCGAGTGTAACTTCAGGGTTAGGACAATCCGTACAGCTCAAACCGTCGGTTGGGCTCCAGCTGTAACTGATTGCATCTTGATTGCGGAAGGTGATACTCCAGTTGATGAATCTTCCAAGCTCCATATCGGCACCTTCGTCCCAGGCTACGATCTTCCAGTTACCATTCAGTGGGCTTCCGTTGAAGGTACTCCAATCGCCATCGGGCTGAAAATCTCCAGTAAATGGAGCCACGCCATCAGCGATGGCCGTCGTAGCAGTAGGCGTAAAGCAGGTACCTGTAAAGTTTGCACCTGTCCCCCCGTTATTCGAAGAAAGAGAAATTCGGGTGCCATTCGGTGCCTCTAAGAATAGCTCCACATCTCCAGTTGCTTCTGTATTAATATCGACACAAACAGAAACAATATCTTGGGTAGCATCGACGATATTAGCTGGCGAAACAGTAGAAACAGCCACTGAAGATTCATAACTATCTACGGCACTTGGAAAAAGGGCATTTCCGAAGTCAGCCGAAGGGGTTACTTGCCAGGGCACATCGAAGCTGCTATCCTCTTCTTCCAGGCTGATCGTGATCGTACTGCCAGAATCACCAGTGAATGTAGCCGACTGCTCAGCCAGCAAGTCTGGACAATCATAGCAGTTCGGATCCGTCAGCGGCAGTACATCAACGAAAATGGTTGTATCGTACACACAACCAAACTCGTCGACTACATTATAAACGAAACCTTGTGGGCCGGCACCCAAACCTACTGCATCGAGAGAGCTGCCGTTGTCGGCTGTGGTATTGGGACTCTCCGACCAGAAGGCATCATCGAAGCCTACGGTAAATTGTTCTACCTCGCCGAGTAAATCCTGATTGATGGAAATCGACCAGCTGAATATAAAGCCATTATCCTGCCCCAGATTGTCGACTACGCGTATCGTCCACGGGCCATTTAGTGGACAGCCTAACAAGCCGCTCAGTGGCTCAACAGACGCATAATCCCCGGCTGGAATGGATTCAGACCCCATTATATTTAGCTCGTCTACAATTTCATCCCAGGTAAATTCAGCATCTGGAGTGAAACAGTACACAAACCCCTCGCCTTGCGCTAGGGGCTGACCATCATCATCTATAGGTTCACCAAGAAATTGGCCATCGAGATTGTTAGTGTTACTGAACTCTACAAGCTGCACCTCCGATCCGTCTGGGCAGGATAAGAAGATATCGAGATCGCCTACGAAGCTGTGTTCCATATCGAGGCAAACACTCTCGAAGTCGTCTATACTTTCCAGCGTAGCTCCGGGTAAGAAGTTGGTAAATTCCAGAGAGGTCGTATACTCTGGGTCATCGGGCCCATCGGGTAGTGCGGTTGTGTCACCGAGTATAAGGGTACCACCGAATGCCTGCTCTTCTGTAAGCACGAAAATGTTACTGCTTCCATCTGGATCGAAGGAGCTACTGGCACTCACCGTGAAAGGGTCATCGGTACATACCACGGCGGTTTCATTCTGAAGCTGAAACTGAGGGACTGGAGCAACGCGTACTCGCTGACTGATCAAATTGCTGCTCGTGCAGCCATTCAAATCCGTAACAAAAACTTCTATGATATAACCACCAGATTCTTGGTAAACGTGCGTAATGTCAAAGTCTTCGAATACTGTGCCGTCTCCCATAGTCACTCTTACATCAGAAGTCGAATCTGCCTGATCGTAAATCACGCCATTCTGTGGGTATATGGTTTCTATACTGAGCGAGATCGGGTCGCCCAGGCAAACATCGATGAAGCCCGTATCCGGTGGTGAAACTTCTGGAATGCTACTACCTATATTGGCGATCACTTCCTGACAAACGGCGACACAGCTTATTTCGGCATTCCAGCCATCGCCGGCCACGCCCGATCCATCGGGTGTAAAAATAGCTGTAAGACATCCCGAGGGGTTATCCGCATTAGCTTGTATGAAGAATATATCTGAGTTGGTATTATTATCGAAGGTCGCGATGGTATCCGACTCTGCATCAGGGCCATTGAGAATAACTAGCGTACCTCTGAGGTCGATTTGCTCAAAGGATAGCAAGATGTGGGTCTGATCTGGATTAGCACTATTGCTACAGATCGTAATCGTGTCTGCCTCATCTGTAAAGTGAGGTCCGTTAAATACACCCTGGTCTACAAAAAAGCCCGAGCAGAAAGCCACCGAGTCTACCGGATTATTGATTCTGACGATTTGTGCCTCAAGGGCTGTAGCACCTGCAATTAACAGGGCCATTACAAGTAAGAATGCTCGTCTTGGGATTACGAAAGAAAGTCTAGGTCGCATCATATGCTGATTGAGGATTGTGAAAAGTGAAAAACAGCTGTTGGTATATAAAAAGACTCCTCAAATAGCTGTGTAAAAATACAATGCCTTTGAGGAAAAAGCCAAAAAACCAAAAGTCAGGCTAATTTACCACATAGATACGACTACATGCCACAAGTACCTATCTTTGCGCCTTCAAATTACAGCCCAGATGTATAGAACGCACCATTGTGGCCAATTGCGCCTCGAAAATGTCGGAGAAGAAGTCAAATTATCAGGTTGGGTACAGGTGAGCCGCAAGCTCGGTGCACTGACTTTCATCGATCTTCGGGATCGCTATGGAATCACCCAGCTTGTCATAGAATCCGATGCGCCAGCAAAGCTTTCTGCTACCGCCGATACACTGGGCCGCGAGTGGGTCGTACAGGCCATAGGCAAGGTGCGCGAAAGAGCCAGCAAAAACGCCAATCGACCAACGGGTGACATAGAAATTTTGGTGGAAGAGCTCAAAGTGCTCAATGCGAGCAAGGTTCCACCCTTTACCATCGAAGAAGAAAGCGATGGTGGCGACGAACTGCGCATGCAGTATAGATATCTCGATTTGAGGCGTGGGCCGCTACAGCGCAATATCATTTTCAGGTCGAAACTGGCTCTCGCCACACGGGCATACCTGGGCGGTCAGAATTTCGTGGAAGTCGAAACCCCTTTCCTGATCAAATCAACGCCCGAAGGTGCCAGAGACTTCGTGGTACCCAGCCGTCTGAATGAAGGTCAATTTTATGCCCTACCCCAGTCGCCCCAGACTTTTAAGCAGTTGCTCATGGTATCGGGCTATGACCGCTACTTCCAGATTGTCAAGTGCTTCCGCGACGAAGACCTGCGCGCCGACCGCCAGCCCGAATTTACCCAGATCGACTGCGAGATGGCCTTCGTCACGCAAGACCAAATACTCGACACCTTCGAAGGGCTGACCAAACACCTCTTTAAAGAACTACTGGATGTTGATCTTACCCCCTCCTCCTCGGGGAGGGCCGGGGAGGGGACCTTCCCCCGCATGCAGTATGACGATGCCATCCGCCTTTACGGCAGCGATAAGCCCGACTTGCGCTTCGGTATGCCGCTGGTCGAACTCAACGACGTCGCTCAAAACAAAGGCTTCAAAGTATTCGACAGTGCCGAGCTGGTCGTGGCCATCTGTGTGCCCGGCCAGGCAGCTGCCACCCGCAAGCAACTCGACGGGCTGACCGATTGGGTCAAGCGACCACAAATCGGTGCCAAAGGCTTAGTTTATGTCAAGTGCAACGAAGACGGCAGCTACAAGTCTAGCGTCGATAAATTTTACAGCCAGGAAGACCTAGCCGAATGGGCGGCTAAATGCGAAGCCAAGCCCGGAGACCTGCTACTGGTCATTAGTGGTGAAGCTGAGAAAAGCCGCATGCAAATGGGCAAGTTGCGCCTGCATGCCGCCGAAGGGCATGACATGATTCCCAAAGGCGTGTTCAAGCCGCTTTGGGTGGTCGATTTCCCCCTCCTAGAGTGGGATGAAGACAGCGAGCGCTTCCACGCCATGCACCACCCCTTCACCAGTCCCAAGAAGGAAGAAGTAGAGCGCATGCTCAATGGCGATCACGAGACGATGAAGTCGCTCAAGGCCGACGCCTATGACCTGGTCATTAATGGCGCAGAGATCGGCGGCGGCTCTATACGTATCTACGACAGAGAACTGCAAGAAAAGAACTTCCAGCTATTGGGCTTCACAGAGGCCGAAGCCGAAGAGCAATTCGGCTTCCTGATGGGGGCCTTCGAGTACGGCGCACCACCACACGGGGGCATCGCCTTCGGATTCGATCGCCTGTGCGCCGTCATGAACGGGCAAAGCTCTATCAGAGACTTCATTGCTTTCCCCAAAAACAACCAGGGCCGAGACGTCATGATCGACGCCCCGGCACGAGTAGACCAGGAACAGCTAGACGAATTGGCCCTGAAAGTGACGCTACAGACCTACAAGTCTTAGCACTACAGACATTCCGATCTGGTGGGCGTATGCTACCTGCGGAAGTGCAAATTGACAAATCTCTTTGTGCTTTAACGCTCCGTAAACATCCTTTGCCCCTATTTTTTCGTTACCTTTCATGTCTACATCTTCAGTCATGAAAACGATCGCTTACCAACTTGTGCACCGACTAGCTTGGATTTTTGTACTTCCGCTAGTGGTCACCTCCCTCGCAAATGCTCAGACAGGTACTACTGTTATAAACGGTGATACCTACCAATATATGGTCGACGAGTGCGGTGACACCCTCATCGTAGCTCAACTCGATGAGATGAGTATTTCTTCACCCGAGCAGTTCGAGAATGATGAAGAGTACAAGCTATACCGCAAGTACCGCTACTACGCCAAGAAGGTCTACCCCTACGCCATAGAAGCTGTCAGGATGTTTCGCGAGGTGCAATACATGACTCAAAACATGAAGAAGCGAGATCGGCGAAAGTACATACGTAGGTTGCAAAAAGAGATGAAGGAAAAGTTTGAGGAGCCGCTCAAAAAGATGTCGAAGACGCAGGGCAAGGTCCTCATCCGCATGATCGAACGCGAGATCGGTGAACCGATATACTTCCTCATCAAAGACCTGAAAGGTGGTTTCACCGCCCGCTACTGGGCTACCCTTGCGGGCTTTTACGGTCACAAGCTCAAGCATGGCTATATAGAAGGCGAAGATCGAATACTAGACCTCGTACTGAAAGATTACAACATTGATGTTCCGGAGCTTATTCAGCCACAGGAAGACACCTCAGAGCAGGAAACGGATCGATGATGGCAAACATGTGATGTGGGGTTGAGATTAAACGTCGCACCCTAAGTGGGTTCTACTGTTCCAACCCTATGCAAAGCAGGTGTTTACACCTCGAAATGTCTCGAAGATTTTAGGCAGAATAAAACTCGCTTTTGCTATATTTGAGCTCTACTGCAAGTCTGTTATGAAAGCCCGAAGGCGTAAGTAACAACTTAATTACAAAACACTATATTTTCTACACATCCAACCAACCATTTTCATTCTTATGAGAAACTCTCTACTCCTGCTGGCATGCTGCCTGGTAGCTGGTACTGCATTCAGCCAAGTCATTCCACTTCCTTCGGCTATGCCTCCCACTCCTGACGATGAACAGTGCTATGCGCTTTGCTTCTATCCGCAACAATTCCGCGAGGTAACGGAAGAAGTATCCACCTATAGCGGTGGCTCTGTCTTGAAGGTTGTCGCCCCGGCCTACGAGACTTATACAGAGCGCGTTATGGTCAAGCCGGCATCTTACCGCCTGGTCGAAGTACCTGCCGAGTATGGCACCGAAGAGGTAAGAATCGAGGTTAGTCCAGCCTATACCGAATACACGATGGAAGAAGCGGTCTTCGAGACCGTTACCGAGCGCGTACTGATCGAAGAAGGTAGCTCTACCTACCGGGTGGGTCGCCCCGAATTCGAGACCGTCACGAATGCGACTCTGTACTATGGTGATGTAGCCCCCGACGGTCGAGTTATCAGCTCTGACTATGGCAGCGTGCTCGACCCCAATAACACGCGCGGCATGACTGCCCCAGATGCCCCCTTTAATCCTAATAATGAAGCGAGCCTGGTCAACGATAGCCGCAGCCCGCTCAATGCAAGCCCTACGCTCTATGCCAGCAACGACGGCATGGGTAGCTTGTTCGATCCAAATAATCCGGATAGCCCATTCAGCACAGCTTACATTGATGCTAACGGTATAGATGCTGCTCAACAGCGCGCGGCCGAGCTACTTCGCGAAGCCGGTGTGGGTGCTATTCCGCCGTATTTGACCAGCGAAGCTCAAGTTCAGATCGACCGCGTAGCCCGCGAATATGAGACCGAAACAGAAACCATCGAGGTACGCCCTGCTTACTTCTCATACGAGAAGCGCCCAGGCGATTGCGACGAATCAGAAGATTGTATCACACTTTGCGCGGTAGAAGTACCTGCCGAGACCACTACGATCACACGCCGCATACCCAAAGCTTGTCCGGCTGGTTACACGGCTGTCACAGGTGGTCTCGATAACGGCCGCGCTGTCAACGACGATACGGAGTACTGCGTGCGCATCAGCTACGAGCCAGCTCAGTACGGCGCGCGTCAGGTGATGACGGCTGCACCTAGCATAGAGCGTCGCGAAACAGATGCCCGCTACCGCGATGTGCAAGTTCGCCGTATGGTTTCACCTGCCCGTGTGGTCGAGCGCGAAGTACCTGCCGAGTATCAGACCGTAACCAAGCGCGTCGTAACTCGTGAGGCTTATACCCGCGTAGAGCTGGTGCCCGCCGAATACGAAAACGTAACTCGCCGCGTGCGCCGTGGCCTGAAAGGTGCACCATTCCTGGTCAATGGTGGTGTCATCATGGCGCCTGATACTTACGGTAGCGCAAACTACCCCATAATGGTTAACCCCGCAGCCGGTGGTCAGGTACCGGGTTCGGTACTACCTTACACCGTAAGCGACGGCCCCGATCGTGCGGGTAATATCGTACCGACTGGCTATGCGCCCGTCAATGCAAGCATAGGCGAAGGCCCCGCTGGTATGCCCGACCTATACTACACGGCCGGCTGCCCCGAAGGCTACCGCTACGATCCGACTGACGGTCTTTGCAAGCAAACGGGCACACTGGCAGCTACTGGCACTACGGTTACGAAATATGTACCTACCGAGTCCGGCAAGTTCCAAGATTGGACGGAGGTAGCCTGCCCAGACGAAGTTACAGAAGTTTCCATCCGCGATCTTCAGCGTGCACTCAATCGCGCGGGCTACGATGCTGGTGTAGCCGATGGCATCATGGGTAATCGTACGCGCGCAGCCCTGACGAAATATCAGGAGGACAATAATTTACCGGTGGGTGAAATGAACTTACCGACATTGAGAAAGCTGGGTCTTCGATAAAGTTATTATACTCTTTATGATCAAATAAAAATGGCTGAGTGCAGTTGCACTCAGCCATTTTTATTTGGATGCTTGCGCCTATATTTTTGTCAAAGAAGCCGTGCAATCCCCTGAAAACCCAAAAGGATCACTCACCGTGTAGTCTATTGTTAATGCATCTCCTATTATGCTTCCGCTTCCTGAGAATCTTACTAAACCAACGGTTTGACTTTCAATAGTCAGATTATCTCCAGAAACGGTAGCTATTATGGTCGTGCCAAAGTTATAGAGGTGCTGTATCGATAATTGATCATTGCTACCTTCTACAGAAGTGATTATTATTATGTTGCCGTTGTCACTCAACTGGCCACATACTTCCATTCCAGCGTAGGTGCCCAAGAATTTTTCTCGCTCATCAATCAATATGCCTTCGTCATCGTTTCCGCAGGAGAAAAGAAGAAATAACAAGCTGGAAACAAGAATAGGATAATAGATTTTCATGTTTTTATTGTTTGCCAAATACGAACAGAGTATACTTCTTTCCAAAGAAGTTGGTCCAATGTACTTAATGCAAAAGCTAAATTAAAATAGTAGTCTTAAATATTGATGGTAGGCGGGTAGTATACTATTACAAGCAATCAATTTTCCGGTCTGTCCGTATCTTCGTTTTAAGCTCGGACTGTTTTTCGAGCTTCTATTCTGTCATAATCTTTGAGAAGCTACCAAAACCGTGAACCAAAAAACGCCCTGGCACGCTAATCCACTTTGGTGCAGCATAGCACTTGCTGTACTGGCTTTTGCGCTCTATGCCAATACCCTCGGCCACGATTTTGCGCTAGACGATAGCATCGTACTCACCAGCAATGACTTGGTCAAGCAGGGACCGAGTGCTTGGGGAGAATTATTCGGTCACGATAGCTTTTACGGCTTCTTTGGCGAAGAGAAGCAACTGGTAGAAGGTGGGCGATACCGACCGCTTACGCTGGCTATGTTCAGCATCGAGTATCAGCTGTTTGGAGATGACGCTTTTGGATATCATCTGCTCAATATCCTATGGTATATCGCCTGTGTGTTGCTGCTCTACCACTTTTTTGTGGCCGTGGCCAAGCAGCAGGGTTGGACCCTGGCCATTCCGCTCATCATTGCGGTTATTTTTTGCGTGCACCCCATTCATACGGAGGTAGTGGCCAACATCAAAGGCCGGGATGAGATCGTGGCCCTTTGTGCCGCGATAGGGGCTACTTGGTCGGTCTGGAAGGCTTGTAGAAATAAGTCATGGGCATGGGCGGGGCTGGCTGGAGCTCTTTTCTTTCTAGGTCTCATGGCTAAGGAAAATACCATTACCTTTTTAGCGGTCATTCCGCTTTGGATGTTTGCTTTCTTAGGAGGCAAGGATAAACAATCAGACTTCCGCGGGTCGGATGCTAAGTACATGGTGGGGTGCCTGCTGGCGACCATACTATTTTTGGGCTTGCGCAGTGCCGTGCTCCCCGACCCACCCCCTAATGCCGACGATCGCCCACCCCGCGAACTAATGAATAACCCTTTCCTGAAAGTGGAAGACGGTCGCTGGGTCGATTATAGCTTTAGCGAAAAGTCGGCTACCATTTCGGCTACTTTTTATGAGTATATCGGCTTATTGGTCTGGCCGCAAACCCTCAGCCACGACTACTACCCCAAATCGCTACAAGTAAAAGGCTGGCAAGATTATCGGGCTATTCTAGGCTTGATTTTCACTTTAGGATTATTGCTACTAGGAGTGTGGCTGGCCTGGCGAAAAAATCTGGTGGGTGTGGGTATTCTCACTTACTTCATCTGCTTGTCGATATTCAGCAACATCGTCTTTCCGATCGGTACGCTTATGTCGGAGCGATTTCTATTTATGCCGTCGGTGGGTTTTGCAATGCTTGTAGCTGGCGGTTTTCAGCAGTTAAGTAGTAGGGTGAGCCATCAAGTTAATTGGGGGCTTATTCTTCTGGCAGTACTAGCTTTCAGTATTAGAACTGTTGTTCGTAACCCTATCTGGAAGGACAATTACACCTTATTCACGACTGACGTAGAGAACCAGCCCAATAGCGCTAAGCTTCAAAATGCGGCCGGTGGTGCCAAAATCGATGCCTTTATACAACTGCCCGCGGCCCAACAAAATCCAGACAACAAGCTATTGATAGAAGCAGAACAACACCTTAATAAGGCTATAGAAATACACCCGACTTATAAGTCTGCGTACTTCCTTCGCGGGAGAGCAGCCTACCTGCGGAAGTCCTATCCTACATCCATCGCCTACCTGGAGCGCGCCCTCCAATTCGATCCCAACTACGATGAAGCCCGCCGCGATCTGCTGGTTGTACTCCCCGAAGCGGCTAAAGACGCCGGCCAAAATCGCGGTGACATCAATCAAGCACAAGCATACATCAACAAAGCCTTGCAGATAGACCCCAATCACTATCCCAGCCTTCGTCTACAGGGCGTGATACTCGGCGTGAGCGGCAATGCACAAGGAGCCATACAATGGTTCGAAAAAGCGGCCAGCGTCAGACCAAACGAAGCCGGTGCCTGGTACGACCTCGGCACCGCTTATTACCAAGCCGGTGATCAAGTGACCGGCCAGCAGTACATCGATAAGGCCGTGGGGATGAATCCGAATATTATAAACGAGAGGCAAAGGGCTAATCAGTAACTTCGCCCCGTGATCTACCTCCAACTCGAGAACGTTTCCAAATCTTATGGCGAAAAGGTGCTCTTCGACCGCATCGAGCTGCCTATCAACAAAGGAGCTAAGGTGGCATTGGTCGCCAAAAACGGTACGGGTAAGAGCACCCTACTGCGCGTAGCCGCAGGCGTAGACCTGCCCGAAGGCGTAGGCGCGAAGGTATATGTACACAAAGATGCCCGGCTGGCTTACTTGCCACAAGACCCGCAATTCAGAGAAGGAGCAACGGTACTGGAGGCCGTCTTCAATAGCGAAAGCGAGGTGGTGCGACTAGTACGCGACTACGAAACAGCCCTGCTGCTACCCAACAGGCAAGACCAACTGCAAAAGCTGCTCTCGCGTATGGACGAGCTAGCGGCATGGGATACTGAAGCTCGCATCAAGGAGATACTTTCCAAACTCAACATCACGGATATACATCAGCAGGTAGCCACCTTGTCGGGCGGGCAGCGCAAGCGGATCGCCCTGGCCAAGATGATCATAGACGAGCCCGACCTCATCATCATGGACGAGCCGACCAACCACCTCGATCTGGACATGATCGAATGGCTGGAAGAGTGGCTGCGTCAAGCCAAGATAACCCTGCTGATGGTGACACACGACCGCTACTTTCTAGAGCGCGTCTGCGATCAGATCGTCGAGCTGGACCAAGGGGAACTCTACCGCTATTCCGGTAACTATAGCGACTACCTGGAAAAGAAAGCCACCCGCTACGAGATCGCCGCTGCCGAGCACGACAAAAATACCAAGCGGCTGAAACGCGAGCTGGAATGGGTGCGCCGTATGCCCAAAGCCCGCGGCACCAAGGCCAAGAGCCGAGTCGATGCCTATGCCGAACTACGCGACAAGGTCGGCGGCTTCAAAAGAACCGAAGAACTCACCATAGAGATCAAAGGTCGCCGTCTGGGCAAAAAGATACTCGAAGCCCACAACATCAGTAAGGTCTATGGCGAGCGACAGATACTGGATAGCTTCAACTACAAGTTCAAGAAAGGCGAACGGGTAGGCATCGTCGGCCCGAATGGTGCAGGCAAGTCCACCCTACTCAGTCTGCTGACTAAGGAAATTCCCACCGATACCGGCAAGGTGGTCATAGGCGACAATACGGTATTCGGCTACTATACCCAGTCGGGCATACAGCTGAGCGAAGACAAGCGCGTGATCGAGGTCATTCGCGAGATCGCCGAGTTCATCCCGCTGGAGAAGGGGCAAAAGCTGACAGCGGCTTCACTACTGGAGCGCTTTCTCTTTAGCCGCAAACAGCAGCAGGTCTACGTGAGTCAGCTGAGCGGTGGTGAGCGGCGCAGGCTGTTCTTGCTGACCGTACTCATGCAAAACCCCAACTTCCTCATACTCGACGAGCCGACCAACGATCTCGACATCATGACCATCAATGTACTCGAAGATTTCTTGATGGACTTTCCGGGGGTAATCCTGATCGTAAGCCACGACCGCTTCTTTCTCGACAAGCTCTGCGACCACCTTTTCGTATTCAAAGGCGGTGGAAAGATCAAGGACTGGAACGGTACCTATACCGAGTGGCGCGCACAGGAGAAAACGGCATCACTTACTCCCACCGAAACTCCAAAAGAGAAAGAGGTCTCCGCACCTACTGCCCCAAAGACCGACGATGCCGGCCTGACCCGCGAAGACCGAAAAGCCATCCGCCGCGTAGAAAATCAGATCGCCAAGCTCGAAAAGCGCAAAGCGGAGATCAATCAGCAATTCACCGATATGGAAAATCTCAATCCAGAGAATATAGCCGAGCTGGGCAAAGAGCTTAATGAGTTGGAGGAGCAGATTGAGGAAAAAGAATTAGAATGGATGGAGTTGGTGGGGTGATTTAATTTTGAGGCGGCCGATGGCCGCCTCAAAATTATTCTCTAAGAATTTTACTTGAGGTGCATGCCATCCGTACTCAACTTCATCCATAATCAGCCTGACCGCCAGCGGGAGATCTTCCTATATTTTCACCAACTGCTGACTGAAGAGCTTGGGCTTGAGCCGAAGTCTACGAAATCATCCAGGAAGCTATTATACTCGATGAAGAGCATTGATTGGGCGGCCAATGGCCGCCCAATCAATGCTAAACCAATCCCCCATCTACCCCCAATCTCACCCCACTCGGCAACTGGCTGGCTAACTCGGCAGCAGGCGGAAACAGGTGGCTTAAGTGCGTAAGGTAGGTCTCTTTAGGCCCGATTTTTTTGATCTCTTGCAGTGCCTCTTCCAAATTGAGGTGGCTGTGGTGAGTGCCTGGCTGGAGGGCGGAGATAACCAGCGTCTCCAGGCCTTCGAGCATGGGGTAGGCTTCGGACGGGAGGGTTTTGACATCGGTGAGGTAGGCGATATTGCCGACGCGGAAGCCGACGATTTCGAGCTTGCCGTGCAGGATGGGAATGGGTAAGATCTCCAGCTCGCCGATGTGGAAGGGTTTTCCGGGCTCGATCGGCTGTAAGTCCAGGCGCGGGACCCCTGGATATGGATTTTCTGAGAAGGCGTAATCGAACCGCTTTTTGATGGCGGTGACCACCCGCGGAAGTGCAAAAACAGGAATCACCATGCGCTGCTTGAAACAGAAGGTACGCAAGTCGTCCATGCCCGCTACATGATCATTGTGCTCGTGGGTGATGAGCAGGGCATCCAGCCAATTGATCTCGTTGGTGAGCATTTGTTGGCGAAAGTCCGGGCCAGCGTCTATCACCACACTGGTATTTCTGGATCGGATATGGGCCGCCACACGAAGTCTTTTATCACGCGGGTCGGTCGAGCGGCAGGTATCGCAATCGCAGCCGATGACGGGTACGCCCTGAGAAGTGCCGGTGCCAAGCAAGCGGAGTGTGACCATTGGGGCCGCCAATTTACGACTATCGTTTCTGTTCCCAGGCCCAGGCCGTGCGCATGATGTCGTCTACATCGTACTGCGGCTGCCAGCCCAGCTCTCTAGTAGCCAGTGAGCGGTCGGCGTACACTTTTACAACATCGCCTGTGCGGCGCGGCCCGATCTCGTAGTTGAGCTTCTGGCCCGTCACGCGCTCGAAGGAGTTGATCATTTCGAGTACGGTCACACCTTCGCCTATACCCAAATTGAAAATGGAAGGGTTAGTCTCCGCTTTTCCAGCCATCAGATACTCCAGCGCGAGGGTATGCGCGTGGGCCAAATCAGACACGTGCAGATAATCTCGAACGGCACTGCCATCGCGCGTATCGTAGTCCGTGCCGAAGACTGTCAGCTTCTCCCGCTTGCCGGTTGCTACCTCCATAATGACGGGCACGAGCTGCGGATTGGTGCGGCGTGCATCTTCGCCTATATGATTGGAGGGGTGCGCGCCCGCCGGATTGAAATAGCGCAGCAGTATGGTAGAAAAGTCGGGCTTGGCGCTGCAGTAATCTTGCAGTGCATCCTCGCCCATCTGCTTGGTGCGGGCGTAGGGCGACTCGGCTTCTTTACGCGGAGTTTGCTCAGTGACGGGCAGCTCATCGGGGTTGCCGTAGACCGAACAGGAGCTTGAAAAGACCAAGTTGCTCGATCCCTGATTCGCTAAGCCTTCGATCAGATTGAATAAGCTATTGAGGTTGTTGCGAAAGTAAGCCAGTGGATTCTCTACAGACTCGCCGACCAGTTTGTAAGCCGCGAAGTGAATCGCACCATCGATTTGCTCTTTGGCAAATAGCTCAGCGGTGGCCGCAGCATCGGCCAGGTCGATATTATAGTTGCGTACGCGCTGTCCACTTATGGCAGCTATTCCATCCAGCACCCGCTCTTTGGCGTTGTGCATATTATCGGCTGAGATGACCTCGAAATCGTTTTCCAGCAGGTCGACTATGGTGTGGCTACCGATGTATCCGCAGCCGCCTGTCACTAAAATTTTTCCTTTACTCATGGTGTAGTTTTATGTCTTCGGGATCGATGTCTATGCCCATTTGGGCCATGAGCACCGTCGCATTAAAGGACTGGCTCACCCCGCGCTTGATCTTGTAATCGAAGTCGAGCTCGCCGTCTACAATATCGACCTCCATGGCGTAATTTTCCACCTCACTACCAGGCTCTTTTTCCATTTCGGCCAGCTCTAGATCGTGGGTGGCGATGATGCCTGCGCCCTCTGCTCTGATCAGCTGTCGGATCAGGGCGCGGGCACCGGTATGGCGGTCGCGGCTGTTGGTACCTTTGAGAATTTCGTCGAGTAGAAAGAAAACAGTGGGGTCCCCCTCTAGCTCCCCCGACGGGGGAGGACCAACGGCCTCCCCCCGTCGGGGGGATTTGAGGGGGGACTCTACTGCATTTATGATGCGCTTCAACCGCTTCAACTCTGCGAAAAAGCTGCTGGTGTTATCACTCAGCGCGTCTTGGGTACGCATGCTGGTCCATACTTGCAAAGGTGGAAATTGAAAGTGCTTGGCGCATACCGGTCCACCTGCCTGGGCAAGTACCAAATTGATACCTACAGTACGCAGCCAGGTTGACTTGCCCGCCATATTACTACCCGTTACCAGGTGGATATGCCCATCGGTAGCGCACTCGAAATTGTTGGCTACGCGCTGTCGCGGGTCTATGAGCGGGTGACCGAGCTCGTGGGCACTGATACGTGCGTCCGAAGTCGGCTCAGGCCAGGTCCATTCAGACTGATTGTAGCGCAGATTGGCCCAACTCATCAGGGCATCCACTTCGGCCAGGGTGTCTATCCATTCGGGCAGCGCATCGCGATAATTTGCTCGCCACTGATCCAGCAAGAGTTGATAATGCAGGCTGTATAGGGCTGCAATCTCCAACAAAATCGATAGGGCATTGTAGCGCACATCCAGCCGATTTATAGCATGGCTAAGTCGGCCGATTGCTTTCGATGCCTCACCATCATGGCCTAGCTTGGCGTACAATTCTTGCCAATACGATGATTCTCCTTTTCGATTTTCGATAAGCTCGATCAATCCGCGATAGCGGTTGAGCGTATCGCCAGAGAGGGCCGTTTGCTCGTGTATTCGGTTGCTTTTTGATTTGTACTTCCGCAGGTAGTATCCTGCAGGTAACAGACAGATCAAGGCTAACAAAACGGGCTGACCGATGACCAATAGGTATACAAACAAAGCCGTCAATACCGGAGCCAAATACATGACCAGTTTGGCACCCATGTCCGGTTTTTCTCCACCTAAAAGCAGGGGCAATTTCACCCATTCCAGCAGTTCTTTCACGCTGCCTTCCTTTTCTTCGGTCTCCATACCTCGCGCCCGAAAGGTGTGGCACCAGTCGGGTTCTTTGCTCAGTACTTCGATGGTATTTTGTCGGCTGATTATGACATAAGTAGCCATGGGCCCGTTCAATTGCGAAGCCAGGCGATCGCTACCCAGGCGAGTCACCGTCCGGTTCAGGAACTTGAAGATGGAATTTTGGCCGAAGATATCCAGGTCGCCTGTGTAGGGGTGATCTTCGAGTAAATAGTCATTTCCTTCGGCCCAGCTGCTGAAATCGTGATCGAGGGCGCGCAGCTCTGCTTCGGCTAGTTCTACTCTTCGACGCGCGGTCTCGGCAGCGCGGAAGATTTCCCGGTGCTTGCCGATTGCCCAATTGAGTAGTGGTAATAAGAGAATGATGGCTCCGATGGCCAGGCCGATACTGTAAGACCAGATCACGATAATACCGGCAATGATGATTAGAAAAAGAACCAAGCGCAGCAGAGCCAAACGGTCGTACTTGCGTTTTAGGCTGATATGCAGTGCCTCAAAGGTTTTTTTTCGATCTTGGTAATATTCGGCTGGTGCTTGCACGGTGCAAAGGTAGCTGGGATAGCGAAAAAGCCCGTAAGGATTTTGAGCCAGCCCTTAATTATGTCTATTTTGCAACCCAATGCAGTCAGAGTCGGCTCCGATCGTTTTGCCTATTTCCACGCCCTACAGCAGTGGGGCTGGCTTTTATTTACCGGCTTATGGATGGGTAGTCACAACCGAGCACTTGGTCAGAGACAATGCCCAAGTCATCGTTACCCATCCTGAAAAGGGGCGTACTTTAATGCCAGTCATCTATCTCGACCCATACTACGACCTCGCTCTGCTCGCTACAGATGATGAATGGCCCACTTCAGCAGACGCTTCCCCTTATGAAACGGTTAAGCCAAGCACCAATCAAGCTATTACTGCGCTCGGTCGACCTGGCTATGGCCGTAAGCCACAAGTGGGTGGCACTATTCTACAGCTAGACTACGAGGAGCACGGCATCACCTACATCAGTCACGATGCCTGGTTGGATACCGAACACTGCGGCGGCCCACTGATCGATGAAGAAGGCAACCTGCTCGGGATCAACTATTTCGATATCATTCAGGGCAAACCCAAGGCTTATGCCCTGCCAACTAAGACCATTTACGGTTGTCTCAATGAGTTTCGAGCTGGTGATTCTCGCAGAGCTACCCGATGCGATCATTGCCAAAAGCTCAACTTCGAATCTGGCGATCAAGACCATTCACATTGTATCAACTGTGGCCATCCTATACGGCTACCAAGTCAAGTGGCCTATTACCGGGCCGAAGGCATACAGGCTACAATCGAAGACATTATTCAGGCATCGGGCCACGACCCGAGACTCACCCGCCAAGGCCCGAATCTTTGGCAGATCAGCCACGGCAGCGCACGCATTATGGTCAGCTATCACGAAGACAGTGGCCTACTCACCGGAGATGCTCACCTATGCCAGCTTCCCGAAGCTCACGAGCCTGATTTTTTCGAGTATCTACTCCGGCAAAACTATGAGCTCGAACACCTCACCTTTTCAACCCGAGGGCGAGACGTCATCCTTTCCTTGCTCATCTTCGATCGCTACCTCAACAAAGAAACCGCCCTACCCAGGATAAAGCACCTCATGGAGCGCGCCGATTACTACGACAACGTCCTCGTCGAAAGATTTGGCGCCGAATGGGGAAATAAGTAGTAACAAACTGATCGCTCACCCCATAAAATAAGCAGCTGAAAGGCGGCGTTCTGATTGATGTGCAGTCTATTTTTTAGGGCTGTAACATCAGATTCGCGACTTTCTCTCACCCTTAGCACTATATTTTCACCTAGGATGGTCAACATCCTCGCCTCAATTTCATTACATTTGCTATCCGCCAGAAGGACAGTAAGGGCATTCACTAGGTGCCATCTCTATAATACGCGTCTCTATGCAAAGAATTAAGACTCTCTTTTTACTTGTTTTTTTCGTCGGCAGCTTATCTGCTCAAGACATTCACTGGTCGCAATTTTACATGTCTCCGCTCAACCTCAATCCAGCGATGACAGGTGTCATGAATTGCAATAGTCGACTTTCGCTCAACTATCGCAACCAGTGGGCTTCGATTTTGGGGCAGAATGCCTTCCAGACCTACAACATCTCTTACGATCAGCGTATCCCTGTAGGCCGAAACGACTTTTTCGGTATCGGGGGCACGTTTTGGGGAGACCGTGCAGGCACAGCCGACTTTGCCACGACTACTGGCAAGATATCCCTCAGTTATTCCAAGAAAATGGGCGGAGGCCGCAATTACGGAAACTACCTCGTGGTAGGTGCCGAAGGTGGCGCAGCCCAGCGTAGTCTTAACTTCCTGGCCCTTCGTTGGGGTACCCAACACGATGGTGAGGGGGGCGTTGACTTGAGCGCACCTTCACTTGAAGATGGCTTCGACCGCGATCAGTTCTTGTTTGCTAATGTAGCAGCGGGCCTGCTCTGGTTCATGGTCTTCGATGAGAATAACTCGCTTTATGTGGGCGGTGCTTTTCATAATTTGAATCGCGCTAACCAAAGCTTTACCGAAGTACAAGACGATCTGCTGTACAGCCGCTACACGGCGCATGCAGGTGGTGAGTTTTTAGTGGGTAGGCGATTCGGTTTGGTACCCGGCGTAATCGTTATGTCTCAAGGACCTAGTTTTCAGGTCAATGCGGGCACGAGCTTTAAATTTTTGCTCAACGGTGGGCGAAACAGCAGCACCCAGGCATTCCAGGTCGGTATCTGGTCTCGTGTGAGTAATCGCGTGGAGAGCGGTGTACTCAATGATGCCATCATCTTGAGCACTCGCTTCGATGTCGAAAACTTCAGCCTCGGCTTTAGCTACGACGTCAACGTGAGCCCGCTACAGGACGCAACCAACAATAACGGTGGCTTTGAACTGGCTCTACAATACAAGATATGTGGACCTACCAACCGCGGTGTGTACTGTCCCACATTCTAAGAGTTTGATTATCCGACAAACTCTAAAATCAAGCCCCTTCGGCACCAGAGCTTAAGACTACATCTTCATACCTGCCTTGTTTTTGCATTTTGCTAATAGTAAAATGTGAAAACAGGGCTCTATCAATTAACAGCAACCCAAAAACGAACATACTATGTTTGGCAGCTCTAACGGTAAAGACGATAAAAAAGGAAAAACAGAAGGCCCTGGCAGAAGCTCATCTAGTTCGGGTGGCGGCCACGGCCTAAACACCATTACTGAAGGCACCAGAATCGAAGGCGATATTAAAGCCAATAGCGATTTTCGAATAGACGGCCACATCAAAGGCACACTCAACTGTACGGCCAAAGTGATCATTGGCGTAAAGGGGCGGTTCGAGGGTGAGATCAAATGCGAGAATGCGGTAATCGAAGGCACCTTCACCGGCGAGCTTCAAGTGCGCGACATGCTCAACCTAAAGGAGACAGCTAAAGTAGACGGAAAAGTTTCGACTAATCGCCTGGCTGTTGCACCAGGGTGCGATCTCAACGGCACCTGCAATACCAGTGTAAAACCAGGCACTGCTAATAGCAATGGCAATCCACTGGCATCGGCTGCGAAGAAGCAGAAGGCAGATGCCGGAATCAAAGCCTAAGAAAAAGGTAGATACACAAAGTCAGCGATCCTGGCTAAAGTATGCTGGTATGACCACTCAGCTAGCGGTATCGATTGGCGTTTGTGCAGCCATCGGTATTTACCTGGACGGATATTTCAATACCAAGCCGATCCTTACAGTAGTGCTCGCCTTATTCGGTGTCTTTGGTGGGTTGTACATTGCGCTCAAAGATTTGCTCTAAGTACAGCCCCATGTCTTCAACACGCTTCTTTCGTGGACTGATCATAACGACCATAGTTGCCTGCGCGGCCGCCTTAGCTTTCCACATGGTAGACCGCATCAGTGAGCACTGGCCACTTAGTGTTGGTGCTATCGCCATGTATACGGCTATGAGTGTGGGTATGTACTACATCGGCCTTAAAGCTGCTAGGGCAAAAAACAAACATCTTTTCACCAACGTCACCTTGGGCTTTACCCTTATGAAGATGTTGACTTCCGCAGGTGCCATCGTCACTTATATGCTGATTGTCGAGCCCGAAGACAAGCTATTCATCTTGCCTTTTTTTGCTATCTACTTTCTATACACCGCTTTTGAGCTGATCTTCATGATCAAAGTGGCAAGAGGATAAAATGATTTATATGCATGGATTTCCCTAGAAATCCATGCATATAAGCTATAACTTTTCAATTGAAATAGTCGCTACTTCCTCATCGACCAGCTCGATGGTAGTCCCTTCTAGCGAGTCTACAACTTCGATCTTATCGGCTAAGACCTCTTCTTGCAGATAATCTTGAAAGGTATTTACAGATTCGACTACAGCTGGGCTGGCACTGAGTCGTAGGGAGATGCGATCGGTCACCTCTAAGCCATCATCCTTTCGCTGGTTTTGAATGCGATTGACAAGTTCGCGAGCCAGACCCTCGCGGGCCAGCTCTTCTGTAACGGTCAGGTCCAAAGCAACCGTGACGCCCGATTCAGAAGCAACCGACCAGCCGGGAACATCCTGGGTGCTGATCTCAAAATCTTCGAGACCCAATTCTACAGCTTCGCCTTCTAGTGTTAGGGTATACTGGCCTTCTTTTTCCAATTGCGCAATATCGTCCTGGCTCATTTGGCTGATGGCACTGGCGGCCGTCTTCATCTGCTTACCCAACCGACGACCAAGGGTCTTGAAATTAGGCTTGATCTGCTTGCTGAAAAAGCTATCGTCGGTCAGGTATTCGATCTCTTTGACGTTGACCTCATCTAGTATGATCTCTTTGACGGCTTCGACTCTGCGCTGAAAGTCTGTGTCTAGCACGGGCAAAAGAATCTTCTGCAATGGTTGGCGTACCCGCAGCTTCGCCTTTTTGCGCAGGGAAAGCACGAGGCTGGAGATCCGTTGGGCGTACTCCATCCGCTGCTCTAAATCTTTGTCGATCATTTCCTGATCGGCGTTTGGCAGCAGGGAAAGATGAACGGAAATCGAGCTGGTTTCCGATCCTGCTTCTCGGTCTTCAAGACCTCTAGCGCGGATGTCAGCATTTGAGGAATGCTCCCACCTGCGGAAGTGCAAATTCTTATACAGCCAATCGCTGAAAAAGGGTGCTACCGGAGCCATCAACTGACTCACCACCACTAAGCACTGATGCAGCGTCTGGTAAGCCGCTTTTTTGTCGGCCGTCATGTCGCCTTTCCAGAAACGGCGGCGGCTACGGCGCACATACCAATTGCTGAGCTGATCGCCCACAAAGCTATCGATGGCTCGGCAGGCTTTAGTCGGCTCGTAGTCGCTGTAATGGCCCTGCACTTCTTCGAGCAGGCTGTGCAGCTTAGAGAGTATCCAGAGGTCGATTTCTGCGAGATTATCTCCTCCTAGCCTCCCCGAGGGGGAGGAACTGCTTCCACTTTCTTTTGAGGCGACCCAGTTGTCAATATTGGCGTAGAGCGCGAAGAAATTGTAGGTATTATAGAGGGTGCCGAACAGTTTTCGCTGCACCTCGCCGATACCCGCTATATCGAATTTGAGATTATCCCAAGGGTCGCTATTCGAAATCATGTACCAGCGCGTAGCGTCGGCCCCGTATTTGGACAAAGTTTCAAAGGGGTCTGCGGCATTGCCTAAGCGCTTCGACATTTTGTTGCCATTTTTATCGAGCACCAACCCATTGGAGACCACATTTTTAAAGGCCACCGAGTCGAAGACCATAGTTGCGATGGCGTGCAAGGTGTAGAACCAGCCGCGGGTTTGGTCTACGCCTTCGGCGATGAAGTCGGCCGGAAAGGCTCCCCCCCTCCCCCCCCCGAAGGGGGGGAATTGACTGAAGCCTTCGGAACGAAGGTTTTTTGGAAGTGTAGCCCTGTGAAATAGCTCTTTACGAATCTCTTCTACGACATCTTCTGTGTTAAAAATTGCTTTTTCATTCTTGAATCTAATAACCTTCCAGCCGTTGAATGAAAGTTGACCAGTCCGTACAGCATCGTACTCTTTTTGTACAGGATCATCGTGATATCCTCCATCAAGCTCTATTATAAGTCTCTTTTCAATGTTGACAAAGTCAACTATGAATCTCCCGATGGAGTGCTGCCTTCTAAACTTGTAGCCTCCTAGCTTTTTCCCTTTTAATTCTTCCCAAAGAGTAGCCTCCGCTTTGGTAGGGTCTTTCCGCATTTTTCTGGCTTCCGCTGTTAAGAAGTCCCTGAACTTCGAGTCAGCCAAATCGAAGGCTGCAAACTTATGCTTTGGCGTTCCCCCCATCGGGGGGACAGGGGGGAAACCCCACTGCGCATACGGCATACTCCCCGAATCAAACCACACATCGATCAGATCGAGCTCGCGCTTGAGCGGCTGGCCATTTTGCCACAGCACCACATCGTCGATATACGGACGGTGCAGATCTTCGGGCACAGATTGATCTAACTTTAGCTCTTTATTGGCTATCTCGATTTGGGCTTGCAGCTCGGCGATCGAGCCGATGCAGAGCTCCTCTTCGCCGTCTTTGCTGCGCCAGATCGGCAGTGGTATACCCCAGTAGCGACTGCGGCTCAGGTTCCAGTCTTGCAGATTTTCGAGCCATTTGCCGAAGCGGCCTTCGCCCGTACTGGCGGGCTTCCAGTTGATGGTGTCGTTGAGTTCGCTCATGCGCTCGCGCACAGCCGAAGCCTTGATGAACCAGCTGTCGAGCGGGTAGTAGAGCACGGGCTTATCGGTACGCCAGCAGTGGGGGTAGTTGTGGTTATATTTCGAGACGTTAAAAGCTTTTCCTGCTTTTTTGAGGTGCACGGCGATATCTACGTTCACGTCTACGTAACCATCTTCGTCTTTGTAATCTTTCACGAAACGACCAGCAAACTCGCCGGCACCCTCCGTAAAGCGCCCCGTCTTGTCAACCAGAGTGAGCGCACCTATACCGTTGGCTTTGCCCACGAACATATCGTCGGCACCAAAGCTTGGCGCCGTGTGTACGATGCCCGTTCCATCTTGAGTCGTTACGAAATTGCCGCTGATCACGCGGAAGGCATCGCCCTCTTCGGGCTTTTCTACATCCAGAAGTTGACTATAGCGGGTATCGACCAACTTATCGCCTTTGAAGGGAGCAGACATAGCCAGCACTGTTGGCTGGTTGTGGCCGCCAAACCACTTGCCGATCAGGGCTTCGGCTATCACCACATCGACTTCCTCATCGGTGTAGGGGTTGTGGGTGCGCACCTTTACGTAGTCAATCTTGGAACCTACGGTCAGGGCTGTATTGCTGGGGAGCGTCCATGGTGTCGTTGTCCAAGCGAGGATGTAGACCTTCTCGCTATCTGGAGACCCGAGCACCGTCATCTCGTCGGCATCTGCTGGCGGAGCTACTGGCAAAGTGTAAAGCCATTCGGCCGTATCTCGCTGGGTCTCGAACATGGCGACCACCGTAGTATCTGTCACCTCCTTGTAAGCACCGGGCATATTCAACTCGTGGCTGCTCAGACCCGTACCCGCAGCCGGGCTGTAGGGCTGTATGGTGTAGCCTTTGTAGAGTAATCCCTTATCGTAAATCTGTTTCAGTAGCCACCAGACCGACTCGATATACTCGTTTTCATAGGTGATATATGGGTTCTCCAAATCGACCCAGTAGCCCATCTTTACTGTCAGGTCGTCCCAGATATTTTTATAGCGCATGACCGTTTCGCGGCAGGCTTTGTTGTATTCTTCGACGGTGATCTTGGTGCCGATATCTTCCTTGGTTATACCCAGTTCCTTTTCTACACTCAGCTCGATGGGTAGGCCGTGGGTGTCCCATCCACCTTTGCGCTCTACGCGCTTGCCCTTCAGCGTTTGGTAGCGGCAAAAAAGGTCTTTGATGGTTCGCGCCATCACGTGGTGGATACCCGGCAGACCATTGGCTGAAGGTGGGCCTTCGTAAAAAACATAGCTGTTTAGCGGGTCGCGCTCTTCTATCGAGCGTTCGAAGATGTTTTCCTTCTCCCAGAAATCGAGTATTTCCCGATCAATCTCCGGCAGGTTCAAATTTTTATACTCAGGATACATAAAGACTGAAATTGGAGCGCAAAAATACACAGCCCCGGCGGATGCTCGATCCGTCGGGGCTGCTTTAATTCGTTGGGTTACTTCACCTACACGATCTGCCTCCTCCGGACCCTAGCGCGGGCCGGAATAATTATAGCAGATATGTTGATGTTGAACCTTATCATTTCACAAAGATAATAAAGTATTCACCTAATATCGCCTTCGGCGATATTAGGTGAATTATTCCTTATGCGGCCCATTCATTTTCAAAAACGAGCTCACTTTGTGGCTTGCGCACACGCGCACGCTTTTCAGCACCTTGTAGATCTTCTGGCAGATCGTTTACGTCGCCGCCGTAGTAGCCAACGGCAATAACAGACGTCAAGTGAACGCTATCTGGTGTGTTAAAGACTTCTTTAGTCTTATCGCGATCAAAGCCAGCCATATGGTGGAGAGCTATGCCAAGCTCTTCCGCCTGTACGGTGAGGTTGCCAAGGGCAAGGCCTAAATCGTGAAGCGCGTGAAAGTTGTCTTGCCCACTATCGAATTTCTTCTCATAAGCTGTCACGATCAGTAGTGGCGCAG
Source organism: Bacteroidota bacterium (assembly GCA_039025055.1). Classification (GTDB taxonomy): domain Bacteria; phylum Bacteroidota; class Bacteroidia; order Chitinophagales; family Saprospiraceae; genus Neolewinella. Next base: position 8,307 of record JBCCPC010000027.1, on the reverse strand, counting down.
ACTTGGCCCACATCTGATTGAATTCGACCAGGCAGTCCAGAATTTTATCATAGGCTGCGCTGCCTTTGTGTGCGTATAAGAAGCGCCAGGGCTGTTGATTGTAAGAGCTAGCCGCCCAGCGTGCAGCCTCGAATAATTGCTTGACGTGCTCTTCCCCGATGGGCTGGTCGGAGAATGTGCGTGGACTCCAGCGTGACTCCAATAATGGATGGATGGCATGCTGGTTATCTGCGGGATTTGGGGTCGGAGTAACAGTCGTATTAGTCATGGTCATTTAGTTTTGGATAAAACATATACCAACAACTATTGTTTATACCAGAATAACGGAAATCGTCTGTTATTTTAAATTAAATCTGAGGCCATAAAACACTTTCAGAAGCTGGTATTCTCAGCAAGCCAAGGCTTTAAGCACGCAACGAGGTTCTTTGTAATGCGGCGCAAGATGCTTCTAGCCAATCTTGTTCTTCACCCCTTACCAGACCTTTCATGGCATCCCAAACATCCTGATGGTAGGCATCCAACCAATCGATTTGTGCTTCGCTGAGCAAGTCGATATCGATCAGCTTACGCTCAAACGGGAAAACGGTCAAAGTTTCAAAGGCCAGCCAACCGGGGGAGGTTTCGATAACCTGCACTAAGTTTTCGCAGCGTATGCCGTATTCGCCTTCGAGATAGTAACCAGGCTCATTGCTGAATATCATGCCGGGCTCTAGCGGATACTGTGTAGTCTTGGACCTAGGATTGGAGCTAATGCCAGCTGGCCCTTCATGGACATTTAAGAAGTAACCGACCCCGTGACCGGTACCATGACCGTAGTTGAGCGATTCGCTCCAAAGGTGCTGGCGAGCCAGTGTATCGAGCTGTACACCCGAGGTACCTTGTGGGAAACGAGCCATACTTAGGTCTATCATACCTTTAAGTACTAGCGTAAAGTGCCGTTTTTCTACAGCACTAGGCTCACCTAGGTAAAAAGTACGGGTGATGTCTGTAGTTCCATCGAGATATTGGCCGCCGCTATCGATAAGTAACATACCAGCATCACCCAAAACGGCACTGCCCGCAGCAGGCGGATCATAGTGTACAATGGCACCGTTGGCTTTCCAGCCGACAATGGCCCCAAAGCTATCGCCTTTATATTTGGGTAATTTGGTTCGGAAGGCTGCCAGTTTTCTGACGATCTCGTATTCTGTCTTTCCAGTAGTATCATCGGTATCTAGCCACCGGCGTAGGCGTAGTAGAGCTAATCCATCGCGAGCCATAGCGTTTTTGATGTGCTTGGTAGCTCTCTCATTTTTGATGGCCTTCCACTGGGGGATTGGGCTATTGATTTGGATGGTAGCGCTTCCGCCGGCAGCTTCGTAGATCGCCAAATTAGTCGTAGATGGATCCAGGCCAGTACGTTTGCCCTGGCTGTTGATTTCGATGAGTCTACCTGCGGAAGTCTTATAACTGAACGACTTCATTTGCTTAGTTAGCTCCCAATCTTCAGGAACGCGATTTTCGCCTACGAACCACTCTAACTCGCCACTGATCGGCACGCCCAGATAAGCAACGACCAGCGGATTGTAATCGATATCTGAGCCTCGTACGTTCAGCAGCCAGGCTTGCTCGTCGAGTGAGCCGACCAGATAATAATCGAGCTGCTCGCTGCGCATCCATTCGCGCAGCCGATCTATTTTTTCTTCGGCTGGCTGATCGACGTAGGCGTAGGGTTGTGGGTAGATCTCATTTTGCGGCACGGCGGGTCGATCCTCCCATATCTCGTCTAATAGATCTTGAGTGGCATCGATAAAAACGCCTTTAGCTTTCATTTTTTTGTCTAGATCGTGCGCAGCGGAGACACTCATACAGTTGCCTGCATAGCCTAGTGTTTGCCCTGCTTCCAGGTTGTCGGTCAGCCAAGCCTTGTACTCGGGTGTGTGGGCTACACGCAACTTCATGAGGTCTATCCCCGTCCCGTCAAGTTCATTTTCGGCCTGGATGAAGTAGCGGCTATCCGTCCAGAGACCGGCCCAATCTTGAGTCACAATGAGCGTACCGGCAGACCCCGTGAAACCACTCAACCAACTGCGCCCCTGCCAGCGCGGTGCCACATACTCGCCCATATGTGGGTCGGTGGAGGTTATGAGATAGGCATCTATCCCGACAGCCTTCATGGTTTGGCGAAGGATAGAAATTTTTTCTTTTATGGACATTTTCTTTCGATGGTTAAAACGTGAGGTACTCACCCGGGTCAATTACCTGACCATTTTGCCACAACTCGAAGTGCAAGTGCGGACCCGTGCTCTGTGTGCCCGTATTCCCTATTATGGCGATGGCTTCACCGGCTGTGACTCTGCTGCCTACTTCTTTGAGCAAGCTGCTATTGTGCTTGTAGAAAGAAATGATATTGTTGGAGTGCTGAATGCCGATCACGAAACCGTATGCAGAGGTATACTCTGACTGAAAGACAACACCGTCTAAGCAAGCTTTGATGGCTGTATTAGCAGGTGCGAGAATGTCTAGGCCGAAGTGACCCTCGGTAGGGTTAAAACCAGCACTTATCTCACCATTGATAGGAGTTATCAGGGGAAGCCCCTCCAAACGTACGTCTGTATTCGTATTTTCAGTCACAGTACGAACGGGGCGCCCGCTACCAAAATAAGCACCTGATTGCCGTTGTTGTACCTCTTGCCTAAGTTGCATTTCCTCAGCGGAAACCGTGATCTGTTCGGGTAGCTCTTCATTGCTCATATCTAGAGTGCTACTATCTATTTCAGCGGGTTTGTAATCTCCAAAGGCCGTGCGGTAAAGGGCTTGCGTTTGTAGCTCTTGGGCTTCTAGTTGCTCGGAGAGCTGAATTACGGTACGCTGCATATCGAGCATTTCACTTCGACTCACCACATCACCATAACCGGGAATCATACGACGAAGCGGCGTGTAGGCAATCAAAAAGAACATGAGAATGGCCAGCAGTACCAAAACCGTGGAAATCGCAATATACAAGTTAAGTGGGCTGAGCTTGTAGCTGCCCACCTCGTCGAAGGTCTCGTCTTTCATGATGACGAGCCGATATCTATTGCGGCTACTCTCTCTGAATCTAGCCCAGCGGCTCTTTTTTTCTTGTTCTTCTACCATTGGCTGATGGTGCTCTTTGAGACTGATGTCAACTCGGCATGTCGACGTCAGTCTTAAAGGAGATATTTTTACACTTTATTGCGTCAATGAAGCGTTTTGATAGGCGATAAAGAGCGTGCAAATTATTATATTTTTCAGAGTGTATTTTTGCGCCTCTTTTTAAAAAGTGACCAGAGATAAAATTTTTTGCGTTTTGAAATTTGCCATCAGACTATTCTCTCTACTTCTTATTGGTGCTATACTTGTTGGTTGTACTTCGCGCAAGAGCCGCGAAGAGCAAGGATTCCTCGGGCGAGCCTGGCACAATATGAATGCTCAATACAATGGGTATTTCAATGCCAACGAAATAATGGCAGAGAGTTTTTTAATTCTCGAAGAACAGCATCTAGACAATTACAACCAGCAGCTTCCGATCTTTCCATTTATAGCATCTGACAATCCTGCGGCAGTGAGCAGCGAATTGGATCGGGCGGTAGAGAAAGTAGCCGTAGTCGTGAATCTGCACCCCTACAGCAACTGGACAGACGACAGCTATTTGCTGGCTGGTCAAGCCCAATTTTTAAAGCAAGACTACGAAAAAGCCGAGCAGACCTTCAGGTATTTGGTTTCGGAGTTTCGTCCGAAGCCCAAGCGAAACAAGTCTGGCAAAAACAGCAAGGAGTCGGAAGCTGAAAAGGAAGAGGGCCCCAGAGGCCCAAGAGGTCGTGTAACACAGGAGCAAACTCGACGCGAACGTCTAAGGGCTCGCCGCGATGCCCAGCGCGAACGCGAAAAGGCTAATAAGCAGCGGCAAAAAGAACGCAAAAAAGAAGCTAAGGCCCGCAAAAAAGAGCGAGACCGCATCAATAGGCTGCGCCGAAAAGGCATACGTGTGCCGCGCACCCGAACGCCTCAAGACACCAGCCTGGATCAATCCATACCGGAAGAGGAACCCGAGGAAGAAGAAGAACAGGAAGAAGTATTCGTGGACGAAGGTCCGGTAGGTATGATATCTATTTTCAACCGTAGCCGCGACCTGGGGCTTCGAGACGGGGAACAGTATGGCGACAAGCCCGAAGGCTATTTTCTCAAGCACCGCCCCGCCTACCAAGAAGGTCGCTTGTGGCTGGCCTGGACATTGATCAAGCGCGATAAGATGGAGGAAGCACAGCTCATACTCGAAGACATGCGCAACGACCGGGGAACGCTGGCAGACATACGCGAGCAAGCACTGGCTGTGCAGGCATACCTTTATGTGGAGAGCAATAACCCCAATGCGGCCATTCCCTATCTGAAGGAAGCTGCCGAGGCCGCCAATAAGCGCCAAACCCGCGCCCGCTACTGGTTTATAGCTGGGCAATTGCACCAAGAGCTAGGTGAACGCGCCCTAGCCGCTGAAGCCTTCAACGAAGTCGTAGACGCCAAGCCCGAATACGAGCTACAACTCGCCGCAGCCCTCAATCTGGCACAAAATGATTTTATGAGCGGAAATGGTGACGCAGCTACTGCCCTAAAACGCCTGGATCGCATGCGCCGCGAAGACAAGAACCTCCCTTACGAAAGCCAGATTTACTACGCCATGGCCAATGTAGCCCTTCGCTCTGATGACGAAGCGGCAGGCATTGATTATCTACAAAAAGCACTCGCCAGCGGATCGGCAGGGCCAGCCCAACAATTAGAGGCCTACCGCTTACTGGGTGACCTAAACTTCGATCAAGCCAACTACCTAGACGCCAAACTCTATTACGATAGCACCATCTCGGTCATGTCGGAATCGGACGAGCGGTTTCTGGCCATTTCGCAGCGGCAAGATCGACTGGTAGATATTGCCGCTATATTGCAAGATATAGAGCTAAAAGACAGTCTGCTCGTGCTCGCCGAGCTGACCCCAGGGCAGCGCATGGAAAAGGCCGAACAAATACTTACCCAGCAGCGCGAGCAGCGTATCAGAAGTGTACAAAACGTAGTATCCAACAATAGCAATTTCGACAACCTCAGCGGTTCTACTTTCTGGGCATACGATAGTCGGGCCATGCGACGCGCCTCGCGAGAATTCGAGCGCAATTTCGGCGACCGCGCACTCGAAGATAACTGGCGCAGAAGCACGCGAAGCGATGCCAATCTATTCACAGCCGAAGGCGATGCACCAAATGAGGAAGACGATCGAGGCCCCATAATCGTTACCGAGCAGGAAGTCGAAACACTGTTCTCAGAGGTGCCCACTACCGCCAATGATAAGCGAGCTATGGAGTTGCAGCTCACCGAAGCCTACTTCAATTTAGGCCGACTGTATCGAGATCGATTAGATGATAACGCAAAGTCGGTCGAAACCCTGGAGAAGCTCAATAGAGATTATCCGGAGTCGAACTTCGAAGCAGAGAGCTGGTACTACCTCTACCTGGCACATACCGATCTGGGTAATGTGGAGCGAGCCAATTACTACCGCGACCAGCTGGTATCGAAGTATGCCGGCACCAATTTTGCCAAAGCGATTGTCGATCCCAACTTTGTGGACGAGATGAACTCCGAAGAGCTGCAGAAGGAGCGGGCATACCAACAGGCCTATTCGCTCTTTCTGGAGGGCAACTATGAGCAGGCGGGCAGTGTGGCCAGAGCCAACCAATCGCAGCTTTTGGGTCAGCATCCGCTGCGGGCAAAGTATGCGCTCCTCATGGCCATGACCACTGGCCAAACGCAGGGCAGAGAGGCATACGTGAATGCCCTCCGGCAGGTCGTCGCTCAATACAACGACAGCCCCGAGCAAGCCAGGGCGCGAGAGATACTGCGCATTTTAGGCGAGACAGGCGCCCGTCTACCCGGTGGCGTCGAAGACGGTATAGGTGGCAATTTCACCCCCACACCCGACGAGCTGCACTATCTTATTCTAGTCTTCACCGCCCAAAATGTAGACCTCAACGAAGTGAAAATCGCGGTGAGCGAGTTTAACCAGCAGTACTACCGAAGCTCCCGGCTCAGGATCACCAATGTGTATCTAGGTCAAGAGAATGATGTGCCTGTATTAGTCATGCGGCGTTTCCAAAACGGTGAAGCCGCTATGGAGTACATAGCAACCACGCGTCAAAACTCGGAAGAGTGGCTCGATGCCGATTTACTCGGCTTTAATATGTACGCAGTCTCACAGTCCAATTATCGGGAAATACTGGGTGCCCGCTCCATCGCCGGCTATCCGCAGTTCTTCAATAGAGAATATCGGTAGGTAGTGCCTGTGGTTTTTGATGAGGCTCCGCTAGCCGAAGTAGAAAGCCATACAAGCCCGACAATCTATGCTGAGGTAGCCCACAGCGATCTGCCAAGTACAGCAGACAGTAGATGCTTTGTAGATAAATCGGCCCGTATTTTCGATATTTCCGTGCTGAGGTTAGGACTTCCGCAGGTAGAAGACTAAAACGCCCCAAACGTTTTAACCGACGTACTAAATCATTGCCTTCGAGTAATTCCTTTCGGGTATCATATCCACTACTTTTTTCAAAAAGTGTGCGCTCAACTATCAGGCTCTGGTCCCCATATCTAAAGCAATTCCAGTTTATGTGCGTACACCATGCACAAAATCTAAGCAAAGGATGATCTTCATCGAAGCGCAGTCGAAAACAGCCACAATTAAAACCGCTTTTTCGCATTTGAATGATGTACTCGTACAAATCTTTTGGTGGCTTTGTATCCGCGTGTAAGAAATAAAACCAGTCGCCACCAGCCGCTTGAGCACCCATATTTAGTTGATGTGCCCGACCTGCGGAAGTACAAATCAATTTAACATTTTTAAGCCCTTGCAACTTAGCAATGGTGCCATCTGTACTCCCTCCATCCACGATAATTATTTCAAAATTATCAGACCCTGGTGCTTCATCTAGATGATTGATCAATGCTTCGATATTTTCTATCTCATTAAGTGTAGGAATAATGATTGAAATGCGCATGGTCTATCTATAAATGAAAGTGGTCCAAAACGCAAATCGCGTTTTGGGCCACAATGTTCATGGATTATAAAATTAAAAGTAATTTCTTCTAATACTGGGTATTAGTCAGATAAGATAAAAACCTGCGCCTTTGGGCGCAGGTTAAAAGTGTTGTTATTTATTAGCTGTTTGCGTAGACAGCACTGTTTTTCAACCATGCATCGAGCATCCAACTAGACTTTTCAATGTCTGCTAGAAAACTTCCGACCATGTCGATCGTCCCCTCATCGGAAATCTCGTTGGCTTCCTTCAGTACGCCACGCATGGTTTGTATAATTGTGGCATGGTTGGCCAAAATCTTCTCTACCATCTCATTGCTATTAGTGATGGTACCGTACTCATCTACATCTGCTCTTTTTAAATAATCAGACATAGTTGACACCGGCCGCTCACGCAAGGTGAGAATACGCTCTGCGATCTCGTCTATTCGATCACGAGCCACAGTGTATAGTGTTTCGAACTTTTCGTGAAGATCGAAGAAGTTTTCACCCGATACATTCCAGTGGAAGTTTCGTAGATTCTGATAATAAATGTGATAATCGGCCAGTAGATTATTCAGTGCGTCGACTGTTCTATCTGTTTGGCCTGGTTTAAATCCTAAGTAATTCATAATTTTTGATTGTAAGTTCTATAATGTAACAGTTATGGGGATCAGATGTTCGTTCTCAGCACCAATTCAGACACCATCTTCAGTGGATCCATGGCCTTTCAAGAACTGCAAGAAGATGAAGGTGATGATCATGGTAAAGACAAATACTTCGAAGGCGAGGAATACACTATTGGAAACCGTATTACCTACACTCTCTGTGCCGTGCATAAATTGGTCAAAAGCTATGTCAGGATTGATGGCAGCTAAGATAATATTTGCACCTGCTAGAAAAAGAGCGGTCGTTAGAGCCATTACCAGCCCGATGATTAAGCCAGACTTGAAAAATCGCCCACCTGGAACATACTTCCTATAAGTCATCAGTGCGAATCCCACTGGTGGAATAATAAAAAGGTACTTGATAAATCTTAGTCTTGCATTTACCCCCTCATAATTGAGATTGATATATACCAGGTAGATCGAAGCTAGCACACCTGCAAGTAACCCATACTGGGTGCATTTCACGCTTTCGCGGCTAGGCCGCTTTTTTGATAATGTTTCTAACCATTTGCCATCGGCCACTTTTTCGTGCGCAGCGTAGGTTCAAAATTGGCGTTGCTCCATCATCCGACCATCTTTGTCCTGATAGCT
>JBCCPC010000026.1:0-71015 GCA_039025055.1 Bacteroidota bacterium | reverse complement strand
GCTAGGATGCGTTTTTCTTTCGATCTTTACCGTTGCGATGTCAGCTTTGCTGGGGTCGAAGGGGAGCATATTTGTTAAGGTGTGGTTACCTCAAAAATACTGCTTCCCGATTTTCACAAATCTTGCTTTGCTTAACTATAACTGTGGCGAACTTTTTATAGCTGCCCATGCTCCCTGCGGTCGAACGGCGACTATGCAAGGAGTTGTAGGCTATTAAGAAAAATAAAAAACGAATGTGGTTCAAAAAAGAATTACCCGAAGATTTAGGAAGAGTTGAAATGGATAGACTACAAGCCTATGTAGGACATTCACATTCTGACATGAATTTAGTTGGGCAATACGAAAATGCAGTTGATATTTTAGTCAATAAAATTATCAAAGACGGAAGTCGTGTCGATTTGATTGCACATCCTCTGTTATATTTAATGAGGCATTCAATCGAATTAGCATTAAAAGAGAACATAAAATATTTAAACAAGTATAGCGGATTAGGATTAGGACATGTCAAGACACATTCAATTGATAAATTATTTGAGGAATTTGAAATGCACTATAATGAAACAGCAAATAACCTAAATTTTAAAGACAAACTCGAATATGAATATGGAAAGTATGCAAAAGATTTAAAAGAACTTGTCCAGAAATTAGGAATTGATTGGAGTTCATTTAGATATGTTTATTCAACCAAAGGGAATAAGGTTTTTAGTCACACAGAAATTTTAAATGTTTATGATTTGAAGAAAAGATTTGACCGTTCAATAGTATTTCTGACAAACACAGCTGATGTGATTTCGCCTTACACAGATTATGTAGATTACATCAAAATTGATAATTCAATAATCTCAGATAGTTTTGGAGAAGTGTTGTTATGCTTCGCTGAATTTCAAAAAGATTGGTTAATCGAAAGAATGAATGAGCAATATGAGGAAGTTAAAGAAGGCGAAACTTGGTTCGATAAAGAAAAAGATTATAACCTTCATTTTAAGGTTGCAAATAAGAAATGTTATATAATTCCGATGAAGAAATAAAAAGAAAATGACCTGCAACATTGTGTAGCTGTCCAGGGAGTATTGCATAAACTGTGTCACTGATTTAACTTCCAATAATTAAGAATTTGCAGGACGAAGCAAAATTTTTTCAATGCTCCAGCTATAGCCCATTATCCTAAACAATAGCCAGTTCAGACAAGATGCGGTTCCAGATATACAGAGGTTTTCTCCATTTTGAGGTGATGCCTTGTTCGACCAGGCATTGAAATTTTGGGAGTGCGGGGTTTAAGGTGGAAAAGTAATAAGACACTAGTGTCGGCGGCTGGTGGAGGCCGTGATCATTCGACCAGAAAAGAGTAAATTTGGGTGCTGTGCTAGGCATAGCTTTTGCATGAACTCCAATCAGTTGGAGTGTAAAAATTCGTATACATACCTATGGCGATAAAGCAGTTCTATCTTCAAGCTATTCCATTTCATAATGAGGGAATCGCAATCAAAAAGAATATCAACATAGTAGAACAATTCCGGAAGGTTGCAGAAATTAATTGGGCTAAGAGAAAGCTTGAAGCAGAAACCTTAGTAAAGCTGATGGATTCTATTTTGCCCCGATCTTCTTGGAGTAACCATGCATGGAAGTACAATGATGGGGTTATTGATAATGATGCGTTCATAGACGTTGAGAACGGTATGGTGCTGTTTTTTAGTTTCAGATGTGATCTTACTCAGAAGGACCTGGCGTTTTTGAAGCAGATGTTGGCTATTTGTGAGCGGTTTGATCTCAATTTATTTGACTTAGAAGGAGAGGTGTCGATTCCACCTTATGATAATATGGATGATTTGATAAAAGGGTCAAGAAATTATCGATACCTAATTGATCCAGTCGGATTTTTTGGAACTTTAGATCGTACGAAGTCGATTAAGTTGCCCTATATTGTTATAGGCGAGGAAGAGTAAGATGCCATGGGGCAGTAGAGTAAGTTTGGGTAGTGGTAGAGGTTTTTTGACCGGAAAAGAGTAAATTTGGTGAGTACACAAGGCGTCTTTGCACAGACTGGCATTCACACCATACAGCTAGGGGCGACAAAAATTAAATACTCAAAGAAAAGGTGAAATTGAATAAAACATATCTGGTTATCTGGATTCTTCTCAGCGTTTCAACAATTTTGTCAACTTGTAGTAGTCAAGGTAGGATAGAGAATGCGCAAATATCGACCAAAGAAGAATCTAATCATGATAAAAAAGTAATACTTGATCCAGAAGTACATGTGATTTACCAAGACAAAAAGGATAATTTATGGCTTGTAAGTAAAGAAAAGGGCGTTTACAGATATGATGGGGAGAACCTTACTCTTTTTACCTCAAATGATGGTCTAGATAGCTATAGAATTTTAGGTGTTCAAGAAGATAATTTGGGAAATCTTTATTTTGATACACCAGACGGCGTTTTCAAATATGATGGAGAAAGATTTATAATCTTGTCAGTTACTGAAAATAGTGTATCAGGCAATAAGTGGAAGTCAGAAGCAGACGATTTGTGGTTTAGGATTGGATGGGATAAGAAGGGACCTTATCGATTTGATGGGGAAAATCTCTATCATTTAGAATTTCCAAAAAATAAGATGGAAGATGAATTCTATAAGAGTTATCCAGAGGCCTCCATTAATCCTTATGCCATTTATTCCATGTACAAAGACAGTAAGGATAACATTTGGTTTGGAACATCTAACCTAGGGGTGTATTTATTCGATGGGAAGGAGATTAGTTGGATGTATGAGAGCCACCTCCTAGAGACACCAGAAGGTGGAAATTTTGGTGTTCGCTCTATAGCAGAGGATCAGGCCGGGAACTACTGGATATGCAATGCTAATTACAGATATTCATTATTGCCGCAAGAAGTAGAAGGTGATGGGCTAAAACTTATCAACTATAAACGCCAAGATGGAATAGTAAATTCAGAAAAAGAGAGCTTGTATTTCTATGGAATGGAAACCGATCTCAATGGAGATTTACTAATGTTTGCTGGAGATGACGGTCTGTGGCGAAATAATGGAAAAGAGCTGATACCGCTATTGATCAAAGAAGGGGAACAAAACATCTCACCTACATCGATGTACAAAGACAAGCGAGGCATACTTTGGTTTGGAACTGACGAATATGGGATATATGCATATGACGGGAACACATTCGAAAATTTCAATGTACAATGATGGCTAAATGCACCTACGCCTTCTGAGTCTTAGAACCCTAGCACTCACAACACATTTTATAAAAATCTCGTTTTGTTATCGTCACTTGCTTGCTCACGATTTCGATAAACTCATGCACTACCTCATTTGCTACCTGTTTGGCCTTGGCTGTACCGCCAGCCTCTTGGCCCAAGCCCCTTACAGCTTCCCCTATAACCTATCCACCCCACAGCTGGTCGGCGAATTAGATGACAAGCTGGAGGAAGTCTCCGGCCTGAGTCTATCGGGGACCGAGCTACTGGCCGTACAAGATGAAGATGGCATCATCTTCAAGCTCGATGTCGAGACGGGGAAGATCGAAAGTACCATCGAATTCGGTGACGATGGCGATTACGAAGGCATCGAGCACGTAGGCCAGTATGTGTATGTGGTTAAGAGCAGTGGCACCCTATACCGAGTCAGCCGAGCAGGGACAGATGATCAGCAGGTTGATAAATTCAACGGTTTCCTCAACAAGGACAATGACGTAGAAGGACTTGCCTACGACCCCGCCAAAAACCGCCTGCTGCTGGCCTGCAAAGCCCCCGATGTAAGCCCCGAGACGAGGCATATCTACGCCTTCGACCTCAACACCCACACTTTTATCTCCGAGCCCATACTCGAAGTGGCCCGCGAGGAGATACAAGCCTACCTCGCGAGTTGCCAGCCCACGGCTCAGCATGCCGCCATCTGCGATTTTTTCGATAGCGAAGAGAAGTTCCGCCTCGGCCCATCAGCCCTGGCTATACACCCGCAAACCGGGCAGTACTACCTCACCTCCTCGCGGGGAAAGATACTCGTCGTCGCTAGCCCGCGCGGGCGCATACAGCATGTCTTTAGGCTCGATAAAGAGTACTTTCCGCAACCCGAAGGCCTGGCCTTCGCCCCCAATGGCGATCTCTACATCAGCACCGAAGCCAAAAGTGGTGAACCCGCCCGTATCTGGAAGCTGGGGATGGTAAAGTGATCGGCCGTCGAAAATAAATAGTCGCCTGCGACCAACCCTTTCGACAACTTTCCCCATATAGCGGAGTATAAACACAACTTATGCGTACGCTCTGCTTCCTTATTTTGATGTTTGGCCTCTTGGGCTGCGACACGACCGAAGAATCATCCATCGAGTTATTCGCTCCAGATGGGCAGTTTCTCGAAGTAGAATTTAGCGACGGGCAGTCCTTTCGACTCGAAGCCGTGCCGTTTGCGATCAATACCACACAATTTTTTTATAGCTCAGAGCAATTACTGGCCAGCGGCTTCGTGAATAGGCGCTCGCTGGATGGGGCCATCAATGGCAATCTCAATTTCAATCCGAGGCTACCGGAAAATGTATTCGATCAGGAAGGCCTCTTTATAGCTGACTCCTTGGAGCTGCCCTACAACATCCCAATGAGCAATTTCTTGCTGGGAATAGAAGAGCCCGACAACTCGCGAACAGAATATGATTTTGAAGGCGTCGATGTGGTTATCGAAAGCTGGGAGGGAGACCAAGTGAGCGGCCGTTTCACCCAAGACCCGCTTTTAATCAACTTAGAACCTGTGATCATTACCGAGGGAAGCTTTCAAGTCTATTTGCAGCCCATCAAGTATTAGCAGATGAGCTTCGATCGCAACGATCTTTTCCTAGCTCATAGGGGCGAGGGCGATGCTCATGCGCAGCGGCGCATCTTCGATCGCTGGTATGCCTACGCCTATACGGTCATGCTGCATTACGTGCCTCGGCCCGTGGAGGCAGAGGAACTGACTATGGATGCTTTCGTGCGATTATTCGAAAAGGCTGACCGCTACGATCCGGCTCGGCCGTTTTTACCCTGGTTTAGACGGCTAGTAGTCAACGTAGCTCTGGAGGCTCTTCGCGGTCGCTTGCGAGAAAAACCGCCCGCAGTATTGTCAATACCGCCCGTAGACAATGAAGGCGAACACAATTTGGAACGAGAAGACATCATCAGCCTACTGGATCAACTGCCGGTCAGTTATCGGGTCGTATTTAACCTGTTCGTACTGGAAGAATACACCCATAGAGAAATAGCCGAAGAGCTCGGCATTAGCGTGGGAACCAGCAAGTCAAACCTGTTTATGGCTCGAAAAATGCTGCGTACGCTATACCCTCAATTCCATGCCATTGCAAACTCCAACTTATGAATGAACTGGAAAAATACCTGAGAGACAATCGAGATAAGGCGCTGGAAAATCGTCAGCCTCGATCCAGCGACTGGGAACGCTTACAAGGACGGCTGCAAGACGCCAAACGAAAAAAGCCGTTGTCTAAAAGGTGGATCGGACTGCTTGCACTGCTCTTGCTTGTCGGTATAGCGTTCGCTTGGCTCCTCCCTAACGATGTCGAAGGCCAGGCCCCGACGCCTCAGTCGGAAGCTGACCAATCCATTTCAGACTTCGATAGTAATCATGGACTCTCTGTTAATGCACAGACTCCGCTCGATAAAAACCAATCTACAAAGGCTGAACTGAGCAGCCCGGACATCGGTCAGCCAGCTGGTCAGCCCTCTTTAGCCGAATCGCAAGAGTCCAGACCAGAGCAGCATTTCACGCCTCATGTGCGGCAAGAACCGCCAAATAAGGTGTTAGAAAACCAATCGGCCCTTTCACTAATAGCGAGTTCAGAATCTGTAGAAAATCAGATTGCACCTAAAATCCATTCGCCTTATCTCGCGGTCTCTCGATTGCCTAGGCCGCCGATCAAACCATTGGCGACGTCTTCTTTATCCAGTTTGCCGACTATTGATTTACCGCTCCCTTCTTTTACCCAGCTCAAATCTGTAACTCAGCCTCGGTTTCAGCTATCTGTCAGAGCTGAAGCGGGCTTGTTGATGGGTGAAGGTGGGGTCTCCGCCATTGCTCAGCCCATCGAGACGAATCCGGTGCCAGGCCAAAATATTCTGGCGCAGCAGCTTCCCAACGGTACGCCTGTATTCGTAGTGGCAGAAGGGGAAACCGTGAATCTAGAGACATCAGCTTCGCTTTGGTATCGGGCTAATGTGGGCGTTATCTATCGAACTCGCTGGCGACTCGGTATCGAATTGGCCTATGGGTCGCTTACTAAGCAAACCTTGCCGTCGTCTTTCCGCTCGCCCGATGGCCGATTTTACACCGCTTTTGCCCGACAAGAGCAAGCCTGGCTATTTGGCCCATCCATAGAATACATCAGCTCCATCAACAATTGGCAGTGGAGTGTTGGCCTAACCGGACTGGTCAAGAGCTGGTCAGAAACCACGAGCAATCGGCAATTGCTTACGCCCGACGAGCTTTACTCTTCTTTGCTTATCGAAGAGAAGCAGCGCGTCAGCCAAATTGTCCCCGTCATAGATCTTCGCGCAGCATTTCCACTTACGCCCAGCTTAAGCGTCGGGCCGAGCGTATCATTTCTCCCGCTCAAAAGAAATAATGTCTTTCCGTCTGACTGGCCTGACACGCAAAACTGGGTAGCCGGGCAAATCCATATTTCGATAAAATGGTAAAGTGACCGGTCTGCGCCCTCCGATCGCAGCACCCTTACCGCACACAAAAACAAGACTGATCTTCATCATACTCCGCGGTCGTCGTTTCTCCCGTAGTGAGCCTAATCACGATCTTAGAATTAAGAGTCGATCCGCCTAAAACTGGCGGTGGATCGAAAATTCCACCATTTATCCGGTGCGCGAATTGTGATCGCGAATGATCGGCTGTACTCGTCCAGGAAAAGGAAGAACTAGTGGGATTGCCATTCACGAATTGGCTCAGTTGCTCTACGCTGGGAATGCCCCAGTCGTCATGCCCGCCTTCAGTAAGGGTCCGGCAGCGGAAGGCGCACTCGGCAAAGGTCATGTTGGTGGCCTGGGTACTGATGTCTTCGGGGAAGACGCTTCGGTTCATTTCTATCTGATCGCCGACAAAATCTTCCAGGTATCTGCGATTCACCACATGTTGCGCGCCAGTAGGATCAGCTACATTCACGATCTGCTGGTCGGCCATGTTCAAGTCCTGGCGTATGCGCAGGGTGCCGTCGGTTTGCACATCCAGTACATCGGTATTGGTGGTGAAATTATTGGTCGAGCGTTGCAGGCGGAAGCGACCGGCTTCATTAGTGATCCTGAAATCAGCACCTATGGCTTGTAGCTCCATACCCGCTTCGGCACCGGTCGCATTGGCGGTCAATCGCAGGGTTTGGTCTTCGTTGCCACGTATGTGCAGATTGGCCGAGGGGGCACCGGTCGTGTTGCCCAGAGTCATGCGGCCGCTGCTGCTCAGGCTCATCACATTGGTCGTTGCGCCTACGAAGGCATCGTCGTCTAGCTGAAAGCGGAGGGCACCGCCGTCGTTATTCATTCGCCAATCGGTAAAGCTCGTGCCCGTACCACCACGCAGCAATTCCAGATAGCTGTCGCTGGCATTGGTAGCCATGATGGTTATCGCGGTCGTGCCAGATCGGGCCACTACCAGCTGGTTGCGATGCTGGTCGGTGCCAATGGCCACATTACCCTCGTCGTAGTAGATGTCGTCGCCATCGCGTATCCATGGATTATCGGCATTGAGGGCGTAGGGCACCGACTGAAAAGGCGTAGCTGGCAGTTCGTACTCTTCGTTATTATAGCGCAGGGTCAGGTCTACCGACAGCTCGCTATTCACCCAATCGATCGTCTCAAAATCGCCCAGGGTCGCATTGCCTTGGCCGATGACCAACTCTAACTGCCCAAAAGCATTGGTACTCATGTTGTGGCTTTCTCGGTAGACGACAGCATCATTGTTAGCGGGGTCTTCGATCTCCACGACAATCAGCATACTCTGGTTGGCAACAATATCACCGGCATCGTCTCTGATCACAGCTTGATAGTTAATACCCTGCGGGGGCTGAGCCTGTAGGAACGTGGGAATAAGGAGGAAAAGGAAAAGGAGAAATTTCATGATGTTGGAATTTTATAAATCCTGATGTTTTGAATGCCCAAGGGTCTGCGCCCTCTGGTCGCAGAATGTGTAGTAGCTGCGGCCGGAGGACGCAGCACCGTCATTTAATGACTAACCGCCCTCTTTGGGCATCTTCCCCCGCCTTCAGCTGGTAGAAGTACACCCCTTTCGGCAGTGCGCCCAGGTCTATTCGATCTCCGGCAGTTTGACTGCTGGACAGCTGCATCACCAGGCGGCCACAAGCGTCGAGTAGCTGCCAGTCGTAGGGGGTTGGCTCGGTATCATTGGGCCAGAGCAGCCAGATCGTACCGGTAGTGGGATTGGGATAAATTTGCACTTCCGCAGGTAGATCTCTCCCGCGTCGGTCGATTAGCTGTATCGTGCTGTAGGAGGTCGTGCCGTCGTAGTCGACCGATTGGATTCGGTAGTAGAGAATGGCTTCGGGGAAGTCATCATCATACCAGACATAGGTGTCTAGCAGGTCGCCGCTTTCGATGGCGGGCATTTGGTATCTACCTGCGAAAGTCTGCCCATCCACACTGCGCTCGACAAGGAAGTGACTCAGATTACCCAGGTTTTGGATGGTCCACTCTAGGCGATTTTGGCGAGGCCCGTCGGCTCTTGCCTCGAAGCGAATCCACTCGACGGGCAAGGAGCCAAACATGTCTTCCGGCTGCTGAAACCCCTGCAAGGCGTTAACGGTCGGATTGTTGGTTTGGCGCAAGCCCATGACCGGCTCGCCGATGGAGTAGGTGATCTGTATGCCCGGCTGTATTTCGGTGCCGCCCCCGCTGCCGAAGAGGTAGGAGGTGACCTCTGGGTCTTGAGCAAAGACGCAGCTGTAGGCCAAACTGGCGGCAAAAAATAGTATCGTTTTCATTGCATATAGGTTTTAGCGCACGCAGCGGCAGGTGTTGAAGTTGTCTTTGTCTTGAGCACTGCGCTGACCGGTCGAGATGATCATGGCGTAGTAATTTTCGGTGCTGCCAAAAGGTGTACTAGTCCATGTTAATCCAAAAAGGTTGGTGCCTGCAAAGTGGGCTAATTGATCCATACTCGGTATGGTCCAGTTATTCGAGCCGCCCTCATTGAGTGTACGGCAGGTTGTGCAGCAATTCACCCAGGTCATGGTGCCTTGTGAGCTGCTGATCAGCTCTGGCCAAACGGGCGCTTCTTCTATGGCGGCATCTATGGCGTCGTTCATGAAAGAGAGGGTCACCGCGTGGTCGCCCTGAGTGGGGTCTTGTAGGTCTACGATGCGGTGAAAGTGCATATTGAGGTTGCCGTTGCCGTCGTTGATGGAGAGCATGGTTTCGTTGGTGCCCGACTCAAAGTTGTTGGTGTTGCGCTGTACTCTGAACTCTCCGTTGCGATTGATTACCCGCCAGTCCATGGCATTATTGGGTCCGGCTACGAGCAGCTCTATCGTAGCCGAAGGTGTATTGGAGGCTAAATTATTTCTGATTTGAGCGCGCTCTACCACGTCGGTCCCACCCAGGCGCAGGCGCGGCTGGTTGAAGTTCTGGTTGGGTGGAAAGTTGTTCTCGCCCACGTATAGCTTACCGTCTGGCGTGAGCTGCATGAGCGATGTTGCCGAACCCGTGAAATTGCTGGTCGCCGTCTCGAATCGATAGGCCGAGCCGTTGGTGCGTATACGCCAATCGCGCCCGTTGCCATTGTCTACGAATTCTATCCCTTGGTTCACGGTACCCGACTCAAACTCGGGCCGACTGATGCGCATGTACTGATCGCCAGTGCCCTGTACATCCAGCCTTCTTCCTGGCGATTCGGTGCCTATACCGAGGCTGCCGCTATTGGTCAAGCGCATACGGCTGCTTCCGGGTTCTTCGGTAAAGTTGTCGGAAGCAGAATCGAAGTCGAGGCTCCCGCCGTCGTTTTGTATGCGCCAGTCGGTGGCTGAAAATTCACTACCGCGATTGAGGGCTATGGTGGGGTCGCCAGCCCCGAAACCCAGCGCATCGAGTCGTAGTGTGGGATTGCCAACTTCTGCTACATGTAATCGACTGAGTGGCTCGACCACGCCTATGCCCACAGGGCCATCGTTATAGTATATATCGAGATCGTTGCCCTCTCGCCAAGGTGCCTGCGCGCGCTCGGCCGTAGCTGCTGAGAAAGCAAAAGGTACTGCCCGAAGTGGCGTTGGGCCAATCGAAATCTCATCCATTTGGTAGTCGACTGATAGTAAAAGAAAGTATGCTGTACCGGCCCAGTCCAAATCGAATATATCGCCTGTCGGGTTATTTCCTTCGCCTATCACGAACTCCATTTGCCCGAATGCATTGGTACTGATCTGATGGCTCTCCCCGTATTCGACAAGTATGGAAGGTCCCGTCGTATCGGCGGTAATGGCTACGAATATGTTGAGCGGTTCGTTGATGATCAACTGACCTGCATCGTCTCTGAGTACGGCTTGGTAGTTGATGCCGCCTGGCGGCTGGCCGAAGGAGGTTATGGCTAAGAAAAAGGTAAAGAATGAAACTAGTAAGTATCGCATATCTCGGTTCGTTTTGGTGCTGAGCCAAAGGAACCGATGTGTCGTCTATGGTATCTTGGACTTTTGTTGCATATGCTTGTATTTTTGTTTTATTACAGCTATAATAGCTTGCTTTCTTGATAAAGGATAGATTTTTAACTCGCCGCGGATAAACGCTGATTGAACGGATCTGGCGGATTTATTCTATTTGAAATCTGTGTTCATCCCGCGTTCATCCGCGTCCCAATTCTTTGATGCGGCCGGAGGGCGCATCCCCGTTTTGGCCTCGGAAGGGGTTTGCCCCATCTTCTTCTTGAACAACCTACTGAAGTAAGCCGGGTCTTGAAAGCCACAGGCGTATGCTACCTCGTTCACGCGGGTCTGCCCGAGCGCGAGCAGCTCCCTGGCCCGGGCCAGGCGGGCGTTGATGATCATGTCGCTGGGCGATACGCCGGTCAGGTGCTTGAGCTTTCGGAATAACTGAGTACGGCTCAGATGACAGGCGGTGGCCATAGCCTGCACATCGAAAGTCGGATCGCTGAGGCGCTCCCTGATCATCTGTGTGATTTCTTTCACAAATGGGTTTATGGGGGTGTCTGTGTGATTGGTATCACTATCACCTTGCTGGCGGTACTTGGCTCGCAGCCGGTCTCTTTGAGCAATTAGTTGCTCGACGCGAATGTTCAGCTCGGTGCGATCGAAAGGCTTAGGTAGATAGGCGTCGGCTCCGCGGCTTAGACCCGCATGGCGAGCAGTAGGGCTGGCCTTGGCCGTAAGAAGGATAACCGGTACATGATCCGTCGCAGCGTGTGTCTTCATGCGCTGGCAAAGTTCCAGTCCGTCTAAGCCCGGCATCACAATGTCGCTAATGAGTAGGTCGGGGGGGTGCTCACGGCACTTATCCCAGGCTGTTTGCCCATCTCCCGCAGACAACACCTGATAACTATTTTGTAAACAGAATTGCAGATATTCTACAATTTCAGGCTGATCTTCTGCTATGAAAATTAGGGGTCGATCCTCTCCGATTCCAGGTAGATCCTTGTCGGCTGTAGTTTCGATCTCAACAGGCACTTCAATGGTGAAAGTAGCACCCTGACCAAGTGTAGATACCAGTTCAATGTGGCCATTCATATCTTCGACCAATTCTTTGACGAGTGCGAGCCCTATGCCGCTACCTGTTTTATGATCGGCTCGCTCTCGTGTAAATGGCTCGAAAATCTTGGATTGAAAATCTTGGGCAATGCCTGGTCCGTTGTCTTTGATGATGATACTTAGTTTGCTTGCTTCAACAGCTTTAATTTTCATCTCAACGGTGCTTCCCGGCGGGCAGTATTTGAGCGCATTGCCCAGCAAATTATTAATGACCTTCCGCCAGTGGTCGGCATTGTATACGGTGGGCAATGAGGCTTGCTCAGATCGAAAGACTAGTTGTATTTGTCGTTGGTCGGCTGCACTTCTGAAGCTGGTGAATAGTTGCCTGAGGTAGGCTATCAAATCGCCTCGCTCCAGCTGTACAGCTTGTTGGCCACTCTTCAACGCCGCTAGATTCAAGATCTGTGATACTTGTAGATCGAGATGTTTCGACTGCTGCTCAATTTGATTGAGGCGTACTTTTTCATCGCCCTTATCGTCGTGTTTGATACGATCTATGGCCCCTTGTATGATGGTAAGGGGCGTACGGAACTCATGGGCTACCCGATTGAAGAGCTGCAAGCGTTCTTCCGATGCCAGGATTGTTTGCGCTCGCTCTGCCTCGGCTAATTTACGCCTGATTTGTAAACGATAAAGCTGGTAAACAATTCCAATGCCCAAGAACAGATAAACGAGATAGGCAAGGTTGGAAAAATACCAGGGCGGCCATACGCGCAGTGAAATATCGGCATAATTCAGGCGAATACCAGTATTTTGATCAGCTGCTTCCACCAGGAGCCTATAGCGTCCTTTCGGGAGCTGACTCAATCGAAGCTCCCCCGATTTTTGCCAGGGCAGCCAGTCGGTATGGTAGCCCTCTAACTTGAAGCGGTACCTCCAGTTTTCGGGATGCATAAACGTGGGCACAGAAAATTTGACCCGCCAGCTGTTGTCTTTGGCTGTGAGCAAAGAGCCGGCCTCAAAAGCTGGTTGATAATTCGTAACGACCGTATCACTCCTTTGCCACTCTTCCAGCTCCCAAATGAGTTCTGGTTGATAAATCGAGCCTGCATCGATCGAATCCGGGTGAAAAGCCTGCAAGCCCGCCTGTCCGCCAAAGAACAGAAACCCTTCCTCATCGCGCCACACAGAAGATAAAAACATCGCATCGCCCAAAAGCCCGTCTGTGCTTCCCACCGTTCTATAATTATCTGAAACAGGGTCGTAGCTAATGATCCCGTGGCTGATGGTGCTGAACCAAATTTTGCCCCTATCATCACTGCTTATACCCAATATCTTATCATCGGGCATCCGGTCACTGCGAAGGAATCGATCGAAGCCCTTTTCGTCCTCACGCAATCGGTTGAGCCCGCCGTCTGTTCCTACCCAGATGGTGCCCGATCGCGTTTGATGTAGCTGTTGAATTAGGGAAGTACTCAGGCTGTATGGATCATCAGGGTCGTATAAATATTGCCGAGGGTCAATCGTAGCATCACCCTGCAACTGTGCTATATCTTCGATCAGCAAAAGCCCGCTGTATACCGTTCCTATCCACATTCGATTTTGATTATCGACAAGTAGTTCCAATATAAACGGGGCTAGAATTCGCCCATCTTTGATTAAGTTGATGACAAAGCAGGTATCTCTTTTGGGGTCGTAGCAAAGCAGATCATTTTGTCTGGCTACCCATACGCGTCTTTGGTGGTCGAGGGCCATATCCCAATTCTCGGAGCCTTCTTGGCTAGGACAGCTTTTGACCACTTCCCCGACGCGATTGCCATCATATCTAATTCTAAGAAGTCGATCTGGAGAAGTGCCCATATCAAAGGCATATATATTGCCCTGAAAGTCTGGCTCCAGCGACTGAAAACGACCCGTTAAAAAGAGCTGTGGCTCGGCATCTATCTTGTCAATATATCTATACAAGCCCCCTGGCCTAGCCAGCCAAAGGGTGTCGCCCAGCTTGACCACCTCACGGGTACGAGATAGCGGGCTCTCGATATTCTCTAGAATGGATTGCCTAAAACTCACCTGCGGCACCAGTTGAAAGATGCCTCGATCTGTGCCTGCCCAATAGGTACCTTCGCGGTCTTGGAAAAAGCTGAGTAGCTGACCATTGCCTCGTAAACCGGCGGCAGCGAACAACTCATTAGTACTGATGCGCCTGACTATATCGAGTTTTACATCCAGACAGATTAATCCCGACGTGGTGGGCATCCAAATCTGACCTTGTCTATCTCGATAAATGAATGGTTCTATACCGTTGATCGGAATCCCCGTCAAAAGCTTATCGGTAAGTCTTTCCGTCGCCCAGGTTTTATCCGCTAGCTTATAGCTTAGGTAAATTTCTCTCATGCTCTGTGAAAGCAAACTATCTGGGCTAATAAATTCTGTAGCTCTTACAGTCGTATGCGCATGAACGAGTTCAAATGAATCCCCACTACCGAGAACAAGGCCACTACTACCTGCGGCTGCCCAATGGCGATCCAGCACCTCTATATCATGAAAGGAGCCACTATCGATCAACTCCGGAGGGCTTGACCTTGTAGCTGTAGACGCCCATTTGAAAACACCTTCGGATGTACTGACCAGATACTCATCCTCAGTGCACTTAGCCATACTTCGAATACTGGCAGACCCCCAGCCTTTTTGCCGCCAGGCGGGTAAAAACAATCCGCCTGATTCCCTGACTTCTTGAAGCCCCTGACCCAATGGAGCCAAAAATAAACGGTGATCTGTAGCCGCTATATCCCGTATCCAATTGCCGCTAAGGCCATCTTTCGGACGATATGTAAATACCTCGAATTCATGCCCATCGAAACGATTGAGACCGTACTGCGTGCCGATCCATAAATAGCCCTTTTCGTCTTGCGCGATGGCTGAGACCCACTCGTTAGACAAACCTTCTTCGATACCAAAATTGCGGACCGTGAATGGCAGCTCCTGAGCATGACCAGGGAGACCAATTAAAATCGCTAAAAAGCTGCTAAAAAGATAACGCATCTAAATCTCAAGATACGAAAGGAAAGAACTATTTTGAGCTTTTGTAAATATCTTGTTTTATTTCTGGCGTTTTTACGGCTCCAACGTGACCAAGCAGATTCGCCTCGTCATAAACCAGAACTTTCATATTAAAATCACGCATTATGTTCGACTTCTTAAACTTATCTCCCGAAACACAAGCACAACTAGAGCTATACATACCAAAAATCATAGGTGCCTTAGCGGTCATCATCATCGGCTTCTGGATTGCCGGCCGCTTATCGAGTGCGGTGAGTAAGCGCATGCAGAAATCAGGGATGGATAAAACCGTTCAGCCCTTCATTAGATCGCTAATCGGCACGGGATTGAAGATTTTAGTTGTCTTCGCCGCAGCCAGCATGGTTGGCATCGAGGTAACTGGCTTTATTGCCATTTTCAGTGCCTTGGTGTTTGCCATTGGGTTGGCCTTGCAAGGTGCACTGGGCCACTTTGCCAGTGGTGTCCTTCTGCTTTTCTTCCGCCCTTATCGCGTCGGAGACCTGGTGACCATCGGTGGTGGCCAAACAGGAACAGTGGAAGGTATCCAGCTCTTCAATACCGTGCTCAAAACGCTAGACAACAAGCGAGTCATCATTCCCAACGGAACGGTCACCAGCAACATCATCACCAACATTAGCGGTCAAGGCATCGTAGGTGTCGAGTTGACTTTTGGCATTGGCTATGGCGATCCAATCGATAAGGCTCGCGATATCATCTTGCAGGTGGGCAAAGAGTGTCCTTATATATTAGACGATCCAGCTCAAGGAGTGGTCGTCGCCGAGCTGGCCGACTCTTCGGTAAACCTGGCTACTCGACCATTCGTAAATAGCGAAGACTACTGGGATGCCCGCTTCTACATGATTGAAAATGTCAAGAAAGCTTTTGACGCTGGAGGCATCAATATCCCATTCCCACAAATGGACGTGCACGTACAGCAGAACTAAGCCTGCTCGTCTTTCACCATTTTTTCCGACTTTCGTCTTGTGGCGAAAGTCGGAAAAAAATCTACCGAAACGACGTTCGAGCGCGAGCTGGCTCGGCTCAACCCGGCCCAGCGCGCAGCCGTCGATCAGATCGATGGGCCGGTCATGGTACTGGCTGGGCCAGGTACGGGCAAGACCCACTTGCTCTCGGCGCGCATAGGAAATATACTCCAGCAGACCGATACGCCGCCAGGGTCCATCCTCTGCCTAACTTATACCGAAGCCGGGGTGAAAGCCATGCGCGAAAGGCTGCTTCAATGGATCGGCCCCGAAGCCTATCGCGTAGCCATACACACTTTTCACGGTTTTTGCAGTCAGGTCATTCGAGACCATTTGGAGTACTTCGGGCGCAGCGATTTGGAACCACTATCGGACCTGGAACGCGTGCGGGTCATACGCGAGATTTTAGACGATCTGGATCCGCATCACCCACTTAGGGCCGGGCGCAGCAACGCCTACTTTTTCGAGCGGCAATTGTCGAGGCTATTTGCGGCCATGAAGTCTGAAAATTGGACTTCCGCAGGTCTGCAGGTCGCGGCCAAGGAATACTTGGACAATCTATCGGACTATCCCGATTTTACCTACAGGCGCAACTATCGTAACTTCAAAAAGGGCGATCTCAAGACGGCCAAAGCCAAAGATGAGCGCATAAGGATGGAGCGGCTTCAGGCAGCTGCGGCCCTGTTTCCCTTCTTCGATCAGAAGCTGGCCGAGCTCAGTCGCTATGATTATGATGACATGATCAGGTGGGTGCTACAGGCTTTTAACGAGCATGAACACCTGATGCGCCTATATCAGGAGCGTTACCTCTACGTACTGGTCGATGAGTTTCAGGATACCAACGGTAGCCAGGATGAGATCGTCAGAATGCTCGCAGCTTATTGGGAGAGGCCCAATCTCTTCATCGTAGGCGATGACGATCAGTCTATCTACGAATTTCAAGGGGCGAGGCTGCGGTCGATGCTCGACTTTTATGAGCGATACGAAAATGTGCGGATTATCACCCTGCGGGAGAACTATCGCTCAAACCAAAGACTACTAGATGCCGCCGCTCACCTCATCGATCAAAACGAGCACCGCATCAGTAAACTGATAGAAGTTTTCGAGATCGAGAAGCATCTGCTGGCAGCATCCGAAATGCCAGGTGTCTTGCCTCGGGTCAGAGAGTACCGCCAAGTAGATCAGGAGCTGCTCGGGCTAATGGATCAGATACATAGCTGGCGCAAAGCTGGCCGCGAATATGGTGAGATAGCCATCATTTATGCTCGCCACCAGCAAGCAGAGCCAATTAAGCAGCTATTCGAGCGGGAGGGCATCCCCTACCAGACCAGGCGGCGGCCCAATGTGCTCGACAGCTTAATTGTGAGGCAGCTTCGGGAGCTCCTCGTCTACTTCGACCAGGAAGACCGACTGCCGAGTAGCGGAGAGCATATGCTATTCAGGCTGTTGCATTTCGCTTGCTTTGGGATACCGGCCAGCGATCTGGCTCGCCTGGCCATAGCTCGAAGGAAGGCGAATGTGATCGAGCAAGCCGAGACCTGGCGTGATTACCTGGCGCAAGCGGAGCTATGGCCCAGCAGCCTAAGAGCCCCGGACCGTTTGCGAAAAGTGGCAGAATGGCTGGAGTCCATGCAAGCCGAACTACACAACTTGCCGCTAGTCAGGTTCATCGACAAGGTCTTGCAGGGGAGCGGTATGCTAGCTCACCATACCCGCAGTGCTGACAAGTTGGCCAGACTGCTAGAAATAAGGACCTTTTTGAACTTCGCGGAGAGAGAGTCGCTGCGCAAGCCACGTATCCACCTGCGGAAGTTCTTATCCACACTAAGCGGTATGGATGCGAACAGAATCGAATTGCCCTTGATGGCCCTGGCTGAAAATAGCCAAGCCGTGCAGCTACTCACGGCCCATTCAGCCAAGGGTTTGGAGTTTGCGTGCGTGTGGATGTACGATTGCGTAGAGAAGCAGTGGGGCCAGGGGCGGTCGGCCAATAACCAGCGGTTTAAGTTGCCACCCACACTCACCTACTCGGGCGAGGAAGACCTGCTGGAGGCCAAGCGGCGGCTGTTTTATGTAGCTATGACCCGAGCCAAATCAGAGCTGGTCATGAGCTATGCCAGCCAGAATGCCCAGGGAAAACCGACGCAAGCCGTTCAATTTTTGGCTACATTCGATGCGGACATGATCGATGCCGAAAAGGTCCAAACTAAGGCCAACAATGAGTTAACCCGATTTCTTTCTACAGGAATTCGCACGGATGAGGTCGTGGTAGCACCGCCTGTAGATGAGGCATTGATCGACGAGTTACTCAAAGATATGAGACTGAGTGTTTCGGCCCTGCATACCTGGCTAGACTGCCCACTGGCTTTCTACTACGAGCGGGTACTGCAAGTGCCACGCATTCAGCGGCCAGCGGCGGTCTATGGCGAGGCACTACACGAAGCCTTGCAAAACTATTTCTTGAGTGCCAAGAAGCAAGCGGGCCATGGCTTGCCTTCAAAAGGAGAGCTCGTGTTTATGTTCGAGCTTTCCCTGGCGCGCCGACGTGCCTGGCTCGAACCCAAAGACTACGAAGAGTTTGTCAAACGCGGTAAACGAGAGCTTTCCGCTTACTTCGACCAGGAACGCCAAAACTGGACCATTGACGTGCAGGTCGAAAAATACATCGGCCATGTCGAGATAGATGGTGTGCCGGTCACGGCGGTCATAGACCGTATCGACGAGAAGCGCGACGGCCGCGTCGATATTGTCGATTACAAGACGGGCTTTGCCAACAAACGCCATACCAAGCCGCCCGGAAAAAGTCAGCTGGCTGGTGGCACCTATTGGCGGCAGTTGGTCTTTTATAAGATGGTTTATGAGGCTTTTGAGCGCGGGCTGGTGAAGGTAGATACCTGTACGCTGAGCTACCTGACCATTGGTCCCGATGGGGATCAGGCACAGGTATCCATCGAGGTCAAACCCGAAGATGAGGAGGCTTTGCGGATTATCATCCATGAGGCTTATGCGCGCATTATGGCACAGGACTTTTACCAGGGCTGCGGGGAAGACAGCTGCCTGTGGTGCAATTTTGTAAGGGATCGTCAGGCAGAGGTTCCTGCGGTAGCGGAGGAGCTGGAGCTACTGGATGATAATAGCTAGTTCGTTATCTTGTCCCACCAATGGCTGAATCCAGAAATATATATGAGGCCTACCAGCGCGAGCAAGAAGCCCAAGCGCGTCGCCTACAGCAGATGGAACTGCAACGCGAGCGGCAAGCCGCCGAGCAGTCGCGCGAGCAGGCCCGCATCAGGCGAGAAGCCGAGCTACGGGTATACTACAACAGCCACATCCGCCCTGAGCTACAACGCACCGAAAGGGCCAGGCGCAATCTGCTGATACGGGTCATTCTTTCTGGAGTAGTAATCACTTTGCTGGTGAGTTTGCTACTATTTTTGAAGCTCAGCTTTTTGATGGTGGTTTTATTGCCGTTGGGTATAGGTTATATGGTTTATCTAGCTTATCGCTTCGAGCGGTTCCGCCAGCGATTTAAACCGGCTATTGTGCAGTTGCTGCTCGACTTTCTAAACCAGCAGCCCAACTTTCAGTCGCTACAGTACGATGCGAAAAGAAGTATCGACAAGGAGGTACTCAAAGGTTCGGGCCTCTTCTTCACCCGCCGCGCGCTGTTCGAGGGCGAGGATCATATCGAAGGCCAGATCGGGGAGATGCCCTTTCAGCTCTGCGAGGTTTACGTGAAAGAAGAGAGCCGGGCTAGCCATCGCTTCGAGACGCTATTTGCCGGGATATTCGTACATGCACACTTCAACGAAAAGGTTATCGGGAAGCTAGCCGTTTGGCCAACGCGCAAGGCCAATCTGATGCACCGCTCTCTGCGCGCCTACTACGCACAGGGTGGCCGCCCCGTCAAGAACACCTTGAAAGACAATAACTTCACCGAGTCCTTTGCCAATCACTTTACCGTTTACGCCCATGAAGGCACCATCGTGCAAGAGCTCCTCACGCCTTCTATGCAGCAAGCCATGGTCAAGTATGCCAATGTGCTCGGTGAGCGGGATGTTTATTTCGCCATTAATAATCAGGAGCTTTTCGCTGCTATCAGCCACGAGTACGATCTCTTAGAACCGAGTTTCTTTCAGACCAATGTGAGCTTCGAGCTCATCCGCACTTTTTATGATGATATCGAGTCGGTGCTGGAGGTGGTGCAAGCGTTTGATCAGACGAGGTAGATGAAGACGTGTATTCTAATTTTTTCCTTGTTTTTGTTTGGGATAGTCCATTCGCAAAAAGCCTATTTCCTAAACCTACACTCAGCTTATAAATCCGCTAACGCTCAAAATTTAGCAGGTGCAGATCTACTTCATTGCGAACTGAGCAGAGGCTCGTTAGATGTCATTGATGCCTATTCGTTTCAAGATTCTGTATTTAGGCTGCCGTTAGACAATCCTAAAATCAACTACTTGATAAGATCAGAAAGCAGGGAGAATAACACCGCCTTTTTAGGGAATTCACTACCACACAATAGCTTTACATTCACTGTCTCAAACGGAACCGAATATGAAGTCACGGCTTACCATTTCAATGATGGTTTCGTGGGTGGCCGTGGCGCGCACGACTATAAATACATCGACGTAAGTGGCATCGGAAGAATCTTCCAGGGCTCAAATAATTATGGAAATGGGCCATTTAGTGGCTTTGTTATGGTGAGCTTCAAGAATCCCAAAATACAGAATGATCTCTCTGAAATATTTGATTCTCTTCACTTGAGTAACGACTGGCTCCCGTGGAATAAAATCGCAGAAATCAGTAGGAAGTTCGAGTACAACAATCTAATAGGGTTATTGACAGAAACATGGATGAGATCTAGAGATGATATAGTATCGACTAGAATTGAGATCCAATATCCTGAAGTAAGAGGCGGAATGGTTACGCTTGCTGCCTTCATAAAGAATACTTCGGACAAGGGCTATTTTATCCCCAGAGGAAGGCTTATAGGTCCTTCAAGAGCTACAATTCAGTTTCGTGATAGAAAAGAGCCTTGGGAACTAACCAACCCTTATTCCGGTAAGCACTTTAAATTAATTAGGGATTCTATTTTCTTAGCCCCTGGGGAAGAAATAAAGTTATCCCATTCATTCCCTGAACATATTGGATGTGGTTCTTGCCAACGTGTAACTTACAGTGGCTTTCAAATTCAATCGCCTATTGAGCTTTATGACTGGTTGCTTGAAACGGATAAACTTCTTCGGAATAATATGGCGTACCGTGCTTTTCCTTACAGAGAGGTCTACATGCTGAATTAAATGATTAGATTTTCCTACATCTTGAATCCTCGACTTATACTTTATTGATCAGCTACCTTTTAACCACTGCTCAAAGTATAAGTTCTTAATTTCATTTCTGCGTGTTGAGTCAATAACCTCATGCAGATCCCAGGTTTCTCCTCTCAACTCCGCCTTGTACCATATAGGCTCATCTGCCTGGTCGAAAATTAAATCACTATTTATATCTCTCAAGGTTTTTATAAGAATTTGATTTGTATTTTTAATAATTTGAAAATATTTTAATGACTCATCTTTGGGTGTAATTCTTTTTAAGCCCATTCCGTCTTGTTTAGATGAGAATAAAAATTCTGGATCTTTATTATCTAATTTCCCATCTTTGTTATAGTCTATGTCTCCCATCTCGTAGAGAACCATCTCTCCAAAGGTCTTGTTCTCCTCTCTAAAGCCGTTATTACCCTTGGCATGTATTCTTGAAATTCTAATCTTTCGTTTGCTTAATAATCGGCTAGCACTTGTCTCTCGATTATAAAATAAGGCGTTCCAGTACCTAGGATAGCTATCAGAAGCATATCCATCTTTGCTATATATCGACTTTCTTTCTATTAGGCGAGTTGATATGGGTATTATTATATGACTTGAGCTATCAATGACTATTGGCTGTTCGTAAAAGAACTTAAATTTGTCTAAAAGAGAGTCAATTTGGCCTTGAGTCATTTCTTCCTCTTCGACTGGACTCGTAATTGGATGACTCTCTTTACAAGTAAAAAACACAAAGGGCAGAGATAGTACTAAAACTAGTATTATGAATTTATTGTAGCTCATCGTCATCATTAAGGTCTCTAATAAAAATAAGGTTAAATTTTCAATTTAACTCTGCTTTACAAAGCAAAAATAGCCTTCAAGCCCGATTGGCGGAATATGTCTATGGCCGTATCTACTTCCTGCTCCTCATTAAAATAATGCACCGACGCTCGCAGGGCCCAATCGATTCCCCTTTCCTTGAAGTCGTACTGATCGCCTGCAACCGTTGAATACTTGACATTCAGGCCCTGATCGAATAATCGATTTATCAACGTATCAGGATCGATATCTAACTCGGGAAAGTAGGCCAGCACTAGCCCGGACCCCAGGCTTTCCAGCGGATCGACCATGCGGGTATGGGGGAGGGCATCGAGGGCCAGCCAGAGTTTTTGGGCGAGGGCCTGAATGCGCTCATAGATAGCCGGGCGATCTTGGGTTAGAAGATGGCGAAGCGCCACAGCTGTAGCAAGCTGTGTGGCAGGAGATCGCTCCCAGGTCTCGAAGCGTTTGGCGTCGTCGACGGGGCGATAAGCGGAAGGGGACTTCCACTCGGCGGATTGCATGTCGACGCCTAGGGGGGTGAGCCCGCTTTCGAGAACACGATCGCTGACATATAGAAGTCCACCACCTCGGGGGCCGCGTAGGTATTTGCGGGAGGTGGCGCATAGAAAATCGCAGCCTATTTTAGATACATCGAGCGGCAGCTGGCCCAGCGATTGACAGGCGTCGACTAGATACCAGATGCCATACTGGCGGGCGAGCTTTCCGGCAGTGATGATGTCTTGGGCTATGCCTCGGTTGGTAGGGACGTGGGTGATGCTGATCAGACGGGGAAGCGGGCCTTTTGCTAGCCGATCTTTCAGGGCATCGGGATCGTAACCGGAAGCTCCATCGGGTAGTCGTTCTAGTTGTATGCCGTATCGCTGCTGGAGTTGGAGAAAGGCCAGCTGGTTACTCACGTAGTCGGCGCGGGTGGTGAGTACGATATCACCTTGGCTCCAGTGGATGGAGGAGACGGCTCTATTAAAGGCTTCAGTTGCGCTGCCGACCCAGGCGATGTTGCGCGCGTGAGCGCTTAAGACTTCCGCAGCAGCGGGGTAGAAATCGTTGATGCGGTGGGCTTCTACCTGCGCAAGTCTATATCCACCAACTTCGGCTTCACGACGAAGGTAATCGACTTGTGCCTCGATGACTGAAGGAGGGGGGAGGGATGCACCGGCATTATTGAAATGAATCATAGGGAGGTATTTGGTACGAGGTACACAGTATTGGGTATTTACCAACTTCCTCCGGCACCGCCGCCACCGAAGCCGCCGCCGCCGAAACCACCAAATCCGCCACCGCCGCCGAAGCTGCCGCCACCACCGCCGCCAAAACCACCGGGCATGATGACCCAACCACCTCGGCGTCTTCTGCCGCGACCACGACCGTAATCATCCATATCGTAGCGGCCGCCGCGCCAATAGCCACCATCGTCGTCGTCATCATCATCTCTTTGTGAGGCAGAAATGATAGCAGAGATAAAGAAAAGGCCGATCACCAGTAGAAATAAGACAACGGGAAATGGCATACTCCCCCCAGTATCCTCCTCAGCGGTGTACTCGCCGGTGCCGAGGTCCATAATGCGCTGTACGGCACCGTCTATACCACCGTAGAAATTGCCTTGACGAAAGGCTGGTGCAATGATGTTGTCGATGATACGCTTGGCCTGAATATCAGGCAAAAAGCCCTCTGTGCCGTAGCCGGTTTGTATACGGATTTGGCGATCGTTTTTGGCCACGTAGAGTAGCACACCATTATCTTTATTGTCGTTGCCGCCTATGCCCCAACCTTCTGCTATAGCCAGGCTTCGATCGAAAGCGTCTTCACCATTGAGAGAGCTTTCGAGCACCACGGCAATCTGGGTGCTGGTCTCGCGACTGTAGCTAACGAGCTTGCTTTCCAAGGCTTGCACCTGACCGCGATCCAACATGCCCGCTAAGTCATAGACCAACTTATTTTGCGCACGAGGTATGGGCGACTGCGCAGCCAAGCCGACCGATGTGATCAGCAGCAAGAGAACCAAAATATGCGTCGCAACTCTACCCATAGCTGATGGTATCTGGCAATTCGTTTTCGTCTATATCGTCTCCGGCGTAGGGGAAGTGGCCCTTGAGCTTTTCACCCACGCGGGCGATGGCGATCTCCAGCCCTTCGACAAACTCGCCCCGCCGAAAATGGTCTTGCAGCAGGTCGCGCTCTTCTGTCCAGAAGTCTTGCCCCACGGCTTTGTGTATGCCCTCGTCGCCTATGATGCTAAACGCCTGATGGTGCAAATCGAGCAAGATCATAACGCCGTTGCGGTCCTTGGTTTTGTGCATGCCAAGCCTGCGAAAGATGCGCCAGCCTTCTTCAATGGCAGGTCGCCGTGTCTCGCGCTCTACGTGTACACGTATCTCGCCCGAGGTGGTACGCTCGGCCGCTTGAATGGCAGCCACGAGGCGAGACTCTTCTTCTGGACTAAAAAATCGGACCATGAGGTTCAGAATTTCATGCTTCGCGCCGATGGCGCGAAGCATGAAAGTTAATCATTTAGGCTATCGAAATTCACTTCGGGTGCCTGATCGCTCCCTTCATCAGACTCGAATTGAGCGTGTGTATCGAAGCCGAAAACAGAAGCGAAAAGCGAACCCGGGAAAACGCGCACCTTCTTGTTGTACTTCGTTACCTCCTCGTTGAAGTTTCTACGAGCGGTGGCGATTCGATTTTCGGTTCCTTCCAATTGGGTCATCAGATCTCGAAACCCTTGCGTAGAGCGCAACTCCGGATAAGCCTCAAAATTGGCCAGTAAACGGCCTAGCCCTTGAGATAGCTGACCTTGAGCCGCCTGAAATTCGGCTAGTTGATCGGCTGTAATATTACTCGGGTCGATATTGATGCTGGTGGCTCGGGCTCGGGCATTGACGACCGATTCGAGGGTAGAGCGCTCGAAGTTGGCGCTTCCTTCTACAGTCTTCACCAGATTACCGATCAGATCGGCGCGGCGCTGGTACTGCGTCTCTACATCGCTCCATTTTTGCTTGATGTCTTCTTCGGCTCTAACAAAATTGTTGTTGTAGTTGCACCCGCCAATGAGCAGTAGTGCGAGCAGGCCAACAACGACGCCTATGGTAGTAATGGATCTCATATTCAGTGGTTTTTTTCGTGTTGAGTTTGATAGAATGATTTTAATAGCTCTCTTGCCTGATCAAAAACCTTGCCAGCTTGGGGTATGGTGTCTCGATCTGTCAGGTGGGCATGGTGCAGTTGGTGTAGCAACTCGCTTTGCACGAGCTCTTCCAGCCATTTTTGCCGTTGCCGCTGCCGTCCGTGAGCAAAGTAAGCTCCGTCTACTAAATGTCGACGATAATCTTCGACAGAAGTAACAATCTCTTCGATTTGCTCTCCAGTCAACGCAGCACCAGTAAGTATGGGCCGCGTCCAATTGTCGGCGCGAGCAGGGGCGAGGTGAAGGGCTTGTCGAAGTTGTGCCGCTGTCTGTCGAGCGGCTTGCGGCATAGCATCCAGCTTATTGACGACGATCATATCAGCCATTTCGAGCACACCCCGCTTTATGCCTTGTAGCTCATCGCCTGCGCCGGGTTGGGCGAGCAATAGAAAGGCATCGGTCATGCCGTGTACGGCCAGCTCACTTTGCCCGACACCCACGGTTTCGACAATGATAAAATCATAACCAGCAGCTTCACAAAGAAGTAGACTTTCGCGGGTAGATTTATTTACCCCACCCAGTGCGCCCTGGTTCGGACTCGGTCTGATATATGCATTAGGTTGTTTGACAAGCCGCTCCATGCGGGTCTTATCGCCCAATATGCTGCCGCCGCTCAGGCTACTACTGGGGTCCACAGCCAGTACGGCCAGCTTGTGCCCGCGTTCTACCAAGGCCAGGCCAAAGGCTTCGATGAAGGTCGACTTGCCCACGCCGGGGCTGCCGCTAATGCCCAATCTGAAGGTATGGCTGCCGCTTCTTTCATCAGCCCAAGAGACCAATTGAGCAGCTAACTGGCGGTCTTTTTCGATATGGCTTTCCAGCAGGGTGATGGCCCGGCTCAGGGCGGCCCGATCTCCAGCCAGCAGCGCATCGCGACGCGCCTCGAAGCCCGGCTCTTCGGGTGGCCGATACTGTAAATTTCGATTGATGGCCCCGGACACGGGCGGCTGATCGGCCATTAAGAGTTAGCTAACAGTTCGGTTAAAGTTAAGCAAAAGCCTGATAGACAGTAGGAGGGTAATGGCAAGATTCGCTTCTATACAGCATACTGCGGGCCGCGCCTCTTTTCCCTCACTTTTCATCGAGTCCGTCTATGGGAGAAAGGCGGCGGCTTGCTTTTTTTGACAAGCACAAACCATTCGTGGCCTTAAAGGCGTTTTTATATCACTCGGCGGCCTGCGGCCGCCGAGTGATATAAAATTACTTATGGATAACATCAAAATACTCTGGGCCGACGACGAGATCGATCTGCTAAAACCCCAACTCCTCTTCTTGGAAAAAAAGGGCTACGACGTACTGACCGTCACTAATGGCTACGACGCCCTAGAAGAAATCGACACCACCGCCGATATCGACATCGTCTTCCTCGATGAGAGTATGCCCGGCCTCACCGGCCTGGAAACCCTGACCAAGATCAAAGACAAGCGCCCGAGTGTACCTGTAGTGATGATCACCAAAAACGAGGCCGAGCACGTGATGGAAGAAGCCATCGGTAGCCAGATCAGCGACTACCTGATCAAGCCCGTCAACCCCAATCAGATCTTGCTGACCCTCAAAAAGATCGTAGACGAAAAGCGGCTCGTGCGCGAAAAGACGAATACCGACTATCAGCAAGAGTTTCGCCAACTGCTCATGGAGATCAACAGCGGGCTGGATCGCGAAGAGTGGGTCGAGACCTACCGCAAGCTGATCAACTGGGAGCTCAAGCTAGACGGTAGCAACAGTGAACAGATGGGCGAGATACTGGCCATGCAGAAAAGTGAGGCCAATAAGGAATTCAGCAAGTTCGTCGAGAAAAACTACCTGGATTGGGTACAGGGCGAAGACGCGCCCATCATGTCTGATACCCTCATGCGCGAGAAGGTCTTGCCACACCTGAGCAAGGACATACCTACGGTTTTCGTCCTCCTCGACAATATGCGTTTCGATCAATGGAAGGTGATCGAGCCCATCATCAGCGAGTTGTATCGCGTAGAGGAAGAGGATGCTTTTTACAGCATCTTGCCGACCAGTACGCAGTACAGCCGAAACGCCATCTTTGCGGGCATGATGCCTTCGGATATCGCCAAGCACTACCCCGACTGGTGGAAGAACGATACCGACGAAGGCGGCAAGAACAATCACGAGGCCGATCTGCTCGGTAAGCAACTCGACCGGCTGATGCGTCGTGGCGACCTGAAGTGGGACTACACCAAAGTGACCCGCACCAACTTTGCCCGCCAGATGCAAGACCGCGCCCTCGATTTCCTAAATAACGACTTCAGCGTGATCGTCTACAACTTCATCGATATGCTGAGCCACGCCCGTACCGAGATGGAGGTGCTCAAGGAGCTGGCCGGTGATGAAAAGGCTTATCGCAGTCTAACCCGTTCCTGGTTTTTGAACAGCCCGCTCTGGGCCACCCTTCGCCGACTGGCTGAGCGCGATGTGCAACTCATCATTACCACCGATCACGGGACCATCCGCGTTAATACGCCTAGCCGGGTCGTAGGTGATCGCGATACCACCACCAACCTACGCTACAAGCTGGGCCGCAACCTCAAGTACGACGAAAGCGATGTACTGGAAGTGCGCGACCCCAAGCAGGGCAAGCTACCCAGCCCCAATTTGAGCAGTGCCTACATCTTTGCCAAAGAAGACAAGTTCTTCCTATACCCCAACAACTACAACCACTACAACAACTACTACCGAAATACCTTTCAGCATGGAGGTATAAGTTTGGAAGAGGTTATTTGCCCAGTGGTGCGGTTGAAGAGTAGGTAGGGACCCTTTAAACTTTTTGAGGGAATCTAAATGTAGAATTGATAGAATTCTCTTTTTAGCCGTACCTTATCGTGCATACGAGCAGATGTAGATATCTAGGTTCTATTTTGCTGCTTTAAATGATGCTGGTATCAAATTGATAGTTTTCAATACAAAGACAGAAACTATATTGGAATGGAAAGAGTAATTCAGAACAAAAAAATTCTTGAGGCCATATTAAAGGAGTATCAACCAAGGTTTCAGTACGATGATGATACTGTCACATCTTTAGTTATAGACCCTGAAACACAACATTATCAGTTGTTGAGATATGGCTGGGCCACTGAACACAAATTCATCCACTATGCCATTTTTAGTTTGTTCATTAAGAATGGCAAGATATGGCTACTCGAAAATCGGACAGATACCGATATTGTAGAAGAACTCATGCGTCGAGGCGTAGACAAGATGGATATCGTGCTTGGGTTTATTCCTGAAGATGAAAGGCAGTACACGGAGTTTGCAGTAGCGTAATTCTAAAGAAGTGATTCTTAAAAATCAAATATTTAAGAGATATCTAAAGGGCTGCTTACTTTCCCTTTTCTTGGTCTGTTCGGCTACTCTGTTCTCGCAGAGCAGAGAGAGCTCGTTGCAAGAAATTATCATAGCTATGGAAGAAGGCAACTATATTACCAATTCTCTCTACCGAACAGGTTTGTACAGTGGCCCACTTCAAAAAGACCCACAATATGAGCTTTATGAAGAGCTTAAAGCAACTGCATCAGATCAAGAAATTCAGGACCTGATTTTAGCAGAAAATGCAGCCGTTCGGTACTATGCTATACTTATTTTTCTATCTAGAAGCCCAAGTGAAGCGATTCAATTTGTTTTTGAAAATGAGAAAGGCTTAAAGTCTAAGAGCGTAGCGAAATTCTTGAACTACTGTCAGGGCACCATTGATCAAAAACTAATTGACGCCTTACACTTCAGAATTTACGATATGATTTTAGACGAAGAGATCAATCTTTCAGCCAAGAGCTTAGTTCGGTTTCTTCAGTTGAGAGAGCGTCGTTTTGTAGAGGCTTCTGAAGAAAGGTTAATGAATGAAGGCCGTGGATTCTAAAATTAATGCGCCTCCAACCAATTATCCCCCTTATCGGTACTTACCACGATCGGTACCTCAAGGTCGGGAATAGCCGTGCGCATCAGCTCTTCGATGATGGGGACGACTTTTTCTACTTCATTTTTAGGCGCGTCGAAGACCAACTCATCGTGTACTTGTAAGATCATCTTGGTCTTGAAATCACCTGCGGCAAGAGCTTGGTCGATCTTGATCATAGCTACCTTGATCATATCGGCAGCGGTGCCTTGAATGGGGGTGTTCATAGCCATTCGCTCGGCATTGGAGCGAGCCAAGCTGCTCTTGCTGTTGATGTCGCGCAGGTAGCGCTTGCGGCCGAGTAGCGTACTCGCATAGCCCTCCTCGCGGGCATCGGCTACGCTGCCTTTCATGAAGTCTTGCAGGCCAGGGAAACGCTCGTAATAAGTCTTGATCAGGTTGCCCGCCTCGGCACGGGGGATGTTGAGCTCCTGCATCAGACGCTGGGCTCCGGCACCGTATAGGATGGCGAAGTTGATCGTCTTGGCCTGGTAGCGTTGCTGGCGGGTGACCTCGTCGTAGTCGACATCGAAGATCAAGGCAGCCGTAGCGCGGTGAATGTCTCTCCCCTCGCGGAAGGCCGATAGCATACCCTCGTCTTTACTCAGGGCGGCTACTAATCGAAGCTCGATTTGGCTGTAGT
This sequence comes from Bacteroidota bacterium, assembly GCA_039025055.1. GTDB lineage: Bacteria > Bacteroidota > Bacteroidia > Chitinophagales > Saprospiraceae > Neolewinella. Next base: position 41,399 of record JBCCPC010000026.1, on the reverse strand, counting down.
CACTGGCCAGCAGTAGGTGGTCATTATCGCGCGGTACGAAGGCCTTGCGCACCTCTGCACCCTCGGGCGTACGGATGGGAATATTCTGTAGGTTGGGATTGTTGCTACTCAATCTTCCCGTTGCGGCGATGGTCTGATTGAAAGACGAGTGTACTCTGCCCGTATGCGGATTCACCAGCTCGGGCAGGGCATCGACATACGTACTGAGCAACTTGGAGAGACTGCGCACCCGCAATATCTTGGAAACGACAGGGTGGTCTTGCGCCAGGTCTGTCAGGGTAGCCTCGTCGGTGCGGTATTGGCCCGTCTTGGTCTTCGACCCCTTGTACGGGATTTCGAGATGATCGAATAATACTTCGCCGATTTGCTTCGGGCTGCCCAAGTTAAACTCCCGACCTGCGGAAGTATAAATTTCAGAAACCGCCTCATCGAGTTGTGCCCTCAGCCCTTTACTGTAATTGCGCAGGAAATCGGAATCGAGATTGACTCCCGCCATTTCTAGCCTGGCCAGTACGGGTATGAGTGGGGCCTCGACCTCGTTGTAGAGCGGCATGAGGCCCTCCTCCTCGATTTCAGGCTCCAGGTACTTGAGTAGCTGTAGGGTAATATCGGCATCTTCGGCGGCGTAATCGACTACCTTTTCGACCGGTACATCGCGCATGCTGAGCTGCTTCTTGCCCTTGCCGATGAGCGTCTCGATGCTGATGGGCTTGTACTTCAGGTAGGTCTCCGAGAGGTAGTTCATGTTGTGGCGCAGCTCGGGGTGCAGCAGGTAGTGCATGACCATGGTGTCGCGCAAGGGGCCGCGTACTTCCACGCCATACCGCGCCAGCATGATGAAGTCGTACTTGATGTTTTGGCCGATTTTGGCAATGGTCTCATCGGTAAAAACGGGGGCAAACTCGGCGACCAGCGCACGGGCATCGGCCTCGTCTTCGGGCACGGGCACGTAGTAGGCCTTGTGCGGCTCGTAGGCGAAGGACATACCCACCAATTCGGCACGGGTCGCGTCTATATCGGTGGTCTCGGTATCGAAAGCAAACTGCAACTGCTTGCCCAGGGCCTCGATCAATTTAGCACGCGCCTCAGGCGTGTCGACGAGCTGATAGTCGTGCTCGGTCGTGGTAATATCCTGATCGGCGACTGAGTGGGCTTGTACGCTGCTTTTTTTATTTGCACTTCCGCGGGTAGGGGCTTTAGCCCCAGCGCCGGGTGTCGAGAAAAGATCACCCTGTTGGCCCGCCAATGGCTTTTCGTCTTGTTGACCGAGTATCTCCTTCGCCAGTGTCCGGAACTCCAACTCCTTGAATATCTCGCTCAAATACTCACGATCAAAGCTCTCCAACTGATAGTTTTCTGGGTCGAACTGAATGGGTACTTCGATATCGATGGTAGCCAGCTTTTTGCTCAGCAGGGCCTGCTCGCGATGCTCTCTTAATCGCTCCTGGTTCTTGCCTTTTATCTCGTCGGTATGTTTGAGTAGCTCTTCCAGGCTGCCGTATTGGTTCAGAAATTTGGCAGCAGTTTTAGGTCCGATGCCCGGCACACCAGGTATGTTGTCGACCTTGTCGCCCATCAGCCCCAACATATCGATCACTTGCTCGGGGAATTGGATGTCCCACTTCTTCTTGATCTCTTCTACGCCCAAGATGTCGATGCCATTGCCCATGCGGCTGGGCTTATACATATAGATGCCTTCCTCCACCAGCTGCCCGAAGTCCTTATCTGGCGTGACCATATAGACCGTATAGCCTTCCTTGCAGGCCTGCTTAGAGAGGGTGCCGATCACGTCGTCGGCCTCGTAGTTGTCGATGATGATGACCGGTATGCGAAACGCATCGAGTATCTGGTGGATGTAGGGAAAGGCCAGCGCAATATCCTCTGGTTGCTCTTCTCGATTGGCCTTGTAGTCGGGTGCGATCTCATGCCGGAATGTCGGCCCCGAAGGATCGAACACGCAGGCCAGGTGGGTCGGCTTCTGGTTCTTCATCAGGTCCCAGAGCGTTCGCGTAAAGCCCGTCATGGCCGAGGTATTCACCCCTTTCGAGTTGATCAACGGCCTATTGATAAAAGCAAAGTGCGCCCGGTATACCAGGGCGTGACCATCGAGTAAAAAGAGGCGTTTTTCGGACATGGAGAGGGAGGATTTTTTATGATACTGATTGCCCCTGCAATCAGAGTACACAGTGCAGGCAAAGTTAAAAGCTTATATTTACAATAACATCAACAGAAATCTTCGCCCCTAATTTTTAACCCTAAAGTATGTCACGAAAGGATTTGTTTCACGAAGAGTTTAAAGAGGCCCTAATTGCTGATGGGTGGGAGATTACTGATGATCCACTGGTCATCACCTTTAAGGATGACAGAAAAGTAAAAATCGACCTGGGAGCAGAAAGAATCTTAGGTGCGCAAAAAGACAATGAGCAAATCGCCGTTGAGATTAAAACCTTTTTATCGCAGTCTTTTGTTAATGAATTACATAGAGCGGTGGGCCAATTCATCAACTATCGAATTGCTATTAAGTTGAAAGACCCAGGGAGGGTGCTTTTCCTGGCTATTCCAGAACCAACTTGGCAAGCTGATTTTCAGTATGATTTTTTTAGGCTGCTAATCAATGAGGCTAAGATTAATATCGTAACTTATGATCCGTCAGATAAATCAATAGTTCAATGGATAAAATACGAGCGGTAAAGGAGTATTTAAATGAAGTCGTCTCTTATTGGGACGATACAAATGCAACGCTCCAAGAAAATTATCAGCGCCATTCACTGGTCTTCGACGACAAAAGAAAGTCATATTTGGTCCTATGGCATGGTTGGCATGGCAAGCAGCATCAACATAGAGTACTTATACATTTAGATGTGATTGGAGATTACATTTGGCTCCAACGCAATACCACCGAAGAAGAAGTCGTCGACGAGCTTGCCAAAAAAGGTATTAATCCAAACGATGTTATTCTCGGTTTCGTGGAGCCGTGGATACGACAAAAAATGGGCATGCCTGCGTGAGTGCTTAGCCGCTTTACCCAAACCTCCCCTCCAACTGCTCCCTCAACATCTTCTCCTTCGCTGGCGAAAGAATAAGGTAGGTATGCAGCGTATGTTGAGTACCGTCTTTGACCTTTAGGTGAATGTCTCTAAATGTAAACTCCGCCGATTGTATATCAGCCAGGGCGAGCTTTTGTGGCGTTTCGTTGATGTCTAGCCACCAGTAAATGTGGTCTTGATCTATTTTGACATAGCGCTCCAGGTGTTTATCCATAGACTTGGCTCTTGTCAAGATCCTGGTTAGCGATGTTCCACCGAGGATAAAGCACAAAAGTCCGGGTACGAACCACCATAAAATGAGGCTGCTTTCCCCCTGCCAGCCGGTAAAATATCGATAGAGGAAGAAGCTGCCCAAAGCGAGAAGTGCCACAACGAGTAGGAAAAACCAGAACCGCTTTCGTCGAGTTTCGGGGTGATCGTCGCGCAGGGCATTATATTCGAATGAAAGCTGAGAAGCCATAGTGGTTGCAAATTAGCGAACGATCACCAACTTACCCACTGCCGAGTCTGGATTTTCAAGCCTAAAGCGCCCGTTACTGGCCGAGAAAATCAGATAAACGCCCGATTGCACAAGCCGACCATTGTAGTCGGCACCGTTCCAGGTGAACTGACCCCCGGTTGCGTTACCTTCAAAAACCAGGGTTCCACCTATATCGGTGATCTTGACCCGTGCATCGCGGGCTAAGCCAGTGATAGATATCGGTCCATCGTAGTCTGGCTCTACCGGGTTGGGAAAAACCACTAGCTCTTCGGCGTGGAAGTTGTCCGCCTCGGTCGCACTGCCTCGGTAGGCGATGATACCGTCTTCCGTACCGAAGAAGACCGTACCATCGGTTGGGTGTACGGCTATGCTGCGCACATTGTTGTCGAGCAGTGGACTATTGTCTTCATCAAAAAAAGCAAGTTGCTCTTCACCATCGGGGCTAAGTAGATAGACACCTCCTGTAGTGCCGACCCATTTTTGATTGCCGCCGTCTACAACTATAGATTGAATGAGTTCCGTTTCGAGCAGAAAGGCGTTATTGCCTTGACCATCGCTTACTACGGGACGGCGACCATTGCATAGTGCCTCGTTGAACACTTCGGTACCACACTCGAAGATCACGATACCTTGTCCAGTACCGATCCAAACGTCGCCATCGAGATCTACGGCCATGCTATACACTTCATTGGTGGGTAGGTCGCTATTGGCGGTAATGATATTGCGGCATCGGTCGTCAGCTGTATCGAGCGGTGTGCCAGCCAGGTCTAGCACAGAAATGCCTCCATCAGATTGCGTGCCGTGTAGTGTCCAGACATAGCCCACATTGTCGACCTTAATCTCGAAGGCTTCGTTTTTAGTACATTGGCTGCCTATGCCCACCCATTCGCCATCGGGACTCTGTATGGAGACGGGTCGGAGACTATCGGCAGTTGGATTGGACAGATAGGTGTTGCCAGCCTCATCGAAAGCCACATTCCCTACTCTTACCCGACCTTCTGATTCGCCCTCTGCGTTTTGCAAGCTGCTGTTGTCTTCGTCATAAATGACGATCTCCTCTGTTTCAGGATCGATGGTGAAGGCACCTTCCAGGTAAGTCGTTGCCCAAACTTGACCAGTTACTGGATTTCGTCCCACGCCCACGGCATTGCGCAGATCATCGGAGCTGGTATTGGGGTCGCGTCCTCGTAGTACCGGGAAAAACTCCCGCTCGTAGGTTGTCCATTGCCCATCTTCAAATCTTAGAATACCCCGGCTCGAAGAGGTCGGGCTAAAGTTGGCATCCCAGCCGCCGCCGGCCACCCAGAGGGCCTGCCCATCGTGAAACATTCGGAACGCTGAATCTTCGATGGGGCCATCGAAATCGAGGTTGGCGCAATCGCCATCGTTTGGGTCTTCGAGAACGCGGATGAATTCCCAGTCTTCACCAAACCAGATACGGCCGCGATCGTCTTCGATGGCGTAGTTCGTCGGTCCTACACAATTCGTAACGACTTCTCTAAAAAGGCCGCTTTCATTCAGCATAGCTACCTGTCTGTCGAAATTACCTCGTTCTTCTACAATCCGATAGCCTGCCAGCAAGAAGTTCTGCCCGGCACTTAAGTAGTTTAAAAAGTAGTTCTCATCAGGTGCTTCGTAATGCAATACCGGAGAGCCATCATTGAAGCGATAAACATCGAGACCTACGCCAAAGTATAGATCATCCTTCCACGCACTTACCGCTCCGCATGTATAATCATCGGGCAGGCCGACCTGGCTACCGAGCAACTCCCAATTGTTGAAGTCGACTATATTGATGCCGTCGAGAGACACCCGATACATCCCTTCGTCAGTAGCAGCGTAGAGCACATCATCCAGCACATCGGTAGCCGATACCCCTATGCCCGTGAAAGTGGTAAACTGAAAGGTCAGATCATCGAGGTCGAGAGCCGTAATGCCAAACCCTGCTGAGATATATACTAGATTACCAGCACCAAAACTCAGTCTATTGATGCGGGCGTCGCCAACAGTAGCATTAAAGTTATCTATCTGCGTAAGGGTCTCGAAGCTACCGTCGGGGTAGAACAGATCGATTACACTATTCTCGTAGACGATGATCAAAATATCGGTCGGCGGATGATAACGCAGTAGCCGAACATTAGTCTCCGATAAACCGTCAGGCCGGGTCAATCGCCTGATACTAAACTCATCTTTATCGATATAGAAGATTGCCCGCCCGGTAGAGTAGATAATATCTTCAGGCGATTCAGTCACATATTGACCAATACGATAGGATTGTAGGCTCCTCCATTCACCTAAAGCCAAAGAGACCTGTGCAGTCAAAAAAACAAAACCTACAAAAACCGAAAACAGAGAGAGTAGTAGTCTGAACATCAGTAAATTTTAAAGGGACACGAAAATAACGACTTCCGCGTCTATCTAAACATAAAAACCACTACTTGCTGCCCGCTATTGTCGATTGGCCGATATTTCAGATTTACTGCGCTTGCAATGCAGGCTCTTTTTTAAGCTGCCTGATGGCCTGCTTGAGGTCATCGATCAAGTCGTCCGCGTCTTCTACTCCTACGCTTAGGCGGATCAGGCTATCGGTCAAACCGACTTTCATGCGCTGCTCTTTGGGGATGCTGGCGTGTGTCATAGATGCAGGGTGACCGATTAGACTCTCGACACCGCCCAGGCTCTCGGCAAGGGTAAAGACTTCAGTATTGCTCATCAATGTCTTGGCCGATTCAAAGCTGTCGTCCTTTAGGTCGAAGCTGACCATGGCCCCAAAGTCGCGCATCTGGCGGGCAGCTACTTCGTGGCGAGGATGATTTTCTAGCCCTGGATAGTAAACATTCCCAACTTCCGGTTGCTCTTGCAAAAAAGCAACTACTTTTTTAGCATTCTGAGTAGCCCGGTCTACACGCAGATGAAGCGTCTTTATCCCGCGCAGCACCAAGAAGCAGTCTTGCGGTCCAGGCACAGCACCCACTGCATTCTGCAAAAAGAAAAAGCGGTTGGCCAGATCTTCGCGATCCGTAACCAGTGCTCCCATGACCACATCGCTATGGCCACCCAAATATTTGGTCGCACTGTGCAGCACCACATCAGCACCCAGCGACAGCGGCTGCTGCAAGTAGGGACTGGCGAAAGTATTGTCGACTACCGTCAGCACGTCTTTTCCGTCGACCGTCCCCACCAGTGCTTCGATATCCACGATGTTAAGCATAGGGTTGGTTGGCGTTTCTATCCAAAGCAGCTTGGTGCGATCATTGATAGCAGCTTCCACATTGGCCGGGTCTCTCATGTCTACAAAATGACTCACGATACCGTAGTTGGCATAAACTGCCCTAAGCAAGCGGTAAGAACCACCATAAAGGTCGTCGCTGGCAATGACCTCATCTCCAGGCTCCAACAGGCGAATCACGGCATCCATAGCCGCGAGCCCACTGCTGTAGCAAATGCCGAAACGACCGCCCTCCAGGCTGGCTAAATTTCTTTGCAGCGCATCGCGTGTCGGGTTCTGTGTGCGTGCGTACTCGTAGCCCTGGTGCTCGCCAGGCGATGTCTGTGCATAAGTCGATGTCTGATAGATCGGCATCATCACAGAGCCAGTCTGCGGGTCTGGGTATTGCCCGCCATGTATGCACTTGGTTGAAAACTTCATGAGAGGTTTATACTTTATTGACTTTCTAGAAACGCAAAGATGAGAAAATTGGTCGAAGGGTGAATGATTGCATGTCAATATGCGACAGCGGCCACCTAATGATCCGATCAGATTGGTTTAGCAATACGAGTAAAGCAAAAATTCCGCTAAAATTGGTAAAAAATTTGTATATTAGTACAATATTTTCATCACATAAAGATAAAAACAAGCACTATTTGGAATGATAAATAGATCAATAGAAGCAGCTATTCAAGAGCGAGTGGGAAAGTATCCTGTCATAACTATAACTGGGCCACGTCAAAGTGGTAAGACTACCTTGATTAAAAAGCTTTTTCCTACCTGGCCATTCTTTAATCTAGAAGACCCAGAAACTTTGGAAAGATTTTCACAAGACCCTAAAGCCATTTTTAGCCAGTCACATACGATAGTCATAGATGAGATACAGCGTTTACCTATACTGCTTTCGTACATACAAGTCATTGTAGACGAAGACCCTAAGGCTCGTTTCATACTAAGTGGTTCTCACAATTTGCTTATGATGGAAAATGTGAGCCAAACTCTTGCTGGTAGGACAACGATTTTTTATTTGTTGCCACTATCGTATGAAGAGCTATCAAGTACAGACTATAGTGGTCAAGATCTCAATGAATCAATTTATAAAGGGGGATACCCTAGAATCTACAATAGCGGTATAGAGCCAGAGTGGTTTTTTCAAGATTATCTGGCTACTTATGTTGAAAGAGATGTTAGGCAAATAAAAAACATAGGAAACCTCAATCTCTTTTCCCGATTCATTGCCATTTGCGCGAGCCAAATAGGCCAGCCGATCAACTATTCTAACTTGGCCAATGCCGTAGGAATTAATTTACGGACTGTAAACTCTTGGCTTTCAATATTAGAAACTTCATATATTGTATACCGGCTTAGTCCCTATCATAAAAATTTTAAAAAGCGTATAACTAAAACAGCAAAGCTGTACTTTTTTGATACAGGATTAGCTTGCTCTTTGCTACGTATTCCCGGTGTTGAAGCACTAGACAAATATTATCAGAGAGGCTCCATTTTTGAAAATTTTATTATCAACGAGGTTCTAAAAACTAGGTACAATGCAGGCAAAAGACCTGATCTGTATTTTTGGCAGGATCACAAAAAAAACGAAATAGACCTAATCATCGATAAAGGTATTGAGTTGCAGCCTATTGAAATCAAAAGCAGTTCCACATTCAGGTCAGATTACTTTAAAAACATCAGGAAGTTTGCCTCTATTTCAGATATGCCACTCAAAACGCCAGCTGTCATTTACGGAGGAGACAACAACTGGGAATCAGAAGATGGCATATTGCTAAGCTGGAGGAACTTGAGCGAGTTGGACTTAAATTGACATAAGCGCAGCTTATTTTTTCCTTTTAGTACTTCCGCGGGTAGACTTCTTCCGCTTTTTCGAGGGTTTCCTCCTGCTGTTATCATCGGTCTTTTTCTGGCCATGCACCTGAAGTACCTCGACCAGGGCCAGATCTACACGCCGACGAGATAGGTCGGCATCCAATACGCGTACGCGCACCCGATCACCCATCTTCAGGCGCTTGCCGCTCCTGCGACCGGTTATGCTCAATCGGCCTGAGTCCAAATTGTAGGATTCGTCCATGTGGTCATAGCCGATCATACCTTCAACGAAACTGCCTTCCAGCTCCACGAAAACCCCGAATTCGGTGATGCCATTGATCGCACCATCGAAGTCTTCGCCTATATGATCTTTGATGTACTCGACCTGCTTGTACTTGATGCTTTCGCGCTCGGCAGTTACGGCTTTCCGCTCCTGGGCACTGATGTGCTTGCAGCGTTCTTCCAGTTTAATGCCGTTGGCTTTGTAAAGGCTTCCTGCCTGTAAGTTCTTATCCAGAATTCTATGCGCCAACACGTCTGCATAGCGACGAATGGGCGAGGTGAAATGGCTATAGAAGTCGAAGCCGAGGCCATAGTGCCCGATGTTCTGGGTCGAGTAAACCGCCTTAGCCATAGTCCGTATCGCAATGGGCGAAAGCATCCGCACCATAGGATCGCTATTGGCTTTCGACATGAGCTTGTTGTAAGATCGGGCGATCGTTTTCGGATTCTTCAAGTCGATCTCTATACCCAGGCTAGCAGCAAACTCAGCCAGCCCCGCGACCTTCTCCGGGTCTGGCTCGTCGTGTATGCGGTACACAAAGGGGATGTTCTCTTTCAGCTTATGCTCTTTGCGGTTGATGAAAGTCGCGACCTCTCGATTGGCCAATAGCATGAAGTCTTCGATCAGCATATTGGTGTCGATCCGCTTCTTGATATAAACGTCGATAGGCTTGCCCTGATCGTCGAGCTTAAAGCGAACCTCTTCAGCGGCAAAATCGATAGAGCCGTTTTTGAATCGGCGTTCGCGCAGCTTATCGGCGATCTGCTTGAGTTTCTTCAGCTCGTCTTTGAAGTCGCCTTTGCCGGTGTCGAGTACCTTCTGAGCCTCACCGTACGTGAACCGACGATCACTATGCGTCACCGTTCGGCCAAACCATCGCTTGCGCACTTGGTAGGTTTTAGGATCCAGTTCAAATACGGCACTGAAGGTGAATTTATCCTCATTAGGCCGCAGCGAGCAAAGCTCGTTACTAATGCGCTCGGGCAGCATGGGGCAGACCCGGTCTACTAAGTAAACGGAGGTGCTCCGGTGAGCTGCCTCTATATCGAGCGCACTACCTGGCTTTACGTAGTAACTCACGTCGGCTATGTGGATACCCACCTCGATTCGACCGTTTTCCAGCTCTTGGTAGGAGAGGGCATCGTCGAAGTCTTTGGCATCTACCGGGTCGATGGTGAAGGTCGGCACCTCGCGCATATCCCGGCGGCGGTGTATCTCTTGCAAGTCGAGCTTGGTGGGTAGGGCGGCTGCTTCAGCCAGCACATCTTTCGGGAAGGCGATGTCGAAGCCATTGTTAATCAATATCGACTTCATTTCGATATCGCTGGAGCCTGGCTTGCCAAGTACAGCCGTGATCTCTCCACGCAGGCTGCCGTAGCTATCTGGTGCCCAGTTAGACACCTGCACCACGACTTTATCGCCGTTCTTGGCTTCGCCCCGGTCTTCTCGACTTACGAGAATATCTACCGCCTGCGGGCCTTCCACCTTGACCACGCAGACTTTGTTGAATACGTGCAAGGTGCCCACGAACGCCTTGACCGATCTCTCGATCACGTCTACCACTTCGCCTTCGGGCTTATTGCGGCCCCTGGCTTGCCAGAAGCGTATGCGCACCTTGTCGCCATCGAAGGCGGTACCCATTCGACTGGGTGGTACGAATATGTCTTGTTCGCGCCCATCTACTATGATAAATGCCGCGCCATTGCGAGTCATGTCTACTCGCCCTTCCAGATAGTTGGTACTGCTTTCCTGGGCATAGCGCCCATTAAACTGGTACTTGTAGTTGTCGTTGGCTTTGATTTTCCCTTGCTCGGTCAGTTGGTCTAAGGCGTGCTGTACGCTGTCTTTGTTGTTGCCGATGTGCAGCTTCTTGATGAGCTGCTTGGGATTGTATTGTTTCTTGGGGTTTTGGTCAAATTGCTTCAGCAAAACACGCTGTAGCTGGGGCACCGTCAGCTTTTTAGCCTTGGCCCCCTTTCTCTTTTTTGTCATTATTTGGGGTGTTTTCAATATGGGATCGCCCCTTGCGATCCGAGTTTATGTTCATCTTATTATCGACTCCATAACAGATGACCTGCTTTGAAAGTTTCTTGAAACTAAGTTTTTAGACCGGAGTTAAGAAGCTTTAAGTAGTTATCCTTCTTTTTCTTGAAGTCTGAAGTTAATACTGGAATGTTTATTATGTAAAGGAAAAGTTTGTGAGTTTTTATGCCATTGTATATCAGGCCAAAGAGAGTTAGCTTTCCGAAAAAGGCTATATAATAAACGATCATTTCTAGAGTCCTTACAGCATCTGAATGAGTCTGGTTGATGGAGATAATATTTAAGCTATATGCTACTTTTGCTACAGGAAAAACAAAGAAAACAATTGCATATATGTATAAAATAGCGATCCATATCTCTTTGAAGCCTGCGTACCTGCTATCTAATCTTCCTGCTAGCAAAGCGAAGCTGATACTTGAAAGAAAACCTGAAAGTATTTCTAAAGTTAGTACTGTATATAAATTTGATTTAAGTGCAGATTCGTCATATATAAAATAAAGATCTAAAATAATTAAAACAATAACGACAAAGGCTATTATTCTTGAATATTTAGTAACTTTACTCTCCCCAGATTCAGGAAACTCGGAGAATGCAAGAAGCAAATAAAAATAGCACACAAATCCTGAACTGACATTGTTTAATACGCTAAAGATGAAAGATCTATGATTATTTGTATTGACAATTTCCCCTCCAGATTGTAAAAAGATTAGGACTTCTATTAGGTAGAATGCCGCCCAGCATGCACATAAACCAAACCAAGCAGAGATGACTTGATTCTTGATTTTATAAAACCAAGAAACCCTATCATTAAGTTCTCCTGGAGAATTAGCTCCCCAACAGCAAAATCGAAGTTGACTATAGTTGTCGTGTATGAATTTTTTATCGAAAGAATAATTATAGTTTACACTAAGTGCGATAAGAATAAATATTAGATGAATTACTTTGCCAGTTATAGAAGCTATCTCAGAATCTAGCTTTGTAGAACTAAAGAATCCAAATAAAGTTATAATTGCTGCGAATGTGGTTACTACTGCAACATAATTTATGTAGGACTTTCCGTCTACATCGTAAAGTATGAATGGCCTCTTCCAGACCGGTGTTCTTCTTTTCATAGCCCCAGCTCAAAAAAGGAAAATTGTTAATTTTTATAAAACTTTGTATGGTCAGTCGGGGATCAAAAGAAGCCTATAATCTGCTAAGGCTTCCTAGTCAAAGGAGTAATTAACTTTATCAATATCCTAAACATTACCAATGAAAAAATTATGAAACCAATTGACATAAAAATTATTATTTCTTTCTCAATTTCAAATCCTTTTGGGAGAAAGATTAATGCAAAAAATACTCCAGCTAAGATGTTGACTAGATAGAAAATAAAAATTTGTACTTTTGAAAGATGGCCGATTTCTGAGTCATTTGAGGCACTTGACCTAACTTCGTTTACATCAGAACTATTACTCGATACCTTAGTGTCTCTTTTAGTAACTACAGACATTATGATTTGTGATATTTTTTATGAGGGAAGTAAGTGCGAAATTTACTATGAAATAGAACTCGAAGCTACCCTTAGTGAACGGATCTAGCAGTGAAAAGTTGCATTGTGTTACCAACTTCTGAGCGCTAATATAAAGCAAAAATAGTATTTTGGCAAAGGTCATATGTCATACTGAAAGATGCTACCCCAAAACAAACATTTGCTTTAAAAGTAATTTGTCTTTCTTCTGAGTAAGGAACTGAATTCAACCCATGACCACCATCGAAATTCTCACTATCATTCTCTACGCCATTGGAGCCGTTCAGGGTTTGATTTTTGGTGTAGTACTATGGGCGAGTCAGCAGTATAATGGTCAGGCTAACCGGTGGCTGGCGGGCTTGCTTTTCCTCCTGGCCTACAGGCTTACGGTACAGGTTTTGAGATTATTCGGACTAGGCTATTACGATACTTGGTACTACTTCATGTTAGACATGAGCTGGGTGGTCGGGCCGCTTTTGTATTTCTATGTGCGGGCTTTGGTGCAGCCTGATCGGGCGTGGAAAAGAGCAGATTACTATCATTTCATTCCGCTGGCCTTTCAGATGAGCTTTAGTCTGTTCGTACGGCTTCAAAATCTGTATTGGGATGGTACACGCGAGAGTCTATCCTGGCTAGGCTACTGGGGTTATGTGGTCTGGATGAATTATTCGACCATCTACATTGTGGCCAGTGCTTCTATCATTTACTATGCCTGGCGCGCCCAAAAAATATTGAGAAACCCTATTGCAGGAACAATAATAGACTCTAGCAGGGTTAAGTGGATCAGTCGGATTATAAAAGCCTTTCGGTGGTTTTTCGCTTTGGTTTTGGCTATTCTTCTTATCGACCTGCTGGTATACAATGTCATTATCGGAAGCGACTACTGGTATTTTACGCGCTACTATTATTATCCCTTTTTCGGTGGTTTGTCGGTCTTGACTTATTGGCTAGGTATAGAAGGCCTGCGCAGAAAAGACGATCGAGGGCTGAGTCAAAAACCCATTCTGACAGAGGAACGTCGAGATCAAATGGCCAGTCTAGCTGCCAGCTTGAATGACTTGATGAACGAACAAAAGCCTTATCGACAGCCGGATCTTAAATTGCAACAACTGGCAGAAATGCTGGATGTGAAGCCCTACTTACTTTCCAATTGCCTACGCGACGAAATAGGGCAGAAGTTCACCGATTATATCAATGCCTTCCGTATAGCCGAAGTCGAGCGCATGTTAGGTACGCCCGGATATGAGCATTTTACGCTACTGGGCCTGGGAATGGAAGCCGGATTTAACTCCAAGTCTTCCTTTCATAGAGCGGTCAAGCGACAACGAGGTGTGTCACCAGGAGAGTTGAAGCACATGGTTACATAAGATTTCTTTGCACGTACCCACCTGCGGAAGTACAAATGAAAAAACCAGGTTTCATTTAGCCAATCGCCACTCGCACAAGCATGTTCCGAGCCTACGTTTGCCACTCACCAAATCAATACATAGTGAAATCAATTCTTTTTATTCTATCTGCTCTCCTTTTGACGAGTTGCGCCACTAAGATGGCCGCGCAAGACGATTCTCAGATAGGGCAAGAGCTCATTGGCGAATGGCAACTCGATATGAGCCCCCAAAACCCCGACGATGAGAACTTCGCTAAAATGATAGTCCGAGAGGTATCAGACGGCAGCTTTACGGGCATCTTCTACCGAGACGGTGTGCGTATACGCGAAGGGCGCCTCAACCAGCAGACCGGAACGCTATACGGTGCCTTGGTATCAGGCGATAACAGCGGAGTCTACAACACGGCCTTCTACTTGAAAGACGGTAAGCTATATGGCAGCACCCACGCTATAGGCCGAGGGTTTCTGTCGGTCTGGGTAGGGGAAAAAATGAAGCGATAGCATCATTGCGGTAGAAACCAATCTGTCGTATTTCCGTTTGGCTACTCCAAGGAATTTTTGCCTCTTGGAGTAGCCTAAAATAATTTTCTGTGATCCGATTTTATTTTCTCTTTATTCTTATTCAGACAACGAACTTCATTGGTGCGCAAAATGACGCCCAAGTACTTCGACAGACCTTGACCGAATACGCCGAAGCTAGCGGCTACAACGGCAACTTTCTGGTCGCCCAAGGTGGCAAAATTGTATTTGAGGGTGCCTTCGGATATGCCGATTTCGACGAGCAGCGAGCCAACGATACCGAGACCGTTTTCAGGCTGGCTTCGGTTTCCAAGCAGTTCACGGCCCTGGGCATCGCTCTACTCGAAGCCGACGGCAAACTCAGCTTCGACGATCCGCTAGTCAAGCACATCCCGGAAATGGAGAAATATGCGGATGTCACCATTCGCCAGCTCATTCATCACTACGGCGGCATTCCCGATTACATGAGCCTGGTGATGGTCGCTGGCGATACCAGCCGGATACACGACAACGAGACCATCATCGATCTTTTTGCCGACAGGACGCCCAAAGCTGATTTCAAGCCCGGAAAAGAAAGCGAATACAGCAATACAGGCTACCTGATGCTGGCCTCGGTCATAGAGCGGGTGAATGGGCAGTCGTATGGCGCATTTTTGAAAGAGCGCGTTTTTGGCCCCTTAGGCATGAGCCGCACCCACGTTCCTTACCCTACGGATGACATCGACGACAACCGCGCCTGGGGCTACGAGGTGGTGGAAGAAGGGGAAGAAGCTGTGCGTGTAGAAGGTATAGAAGATCCAGTCGGCTACTACATCCTGGCCAATATCGTGGGCGATGGTATGGTGCACAGCACATTGGGTGACTTGTTTCGATACACGGAGGGCATGCGCGCCAATCGACTGTTGCCAGCCGACAAAGCTCGTGTTCTTTTACAAGCAGGCGAGCTGGAAACCGCACCTGAAAACGGCTATGCATTCGGCCAGGCCGTATCGATAGACTCCGTACTAGGTATGGTGGTAGATCACAGTGGTGCCTGGGCGGGCTACATCACCTATCTGGAGCGGCATCCCGAAAAAGGCAACGCCATCATAGCCGTCAGCAATAATGGATCGGACTTCTCCGGATTACAAAGGATAGCAAAACAGTATCTAAAAGGCCAAAAACTAGAAGCTCCGAGGACTTTCTCACCCGTATCCATTTCTTTAGAAGAACTTCAGACTTACGCAGGTCGGTTCCAACTCGACAACAGCAAGGAAACTAAAATCGAATTTTCAATCGATGATGAGCAACTGGTCGTAGATATTCCTAAAAATCCAACTTATCCACTAACCTATTCGGGCGAAGATTATTTCTATCTGGAGGCGTCGCCGCTCAGCTTTCGATTCATCCGAGGCGATAGTGGAGAAATCAGTGGCGTTGAATTGACGCAGGGAGAGATTGTGTTCAATGGGGAGAAATTGTAGTAAACCCCTTTAACAAGTGGGCCTTCAGCATGTCCAGACCCTCGCTGGCTCCTTTCTCCAAAACGTCTAATTCCTCCAGCTTCTGCTTTAGCTCGTAACTGATGTTCGGCTTCGGGTCGATGTAGTAGACCGGCACCCCAACCCGGGCGTAACCCACCAGCCCCGCCGCCGGATACACCTGCATGCTCGTACCTACAATCACGACTATATCAGCCGACTCGACCAGCTCGGCCGCAGGCAGTAGCATGGGTACGGACTCGCCGAACCAAACGATGTGTGGCCGTAGACGAGAGCCCTTTTCGCACCGGTCTTCGTCAGTCACATCTTCCGTCCATTCGTAGACCAGGCTGGGGTCGGCGATCGATCTTACTTTGGTCAACTCCCCATGCAAGTGAAGCACTTCTGTCGAGCCTGCTCGCTCGTGAAGATTATCCACGTTTTGAGTGATAATGCTCACTTTAAAGTGCGCTTCCAATTCAGCGAGGATGTAGTGCCCACGGTTAGGCTCTACTTCTTTGAGTTGCGCACGACGCTGATTGTAGAATCGCTGCACCAAGTCCGGATTGCGGGCAAAAGCTTCCGGAGTAGCCACCTCCATTACGTCATGGTTTTCCCATAGGCCATCGTTATCGCGGAAAGTTTTGATACCACTTTCGGCACTCATACCTGCACCAGTCAATACCACCAAGCGTGTTTTGCTCATTCTCGAAATATTTATTTAAATCCTAATATAGTGCTATTGCTTTATATTTACGTCAAGCATTTCAACGCATTCCCGACATGAAACGCATATCCCTATTATTCTATCTTTTAGCCTTGTGCCTCAGCGCAAAAGCCACTGGCGATAGTCTTCATTACCTGCTACCGACCGATACGCTCATTCTCTATCCAGATCGGGTTTCCGGCCATTTGGTCTTCGATCATCAGATCGAAGACGGGCAAACGCTTTATGGTCTTTCACAGCACTACGGTTTGCCCATCGAAGACTTTTATTATTTAAATCCAGACTTACGCGGGTCGTACGATCCCGGCATTAGCGCACAAATTGCCATTCCATCTGTCGTGCTCAAGCCAGTCATACAGGTCGATAGCATGCCCTTCTACAGCCCTGTATTCTGGGAGTTTGCTGCGGGTCAATCCATTTTCGGCTTGGTCAACCGCCACCTACATTGGCCCAGCGACGAGATGATCGTCTACAACAACCCTGGCCTCGACCCGTCGAATATGAAAGTCGGTCAACGCATATTCATAGGTTGGTTGGCAATTGCCGGCATATCCGAAGACCTTCAGCCAGAGGTTATCGATCCATTTGTGCGCCAAAACCGGGGGCTGGCCGAGCAGTGGCGCAACAGAAGCGCAGGCAAAAGACTAAATGTAGCCGCTGGTAAAGCCGCCTGGATCGAAGAAGGCGACCCCAATCAGTTTCTAGCCTTGCACCGAACAGCAAAGGTCGGTAGCCTCATCGAAGTGCTCGACAAGCGCACCGGCAAAGTACTCTACTGCCGCGTGGTGGGCCGCATAGCCGGGCAGGTATACGACCCCAATGTAGTAGTGGTGGTGTCACCTTTACTCGTAAGAGCCTTCGGGGTGCGAGATCGGTTCTTTTCAGTGCAAGTAAAACACTACTGAATTTTTAATATGAGCACAATGGTGCTCATATTAAAAATTTATATGAACACCTCTCCCCCCTCTCTTGCTAAGTGAAAGTTCTTAAACCGCTTTTGGCAGTTGGCCTCTATTTCAAATAAAAAATCATCTCCGTGATCTGGGTCGTGATGGGTGATGTATAGGTCTTTTACACCTGCACGCTCTGCCACCTCTATCGCCTGGCTAAAGCTGGAGTGGCCCCAACCTCTATGCGATTTTAGCTGCTCGTCGGTATACTGGGCTTCGTGTACAAGTACGTCTGCTCCTTGGCAAAAGTCGACGACCTTCGGATCGATGGTTTCCCCATGCTCGATATCCGTAATAATGACCACCGACTTACCGTAGCCATCCAGTTTGTAGCTGTATGCCCCACCGGGATGATTGTGCCTGTAGAAACTGAACTTAACGTTTACATCCAGGCTAAGTGCCTTTTGAAATTCTTCGGAGGTGTAGAAACGCATATCGGCTCCCATCCGCTCCAGCTGCACGGGAAAAAACTCGCACTGCATCTGGTGCGCAAAAATATCTTTCAGTTTATCGGGTTGCTCGTTCAGATAGTGAGGAGAAAACAAGGCGATTTTCTGATCGGGCAGATAAGCCGGCGCAAAAAATGGAAAGCCCTGTATGTGATCCCAATGAAAATGGCTGAAATGAATGAGGATATATTCCGTCCGCTGAATCTTTCCGCTCATAATGTCCTGACCCAACTTGCGAATACCTGTACCAGCATCAAAAACGACAATGACCTTTTCATGCGGTTCTTTGACGAGTAGATCGAGGTAGAAGCAGGTCGTATTCCCTCCAAAGTGAGATACACATGGATCGCAAACGGGTATCGAACCCCTAACGCCATAGAATTTGAGATGCCATATGTGCTCCGACATAATAACATCGAAAAAATAGTAGCCATATATGTTTAATAACAAGCATGAATTCGGAACAAATAGTGCCCCCCTATTTAATCAGTCATGCAAGACAATCCTCGTCGCCTCTACTACCCCCAGCAAAGCCAATAACTGCTCGCGCTCCTTCTCTACGCTCGGCTGCTGATGGAGCGGCTTTTGCAAATCGAGCTCTATTTCGATGGCTTCTCCAGAAACAGCCAGTAGTAAACGACTTGGGTTGAGGTGAAAGTGAATCCGGCCCGAGAAGTATTTCGTCAGCTTGATGAGAGCATCTTCAAGCTCGTCGTCGAATAGGTTGGTATCTAATGGGCTACCGCTGGGCACCGTGGTGTAGTGGCTTTCTAGTTGGTCGGGGCGATTGTGCTCAGTGGCGATGGCCGGGCTAGGGTCTTGGCCGCCCATCCAGGAAGGTATTTTGAATTCGGGGCCTTCGTAGCGACGCCTGAGCATGGCTGTGCGCAAATAGCCACCTATCTCGGCAGATAATAGTAGACCCGAGAATAAGGTGTGGTTATAATCCTCAACCATTTTGCCAACCACACGCGTACGCTTCTCGGTTGCTTTGATGCTAGACATACGCACGGGCACGCCAGCCCACTCGCCTTCGAGTAGGTTGCTGCCGGTCACTTTGTCGGGCTCGTGATCAGTAATTTCGGCTTCGATAAAGGCGTTAGCCTCTAGGTAGGCATCAGCATGGAGCTGAGCTTCGGGCCATGTACGGGTGACCACCAGCGGAAGTACAACTTTACTAACTCGCCCCTTGAAGGCCGACACCCGAATCGCCAGATAAATCAAGACTCCAATCGCACCCAAGACCAGCACAGCCAAACCAATTGCCCCGTAAGTTGGATCAACGCCCCGGTCTGTCAGTAAAAAAACCAAGCAAAGTATCAGTAATGGTAAACCGATCTGCCAGCCCCGTTGCCGCCAGGTCATCACCTGACCCGCCAGTTGTTGCCGCTCAGATTCTAAGCCGACTATGCTGCCATCGCCGTAGGAAATCACTCTTCGCTCTTCTTCTTGTAGTACTCGCGTATGGCCACGATAATCAGCAAGCTGGCAATAAGCAGCCCGATATTGGCCGGCCAGCTCATGCGCCCGCCAAAGACCCCGTACTTAATGCCGAAAAATACCGCTGGCCCGGTAAATAACACCCAAAGCGGCGGCTGATATGGAGGAGGCGTATCACTCATGTGGTGAAGATACGGAGAAGAATAAATGAGAATTAAATTTTGCAAGCGCCTTGTTAGATAAAATTATTTTCCGTACTTTTGATTAAAACCCACCTCTGATGAAATTACTTTCCACTTTCCACTAACTGCATTGATTTTTTTCGCTAGTATATTTGCTTACAGTGAGGTAACTGGGCAAAGCCATGCAACAGAACAATGCTACGTAGATACTACACAAGCCCCTGCAAAGGCAGCTCCACAAGATAAGAGTCAGTTCTTTTACTGTGATTATCAAAATTTGAATATTACCCACATTCAAAATAATTGCGGAACTATATTCATAAAGACAAACGTCCACTTCTTCCTAGATGACAATTGTGAAGGAATAACTGCTGGAAGAGATTCAACACAAGGCGTAAAAGACTATGAGGCATTTCATGCAGCTGAAGATCTCATCATTAGTGCAAACGACTTTATAGAAGTTGTTAATCAAAATAGCATGGACACGAATTTCCAGTGGAATGCAGCTTATTGGGGAGCTCCTGTCACAGATCATCAATGCATCCCTTTTCAATTTGTTTTAGAAGAAGTTTATATTCATTGTAACGACAGCTTACAGTTAGTCGCCCCATGGTCTGGATTCAGTGATTTCGATAATGCAAATTTGACAAGTAGCAACCCTAATGCATTAGATGTATTTGTAACCAATTTATCTGCTAGTGACGGTGTTGCAGAAGGGCTTAGTTCTCGAAGATTTATTGTAGAAAATTTCGATCCAGACAACTTCGTTCATGAATACGGACATTGTGCTAATTTAAATCACACCCACGTGTACGATGGCTGTATGGATACTTGGGATCGCCCATTTGAATCATATATACCCAACCCAAATAGTCAATATACCTACTATGGAGATATTTGCTGGAATGAAAACTGGAATGAAGATGTTGATGGAGATGGAAACAAAGAATATTTGTGCGATATCTCTGATCCTCTGGTTGACACTCCCCACCCTTGTTGTAGTCCAAACTACCAAAACAATAATGTAATGACATATGGGGTGTATGGCGATAACCCTACATATGCTGCTTTTACACCTTGCCAAATAGGCCGCACTTTAACAGATATCAAAAATGAGCAATGCGACATGATAGCGGGTATCAACCTCAATTGCCCGCCGCCTTCTGCTTTTATTGGGGTAGTACCGCGTGTTGATCCAAACCAAGATTGCAACTTCATTTTAGAGTTAGCAGCTAGTATGAATGACGATACCTACAAATTGGACATTTTAGTTAAGGATGAAGTCGGAAATTATCAACTATACCACACTACTGGTACACAACCGGGACCTGCTGTAGAATATCGTATGGCTGTAAGAACCGATTTTTGGGATAAGTATGCCGACCTAGTTCTACTCCCCGGTAGAGAATATAAGGCTGTACTTGAAGTAATTGGACCATGTGGCATTACAACAGATTCATTTACATATGAATTCGACACGAACAGTGATTGCACTATAGTGGTACAAGGGCCCACAACAATCCCCATTTCAAATGTGAATGTATATCCAAACCCTACCGCACTTGGAGCCGATTTATCTTTTGATCTTGCCATTCCCCAAAACGTCGAACTATACACTTCAGGAATGGGCATCAACGGCGGCTATTTACCCCCCACGCTAAGAGCAGATGTTTCAGGTCAGAAAGCAGCTGGCACCCACACTATAAACTACAGCGAAAATCAATTAGTAGATGGGGTAAACTATATCACTATTGTAGTAGCGGGAGTAACTTATGTACATACGACACTAGTAAAACAATAAGAATGTGCTATTTATTTAGATATTCATGGCTTTCCTTATTTTTATTAGCAAGCCATGTTCCATTATTTAGTCAGTCGTCTGATCTTCCCTTTTTCAGTACCTTTTATTTTGAAGATGCTGTTGGAAATAAAGATACAGTCTGGGTTGGTGGTCATGAAGCCGCTGAAGCCTTCCCAGAATTACCTGACGAAGCTTTCGGCGAGTACCATAACCCAGTGCCTTTCGATTCTATTTTTGAGGTGAGAGGAATTTTGGGCTACGAAGGAGAAGGGTATGATATTCCAGGTCTTCTTGCAGATACCCTCATTCTTCCATTTCAATATTGTATTAACTGCCCCGATGAGAGCGGAAACTTAAATGCGCCCGCTGCCTTTTTGATTCATGCAAAGCATAAACCAGTCACTATCCGATGGGATAGTACACATTGGAATGATGCGCCGAGAAGACAGAGTGTAATCATGCAAAATGCTTTTATTTTACAACATCCAGTAGGGTGGTATGATGGAAGCTCTATACCAGATTCATTATTTAGCTGCATGGCAATTAAAGACTCCCTTAAGATAGATTTCTCTCAGAATTTAGGACTAACACCTTGGTCCAAGTGGCCAGTATACGGTTCGCCTCATACCTATGATACTCTACCTGCTGTGCATATAAATAATATAGGTGTGGGCGTAGATCCCTTTTCTCCCTGTCCATATCTTTTGCCTGTGTCGGTTAGTGATCCATTATCATTAAACGAAGAGCTAAAAAGATTCACCATTTTCCCCAATCCAGTACGGCAGCAAATCCAGCTATTGACAAAACATCCTACAATATCTACTAGAAATATTAATTCCGCTAAACTCTATGATTTATCGGGTCGAGAAGTAAGGAGGTGGGATAATTACCTTAATGGGTATCAAGTAGCCCAGCTAGCCTCAGGTATTTATTTTCTTCAATTACAGATTGATGGCCGAACCTTCGAGAGACACAAGATCATTATCCAATAAATTAAATCGGCAAAGCCGATTTAATTTATTGACAGCCACTCGGCCTATAGTCACTCAATACCAGCTTCACTCTACGCCCTTCCGCTACCGACTGCCCGGCACTTGGCTCGGTGCGCACCACATAGGCTGATTCGCGATTGGAGAAGCTGCCTTCTACGTCGCCGATCAGTAATTGTGAGCCGGCAATCACGAAAGCACTTTCGTTATAAGTTTGACAGACCACATCGGGCATGGTGACCTGCCCCGTTCGGCGCTTGGTAATCACGAAGCCGAGGCGGGTACCTTGGGGTACTTGTACGCCACGCCGAAGGTCTTCATCGGTGATCTTACGGCCGTCGTAGAAGAAGTGCAGGATGGTTTTTTCTTCCTGGCGAGGATCGTACTCCTCCTCGACCACCTCGAACTCTATGTCCAATGACTCCAGCTTACGAGTATAGACATCGTAATCATAGTTGCCGACCAGGCTAGGTAGGGTTACCATAGCTGGCGTGTCGCTCAGCACGGTCAGATAGATGGACCGCTGCCGCTTAATGCGCGAGCCTTCCGGCGGTTCTTGTAAGACGACTAAACCCGGCTCGCGATCTTTGTCGAAGTTAGCTTCCAGTACACGCAGCGTGAGACCTCGCGAATTGGCCAACTCCCTGGCCTCGCTGATGTGCAAGCCCTCGAAATTGGGCAGCTCCATGCTTTGTCCGTGCTTGGTATAGCAACGCAAGCCGCCTTTGAGTATGAAAAAACCGATCAGCAGCATGCCGATCAGCACCCCGAAGTTGCGCCAAAAATATTTGGAGGTGATGAATTCTTTAGTGCTCGTCAAGATTTGCTTCCAGCGGGGCGTTTCGCCGTCTTTATGTTCTGGCGCGTCGAAATGATTTTCTTCCAACTCGGGTTCGGGCGTTGGTGGTGTAGACTCCATAGCTAGCGTGGCGGCAGCAGCTTGTGCCTCCGCAGTGGTAAAGCTAACGCCCGAAGGTGAATTTTTTATATCCGCCGCTATTTCTGATACGCTTTGCGCCATGACAGCCAAGCTATTTCGGCTCTGTCTTTCCAGTCCGAATTGGAGCAGCTGATCGATGAAGTCGTGGGGAGTATAGCCCTGGACGGCCGCCTGATGAAAAATGGCGGTAGCTGGCGTCATACCCGGCAGGCTATTGATCTCGATGATTATGGTCTCTACGCGCCCGCCTTCGTATACGCGCACAAAGGCATCGATGCGGCAATAACCACTCACCTTTAACTCGCGAGCAGCGCGTTCCAGGTCGGCCTTTACGCGGGTAGAGACGTACGCGTAGTCGTATGCGCCTACGGCCAGGCGAGCTGGGGTGATGTTTTGCCCCTCGCCTGCCAGAAATTTCTCTTCCAGCGAGAGAATGGTCGCCCCAGCAGGTGTTTCGCTGGGCTCGAAGATCTCGTAGGTCAGCTCGTCCTCGTTGTCATATCTCGTGATCAATCCCCCCGTAATCTCCAGGAAGTGGATGGCATCTCCCTGCTCCACAAACTGCTCGAAAAGAATGCGCGGATGCTGCGGAAACTCCTCTTGCTTTTTCAGTCGCAACTCGCGACGAGCATGGGCTTCATCCAGCTGCGGCGTGCGAAACATAAGGTGGCAATAAGCGTACAGCTCGTCGCGCTGCCTGATCAACTTCACTGCCGCACTACAACCATCGTCTACGGGTTTGGCCACCAGGGGATAGTCCAGTTCAGCTTCGATGCGATCGTAGCAGAAGCCTTCATTTTGCAAAAACTCTCCCTCCGATATGACCAGTTGCGCAGCTGTCGGCATGCCAATGGCGCGCAGTCGGCTCAGGGTCTCATACTTGTCTATGGTCAGTCGGCTACTTACAGGTTCAGAGCCATTGTAAGGTAGGCCCAGTGCCTCCAATTTTGTTTGCACTTCGCCGTCTTCACCAGGCCTACCGTGCAGGGCAATGAAGACCATGTCGGCTCTATCGACAAGCGTATTCCAATCGATCTGCTCAGGGGCAAAACGTGGATCGGTAGCGTATTTTTGAATCAAACTTCCGCAGGATCGACGAACCTCCAATACAGACGGATGATCTACCCATGCTGCATCCAACTTTATTTTTATGTCGTCTGCATTGTCTTTTAAAAGTAAGTTAAGCGGCAGAACATGCAGGCTGTTTCCACCCGTATTTGCATCTCGACTCAGAAAGACTGGGAAGGGTTTGTAACGACCACCTCCACTCAGCTTTTCGTACACATTTCGGCCGCTCTCTACCGAGATGTGTCGCTCCGCGTTGTAGCCGCCCAGCATTACGGCTACCGTTTGCTGATCGCTGAGTGTGGCCTTTAACTCACTGAGTCCTTCATCGATTCTGACAGCCAGTTGTGCGGCATTCTCGCCAAGGTCGCTGCCTTGCTGCTCGCGCTCCCAGAGTGAAATCCGTATGATGTAAGTCAGCAATTCGCTCGGCCCTAATCCGATCTCTGCCGCCTGATGGAAAAAGAAGCTCGACGGCATCATGCCCGAGGTTGTATTCGGGTCATTGAGGTAGATCGTACCGTCTTCCTGGTAGAACCCGTCTATGCGCGCATACGCCCCGAAACTAAACTCCGTGAAGAGCTTTTCACAGTCTTTCCTGATCGCGCTGATGGCCGACTCGGGCAGGTCTATGGGCGTGATCTTACGGCTCAGGCCCGGCAGGTACTTGCTCCGGTAGTCGTATACCTCCGCCCCCTTTCTAATCTCAGTTGGTGGCAAGGCAACGCATCCACCATCTTCAGTGCGTAGCACAATACAACTGAATTCCCGCCCTTCGATAAAAGCCTCCAGCAGCACCCGATCTTCACTTTGGTGGCCCTGCATGTGAAGTATACCTTCAGGATCGCTTTTCGCCCAGCTATTCAGCCTGCTAGCCAGGTCTTCTGGCGTGTAGATGGTCACGGCATGCTGCTCGCCCTCCAGCTTCGCATCCAATGGATAGGCTAGCCCGTCGCGCAAATCGCTTAGGTAGCGTAGGTATTCTGCCTGCTCGTAGGCGTCGCGGCCTGCCCACTCGCTGATGGGCAGGGTCACATGGAAAAAGGCAGCCTCAACCAGCCTTTTAAACTCCTCTGGCCCGTCTGCCTCTTGCAAAATACTTACCCCTATACTCGACCCTTGATTGGCCGGCCTGACCACCATGGGCCAACCGATCTTTAAGCCCGATCGCTCGTACAAAAAAGCCGGTTCTGCCCCAAAGTATTCCGTGCGGCTGATTACCTCGATAGCTGGTGCGGCGAATCCCTTTTCTTGCATCAGGGTTTTTTGCACTGACTTATCCATACCGATCTCACTGGCCTGTACGCCAGAGCCGGTGTAGGGTATGCCAAGGTATTCCAGTTCGCGCTGTATTTGTCCGTCTTCGCCATACTCGCCGTGCAGGGCCAGGAAGGCGACATCAATCAATTCAGGCAGCTCGCTGCGGCGTATCATGCGGCCTACGCTTTGACCCATTTGCTCGTATACTTCTTGGGCCATAGGGCCAAGGCTTTCCTGATATATCTGTATAGAGCTATCGCGATCGGGTATCATTTCTACCGGCGGGAAAAAGTCGCGTATACTGCCTTTATAGAGGTATTGCCAGTCGAGTAAGTACCATTTTTTGGCACTGTCTACGAAAATCGGTACCGGTTCGAAGAGCACCTTATTCAGGTTGTCGTAGACCGTTCGGCCACCGGCAAAAGATATCTCTCGCTCACGAGATGGGCCACCAAAAAAAATACCGACTTTAGTGCGCATAACGCAAAAGTAAAGATTATTCCATGCTAGCTGCTATAGAGTCTAAGATCATGCTATTACCCGAGCTTGTGGCCCAGTGCAACGGCTGGAAGCTGCGCAGCCAAAAGGTCGTTTTCACCAATGGCGTTTTCGATCTGATGCACCGCGGCCACTTTACTTATCTTGCTCAAGCCCGCGCGCTGGGCAATAGGCTCATCGTTGGCCTCAATAGCGACAGCAGCGTAAAGCGGCTTGGGAAAGGCGATGACCGCCCCATACTCCCCGAGGCCGACCGCGCCTTTCAGCTGGCCAGTCTGGCTTGCGTAGACGCGGTGGTTCTTTTTCAAGAAGATACTCCTGCTACAACCATCAAAGCGATCCTACCAGACGTTCTGGTCAAAGGCGGGGATTATACCTTAGAAACAATAGTAGGCGCATCTGAGATAATAAAAAATGGCGGCGAAGTCGAGACTATTCCGTTCTTGACTGGATTCTCCACTAGCCGTTTGATTGAAAAGATCAGGCGCACATAACCTGGCCGAAAGAAACATCGGAAACGGGCATTGCGTTATGCATCAAACCAACCACAAATCAAAAACAATATGATAATAACATCCAGATTTATCCTTTTCATTTTAGTTGGCCTTTCGCTGAGTTCCTGCATCAGCAAAAGCCAGTACGAAGCACTGCAGCAAGAGCTTTCCAGCGCAGAAGCGGCCCTTGCCAACTCCGGCGACGATCTCGCCAACTGCATGAGTTCCCTAGCTAGTGCCCAGCGCGAAAACGATCGTCTGAAAGGCAGCCTGCAAGGTGCACAAGACAATGTACGTTTGCGAGAAGAGCAGATATCTGACCTACGAGATCAGATAAACGATTTCCGCAACACACGCGATGCACAGATCAATCAGGTCGAAGGTCTGACGCAGTTATCGCAATCTGCCCAGCAGAATATAGAGAAAACCCTCGGTCAGCTAGAAGAGCGCGACGATTACATCAAGTATCTCATGTCTGCCAAAGACCGAGCCGACTCTATTAACCTAGCACTAGGAGTTAACTTGACTCGTGTCCTCCAAAAAGGTATCGCCGATGACGACATCGAGGTCAAAGTCGATAAGACGGTAGTATTCATCAATCTTTCAGACAAGGTGCTTTACGAAAGCGGCAAGTCTACCCTTTCTTCCAGGGCCAATGAAGTGCTGGGCAAGATCGCGACCATCATCAAGTCTCGCCCCAACCTGGAGGTTATGGTCGAAGGCTATACAGACAATGTACCCATCAACAGCGATTGCGTAGAAGACAATTGGGCATTGAGTGTACGCCGGGCGACTTCCGTCGTGCGTTCGCTACAAAACGAGCACGAAGTAGACCCCAATCGACTCATCGCTGCCGGTCGTGGCGAGTACAACACCCTGGCGAGTAACGATACACCAGAAGGTCGCGCTACGAACCGCCGCACACGCATCATACTGCTGCCTAAGCTGAATGAGTTTTACGACCTACTCGACCCCGATCAGGCACCTGAATAATCTTTGCATAAATACGCTTGCTTATGCCCGATCTGCGCATGAGCAAGCGTATTTATAGCCCTATTGGCAAGGTAGTTTCTTCCGTAATGTACCACTGATCATTGTAAATAGAGCGGTAGGTAAGCTTCAACTTTAACGCCTCCGAATTTAAAATTTCTCTCAGCTTCGCTTCTCCTTCCAAAGTGTTGGGTGGTAAGCCATAATCCGCCAGTTGCTCCTCGTCTATTAAGCCGAATAGTGCGATTTCCTCTCCTGCGGGAATGAGTCGACCTTCATAGATATCAGAGTTGTAAATAAAGATAGAATCATCTTCATAAAGCTCTCCAAACACATAATCCGATAGGCTCTCATATTCATTGCCTAGTGTATCACTGACGGCTATCGATTCTATAAAAGCGGGGCCGATACCCTCATTGGCCAACACATACTTATATTCCAGAGAGCCTGAATAATAATTTCCCAATGACAGATGTGGATACACCGACATATGCTGCTGCGTTCGGATCAGATTGGTCTGATAAACAAAGACAAACAAAGTAGCCAGACTGATGAATATGGCCGAAGCACTTACGATTCGATCACTCGTCCAAAAATTATCGTTCATTTTCTCGGCTTTTAGCGGATTAACTATAAAAAAGGAAAGACAACTATTGTTGAAATTTATCCTAGCAGGTACAATACAGAAGCCGTATTTCTTGTATCATACAAGCAATCTGCCTGGATATGTCAATTACCCAACTTCGCCGTAGTGGAAAGCTTCAGCAGGCTTATGTACTATTCGCACTATGCATCGCTTGTTTTGCACTTTCCGTACTGCGTGCACTATACACAGATTCGCGTACCTATTTATTCCTAAACTGGAACCTCTTTTTGGCCTTTATTCCATGGGCACTTACGACCTGGCTCCGTATCAAACCTCAGTTGTCTAAATCTTGGCTGGCCTTGATTCCTGTACTATTGGCTTGGCTCCTTTTCTTTCCTAACGCACCTTACATACTCACTGACCTATATCACCTGAGGCCGCGCTTGGGTGTGCCGGTTTGGTATGACCTCATCCTCATTCTGTCTTTTGCCTGGACGGGGCTTTTGTTCGGCTTCACCAGTCTGATGGATTTAGAGAAGATATTAGATCATCATCTGCCGCGCACGGGGGTCATCTTGAGCGGCATGAGCCTACTATTTTTGGCAGCCTTCGGCATTTATTTGGGGCGATACCTACGCTGGAATAGCTGGGACATCCTCACCCAACCAGCCGGCTTATTTGCTGACATCGGGGATCGGTTCGTCAACCCAAAGGAGCACCCACGCACCTGGGGCGTGACCTTGTTCATGGGGGTCTTTCTGAATATGTTGTACTGGTCCTTCAGGCTGACAAGGCGGGTCTGATCTAGTAGTTAGGGTTCGTGCGTTCAGACTTCCGCAGGTGGAAGGGGTACAGCGTATCATGTATTGCTTACAGCGATACTAGCATCACTGCCTAGTCGCTGTACGTGATACGCTTTACGCGATACGCTATCCACTTGCGGAAGTCTCAAAAAAGAGAAAACAGCTTTGCGGTAATCCCTACCTTTGCTCTCCTTATGATCAAGATCAGTTTTCCAGACGGTAATATCCGCGAGTACGAAAGCGGAACGACCTCCATGCAAGTGGCCGAAAGCATCTCAGCAGGCCTGGCCAGAAATGTGCTATCAGCAAAGGTCAATGGCGAAGTGATAGACGCCGACAGACCCATACACGAAGATGCCAAAATCGAACTCCTTACCTGGCGTGACCTAGATGGCAAAAAGACTTTCTGGCACAGCAGTGCCCACCTGATGGCCGAAGCACTGGAAGCAATATACCCTGGTATTAAGCTGGGTATCGGCCCAGCTGTCAAAAACGGATTTTACTACGATGTAGACCCGCCGGAAGGTGTGACAATTTCTGTCAATGACCTACCGAAAGTGGAAGAGAAGATGCTGGAACTAGCTCGTCAAAAAAACGAGTACCAGCGCAAAGAGATCAGCAAGGCCGATGCGATTGCCTATTTCCAAGAGAAGGACGATCCTTATAAGTTGGAGCTGCTCGAAGAACTGGAAGACGGGCAAATTACTTTCTACACCCAGGGCAATTTCACTGATCTGTGCCGGGGTCCACACATCGCCAATACGGGTGTGATCAAGGCCATCAAACTCACTAAGGTTGCAGGTGCCTACTGGCGCGGCGACGAGAAGAACAAACAGCTGACACGCATCTATGGCATCACCTTTCCCAAGGCGAAAGAGCTGAAGGAGTATCTGGAGATGATCGAAGAGGCCAAAAAGCGCGACCACCGAAAGCTAGGTCAGGAGCTGGAGCTTTTCATGTTTAGCGAAAAGGTGGGTGCTGGTCTACCTATCTGGCTGCCGAAAGGCACTCAACTGCGCGAGCGCCTCATCAACTATCTCAAGAAGCGCCAAGAGGAGGCGGGTTACCAATCGATACATACGCCCCATATCGGCAAGAAGGAACTCTACGTTACCAGCGGTCACTTTGCCAAGTATGGCGAAGACAGTTTTCAGCCGATCAATACACCGCGCGAGGGCGAGCAGTTTCTACTCAAGCCCATGAACTGCCCGCACCACTGCGAAATCTATAAGTTCAGGCCACGTTCGTACAAAGAGTTGCCCCTTCGTCTGGCGGAGTTCGGTACCGTATACCGCTATGAGCAGACCGGCGAGCTACACGGCCTGAGTCGGGTTCGCGGGTTTACACAAGACGATGCGCACATATTCTGTATGCCCGACCAGCTGAAAGAGGAGTTCATAGCCGTAGTAGATATCGTGCAAGAGGTACTCAACATATTCGGCTTTGATAAAGTATCCGCTCAAATCTCCCTGCGCGATCCCGATACACCTGACAAATACATCGGCTCTGACGAGAACTGGGCAACCGCCGAACAAGCAATCATAGATGCCTGTGCCGAAATCGATATAGAGGCTCGTACCGAATACGGAGAGGCCGCTTTTTACGGCCCTAAACTCGATTTTATGGTCGAGGATGCGCTCGGCCGCGAATGGCAACTCGGTACCGTACAAGTCGATTACAACCTACCCGAACGCTTTGAACTGGAGTATATCGGTGCCGATAATCAGGCGCACCGCCCGGTCATGATACACCGGGCGCCTTTCGGCTCCTTGGAGCGCTTTACATCTATATTGATCGAGCATACGGGGGGTAAATTTCCGCTCTGGCTGGCACCAGATCAGGTGGCCGTTTTGCCCCTAAGCGATCGCTTCAATGAGGATGGCGAGAAAATTTTGCGCGAGCTGGCTCCACACGATATCCGCGGCTTTGTAGATGATCGATCAGAAACCATCGGCCGAAAAATCCGTGATACCGAGATCAAGAAAGTTCCCTTCATGCTCATCATCGGAGAGAAGGAAAAGGAAGCTGGTGGCGTTGCCGTTCGCGTACAAGGTGAAGGCGATAAGGGTACGATGAGCCTGGAAGAGTTTGTTGCCTTTTTCAAGGAAAAGTTGACCGTCTAGGGTTTTTGGAAATTTCCAAAAACCCTAGACCGCTCTTTTAGATAGACGCTTGTAAAATTCTTGTCTGAGGCTTTCCAGATCGTCTGTTAGATATGCTACAGCCATATTGAGAAACTGACTCGGCACCTCACCATAATATGCCTCTGCTACACTTCCCGCCATAGCGGCTATGGTATCGCTATCGCCACCAATGGATACCGCCAGACGAATACAGTCCTCAAAGTTTTCCGATTCTAAAAAAGCAATAATAGCTTCCGGAACAGAGCCTGCACAGCTGACGTCAAATACATAGGTCGGCCTGATATCGTCGATCTTTCTATCCAAGTCATAGCTGAAAGTATCTTCGATATAGGCTTTAATTTCTTCTTTCGTAGCTCCTTTTCGAGCGTGCCATATAGCTGAAGCGATAGCCTGGGCTCCTTTGATGCCCTCGGGGTGATTGTGGGTAATTGCGGCACTAGCCTCTGCCTCGCGCAGCACTATCTCCAGCTTATCAAACCACCAGCCGATGGGGGAGACCCGCATAGCAGAGCCATTGCCCCAGCTATTGTACGGACCTTCGATCATACCTAACATCCATTTTTTGAAAGTGCCTCCATAGCCCGCCAGCGGGAATGCCCTGGCATATCGTTTTACGGTATCGCTGTATCTGTTTTGGTTGATCAGTGCATCGGCTATGGCTAGGGTGAGGACGGTATCATCGGTGAAGCGGCATTTGCGCACAAACAGCTCGAAATCAGTGCTTTTGTGGTTGCTGCGCTCGAAGCGCGAGCCGATGATGTCGCCAGTGATTGCTCCGTTCATATTTTGTGGCCATTTGTCGGGCTTCGCCCGACAAATGGCTGTTTAATTCAAGTATTTAGCTACTATCGGCAATCGCCTGCCCATGCCGAATGCTTTCTTGCTAACTCGCAGCACGGGTGGCGTTTGAAATCGCTTGAACTCATTGATGTTGACCAGCCTAAGGACTCGTTTGACCAGTGCCTCGTCAAAACCCATCTCGATAATGTCTTGTGGCCCTTGCTCTCGCTCTATATATTGGTAGAGCACCTCGTCTAACTGATCGTAGGGCGGCAGGCTGTCGCTGTCTTTTTGGTTGGGGCGCAATTCGGCACTCGGCGGCTTTTCGATGATGTGGGTGGGTATGATTTCCTCATCTCGATTGATGAATTTGGCCAGTTCGTAACACTCGGTTTTGTAGACATCACCTACTACGCTAAGGCCGCCGCACATGTCGCCGTAAATGGTGCTGTAGCCGACGGCTATCTCACTCTTGTTCCCTGTATTAAGCAATATGGGACCAAACTTATTGCTGAGTGCCATCAGGATGACCGCTCGCGTTCGGGCTTGAATATTCTCTTCGGCCAGACCGAACTCGGTACCGAAGAAGTGCGGCTTTAGCGTCTCCTCAAATGCACGGTAAGCATTTTCTATGGGTATGATATCGTATTGACAACCCAAATTCTGAGCGAGCTGACGAGCATCGTTGACGGAATGGTCGCTGCTGTACTGGCTGGGCAAAAGTACGCATCTTACATTTTCCGGCCCGAGTGCTCTGGCAGCTAAGACAGCGACTAGTGCCGAGTCGATACCTCCGCTCAAACCCAGGATGGCCCGCTTGAAACCTAGCTTGCCGAAGTAGTTGCGAACCCCCATCACCAGTGCATCGTGTATGAGCGCAATCTTTTCCTTAGGCTGCTCTCCACCTAGGGCTTTCCGTGCTAGAATATCTGAGGTGTCTAAGATTCGTAGTGACTCCTCGAAGTAGGGTAGTTCGGCCAAGACTGTCCCTTTCGCATCGAGTACCAGAGAGCCACCATCGAAAAGAATCTCTGTCTGAGCCCCAACGTGGTTGACGTATAGCAGAGGTAATCCATAGCGATCAACATTGGCCCGCATCACCTCAATGCGTGCTGCTGCCTGCTCGTAACTAAAAGGGGAAGCCGATACATTGATGATGATATCTGGCTTTTCTGGCATCATTTCGTCCATCGGATTAATGGTGTAGAGCGGATTTTCATTGCCTACATTCCAACTGTCTTCGCAAACGACTAATGCCAGCTTTTGTCCTTTAAATTCGACACAACTCCATTCGCTGGCGGGCTCGAAATAGCGGTATTCGTCAAAGATATCGTATGTGGGTAGAAGTGTCTTATGCTGTACATGCCTGATCTGCCCATCTGCCAGGAGGTATACACTATTGTACAGGTCCTTTCCCTCTATCACTGGATTGCGGCTTGGAGAGCCTACAACTATCCCGATGCCTGCTGCCGCTTTAGCTAGTTGGCTGACTACCCATTCCGCCCTTTCAATAAAATCATCGAATTCCAAGAAATCGCGTGGCGGGTAACCCGTCGTTGCTAGCTCTGGGAAGACAATCAAATCGGCACCGTCTTCTTTGGCCTGGCCAATAAAATGAAGCATTTTAGACAGGTTGGCCTCGAAGTTTCCGACGTGGACGTTGATTTGGGCTAAAGCGATTTTCATACGTGATTTTCTTTGCGGTTGCGCGTACAAGCAACTGCAAAGAAAACGACTTTATCGCACACTTAGCTTAAAAAACAAACTAAGATTCATTTAAATAATTCCGAAAACTCAAACTTCCCCCCATCAAACAATCCTCTATCACTGAGTTTCAACTCGGGTATAACCAGTAATGCCAGAAAGGAAAGCGTCATAAATGGAGCCTTCAATTCACAGCGAAGCTTCCGGCGTACAAAGCCATTGAGATCACCGTACCTCCTGGCCACTCTTGGGCCGCTTTCATTGGTCATAATGCCCGCTACGGGCAGGGGTAGCACTTCGAGATATTCGTCGCGCCCAGCAGCGATTCCACCCTTGGTTTCTATCAAGGCATTGACCACTCGGCAAATGGATTCATCATCTACACCCACGGCTACTATGTTGTGGCTATCGTGAGCTACGCTGCTCGCTATAGCCCCACGCTTGAGCGTCATACCTTTTACAAAAGCTACCGCAGGGAGAGCGTCTTCGTAGCGATTGACAACTACAATTTTCAATAGATCCGTTTCTACCGATGGCTCCGCATAGCCATCAACTTCGTAGGTATCTACCCATTCGCTACCGGTCACTATTTCACCGTCTTTCACCACTATGGCCCTAGTGCGGCTACCCCGCGCTTTTACACTAAAGTCCTGGGGCTGCTTGGGCTGGCAGTCGAACCGATTGATGGGCTCCTGCTCGAAATCAGGGAGCTTATGGGCACCTGCTTCGGCTATGAGTTGACCGTTTATCCAGGTTTCCATAATCCCGAAAGAGCGCAAATCATCGACGCGAAGGAAGTCTGCTCTATCGCCCACACGCAAGCTTCCAATATCTAATCCATAATGTCTGACTGGGTTGCGGCAGGCAATACGCAGCATTTTCCAAAGGTCGTGCCCGTCTCTGATCCCGCGGATCAAAAATTGATTGATGTGCCCTCTCACCAAATCATCTGGATGGCTGTCGTCTGTACAGAACATAAGCTTATCTGGAAACTCGTCGATCAGTCCCTCGAGCGCACTGTAGTTCTTGGCCGCGCTTCCCTCTCGTATCAGTATGTGCATACCTGCTTCTAGCTTATCACGCGCTTCGGCTTCGGTGGTACATTCATGGTCGGTTGAGATACCGGCATTAGTATAGGCGCGAGCATCTTCCCCTCGAAGCCCCGGCGCATGGCCATCCACAACCTTCCCTAAATTTTGGGCAGCTTTGATTTTAGCCATTACTTCAGGATCGCCTGACAGTACACCGGGATAGTTCATCACCTCTGAGAGGTAGCGAATTTCCGGGCGAGCCAACAGCTTTGTCACAGCTATAGCATCGATCTCCGCACCAGCAGTTTCAAAGACTGTGGCCGGCACGCAAGACGGTGCACCAAAATTGATGGAGAGTGGGGTATGCTTTGCGTTTTCGAGCATATACTCGACCCCGGCTACGCCCATCACATTGGCAATTTCGTGTGGATCACTGACCGTCGCCACTGTCCCATGCATAGCCGCGATTTTGGCAAACTCAGTGGGCAATAACATACTGCTCTCTATGTGCACGTGTGCGTCTACCAACCCAGGCATGATGAACCAGCCCTTCTTATCGTATCTAGGTAGCCGATCTATAGCCGCTATACGACCATCTGGGCCGATAAGCATCTGGACCCCGTAAATCTCTTCACGATCTAAATCGACTAGCCTCCCTTTTATGATCCTTTCCAATTGTCCTAAAACAAATATTCTATAGAAAAAGCAAACAGAGAAGAGCGAAGGCCAAAACCGACGGCGTTATTTTTATAACTTAAATCATCTTGAGCATTCAGTACTATCGCCGCGAATAAGAGTAATGTTAATAGGGGCTTGTGCATTTCTTTTTTTTGCTAAGCTAATATTTTAATCCAGATAGATGGACTTTGCCCACAATTGCACTTCGCATAAGCGGGGCATCGATAAGCATCTGCGTATTTTAGTACTTTTACCTCAATGGATATATCCGAGTTGTGGAATGAGATTGTAATCGACTGGGGCTCCCTACAAGTAACCTTGGGGAGGTTGATCTCCATGATCGTGCTCATCTTAGGGATAATGATCCTCGCATGGCTTCTCGTAAAGAAGGCAATGCCAAAATTTTACGATAGAGAGGATACCTCAGCCGCGCTTAAGGGAAAGGCTCTGGCCGTTACGCTGGGACTGGTCATTTTGGGTGTATTGATCGTCCTACTCAATGGCTTAGAGTTAGACCCAAAGCTGATCGATAATGCTCAACTAGGCAATGCAACTATAAATATTCGCGTAAGCACCCTTCTAAAGGGGCTTCTCGCCTTCTGGCTAGCCATGCTTTTCGATTGGCTCATACAGGAATACCTTACCCAGAGATACCACAAGCAGGAGAATATTGCCGACCGGGCAGAGCGAAATTTCAATCGATTTCGATCCCTCAGACCGGTGCTTTACACACTCGCAATTATCTACTTCGCTAACCTTATCGGCCTTGCCGATTACCGGTTTTTCAGTATTGGGAGTGGAGAACAAGAAGTTCCTATCACCTTGAGAAAGGTTCTCTCAGGCCTGCTCATCATTTTCTCCATTCGCTTATTTATCCGCTTATTAATTGGCTTTGCCTTTAAAAATTACTATGAGCGCAAGCAGCTGGATCAAGGCTCTCAGTACGCAGTAAATCGGCTTTTCACCTATTTCGCCTACCTGATCGGCGTATTGATCGTACTAAATGTATCGGGCTTAGATTTAGTAGGGCTCTGGGCTGGCGCAGCGGCTCTTTTAGTAGGTATTGGTATCGGGCTACAGCAGACTTTCAATGACCTGATCTGCGGTATAATTATTCTCTTTGAGCGATCGGTCAAAGTAGGAGATGTACTCAACATTGCTGGTACAATAGGCACGGTGCGCAAAATCGGGACCCGTACTAGCGTAATGGAAACGCGCGAGAACATCATCATATATGTGCCCAATAGCAAGCTAATCGGTGAAAACGTAGTCAATTGGAGTCAGACAGAACGCAAGGCCAGGTTCCACATCACGGTAGGCGTAGCTTACGGCAGTGACACAGATCTCGTCAAAAAGGTGCTGGTCGAAACGGCAAAATCGCATCGCAGCGTGCTGAAATTCCCTGCCCCATGGGTTAGATTTATTGATTTTGGAAACTCTTCTTTAGACTTTGAGCTGCTCTTTTTTTCGCGTGAGTTTCTGAGAATTGAAGATGTAAAAAGCGACCTGCGCTTTGCTGTAGACCAAGCTTTTAGAGAAAATGAAATAGAAATCCCCTTCCCACAACGCGACCTATGGCTACGCGGCGGAAAGGGGATCGATAAGCTGACCAACAGGGGTCCAGATGATAATTAGAAAGTCACCGCATAAGTCAGCAATAACTGCTCGGCAAGATTGACGCGCTTACCCAGACCGCGAACACCATTTGGCTCATCGAAATCTGTGATCTGCACCAACACATCGTCATCGTAAAAGATGTTGAGCAATAACGTCAGGTTCAAATTCTTAATGAGCTCGAAGTTCAGTGTATTGTTCCAATCGACATCTATGTTAAATGGGTTGCGTAAGTAGTTGCTGTATAGCTGAAGATTGCTCGTGAAAGCACCACGCTCGCCCGCAAAGCTGGTCTTGTAACCTACTTGTGCGATAGAACCAATTTGAAAGTCTGTGTTATCGAAGCTGGTAACTACACCATTTTCATCGCGCTCTACGGGGTTGCCATGAACCCCCTGTACGGCGATATCGTCATTGGCCACGACGATCATTTTGATACCGGCAGGGGAATAGAAGATAGACCAGTTGTCATTCGGCTTCCAGTCTAGACCAAGTGAGAAAGTAATCGTAGCCGGTGAGAAAAACTCCGATAACGGCACAATGCCCTGATCCAGGAAATCGGTAATAAAGTTACCGGCAGGAGCACCTTCGCCTGCATATTGGAAGGCTGGCGTCACTTGACTCAGAAAGGAAAAGTTGGCTGCCCAGTAGAGGTTGCCTTTATCACTAGCTTGCACACCGTACTTAGAGTTAAGCCGGAAATCGTCGATCGACTTCTGGAAAGGGATTCTGGCATCAGAGCCTTCGGCGAAAAGTCCTGAGCCGAGACGTTGCAGGGCGAATTGCCAGCTACCCGTACTTTCCCATAGCGTGCGGTCCTTCTTAAAAGTACCAAAAGCATTCAAGGCTCCACCAAAACCAAGTCGATTCTGGCCCGCACCTTGGCGCGGGTTAATCTGTAGTAGCTGGGCAAAGTCGAGTCCCAGGCCTGCGCCGACGGTCCAGCCTTCGGGTAGTTCTTCCTCTTCCTGAGCGGTCAGATAGCTCGGGGAGAGCAGTAGTGCTGTTGCAGTGAGTGTAAGTAAAAAGAAATTCTTCATAGCTTGAGCTGATTTTTTGAAGTTAGACTTCCGCAGGTAGTTACAAGGCCTGTTTTCTGTTTTTCATTAACTGCTGCAGCAGTTAATGAAAAACAGAAAACAAATCTCCACTCCACCTGCGGAAGTGCAAAAATAACCCAACATGAGAGACGTAAAAGCATTCCTGATAGTCACAGTTTTGTGTGTTTTCTGCTGCACCGAGCCCAGAGATAGCGATAGTCCTGCCACTGAGGGGCCAACCCTGGCCGAATATCACAGCAGTGAAAATCGAGTCGATAAGATGACCGGCGGCGTCAATATGGTGCCTATCGAAACTCCAGTTGGTACATTTGAGGTCTATACGAAACGGGTCGGAAATAATGATGATATTAAGCTGCTCATGCTACATGGCGGACCTGGCGCAACGCACGAATACTGGCTGGCTGCCGATAGCTACCTGCCCCAGCACGGCATAGAGTATCATTACTATGACCAGCTCGGTAGTTACCATAGTGACCAGCCGTCTGATACTAGTCTTTGGAATATCGATCGCTTTGTAGATGAGGTCGAGCAGGTTCGGCAGGCACTGGGAATGAATGCCGACAACTTTTATTTAATCGGTCATAGCTGGGGTGGTATTTTGGCCATGGAATATGCGCTGGCTCACCAAGACAAGCTGAAAGGGCTAATCATCAGCAATATGATGAGCGACTGCCCAGCCTATGGGCAGTATGCGCACGATGTTCTAGGTCCAGGTCTGGGTAATGAAATTTATCAGCAGATCGTTGCCTTTGAGGATGCCGAGGACTTCGGCAACCCCGAATACCTGCGTATCATGGAAGAGATACATTACCCCAAGCACGTATTGCGTATGCCACCTGAGGAATGGCCTGTCACCGTAACTAATGCTTTTGCCCACATCAACCCTGACATTTATGTTCCCATGCAAGGCCCTAGCGAATTCGGTATTCGTGGCAAGCTAGCAGACTGGAGTGTCACCGATCGGCTGAGCGAGATAAAAGTGCCCACACTCGTAATAGCTGGTCAGCACGATACCATGGACCCCGAGCACATGGCTATGATGGCTGAGGAACTCTCTAGTGGCGAGCTATTGATGCTAGATGAAGGCAGTCATATGTCTATGTATGACGACCAGGAGGATTATTTTGAAGGCTTAGCCGAGTTTTTAATGTCGAAAGAATAAGGACTTCGTCCTTATTCTTTCGATCCACTTTTGTTTTCCGTTGATATTCCTTTGGAATATCAACGGAAAATTGTCTAGCCTTAAAGATTTGGTGGTAAAAGGTCGTCTCTTGTATTGCGGCTGTGTATCTCCAGGGTTTGATTCGTCAATTTTCTAAAGGGAACGATCACTTCCGAATCCTCTTCCGAACGAAGCGTCAAGCTATTGTTGTTAATGGCGATAATACGCCCGCGCTTGCCGTCGATGGTAACCTCATCGCCTATATCTATGCGCCCCCGGTTGTAAAATGCTGATAACAGATTGCCCATAATATCTCTGGATGCCAGCCCATAGCCGATGGCAAATGCGCCTGCCACACCAGCAATGATTATCGAGATATTAGACTCCATGAAAGAGGTCTGTAGGCTTGCTTGCCGTAATGAGATGAGTACAATATTCAAAAAGATGAAGTAAAAGACCACGTTCGCTATCAGATTCCCCGCAGATATGTTAAGTGATTTGCAAGTGGCTAAAACGACCTTCTTAACAAAATCTGCCAGATATATTCCAAGCAAAAGCAATATGAAAGCCGTTAGTGCCTGAGGTATATAGGCGATCAGATCAGCCATCATATTGGTGATCATTCTCATACCTAAGGCCTCTACAGCTGTCATTAAGACAATGATCATCAAGAAGTAGTATACGATCTTCGATAGAAGGCTGCTTGGCTTAATATCCACGCCCGAGCGCTGAATAAACTCTACATCATTGAGCCTTTTAGCCAGCTTATCTGTACCTAGCTTTTGCAATCCTACTTTAATTCCTTTTGCAAGTAGCCGCGCGAGGAAATAACCAATCAATAGTATTACACCTGCCTTAAGTAATGCTGGGATAACATCTAAAAGTGCCCTAAGCTGAGCAATCAATATGTCATAGACGGATTCACCCGCACCTGAGGCCTGGCCGAATAGTGTTGGTAAGTCAAAAAGTTGAAGGATTTGCTGATCCATGTGCGTACTAGGTGGTAATAGCCTGCAATTTAACCATTACCTCTAAGTTACCGCAAATCATCGGGGTTTTCTGGCTCTCCAGGTGCCAGGGATTCACCAGACTTATCTAATCTTGGGGTATTTGTACGACTTTGGCTATAAGTACTTTGCTCTCCACCCGATAAGCCTACGACGGTATCTGCCATTCTGGGTAAGTATATTTCTAATACAGCCCCGATCATTCTCAGTGCACCTAATGTCCCTTCTAGTCTATCACGCACGGCGCGTTCTGCCCCCGAATTACGGAAGTTCGCCTCGCTTATCGCTGCTAATTGTTTAAAATTATTTTCCATAGATAGACTACTCGGTTTCCGGGGGAAATCTGTGAAGGAAGATTTTTTTTGCCTTTTCCTTAGCGCGCTTAAGTTGCATTTTCACTGCTGATTCTCGCTTGCCTATGATGTTGGCGATTTCTTTTATCTGCATATCGTCTTGATATTTCATCAAGAGTATGGTGCGGTCACCATCAGATAGTTCCTCTAGTACCACCTTGAGTTGATGCACCTTCATTTGCAAAAGATCCTGATCGAGGCTGCCATCGTCTACCAGATCAGGTGGGTTTTCTATTTCATCAGCAAATAGTTTTTGCTTTCGTTTGTTGCGCCGAATAAAATCGATGCAATAGTTATACGTAACCGAATATACCCAAGTCGAAAACTTAGAGTTTCCACTAAACTTGCTCAAATTGAGAAAGATCTTAGTGAAAATCTCCTGAGTTGCGTTTTCGGCATCCCGCTCATTTTTCAGCATAGTGATGGCCTTGCTGTAAATTTTTGCGGCGTATCTATCATACAATAAGCGGAAACACTCCTGTGCTTGCAGCTGCAAGTAGAAATCAATCACCTGTTTATCTTCTTGCTCTGACGAACACGGGGCCGTGGCCGATATCATATCTTCGGTAGTATGTATTCAGTTACGAATACGTTAAAGAGACGTTAAATGTATGAGAAAGTCACTAACTCTAATCAATTAATTTTCTGACTTGCTCCTAGCTACAATTATAGTGAAAAAAGTGTGTCATTCTGCCGCTTCGCATCGGATTTTGACTGTGACCACACTCTGTTTGGCCATTGCATAAACGGAGAAGGGCCATTCGATGTCTATCGAATGACCCTTCGTGAAAAATTGGCAGCGA
Organism: Bacteroidota bacterium; assembly: GCA_039025055.1. Taxonomy (GTDB): domain Bacteria; phylum Bacteroidota; class Bacteroidia; order Chitinophagales; family Saprospiraceae; genus Neolewinella. Next base: position 126 of record JBCCPC010000026.1, on the reverse strand, counting down.
CCTACTCTCCCGGGGACTGTGCCCAAGTACCATCGGCGCTGGGTAGCTTAACTGCTCTGTTCGGAATGGTAAGAGGTGATCCTACCCGCTATTGCCACCAAAGTCTTTTGTGTTGTTGCCGACTTC
>JBCCPC010000025.1:0-71133 GCA_039025055.1 Bacteroidota bacterium | reverse complement strand
TTTTCCCCGCTCAATCAATTTTCCGAAAAGGATTGAGTCTAACCATGCCGAGGTGCATTTCGATAACCAAATTCTTGAATTATCAACTTTCACTCGACAATGGGAAGTCACACTCGATTTGCAAAAATGTATAGTAGTGTGGCCTGGAATAATAGATATCTCTGAAGGTCTGGTGTGGACGATAGACCGATATCATTATGCTATTCAAGCGGGTGTGTTAGGTGAAGATGATCGCATAGAACTACTCAATGGAATCCTGGTAAAAAAAATGTCGACAGGAGAAGAGCATTCGGCCTGTATAAGTGTATTAGATGACTATTTTGTGGATCTATTTGGTCGAACTTATCGATTTAGGACAGAAAACCCGATAAGTCTGCCCGATCTGTCAGAGCCGGAACCCGACTTCATTATAGCCGATAGAAAAGCAGATAGGTACAGGAGTGGACATCCAACAGTAGATGATATTCATTTGGTCATAGAAGTTGCCAAAGAATCACTGGATAGAGACAGAACCATAAAAGCCAGCATTTACGCCAATGCCGGGATATTAGAGTATTGGATCGTCAATTTGATGGACAGGAAACTGGAGTTACATCTCGATCGTGGGGAGGGCGGCAAGTACACTACCATAAAGCATTTCAACGAAAGCGAGACTTTTCAAAGCCCTTTTACCGTAAAAACTAAGGTTAGTGACCTATTACCATGAGAACCTTGTAGCGTGCTCAAAACCGCAGCTCGGCGGAGTTTTTGAGTTCCTGCAAGCGTTCTACTGCTAACAACCTAAAGTTTAGTAGGTGATTTTCTCCCCCCTTTTTCTCTCCGCCTCACGTAGTAGAATTTTTCTCAATCTCAAGCTTTCTGGTGTCACTTCCACGTACTCGTCGGCTTGGATGTACTCCAGGGCTTCTTCCAGGGTGAATTTGCGGGGAGGTACGATTCGCGCTTTATCATCGGCGCCAGATGAGCGCATGTTGGTCAGCTTTTTGGTTTTGGTGACGTTGACGACGAGGTCGTTGGCGCGGCTGTTTTCACCTATGACCTGACCTTCATAGATTTCTTCTCCCGGTTCTACGAAAAAGCGGCCGCGCTCTTGCAAGTTGTTGATCGAGTAGGGGATGGCCTTACCTTGCTCCATACTAATGAGTGAGCCATTGATGCGGCCGGGGATTTCTCCCTTGTGCGGCTGAAACTCCGAAAAGCGGTGGGTCATAATCGCCTCGCCTTGCGTAGCGGTAAGCATATTCGAGCGCAAGCCAATTAAGCCTCGGCTGGGAACTTCGAACCGCAGTAGTACGCGGTCGCCTTTGGGTTCCAGGCTTTGCATTAATCCTTTCCGCTGGGTGACCATATTGATAACCGTACCACTGTGGTGCTCGGGCACATCTATGGTGAGTTCCTCGACTGGCTCCTGTTGCTGACCATCGATCTCTTTGATGATGACCTGGGGTTGGCCGATCTGTAGCTCGTACCCTTCTCTACGCATGGTTTCGATCAGTACAGAGAGGTGCATTACTCCACGACCGTATACCTTGAAGGACTCTGCCGTTTGTCCGTCTTCTACGCGGAGGGCCAGGTTTCTCTCTAGCTCTGCCTGCAAGCGATCGTTGATGTGGCGGCTGGTCACGAATTTGCCCTCTTTGCCAAAGAAGGGCGAATCGTTGATGGTGAACACCATACTTAATGTCGGCTCGTCGATGGCGATGGTCGGTAAGGCTTCCGGGTTTTCTGCGGCTGCGATGGTATCGCCTATTTCAAAGCCTTCTACACCAAAGATGGCACAGATGTCACCGGCTTGTACTTTTTGAACTTCCGTACGTTGGAAACCTTCATAAACATAGAGTGACTTGATGCGCTGCTTGCTGGCCTTTCCGTGGCGATCGATGAGGGTCACGCTATCATTGGCGTTCAATGTCCCTCGGCTCAGCTTGCCGATAGCCATACGCCCGATGTACCGGCTAAACTCGATGCTGGTGACCAAGAGCTGTGTGTTGCCCTCCGAAATTTTTGGCTCGGGAACATGCTCGATGATGGCGTCAAGCAATGGGGTAATGTTGTCACTGGGCTCTTTCCAGTCATTGCCCATCCAACCGTTTTTAGCTGAGCCGAACAAGACGGGAAAGTCGAGCTGCTCTTCGGTGGCGTCGAGATTGAACATCAACTCGAATACGGCCTCGTGCACCTCGTCGGGTGTGCAGTTGGGCTTGTCGACTTTGTTGATGACGACCAGCGGGTTAAGCCCTAAGCGAAGGGCTTTTTCTAAGACAAATCGCGTCTGTGGCATCGGCCCCTCGAAAGCATCGACCAGCAAGATCACCCCGTCGGCCATGTTTAGTACACGCTCTACCTCGCCACCGAAGTCGGCGTGACCTGGCGTATCGATGATGTTGATCTTGGTGCCTTTGTAGTTGATCGAGACATTCTTGGCCAGAATCGTGATGCCGCGTTCGCGCTCCTGGTCGTTGCTGTCCATGATCAGCTCGCCAGGGTTCTCGTGGTCTGCGAACAGCTGACCGGCGTGCAGCATCTTATCGACCAGGGTCGTCTTTCCGTGGTCTACGTGGGCGATAATGGCAATATTGCGAATGTCGGGCATCTTAGGAAAAGCTTGATTTGAGGCCGCAAAAGTAGGGATAATAAACGGGGCTTGCTATCTTTAGTTTGTACTAACCAAAAATACTTGTTTATGCACAGATTAATTGGGCTAGTGGTCATGGCAATCGGGCTATCTTTAGGTAGCTGCGAGCCACCGGAAATCGAGCCCAGAAAGTTTTCAGTAGATGTGTTTCCCAACCCCTTTTTTGATTTAGTTCAAATCAATGCTTTTTCACTTCCGCCAGACGAAATCGTAAGTATACGCTTCGTTAATGAAGAAGATGAGCCCTTTATAGAAATCGACGAGGTGCGATCTGGAGATTTCTTTTCTGTCAATTTAAGCGAAGAACCCAGTGGGCTTTACTTTCTGGAAATCGATAATGGATCGGAAACGGAAGTCGTGCAGGTCATAAAAGGAGAAAGAGAATGAAAAAACTAATTATTTATTTACCAATATCCATTTTTGGGATAATATCGACTTTAAATGCACAGTCTACTTCCCTTCGCTTGAATGGCAATCAAGCATTTATTTTAGGTGCTGATTACCCAAGTAGTTACCCGTTCTTAGGTTTTTTTGAGGGGAGCTTTGAACCGCAGAATGGTCTTCTGGTCGGCGGTTTTGGCTTAGGTGTTCGCGTAGAAAGACCCCTGGGTAATAAATTCCTGGAATATCATGCTTCGCTCGGTCGCTCGCGTACCTACGAGCCCCGTATCCAATTTACGGATGAAAATGCGCAGCCCATAGGACTTGGGTATGGAATTAATACCAACTATTACACTGGAATAATGGCTTTAATCGCTTGGCCATTAGATGAGAAGAAAAACCTTCGGTTTCATACCGGTGCAGGACTCAGGGGTATATTCGTCAGCAGGAGTAAATATTGGCTGCCGTCTGGCGGGGGTGAATCATTGACAACTAGTGGCCCTAATAATAGCTTGAATACTTACACCATTATTTTGCCCATAGAGCTCAGTTATAGACTAGGATGAATCACACTCGCGACCCGCTGGGAGCTCGGCATAACTCGCTACAGTAAACTAGGTGCCAGAAGTCAACAACGCGGCCTATGGGGGAATCTGGAAATTGGCTATGATATAAAGAAACCCGAAACAGAATAGCACAATTTAAGCGTTATCTTTATGATATGACAGCGACCATCAGTCAGAAACGGACAGCAACTACTCAAAACCAAAGCTTTGAATGGACCATCGAGCGGTATCATCGCGCTATCGAAAAAGGTGTATTTACCGAAGACGATCGCATAGAGCTATTGGATGGAAAAATTATTGAGAAAATGTCCGTAAGCAACCTTCATTCTTCTTGTGTCATGATTTTGATGGAGCATTTTCCATTTTTGCTCGGCAGAACTTATCAGTATCGGTCTGAGAATCCGATAATTTTGAATGATAACTCGGAGCTAGAGCCAGATTTTGTGATTGTGAGGCGTAGCAGCAATAATTATAGAGAAGGGCACCCAAAGGTAGAAGACATACATCTCCTTGTAGAAGTAGCAGACGAAAGTCTCAACCGCGATCGGACCTACAAAGCAAAGCTCTACGCCAGTGCCAACATAGCCGAATATTGGATCATCAATCTGGCGAATCGACAAATAGAAGTGCATACTAAGCCATCAGCCGATACAGCTGTGTTTGGTTCCGTGCAGCATTTTAAGGAAGAAGAGGAGTTTGAAAGTCCATTTGTAGGGGAAGTCGTAGTTAAGGAATTATTGCCTTAGATTTAGACCGAAGATTAAATCACCCTTGACTTATCAAGCTCAACAGCCATTCTTTTTCACTTAAGCCCTCAGCGAGTAAAATCTCCTTTTTAAGGTTCATTTTTTTATCATTCTCATAATCCGACAGGGCTAAATATTGCCGAATAAATTTAGTGAAATTACCATAGTTTTTTCTATGGAATTCACTCGCATCTCTTCGTCTCAAAAACTGATCTAAGCCATCCAGTTGGGCGTAAAGCGAATCTATGGCATTTGTCTCAAAGAATATTTTGATGAGTAAACTACGGCATATTAGATTATTCAATTGGTCTGACCTGTCCACTTGCTGAAGCATGGGTAGCGCATCAGAAAATTCACGACGTGCAAAAGCTAGGCGAGCCATATTGAGGTTTAAATTGCTCGCTCGGTATTTTATGTCAACTAATTGATGATTATCTTTAATGAATTGATCTGCCCATTTCAATTTTCCTACTTTTATAGCGATACCAACAATATTGCTAAACGTAAACCTAGACATCAGACCATTTTCTAAAAGTAATTTTTGCTCCAGTGCAAAGCGATATAGATTCCATGCCTCTACCGTATAATTGGCCTCACCTCTATTGTGTCGGCGAATACAATAATTGAGCGCGAAAAGGTAGAGGTCTTTGCGCTCAGCTTGAGAAAATTTTTGTGCGTTTGTGGTAAATAGACTTTTGAATTGCTGAAAATGATGGGAACTTTCAGAATCAGACAAGAAACAAAAACAATGGTAGTATAGGGCTACCGCAGGAATACGATAATGCAGAAGATTTGGTATTTGCTCGATAATTAGCTTCAGCAATCCGAAATCATAGTCGATCGGATGGATGGCTTGGTGGGTAAGCTGGGTGCAGGCATGCCTGAGCTTTTTGATCAAAAAGAGCCGATCTATGCCATCGGCTACGGGCTGTAGGTCGAGGTCTCTACTTCTGCGATTACTACTTGTGTGGGCTAATTTTTCGATAGCCGAACCATGGGCCAATTCATAGTAATCGGCGTTGCGCTCGGGCTGTTTTTCGAGCATCTTATCGAGCTTGCGCTGCGCAAATTCATAGTGTTTAAACAATCCACGCGACCTGTATAGCCGCACTTTAGCTAGCTGATAATTCAGGGTGTCTGATTCGTGATGACTCAGCAAAAGATACCGCTCAATGCGTTCTTGTAAGTCACTCATGGTGCCCCTGAGTCGGACGTCGTCGTATGGCCTTTCCGGGAAAATAGCATCGTGAACGTCTTTTCGTTCCAGTGGCAGGCACCCGGGAAATTCTTTTTTTCGCAGGTATGCATAGAGACTGCTTAAGTCTTCTCGCCTATTGAAAAAGATAGAATGGACGAGCATATTCATTCCTCTGATCTCTGCCGGAGACAGTGAAATCCAGAGTTGAATGAGCTTATTACCTGAACTTATTTCCACATTCTAATTTTTAAAAAGCCGTTCTTTAGGGCATTATAGACATAAATAGCGTTATTTTTCTTCCACAAATTTACTTTTTTGTCTTTGGTATTGCTTTGTTTCAGCCCAACATTTGTAGGGTACTCAAAATCAATAGCTAATGCGCCACTTACTATTCTACTTGTTTGCGATCTTATCTTTTGTCACAATTGACGCCCAGATTGGTGAGCTGACCTACGGAGGGCCGGGCCGCGAGCTTTCCAACACGGTAGTCCAAATGGCCAATAGTAGGCTGCTCGTAGGTGGAGCGACCAAGAGCTTCGCCCAAGAAGACCAATGGCGCGCCTACCTGGTCTATACAACTCATGAGGGCGAAACCATATGGGATCGCACTTACGATGATTACTACAACTTCCGAGGTATTTTCCCAGCGGCCGATGGTAGTTTCAAGGCTTTTATGCCTAAGTACGGCAGCTCCAGCAATCTGGCCGAGAGCAGGCTCAGCCTCGTTAGTTTTAATATGCAGGGCGAGATCACATCAGAGGTGGAATTCGATAACTTCGACTTGAGAGGAACGCTCGAAACATCAGACGACAATTACCTAGTAATTGGGCAGCGGTCCATTAACACAGATGGGTGCGGATATACGGCAAAAATATCGCCGACTGGTGAGCTGCTCTGGTCGGATTGCCGAGGTCGTATTGAAAATGACTATGCCTGGCGCGCCATAGAAGACAACGAGGGCAACTACATCGTGGGTGGCATCTCATACCGTCCGGGTATTATCACGGGCTCAGAATCTATGGTCACCAAATACAACGCCTCGGGAGAAGTGCAATGGGAGGTTTTCCTGGGTCCTGAAATAGAGCACGGCTACTACGTTGGCGGCATTGCTCAAATGAGCAATGGCAACTACATGATTACTCACCTAGATCAGGATACCGTCGAATTGGCTCCATACTTAGCTGCCCAAATGAATATACTAGTCCAGGAGATTTCTGCTAGCACCGGAGAGGTTCTTCAGTCTTACGAATTCGAGCGAAATGGTAGAGAGCTGCCTACTAAACTCATCCCTGATGGCGACAATGGTTTCTACTGTTTAGGATACCGAGATTTAGAATTGGGCGGCAAGTTCAATCTAGACCTCATTCATATATCCGAAGATTTAGAAGTCGAGGAATTGGCTAATTACGGGGGGCTACTCGACGAATTTGCTGCCGATATGACCATTTTGGACGATGATCGCCTGGCTATTCTGGGGCGTACCAACAGCTTCGGCTATGGTGAATACGATATGTATTTGGTATTGACCGATGAAATGGGCTTTGTCGAAACCAATCGTATTGAAGGAAAGGTAGCCCATGACACGATTCAGAACTGCCTGGTCGACAATGATGAGCAAGGTCTAGACCGTTGGGTAGTAGCTGTTGAAGGTTCAGCAGGTACGACCTATGGACTAACTTTTTCAGGCGGGCACTACAGCATACCCGTAAATACGGGAAGCTACCAAGTTTCTACGCAAGAGCCCAGCAGCTATTGGCTACCTTGCTTCGAGTCAGTGCCAGCAGATGTTGCCACTAGCCTGACGATTGCCGATCTACCCGTCCAGGCCGAGATTCTCTGTCCCGATCTGGCTACCAATGTCACGACTTACTTCTTAGAGCCATGCGCTCAGGCAGCCATCGTTGAAGTCAACTATGCAAACTGGGGCACAGCTGCTGCCGACTCCGCCTACATCGATATTACTTTCGATACGGTACTCACCGTTACCGATTTGGGCGATCTGCCCGGCACGTCACTCGGAAACAATGTCTATAGGTATGATCTGGGACAACTAGACATCAACGCTCAAGGCTTTTTTAGAGTCATAGTAGACGTCAGCTGCGACCTGGAAGAAGACCAAGCGGTGCTGCTCGAAAGCCAAATCTATCCTGATACCATCTGTGGACCCGATGGCAATTTCAATGGAGCTGTTTTAGAACTAGGTGCTAGATGTACCGGTGATGAGGTTGAATTGACCATAACCAACATCGGCGAAGACATCATGATGGGTCCTCAAAATTATATCGTAATCGAAGATGCTGTACTTCGCGAAACAGCACCCGTTACTCTAGAACCAGACCAGGCCCTTACCCTTACTTACGATGCGACGGGCACCACATTTACCCTCTCGATACCCCAAGAGCCCGGCGCACCCGGCACTACATTGCTTTCTACTGTTGTAGAGGGTTGTCAAACCCTACAAGGCGGCGGTACGGCCACCAGAGGGCTGACGAATCAGCTTCCGTTGGAAGAAGACGGCTTACAGTCGACGGCCCAATTTTATTTCCCTTCAGCAGCGCCTACCGATTTCTTTAACGGAACCGCTTTTCCAAATGGTTTTGGGCCAGACCATGTCGTATCACCCAACACACGCATAGCTTACAGCCTCCCTTTTGATTTTAGGTCTTTCGATTCGCTAAGTGCCATCTTGCTGGTAGTAGAGCCTTCACCTCACTTAGACCTGCGCAGCTTGCGTTTGGAAGAGAGCAGCCATCCTTTCCAGGCTCTAATCGGAGCGGGTAATACCTTAGAATTTTATTTCGATAATCTACCCGGTAGAGACGCTGAGCAGCCCGGCCAAGGATACATCAACTTCAGCATGGGGCAAAAGGCCGATCTTCCAGTTGGTACGCAGATCGTTAATCTGTACGCGCTGCAAATCGATTTCAACGAGGAGATCACCATAGGCCAGTCCTTTCACACCGTAGGCAATGCAGACCTGACCGTCATTGTATCCGATGATTTGCCAACAGCAAGTGAAGAGGTGCTTATCAAGGCATTTCCCAACCCTTTTGTGGATCGCGTACAGTTTCAATGGGAGAACCTTCCTAAGTCAGAAGAAGTGAGCCTGGAGATTTACGATGCGAACGGTCGCTTGATCGATAGTGCCTCGGCTGCTTATGTAATTGGTGGAAACCTGAGCTGGGATAGAGGCAATATCCCCGCCGGAGTTTATCAGTTCGTTTTCAGTCAGGGAAATGAGATTTTGCAGACAGGTCGCATATTGGCGCATTGATTTTTAGACCTGCCTGCGTGCTCTCGGCAGGCAGGCTTCCGCAGGTGGGATGCTTTTCTGGAGTCGAGTGTGGAGATGCATCAGGGATGCTTTCTAGTACTGGGTGTGGAGACGCAATATTTTGCGTCTTTACGCATTGATTTTTTTGACTTCCGCAGGTGGGATGCTTTTCTGGGACCGAGTATGGAGATGCATCAGGGATACTTTCTAGTACTGGGTGTGGAGACGCAATATTTTGCGTCTTTACCAGAGGGCCAGGAGGGAGCTTACTACCTGCGGAAGTCCTATTACTTACAAAATCCCTAATCTTATTTGGCTGTCAGCTTTAGATTATTACCTTTGGTTCTGACAATGAATCACATGATGAAATAACTGGCTTTTCCTGGTTATATACATTCTGGACTTTTATCAACTTTCTAAACAATTTCCCTTAGCAATGAAAAAATGTTACTTGCTAGGGTTGCTGATGTTGTGTCTTGCCACTTCTATTGCAGCCCAAAATCAGAGGTATTACTACGCCGACGGCGAGCGTGTTTTCCTCAATCCAACAAACGAATCTTTTATCGTGCAGACGCTCGAAATCGATCAGCTGATGAAGCTGTACGAAGACCCCGAGCAACCCGGTTTTGATCGCATAGAAGCCTTTCCGCACAAGGGCTATGCGGTCGTCAAGCCGAGCTTCGAAATGAGTGGCCCTGCCATCATCCAAAGCCTTGGTTTTTCTGAGGCCGACACGCAGATTGCACCGGCTTACAGCCTAGACGACGGCTACACCATGTATCCGACCTGGCGAATAGTGGCCCGACCAAAGAAGGAGTTTACCCAAATCGCTCTGGCTGAATTCCAAAAGTACGAGCGGCGAAATATGACTGAAAAATACGGTGTGTATCGACAGGATATGTTGTACCTCAGTCAGGTATTCGAGGTGGCCAATGAGCTGCATGAAACCGGGCTATTCGAGTTTGTGCATCCCGATTTTTACGCGCCTATCGAGCGCAATCAAATTGCAGACCCGCTGTTTACCCAGCAGTTTCAGATGAACAATACGGGACAGACCATAGATGGGGTAACTGGTCAAGCCGATGCAGATTGCAACGCACTCGAAGCCTGGGGCGTAACACTTGGCTCCAGCTCAACTACTGTGGCTGTGATAGACGACGGTATGGAAAACCACGAAGATTTCAACAACTCCAGTGGTGCAAGTCGATATACAGCGGGCTTTTCGCCAGCCAATAATGGGAATGGCAATGCTGTAAATGGCAGTGCCCACGGTGTGTCTTGTGCCGGTAGTATAGGTGCCTCTCACAACAGCCTCGGTGTACGTGGTGTGGCACCACTGGTTAATTTCATTTCCGTGAATATTTTCATCGGCGGTGAATCCACTCAAGACTTGGCCGATGGCTTCACCTGGGCGAAGAATCAAGGGGCCGACGTGATGAGCAATTCATGGGGTTACAATTCTTGTAATCTGAGCTTCTCTAACCTGAACAATGCCATCGCTGATGCGACCAATAACGGCCGTGGCGGGCTGGGCTGCGTCATCACTTTTTCTTCCGGCAATGGCTATAACAACTGTGTGAACTATCCCGCCAGACTCAATGATGTAATTGCAGTCGGTGCTTTTGCCAATACGGGCATACGCTCTGCTTATAGCAACTATGGCCCTACTCTAGACATCATGGCACCTTCTAACAATGTTGGTGGTCCTGGTGCGGGTGTGCGCACGACCGACCGCATGGGTGGAAACGGTTATAGCTCAGGCAATTATACGCCCAGCTTTGGCGGTACATCTTCTTCATGCCCGGTCGTATCGGGTGTGGCGGCTTTGGTTTTGGGTTACAATCCGGCACTTACGCAGGCCGAGGTGAAGAATATCCTCTACTCTACGGCTATAGACATGGGCCCTCCGGGAGACGATCTGGAATACGCCAATGGCCGCGTCAATGCGCTGGGTGCTGTTAACGCGGCTGGTGGCAATCCGCCGACTTGTAGCGATGGGGTGCAAAACGGTCAAGAGACGGGCGTAGACTGTGGTGGCCCAGACTGCCCGGCATGCCCGAGTGGCTGCCCCGATAATGAGGTAACACTGACTATCGTCCTTGACAACTATCCGGGTGAAACCAGCTGGACGGTCACCAATGGCAACGGGCAAACGGTAGCATCTGGAGGTACATATGGCAACTTCCCCAATGGCTCTACGGTCACCGAAGACATCTGTCTGCCTGATGGCTGCTACGATTTTACGATCAATGACAGTTACGGAGACGGTATTTGTTGTGCATATGGTAGTGGTTCCTACAGTCTGGTAGGTGGCGGCAGTACGCTGGCTAGTGGTGGTGCCTTTGGCTTTTCCGAAACGACCAACTTCTGTGTAGGTGGCCCAGGGCCAGACACCCAACCACCTTCTACACCGACCAACCTGACGGCTTTCAATACGACCACTACCACCACTCAGCTCAGCTGGACGGCCAGTACCGACAATGTGGGCGTAGACGGCTATAATGTCTATCAGGCGAGTACGCTACTCGGGGCCGTATCGTCTACTGGAGCAACGATCAATGGCCTTTCACCCAATACGACCTATACATTTTCTGTACGGGCATTCGATGCCGCCGGTAACTTGTCGAATCCGGCATCAGTAACAGTTACTACACTCGACGATGCGCCACCACCAAACCAGCCTGTGACCGTTTTTGCGCATTTCTTCGAAACCGGCTGGGATGGCTGGGCTGATGGCGGCAGCGACTGCTTCCGCTACAGAGGATCGCGATCGTATGAGGGCGAGCGGTCTATTCGCCTGCGCGATAATAGTGGTATCGCATCTGCTATGACGTCTTCTGTATATGACTTGAGTAGTTATGACGATGCCGAGCTCAACTTCTTCTTCTACCCCAATAGCATGGAGAACGGTGAAGATTTCTGGGTGCTTTACAATGACGGTAGCGGTTGGGATATCATAGCTACCTATGCGCGCGGAACGGACTTCCAAAATGGTAGTTTTTACGAGATCACTATACCGATGAGTGGTGCAGAATACAACCTGACCAGCAATGCGCAATTCCGAATCCAATGCGATGCGAGCGGCAATGGCGATCAGGTGTATATCGATCAAATCACCTTGATCGGTGACCCGCTTTCCAGTAATAATGTGGGCAACCAGATCGTACAGATTCCTGGCATAACGCCAGCCAGCGAGTTTGATTTGGGTGAATTCGATCTGTTAGTGTCGCCGAACCCAGCCACTGAGCTGGTGACCATTCAGGCACACGACCCCATTCAGAGCTACTCGCTCACTAATGTAACGGGCCAGATCGTCATGGAGCAGAAAGTGGAGGGCCTGGATCGGGCCAGCTTCCGCGTATCGGGCTTCCCAGCTGGTATATACCTACTGACCGTCACGACCTCAGAAGAGCAAGTGACCGAAAAGCTGGTCATCAGATAAAAGAAATGTTTCAGGACAGATTTATGCTTTTGGCACAAATCTGTCCTGAAATAAATTTACGCCCTACCTTCACCCTATGCACTATCAGCAGATCAAGGTAGACGGAATTGTCATCGAGTTTTACAATAATTGGTTGGGCAAAGAGACGGTCACTGTAAATGGGCAAATGGTCTCTCAAAAGTCTTCGGTTTGGGGCTGTAACCATCATTTTACGCTTATGCATGGTGGTCACAACGTGCATTATGTTTTAACCACTCGGATGAACGGCAATGCTGAAGTGGTCCTCGATCTGAGCCGCAATGGGCGGTTGATCAAACAGAACATACCGACTCGCTACGGCACTAGACCGAGCCGCCCTGCACCTCCACCGGTTAACCAGGCCAAAAAGGAAGGCTTACTACACCTCAAGAATTACGAGCTACCCGAAGCACTGGAAAAAATGCGCGAAGCCGAAAAATTCGATGCCAGAGATAGTGAGGTGCAATTTCACTTAGCCTGCATCTATTCCGTCCAAGAGAAAACACAAAAAGCATTAGAGGCCATCAAAAAAGCAATTGAGCTTGGCCTACCCGATGAGGAGGCTATTATGACACATGATATGCTAGCCTTTCTGCGTATTCACCCCGCCTTCGAGGGCTTCTTAGATTCGGGCTTTAAAACCTACGACGAGTCCCTAATCGAAGACGAGCCGGAAGAGTTCGATGTGTTTTGATACCTGATTTATCATACGGGCTAAAATCAAGTTAAGGACTTACCGTACATTTGAGCTTGCAATCTCCGTCTTGATATGAAGTTCGCTGTTCTTCTTTTTCCCGGTTCCAATTGTGATGACGACATGGTCCACGCACTGGGTCGGGTTATGGGTCGTAAAACCACCAAAGTCTGGCACAAGGACACTGATCTTCCAGGAATTGGTCCAGAAGACTGTGTGGTTGTTCCAGGTGGTTTCAGCTATGGTGACTATGTGCGTGCAGGTGCGGTAGCACGCTTTTCACCCATTATGCAGGCGGTTTCTGCCCATGCCGAACGAGGTGGGCGCGTGCTGGGTATCTGTAACGGCTTTCAGATCTTATGCGAGGCCGGTCTCTTACCCGGTGCCTTGCTGCGCAACGCCAACCAGCGATTCATTTGCCAAAACCAGTACCTGAGATGTGAGAGCACCGATAGCGCGCTGACCAGTGCGCTGGATTTGCACCAGGTCGTGAGCATACCTATTGCACATGCGGAAGGTCGATACCATATCGATGACGACGGCCTCAACGATCTTTGGAATAACGATCAGGTGCTTTTCCGCTACTGCAATGCCGATGGAGTCGTTAGTGATATCGACAATCCAAACGGCAGCCGCGACCACATAGCCGGTATTCGCAATAAGCACGGAAACGTATTCGGCATGATGCCTCACCCCGAGCGGGCTGCAGAAGACCTGCTTGGAAATACCGATGGTAAACTACTGCTGAAAGGCCTGATCGAGTCGGTCGAAAGCGCTGTTGCATAATACAATATGCTCCTCGATCTCGGAATTGTTCTTCTCTATTTCATCCTTGTAATGGCTTTGGCTTTGCGGGGCCGTCAAATGGGAACCGATGTAACAGTGGAAGATTATTTTTTATCCTCTCGTCAGTTGCGTTGGCCTTCCATTGCTATATCCACCATTGCGACTAATGTACAGGGCTACCAATTCCTGGGTATGATGGGTTCTGCCTATTTGTATGGTCTGGCCCAAGCCAATCTGGAAATAAATGCCGTACAAGGAATCTTGTTGGCGGCGCTGGTTTTCGTGCCTTTGTATTTGCGAGATCGAGTTGTTACGATCACGCAATTCATAGAAAAAAAACTGGGCGAAAAAGTCGCTCTGGGATATAGCCTCGCCAATATAGGTCTGCTATCTACATTAGGTATAGGCGCGGCACTCATGTGGGGGGCTTACGCGGCCGAATTGGTGTTTGGTGAATACCTTAACTGGGTATCTGACGACCGGTTTGCCAGAGCGGCTTTTGTATTGATTGGACTGGGCGTTTTTTCGGCTATTTACACTTATTTAGGTGGCTTGAGAGCTGTCGTTAAAACGGATATTATTCAGTTTGTAATCTTGGTGGCGGGTGGCCTTACCATTACGCTAGTAGCCGTTGATAAACTCGGTGGCTGGTCGGAATTATACACCAGCACACCGGCCACCCACATGAGTTTGCATTTGCCTGCTGATCATGAGAATTTGCCCTGGACCATGCTCTTCGGTTTGTTTTTTCTCAATATCAATTATTGGTGTGGCAACCAAGCGGTCATGCAGCGCTCGCTAGCCGCTAAAAATTTGCGCGAGGCTCAACTCGGTCTCATGGTAGGGGGCGTCATGAAATATTTAATGGCGGTAATAATTATCGTTCCAGGTATTGCACTCTACGGTTTGATCGGTAACGAGCTGAGCGAAGTGGATGCCGCTTTTCCTTATTTGGTAGAAAACTTCCTACCGTCGGGCCTTACAGGATTGATATTGTGTGCACTATTTGCCAGTTTAATGAGCACAGTCGACTCTACTTTTAATTCATTGTCGACCCTTTGGTCGATTGATATCTACAGCAAATATTTAAACCCCGGTGCTAGCGATGCTCAAATTGTGCGCGCTGGTCGACAGACCATCATTGTTTGTTTACTGACAGGCTTGGCAACAGGTCTTCTTTTATTGAGCGTTAAGTTTAGTGATGGTGGAAAAGCATTTACACATTTTTTGAATGAGACCAGATACTTCGTTAATTGTGGTTTGGTCGTCTTGCTCTTATCGGCGGTTCTATTACTAAAGCCTAAGCCAGTATTCACGCTATTGGCTTTCTTGTTTACTGTGCCTTTAAACTTGGGACTGATATATGGTTCCAACTATCTACATGAGCAATACGGCTATACCGAGCTCAACTACTTTTTGCGGGCCGGTGTAGTCATCTTTGTTTCATTCTTACTATTCCAATGGCTGTTGGGTCGTGCAAAATGGGGCCCAACCAAAAATCTGTTTTATGCAGACAGCAAAGACATTAAGTCGTTTGCCATCGGCTTATTGATTTCCTTGTTCGCTATTCACATCTTATTTCATTGAGCATGTCTAAAGCTTACAAGCTGGTGAAAACCAAACTGGAAATTGCCGCTGGCCTATATGTGCCTGTAAAGAAATACTACGAGTATAGATCGGGATATAGGGCGAGCGTAGGGAAAAATGCTATTATTTTTCGATTGCCCATATTAGTCGATCCTCGAAAAGGTGATATTGATCAGGCGGCTAAAGACATTGAAGAAAAACTGATCAAGTGGGTTTTCGATACTTATAAAAGGAAACCAGAGGCTTTCTCTCGGTTATTACCGGCCCTTGTTCCAGCAGCTGGCTACTTGGTCGTTATGGGTGAAAAATATCAGATACAGATAACGAAGGATAGCTCGTATAAAAGTCATCGTGCCGAATTGGATAAGCACAATCCTTATTTGGTCAAAATCTTACTGACCCATTTAGAAAAAAGAACAGAAGCAGCTATTGTAGACACCCTTTTGAGCCGGATTTTTGCTGATCGATATAAGTTTTCAGTTTGGCAAAGGTTGCAAGCACTAAATGCGCAACACTTTAACGTGCATGTCGACGGCCTTAGATTAAAAAATACAACTTCGGTATGGGGTAGTTGTACCCACAATGGAAATATAAATTTATCATCTCGCCTACTACTTGTGCCTTCGGTCGCAAGAGATAGCGTAATCATTCACGAGTTAGCTCATCGAATAGAAATGAACCACTCTAAGCGGTTTTGGAAGTTAGTATACGACGCTATGCCAGATTACGATAATGCACACGGCATACTTAAAAAATACGGCAAAACAATCCGCTTTTTACCTGTCAGAGATTAATTTATGGAACAAAAAAAATGAAAAAATTATACTAATAATTGTTTTTTATTAGTTTTGCGGCTGAAATTCAATCTCACTCCCTACTAGCAGAAAAACCAAATGTGGAATTTCTACACTCAAAACGTACTTAATTAATGGCTAGTAAAGACAAAGCATTCAAAAAGCTAACCAAAGACCTCTCTGACTTAAAGAAGAGTTTCAAAGCTTTAGAAAAGTCTGCCAAAAAAACTGAAAAGCGCCTGGCAAAGGCAGAAAGTCAGGTAACTGATTTAAATCAGAAAATCGAAACGCTGGAAACGCAAAATGCGAAAGCAGCAGAAGCGTTAGCAGCACCATCAAAGCCTAAGCGCCGTGGTCGTCCTCGCAAATCTACGGCAACGGCTAAGCGCGGCCCAGGTCGCCCTCGCAAAAGCACAGCTTCCTCTACGGCAACTGTAAAGCGTGGCCCCGGCCGCCCTAAGAAGGCAACAACCGATGCAACGCCAAAGCGTGGTCCTGGTCGTCCTAAGAAGGCTGCAACCACGGCATCTGCAGCACCAAAGCGTGGCCCTGGTCGTCCAAAGAAGGCCGCAACCACAGCATCTACAGCGCCAAAACGTGGTCCTGGTCGCCCCAAAAAAGCTGCAACCACAGCATCTGCGGCACCAAAGCGTGGTCCTGGTCGTCCCAAGAAGGCTGCAACCACCGCATCTGCAGCGCCAAAGCGTGGTCCTGGTCGTCCCAAAAAGGCAGTAGCAGCCAAGTCTACCAAGCCTTCTACCGCTAAGCGCGGCCGTGGCCGTCCAGCCAAGCAGGTCGATGGCGACTTGCTGACTAAAATCCCCGGTTTGGGTGCTAAGCTCGATACCCTCTTCAGAGCGAAAGGTGTAAAAACCTACAAAGGACTGGCTAACATGTCTCAGTCTGCGATCAAGGGTGTGCTGCAAGAAGCAGGTCCTCGCTTCCGCAATGCAGACCCTGCTAAGTTTCAAGCAGAAGCCAAGAAATTGGCATAAGCGGCAAGGCCGTAAAGCTTAAACATCGAACGACCGGTCTTCGTTATGAAGATCGGTCGTTCGTTTTTATGAAGAACGCTCAAAAGTGACTCTCGCTAAACAAATCGTCAGAACTATATTCCAAGCAAAAACTACTTTAATTCATGAAGAACTTATCCTATCTCTTACTCGCTTTCGCTGGCCTGTATCTCATTGCGTTCAGCACCGGCTGTGGCGAAGACACACCAGGCGGCGGTACCGGCACTGATCTACCACCCGAAATTGTACTCGAAAGCGGTGCGGGTATCATCAGCACGACAACAGATCTTTCGCTTGCTGATCCATTCACCGTGCGTGTACGCATAGATGACGGTGATGCCCCACTCGAAAGTTTGGCCATCACTCAAAACGGTACGAATGTACCTTTTGGCGATCTTGAATTCGATGGCGGTGCAGTAACCTCTAACAATCCCCTACTGATCACAGGAGCAAGCACCAGTGGCGTGACTTACGACATCACGATCTCGCCATCTAGTCCTAGTGTAGGTGCAAACACATTCCTCTTCACCGTAACGGATGAAAACGATCAGTTTTCCAGTACCAGCATCACCATCAATTATACCGACCTGCCCAACCCCACCGCTACATTGATCGACGCTATGGGATTCATATCAGCTGATGCGACACTCACTGCAGGCGAAGCCTTCGATGTGCGGGTAGAGCTCGATGACAATGGTGTCAATCCCCTCGCTACCTTCCAGATCCAGGAAGACGGGGTGTTGCTGCCAACAGCCAACTTAGAATTTTTGGGACAAACCTTCGACCCGGCAAATCCCCTCGCCTTGATCACTTCAGAGCAAATGGGTGTGACCTTCGATCTACGAATCACCCCGACCAGTAGTACCGCAGGCACGAGCGTGTACAGCTTCCAAGTGCTAGATGATCGCGGTTCAGTGGGCAGTGCAAGCATCAATATCACCTTCGAAGAGTCTACCGTAACAGCCCTCATGGGCGTACTCTTCAATCAAGGTGGTGACACCGGAACCGGTGGCCTCGATCTGGATACCGGCACCGGTACAGGCTCTAACGATGCAGCGGCCGAAATTCAAGACGAGGGAATCAATACCGACATAGTGGTCGCTCAAAACTGGCGCCGTCAAATATCGGCCGCCAATGATGCCACCCTTCGCGAAGTGAGTGCCAGTTCACTCCCTGAAAGCCAATTCGCCAGCGTGACTACACAGGCTCAAATCATCGCCGCATACGATGCGGGCACCGTACCCAACGGTGACGATTCAGATTGCAATTGCACAGATACCGTAGACAATGAAGAAGTATCAGACGTGGAAGTGGGTGATCTGTTCGGGGTGCTGCGCGACGGTCGCTACTATCTCATCGAAGTCGTAGAAGTCAACCTCACAACCGCCAACAACGAAGACAATTACGTCGTGAACATCAAGTTCTAAGAGCTACAAAACCTTATTACTTCGGAGGGGATGCAAAATACTTGCGTTCCCTCCTTTGTTTTACTACTAATCCGTTTTCTTTCTTTGCACTTCCGCAGGTGGGTTCTTCTCTTGTGCCCCTTTGGCAAAGACGCAAAATTTTGCGTCTCCACACTCTACAAGAGAACCCTCCACCTGCGGAAGCCTGCCTGCCGAGTGCACGCAGGCAGGTCAAAAAAAAGAGACGCATTTCACCCAAGGCCGCTTATATGAAATCAGCTCATGCCATTTTATTGCTCATCCTGCCACTTCTGGTTTTTGCTCAAGCAGACGCTGCCCAAAACCCAATCATCGAGCTGCCACCTTGCTCTATAGCCAGCGACTCTATAGATCCTTTCGACTCTTTGCGCACAGTCATGTCTGATCAGATCGCACTGGGCTTTCAGATGATATCCCAATACGAAACGACTGCGGGGCCGAGGCTGATCGCAGAAGCCCAGGCTGCTGTCATACATACCGAGCTAGATAGTTTGTCGGTACTTTTTTTGCAGCTAGAGCTGCCCGAATATTCTCCCCAGCGAACAGCCAACGACTACAACGTCAAATTCAAGATGGCCAGTGATACCATAATCGGCTTCTATACGGTCTCCGATCGTGGTCACTTCAGCCGCCAGACCAACATGCGTCACTATCAGCACCTGGCACTCGTACCCACCGACCTCTATTATATGCTCACCTACGATCTAGTCGACCTGATACGTGTCGACTATAAGTCAGGCCAGCAGCGTACGATTAAGCTCAATAGCGAACAGCAGATTTTACTGCGTGAATATTTCCGATGTGTGGGAGAGCGAGTAGGGTATTATCCGGTTAGCCCGTAGTCTAAATATGATCTAGTGGAGTAAATGACAAGACTTGGGTGTAACCGTACTTGCTGGTTACTCCACTAGTTTCCATTTGTGAAAATGACTTTCTAAGAAACCCATTTCTGGAAATTCGAATCGCCAATTTAATGGCTTGATGTATCTTTGTATATACAATTTTAGGGCTACCACCATCTTTAACTATGTCTGACTTTTCGCACGTAGCAAACGCTCACCCGTCTTATATCGCTTCCCTCTACGACGAGTTCTCGAAAGACCCGCAATCCGTCGACGAGAGTTGGCGAGATTTTTTCTCTGGTTTTGACTATGCCAAGCAGAATAGCAACGGCAGCCATGTCGCTACAGAGAGTAAGATCGATGTAGACCACATCATTAAAGAACTGCGGGTTTTCTCTCTCATCAAGGCCTACCGTACACGTGGCCACATGGACGCAGACTACGATCCTGTGGGCGAATTCGAAGACCCCGATGCCAAGCTCAACCTAGCAGACTACAGCTTGGAAGAATCAGACCTGGATACGGTCTTTCAGGTAGCTGGTCAGCTTTTCTTGCCGCCCAGCACCCTGCGGAAGATCATCGATCATCTGCAGCTTATATATTGCTCGACTATCGGCTTCGAATACCATCACATAGCCGATCGAAAGAAGCGTCGCTGGCTACGCGAGCGCATCGAAAAATCGACACCGGATAAAGCCTATGGTCTAAATCTAGATGAGAAGCGCCGCATACTGGAAAATCTCAATTACGCTGTTGGTTTTGAAGATTTTTTGAAGAAGAAATATATCGCTCAGAAGCGCTTCGGCCTGGAAGGTGGTGAATCGGCTATAGTCGGTCTGGATGCCATCATCAATCGAGCAGCTGAGGCCGGGGCCGAAGAGGTCGTGATCGGTATGGCGCACAGAGGCCGTCTTAATGTGCTGGTCAACATCATGGGTAAGACCTACGAAGCCATCTTTAACGAGTTTGAGGGAGCTATGCCCAACGAGGTACTCGGTGACGGCGATGTAAAGTACCACTTGGGTTTCAGCTCTATCCTCTCTACACCGGATGGGAAAAACGTCAATTTGAAACTGGTTCCCAATCCCAGCCACCTAGAGGCTGTTGATCCGGTGGTGCAAGGCTTCACTCGGGCGAAAGCAGATATGCTCTACGATAACGACTACGATAAGATCTTGCCTGTTCTCATTCATGGCGATGCAGCAGTGGCCGGGCAGGGGGTCGTTTATGAAGTCGTTCAAATGAGTGGGCTGGAAGGCTATAAAACCGGTGGCACCCTTCATTTCATCATCAACAACCAGATTGGCTTCACGACCGACTATCGCGATGCGCGCACCAGTCTATATGCCTCTGGTGTGGCTGGCGTTGTCGAAGCACCCGTATTTCACGTAAATGGAGACGACCCTGAAGCGGTAACCTATGCCTGTAGATTGGCCATGGACTACCGTCAAGCGTTCAACAGCGACGTCTTCATCGATATGCTTTGCTACCGTAAGCACGGCCACAACGAAGGCGACGATCCCTCCTACACCCAGCCCGATATGTACGAGCGGATTCGAGTTCACGACGATCCCAGAAAGATATACACCGACCGATTAGTCAAGCGGGGCGACGTCGAGCAAAAGCTTGCCGAAGAGATGCAAAAAGAGTTCGACGATATGCTGCAAAGCGAACTCAATAAGGTCAGAGAAAATACCGTACCGTATAAGTACCAAGAACCTGAGCAAGCCTGGCGTGAGCTCAATCGCGATTCCAGAACGGTAGACGATTTTCAGAAGTCGCCTAAGACCGGTGTCGATATAGACCGCCTCAATCACATACTCGACTATCTGGAAACCTTACCCGAAGGATTCCAGCCGATAAAAAAGGTCGATCGCCTCTTCAAAAATTACGCCAAGCTGCGCAAAGCCGATGCCCTCGATTGGGCTATGGGAGAGCTGCTGGCCTATGGTAGCCTACTACTGGACGGCACAAATATTCGCATGAGTGGCCAGGACGTGCGCAGAGGTACGTTCAGCCACCGCCACGCCGTACTATACGGTGCCGATGGAGAGTCGACCTTCAACCGATTAGACGGCCTGGACAACAAGCAGGGCACTTTCCAGATTTACAACTCTCTACTCAGTGAGTATGCCGTTTTGGGCTTCGAATACGGCTATGCCATGTCTAGTCCGCAAAATCTAGTGCTCTGGGAGGCCCAATTCGGTGACTTCGCCAACGGCGCCAGCACTATATTCGATCAGTTCATCAGTGCTGGCGAGAGCAAGTGGCAGCGTATGAACGGCTTAGTTGCTTTGCTGCCGCACGGCTCAGAAGGACAGGGCCCCGAGCACAGCTCCGCTCGCCTGGAGCGATTCCTTCAGCTTTGTGCCGAGTACAACATGGTCGTTGCCAATACGACCCAGCCAGCTAACTTTTTCCACTTGTTGAGGCGACAAATTGCTTGGAATTTTAGAGTGCCGCTCATCCACATGTCACCTAAGTCTGGCCTTCGTCACTCCGATATGGTTAGTTCCATTAAAGACTTTGGTCCCGGCACGGAGTTTCAGGAGATCATCGACGATGGGAGCATCAAAGCAAAGGACGCCAAGAGAGTCAAGCGGGTGTTATTGTGTAGCGGAAAGGTCTACTTCGACCTCAACAACTATCGCAACGAGCACAAGATCAAGGATGTAGCTATCGTCAGATTCGAGCAAGTCTACCCATTGGCCGAAGCACAGATCAAAGACCTCGCCAAGCGATACGCCAAGGCCGAAATGGTCTGGGTGCAGGAAGAACCTCGCAATATGGGAGCCTGGACATCCATTAGCGATCAGTTTTTGCATAGCGATCTACTGGGCATACATCGCAAGCTTCGCTACGTAGGTCGAGATGCTGCGGCATCACCAGCGACTGGATTTAAGTCGATTCACGAAGCTCAGCAGAAAAAGCTGGTCGAAGCGTCTTTTGCAGACCTCTAATATATTCGATGTGGCTGGCCCAAAAAATCCGCACTACATAGAAGACGTCTATGCCGTTGTACAGTCCATTCCCGAAGGGCGGGTAACGACCTATGGTGCCATAGCTGATTTTCTCACTTTGGGCTCGGCGCGTATGGTGGGCTGGGCCCTATTCAACTCACTGACCGGAGATGGTATACCCGCACATCGGGTCGTTAACCGGAAGGGAGAGTTGAGTGGCCGCAACCACTTTGCTACGCCCACCCTCATGCAAGAACGACTCGAAGCTGAAGGCGTAAGTGTGGTCGACGATCGGGTACAAGATTTCGATCGGTACTTCTGGTCGCCAAATGAGTTGCTGCCATGACTGCGCTGTTACTGGAAACCGCCACTGAAATATGTTCGGTAGCCGTTTGGCGAGATGGTCAAGTCCTGGCCGAAAAAGTAGCTGCGAAATCTTTTCAGCATGCGGCCATGCTCAATGTATATATCGATGAGGTACTCCGAGCGGCCAATGTAGAGCCAGCGCAACTGGAAGCCATCGGTTTGAGCGAAGGCCCCGGCAGTTATACCAGCTTGCGCGTAGGTGCAGCCATGGCGAAGGGCTTGTGCTTTGCCCTACCCCATGTAAAGCTCTACCCACTATCCAGCCTTAGGGCTTTGGCCAGGGCGGCCTATTCCAGTGGTATCTATGGTCCCGTGATCGCCACCCAAAATTCTCGAAGGAACGAGGTGTACGCCAGCCTATATGAGCATGAGGCCGACCTGCGGAAGTCTGCTTGCCGAGCGCACGCAGACAGGCCTAATGAAAATGCAGCTCGCGCCCTGGCTACAGACGATCCAATTCTACTCGACTTTTTTGCACGACATCCTGAGATTGCAGTTTCTGGCTCGGGCAGCGAGAAAATAAAAGAAGCACTCGGTAGGCCCTCAGATCGCTTTTTGAAAGATCACCTTCCTGTGGCGGCCAATTTGGGTGCTGAGTTAGACGCTGTCATCTCTGCTGGAGATGAGCCGGCCAATGTAGCTGCTTTTGAACCTATGTATTTGAAGCCACCCTTTGTGACGGTACCTAAAAATCGCTCTCTGCTGTGAGCTTGCACCGATACATGCTCAGTCTGGCTTACAATGGTGCTCATTTCAATGGTTGGCAGCGACAACCCAATGCGCCAAGTGTGCAGCAAACCATTGAAGACAATATCTCGCTCGTGCTCAGGCAACCGATTCAAATCGTAGGCTGCGGCCGAACAGATACGGGTGTGCACGCCTCTGCTTACTATGCCCACTTCGACACCGATGCCAGCCTGCCCGAGGCGTTTAAAAGGCGTCTGAATAAACTGCTGCCCTCATCCATCCTCATTCAGGAAATCTACGAGGTCAGTGATCAAACCCACGCCCGCTTTAGTGCCACCGAGCGAACCTATCGCTATGATCTGACCGGCGAGAAAGACCCGTTCAGGCCCGATACGATTTCGATCTATCCTATGCTGGGTCAGGTCGATCCCGATCTGGTCAGAGCTACGGCAGCCCTGCTGCTACAGTACGATGCGTTTTTACCTTTCTGCAAGACGCATTCCGATGCTAAAACCATGCGTTGCGACTTGCGGCAGGCAGAATGGGTCATGCACGAGCATAGATGGTCTTTTCACGTCAGCTCCGATCGCTTTTTGCGGGGAATGATCCGGCTGATCGTAGGTGCCTGTCTGCGCGTAGGCCGAGGCCAGATTACACTATCTGAGGTAGATCGGGCACTCGAAAAACAGCAAGCTCTACCCGGTGCCTGGAGTGCCCCACCAGAAGGACTTTTTCTTTCGCGAGTCCAGTATTCAGACATGGCAGACTGGCATGTCCTTTTTTAGTCGTATTCTTATGTTGTATTTGTATTCATAATCCCGTGTTTTTAAGAGCATGAGAACTCTTTTGTATAGCTGCTGTCTAGCTTTCGCCATTACTTTTGTGGCCATGCCTTTCGTTATTCGACTGGCCCGAAAGAGAGGTTTGGTAGATCATCCGAAGGATCGTTCCAGCCATACGCAGGCCACGCCATCGCTCGGCGGCATCCCCATATTTTTTGCTACGATCATTACGACTATGATCTTTGCACCAGGCAAAGAATTTTTGCACTTGGCTTATGTATTTTTGGCATTGGTACTGGTATTCCTGATCGGGACCTTAGACGACATACGCACCTTGTCGGCCAAAGTCAAGCTCCCGGGCCAGCTATTGGTAGCGGCTATTCTCGTTGTAGGGGCCGATGTGCGCTTGGATAGTATGTATGGACTATTGGGTTTTACGGGCTTATTTCCGTATTGGTTATCTGTTCTGGTGAGTATGTTCACGGTTTTGGTCATTATGAATTCTTTCAACCTCATAGATGGCATCAACGGCTTAGCCGCCGGACTCGGATGCCTGATCAATATATGCCTGGGCTGCTGGTTCTATCTCAACGAATTGGAGGTTTTGGGCTTGCTGGCCCTGTCGCTGGCCGGTGCATTATTGGCTTTTCTGCGCTTCAACATTACGCCGGCGCGCATATTCATGGGCGATACGGGCTCTTTGCTTATTGGCACACTCACGGCCATGCTCACCATTCGCTTTATAGACCTCTGTTCAGGTGGTTACCCGATGGCGGGTAGTTTTTGCTTCGACAATCCGGTAGCCATTGCCGTGGCACTGCTCATCGTGCCGCTTTTCGATACCATACGCGTATTCATTACCCGCATGCTCAGGGGCAAGTCACCACTAAAGGCCGACCGTCGACACATACACCATCTGCTTATAGATAGTGGGCTGTCTCATATGACGGCCACTTCCGTACTTATGCTCGTGACCATGAGCTTTATCAGTTTGGCATTCAGGCTCGATGCTGTCTGGGGTCTGCACGTTTTGCTCGCCCTACAAATCGGCTTAGCGCTATTGCTCACTTATGTACTGCACAGAAAAGTGTACAGCAAGAAGGGGGAAGACCGCAATATCGGGCAGCGACTCTCACAAAAAACCAATTAGCCGTTGAGTTATCTACTCGTGTTCGCTGGTGGTGGACTGGGCAGTTTATGCCGATTCGGCTTAGATAAGTGGCTTAACCCTGGCGTAGAAAGCGATGCCATGCCATGGGGAACACTTGCCGCCAATACCCTGGCCTGTCTGGTACTGGGTGCTGGCTTTGCCCTACTCATCGAAAATAGACTACCTGATGAGTGGCGGCTGCTGGCTCTGACAGGATTCTGCGGTGGGTTTTCGACTTTTTCGACTTTTAGCCTGGAGTTGCTCGAAATAGGCTTGAGCAGTGGCAAGCCCGCTACGGCCCTGTTCTATCTATTGCTCAGTCTGGTGGGTGGTGTTCTGGCCATCTGGCTGGGTCGAAGTATCATCACCTAGCTTACTCGTAAAATTGGTGATGATCGCCAAGTTGAGCCAAAAAAGTGAGCCCATCTTGTCGTTTTCCAGCATATCGTTGATCAGTAAGAACGCTATGATAACGATCTGACTGACCATAGCAGTCGCTAAGATGATGTTGTATTCAGATAGGCCTTTGTTTTTTTTGTACTTCCGCAGGTAGGCGCGTTTTGCGTGCGCGGTCTGCCCCCACGCCAGTGGCAGTAGTAATAGCCCGACCAGTATAACCAATCCGGGATAGCCCTGCTCGACCAGGGTCATCAAGAAGTAGTTGTGTATGCCCGACTGCTCGGGGTTGTCGCTCACATAGGTTCTAAAGCTGGTGACGGTATAGCCCTTGTAGTGAAATCTGAAATTTCCCGGCCCCCAGCCCACGTAGGGGTGGTAGGGTACCATGTGGCCAGCAGCCACCCATCGGTAAGCGCGCTCCATGGTCGAGATATCTTTTAGCTTGTAGGTGGCCGAGATCAAGTTGTCGAATCGTTCGTAGGAGACAGTCGTTTCGTAGTTGGGGGCGTATTCTAGATAGTTGTTGTTTTTGATCAGGTATATACTGCCGATTAATGTGGCAGCCAGCGTAGCGGCCATGAGTGATTTCAACCAACCTCTTTTGATCACCCACCAAGCTACGGCCGCCAAAAACAGCGATACATAGCCCGCTCGCGTATAGCTAAAATAAAGTGCAACCACCCAAAACACAGCGGTGACTATGAGCAACCAATGGCCGCTCTTGCGCCAGATTAGATACGCCAGCCAAGGTGCAAAAGCAACGAGCATGCCTGCGTAGTTGACGTGGTTGCGCATAAAGGGACCCAGGGTGCGAAACTGATCGGTATAGCTGAAGTTATAGCCCGCGTGCCTGACCATAGATTGCAGGGCTACAAACAGCAACGGTATAAAGATCAGCCAAACCATTTTGCGTACCCGTTCTGGTCGATCCAGTAAGCGGCCAGCCAGAAAATAGAACGGTACGATATACCAAAACTTGGCTAGGGTATACTTCCAACTCACGAGAGCGATCTGTCCGAAAATGGCGGCAATAAAAATCCATATAAAGTGGATGAGCACCAGCAAGGTGATCGGATGCCTGTAAAAATTGCGATCGTAGTGCTGCCAATAATAAAGCCCGTGAAGTATGAAGTAACCCGTAAGCAAGATCATGATTGGCTCGGTCGGCAAATCTGTACCGATGCTACCCAAATAAAACTCGAAGCTAAGCGGCAGCAAAGCGAGCAAAGCCCAGAAGTAGAGTAGGGGTCTTGTACCCAGCACATAGAGGCCAAAGAGCGGCAGTAAGCCCAAAGCCAGCCAATAGGCGTCTAGCAGTAGCCCACAGAGGGCCAGCAAGAGGGTACTACCTGCGGAAGTCCAAATCCAAAAATCGCGTCTTCGAAAATCGAACCGGCTTGTCCTATTCATCTTCTTTCAGCCAATCGCGCCAAGGATAGTACTTGCTGCTCTCACTAATCAAAATGGCGAGAACGGCCACAAACAGCACCAAAGCCGTAAGGCCGACCACGATCACCGAGCGATGTGGCCAAGATTTTACAACCGGCACGTCGGCCGCCTGAATAACAGCTATGGCTTTTTGCTCCGATTCGAGTGCCGTTTGAAACTGCTTGGTCCGGTCTCTATCCCGGTTTATCTGGCTACTCAAGTCTTGTCGCTCTTGGTCTAAGGCTTCGATGGCTGCCATAGATTGATTGAGCAGTACGAGTTGGCTGTCTACCACCGCGCGACCTCTGAGCATGCCTTCCAATTTGGCGTTCAGATTGGCGACGCTATCTCGTGATGCTCGCGTATTGAGCTTTTTATACGCCAGTATTCTGCCTCGGGTAGATTCGATCTGCTGCGCTTGCGAAGTGACCAGAGCACCCAATGCTTCTGATTGCGCTTCTTGATTGTAAATGCCTGACTGCCTGCGCAAAACGGCCAGGCTATCACCGAGTGCCACCAGTCGCGCATATTTTTGTGCAATCTGATTGTTGAGCGATTTGACGGTCTCTGCCTGCGCACGGCGTTGCAACTCTCGACCCAAAAAGCCGATGCGTTCTCTGGCGGTGTTGGCCATAGTGGCTGCCAAAGTAGGTGAAGTGTCTTGCACGGTGATTTCTATAGCATCGCGGGTAGTCTTGGTGACATCGTAGAGCGAGAAAAACTCACTGCGCACACTCATAGGTGCTCTTTGCTTAGTGCTGTCTATACCGTAGTGGTCATATAGACGGAATGTCTCGACCATATAGTCGACCAACTCGTTGCTTTGCGAAATGGCCATGATGCGGTCTATATCGTTGGCATTGCCAAATATCTGAGCCCTACCCTGGCCACCAAAAAGCAAATCTGGCGAAGACTGATCGGGGCTGAGCGCGATAAAAGCCGTCTTCCCTTCGTAGTACTCGTCGAGAAATAGCTTGGTGAACAGAAAAGTGAGCACGAAGGTACCTACGGCGAGGTAGAGCAGCAGGAACCGCCGCTTGTAAATGCTGCGAATAGGCCCCAACAAATGCTCGGGCGGCTGTTTAGATGATCGTGGTGGTCGATTCATGAGCGCAAAGGTCTATTTTCATCTCGAAACTCGAAAGAAAAGAGGCTTTTTGCACGCACTTTGTGGCCCAGGTATAAAATGATTTACATATTTAACGTTTGCTGCACAATAGGAATAGGGCTGTCATGGTTAACACTCTTGCAACTACTCTGAGGCCGTTTGTACATATATAACAGTACATAGGCTACCGACAACCGCCAAGTAGCCCTATATTTGGCGCTCCAAATTTCGCAAACTCAATTCGGTTAAGGGAAAGATGAATTATACTTTGAAAGCGCTCACATGCCTCATTCTAGCGCTCGCACTTACTTCTTGTGGTAAAAAAGAACGCTCAGCGACCACAGGCTGGGCCTATAACGACGCCGACTGGGGCGGATTCGAAAAAGTAGAAGGTTACGAAGGTCAGGAAACCCCGCCCAATATGGTGCTGGTTCCCGGTGGTACTTTCGTAATGGGTTACACCGAAGAAGATGTAACCTACGACTGGGACAATGTGGCCCGTCGCGTAACGGTCTCTTCATTCTATATGGACGAGACCGAGATGAGAAACATCGACTACCGCGAGTATCTATACTGGATTCGTCGCGTATACGGCGATAGCTATCCCGAGGTTTATCGCGATGCGTTACCCGATACCCTGGTATGGCGCGAAGAATTGGCTTTCAACGAGCCCATGGTCGAAACGTACTTCCGCCACCCCTCTTATGACGATTTTCCGGTCGTGGGCGTGACCTGGGTACAAGCCAACGAGTATGCCGCATGGCGCTCTGACCGCGTAAACGAGGCCATCCTTATAGATCGTGGTATTCTTAATCCTTCGCCCGAGCAAAAAGATGAAACCGTTTTCAATACAGATGCGTACCTGGTTGGCCAATACCAGGGAGACGTTCGGAAAGGTTTGAAAGATGCCCGTACTGGTGAAGAGCGTGCCGTACGCTTCGAAGACGGCATCCTTCAGCCGAGCTTCCGCCTACCCACCGAGGCTGAATGGGAGTATGCAGCACTGGCCCTACAAGGTCTGCAAGAGAACGAGCAAGACGAAAATTACACCGACCGCCGTATCTATCCCTGGAGCGGAACCAGCATGCGCTACCAGCGTCGCGACCGCGATCAAGGTCTGATGTATGCTAACTTCAAGCGTGGTCGTGGTGACTACATGGGTATAGCCGGTCGACCAAATGACGACGCGCCCTTCCCCATCGATGTGCGCAACAACTACCCCAACGACTTCGGCCTCTACAATATGTCGGGCAATGTAAACGAGTGGGTACTCGACGTCTATCGCCCGCTGACCACTATGGCATTGAGCGACGTACAGAACCACGATCTCAATCCATTCCGCGGTAACGAATTTCAAAACAAAGTGCTCGATGAAGATGGCCGCGTAGCACCAAAAGATAGCCTGGGTCGCGTGCGCTATGAGTACGTAACCGACGAGGAAGCCGCCGAGCGTGACAACTATCGCACCGGTCGTCCACTCGATTACCTCGACGGTGATCAGGAAAGTGAAGCTTTCTATGATACCGATGTACATACCCTGATCAGCAATGACAGCCGGGTATTCAAAGGTGGTGGCTGGTCTGACCGGGCTTACTGGTTATCACCCGGTACGCGTCGATATATGGACCAAGATATGGCCAGCCGCGATGTTGGTTTCCGCTGTGCGATGATTCGTGTAGGTGCAGGTGAAGGCAACGATCAAACAGGCGAGAGCCGCTTTAAGACGTTGCGCAACAATAGACGCCGTTCGCGCAGGTAAGCAGTAAGCGCACAAGCAATCAAAAGATTTAAAAATCCGCTTTGGCTAGTTTGGCCAAAGCGGATTTTTATTTTTGCTCTATATGTCTGATCAGACTAAAGCCATTTTGGCCCATTTTGAGCACTTCCCCAGTGTGACGACCGACAGTCGAGCTGTTCGCAAGGGCGATATCTTCTTCGCCTTGCAAGGTGATCGTTTCAACGGCAATAGATATGCCCGATCGGCTATGGATCAGGGGGCTTCCCTAGTCGTAATGGATGATGCCGATCTCTTTACCGATATCAAAGCAAGCGAGCTGAACGAAGTACGAGCAGGACAGCCCGAGCCGCTCAAATGTCTCGTAGCTGATGGACTGAAAGCCCTGCAATCGGTTGCCACGGCCTACAGGCGCAGCTGGGATATGCCTGTGCTTGCCATCACAGGCTCCAACGGTAAAACAACGACCAAAGAACTGATATCGGCGGTTATGGCCACTCGCTACAGCACGCACGCTACGCACGGCAACTACAATAACCATATCGGTGTGCCGCTCACCATCTTGGCTACGCCCAAATCGGCCGATATATGCATACTGGAAATGGGGGCTAACCACCAGGGCGAGATCGCCGAGCTATGCCGAATCGGTGAGCCGTCGCACGGGCTCATTACCAATATCGGCCAGGCCCATCTAGAGGGCTTTGGCGGCCGCGAAGGTATCAAGAAAGGCAAGGGAGAGATGTTCGATTGGCTAGGTGAAAATAGCGGTATCGGCTTCGTCAATCTCGACCAGCCCGAAGTTGTAGAACTGGGCCAAAAGCTGAAAAAAAGAGTTGAATTCGGCAGAAGCGAAGCGCCTAGCCAGGAGGTCGATTCCATAGAGGTGGGTCTATTGCGCTCGCATCCCAACTGCAAAGTCACTTACCTCAGTGGTGGAGGCGAGCACCTAACCGCAGAGACACATTTGACCGGCCTACACAATTTCGAGAACATAAAGGCGGCCATTGCCGTAGGTAAATATTTCAAAGTGCCCGGCAAATTGATCGCCTCTGCCCTGGAAAGTTACCGACCCGATAATGCCCGTTCTCAGCGGCTTACGCATCGCAACGTCAGCTTTTTTTGGGATGCCTACAACGCCAATCCCACTAGCGTCAAAGCTGCGTTAGCGGCTTTTTCTCAATTAGAGCAAACGCCCAAAGTGGCCATACTAGGCGAAATGCTCGAGCTGGGCGAAGAGGCCGAAAGTTTGCACCTAGAGGTCGCCCACTATGCACTCGATCACCATATCGATCAGATTGTTTTGGTCGGCAAAGCTTTTGAATCGGTTGCTGAGCGGCTCGATTTGAAATTTTTCGCTGACAGCGTATCGCTCAGTAATTGGTTTTGGGCCCAAAATTGGGCAGCACATTTCGTATTCGTGAAAGGTAGTCGGGGTGTAGCCCTTGAAAAGCTCTTGGAATAACTACCTGTATTGGTTAGCTCTCTTATTTTGCGACGCTAATTCTACGGTCTCCTTGATTCTTTTGGCTCTAGTCGCTGGCCTTTTCGCATTGAATATCCACTCCAAAATTCCGCGTTTGACCGATCTGGGAAATTGCTCCCAATTTTCACGTGCTGATCTTTCGTATAGCTCGAACTCGGCCAACATATCCGCTGGTATTACTAGATTTTCTACGTCATTCAGGGCGTCCCAGCTTCCATTTTCTTTAGCCACTTTGATCATTTCGAGACCTGGAGGTTGCATTTTACCAGCAGCTTGCAATCGAGCCACTTTCTGTTTGTTGACCCGACTCCAGTTGCTTTTTGGGCTTCGCTGACTGAAGTATTGGTAATAGCTCAGCTCGTCGCGCTTGTTGGGCTTACTGTCTATCCATCCGAAGCAAAGGGCCTCATCGACAGCTTGATCATAAGTTATCGAGGCTATTTGACTGCTTTTTTTAAAGATGATCAGCCAAACACTAGGTGTATTTGCGTGATTGTTTAGTAGCCAATCTCGCCAGGCTTGACTCGATTCAGCTACAGTTACAGCAACGCCATCATTTCGGGTAGTTTCAACATGCATAGCTCTAGTTTAGACAATGGGCAAATGTTCGTTTTTCTCTTTCGGACTTCCGCAGGTGGAGTACATTACTCGAATATGTTATCTTGCAGCTCATACCAATAGCAATATAGCTAGATATTTCACAGAACATGCAACAGGCTACTAGCCATCAGCCTGACCATACAATCTACCTCACTTACTCATGAATCGGTGGAAATTCTTTCGCGAAGCTATGCGATCCTGGCGTTCGACCGGGGCGATTGCCAGTTCATCACCAGCATTGGTAAAGCGATTGGTTACACCCATCACCAATGAGCGTCCGCTTAGAATAGTAGAGCTCGGCCCCGGCGGTGGTGCCGTGACCCAGGCCATACTCGAGCGCATGCACCCCGATGCTGAGCTGATCGCCTTCGAGATCAACAACAAGTTCATCGAGCGCTTGCAGGAAATCGACGATCCTCGCCTGAAATTGATTCCCCACGGGGCCGAGCGGCTAGCCGAATTCGTAGAGCCTGAGACCATCGACTATGTGGTGTCTTCTTTGCCGCTTTCCATCATACCTAAAGGCATTAAAGCCGAGATCATCCAGCAGTCTATGGAGGCATTGAAGCCTGCGGGCCACTACTTGCAGTTTCAGTATGCGCTACAAGATTACAAACTGCTGAAGTACTATTTCAATACGGTAAAGGTGAGCTTTACAGCAGCGAATTTGCCACCTGCCTTCATCTATACCTGCTCTTTAGGGTTAGCGTATTAGATGTTTTTCGTGGACTCTGGCCACGGAAAACGGTCAACTTATCTCACGCAGGCCAGCATTTCTTGAATGAGGCTCACTTGGTAGATGTCGTACTCTTCGAAACCACTACTCCAATACAGCCTGATAAAATCGACTTCACTCTGTCGGAGTTGACCGAGCAGGCCACGGTCTAAGGGAAAGGAAGCCTGGTAGCTGAGTGTACCCTTAGCTGCATCCCAACTGCCGTTGGCGGCTTGCGCTGCTCGTAAACTGATGTAGTTGCCATCCAGCAGGTGAAGACTGAGCACCCCATCTTCCGGTAAGAAGCCGTAAGTCGTTAATGCATTCGGATTGGCAAAGACAATCTCCAATTGCAGATAATGATAGCCCCGCACCTGATAAATGTGGGCATGACATTCGAGGTATTCTCTTCCTTCTAAATAGGGTCTGAGTGTAGGATCTGTATGGCTGAAAAACCGTTCTGAGCGGGTGAGGCGTACGTAATCGCCTGAGTCTTCATCTATACCTTCATAGGCGAGTTTGCAGGGACTGCTGGGGGTATTCTGGCTAACGTTGCCATAGCCACTAAAGTCACTTTTGTTGAGCACATAGGCTGGCCCCAGTGCCGTTGTGGTACTAGCCGTTGGCTGTCTGCGGCGTCTTTTTTCGCGCCTTATTCTTCGATTTTGATTATACATTTCTACGTGCCGACCCTGCTCGACGATAGCTGTGGCCCTAGTTGCATTGCGCAAGGCTTGAAGGCGCTCTTTCTCGGTTTCCTGAGCTATGCGGTCGGCTAGTTGCAATTGCCTTTCCAATTGAGCCGCCTCGTCGGGGTGACTGCCGGATTTAGCCGCTGTGAGTTGTAACTGAATTTGATTGCGATTGTCTGCTGCGGCGCGTGCGCGACTAGCTGCAAGTATACTGGCTTCCTCTGCTAGTTGCTGCTGGCGCTGAGCGATACGCTTCAAATCTCCCTCTGTGACCGGGTCGACGGCTCCTTCCAGTGGTTCGATATGTATGGTCACGACCGAAAAGAGGGACCGATCAACCGGTTCGCGCGTATCGAACCAGATGGCCGTCGTATCGTCTATGATCATCATCTTACGGCCGTTGTGCTCTCGTATTTCCTGAGCGGAAGCGGAGCTTATTGAAAACCACAAAGTCAGTAGTAGTAAAAAGTAGCGGTAGACCATGAGGACAGATTATCTGAAGCGAATTTAACACCACAGATTATCAACGTCTTTGCTGGTTAAAAAGTCTAGCCGTACATCAATCCGTATCTTGCCATTTCTATAAAATTGTTTGTGGGTTTATTCCTAGTCAATATTGGTTTTCTACCCATCAGTATATGGGACTTGCTGGATGTACTCATTGTAGGCATACTGGCCTACCAGCTCTATCGATTGCTGAAGGGAAGTATCGGACTGAATATTTTTGTGGGGCTGGCCCTGCTGTTTTTTATTGGTCTTGTAGTCGATCTATTGGGCATGCTCATGCTCTCGCGGGTGCTCAATGCCTTTATGAGTTTGGGATTTATCATGTTGATCGTCATCTTCCAGCCAGAGATCAGACGATTCCTGCTGCTGCTTGGCAATAGTACGCTAAGACAGCGAAACTCCGTCTGGAATCGCTTGCTCGGTCGCGAGGTCGATTCCACGGAAGTGAGTCAAGAAGTCAGCGAGATTAAAAAGGCACTCACTTCCATGTCGCGCAAGCGCATCGGTGCCCTGATTGTCTGTACGCAAAGTGCCGACCCCCGCGAGTTAGTCAGCGGAGGCACATCACTAGATGCGGCTATAAGTGCGCCCTTGATCCGATCCATTTTTCAAAAGGAAAGTCCCTTACACGACGGTGCTGTCATCATAGACAATGGCCGCCTAGAGCGTGCAGGTGCTGTGTTGCCGCTTTCTGATTCCAGTGATCTACCTCAAGGGGTCGGCCTTCGGCACAGGGCCGCTGTGGGCCTCAGCGAGCAGATCGATGCCGTCTGCTTCTTGGTCTCTGAGCAGAATGGCAGGCTCTCCTTTGCCAAAGCCGGCAAGCTAGAACGTGGAATGAGCGACGAAAGGCTGACAGAACTTTTAGAGGAGCACCTTTAGGGATAACTCGGGCTACGCCCTCGTGGGATTGCCTCGCCTATCGGCATTGGCGGGATTTGCTCCCTTCGGTCGCGGGATTACCTCGCCTTCGGCATCGGTGTGATAAACTCGGGCTAAAGCCCTCGCTGAACCTGCACGAGCTAAAGCTCGCGGAACGCATTTATCCCGACGAGCGCAGCGAGTTCGTCCCAGCGATGGCGCAGCCGAGCAAATCCCAACGAGCGATAGCGAGTTCATCCCAACGACGGCGAAGCCGAGTGAGTCCCAACTCGTGAAGCGAGTTTATCCCAGTGCTGGCGATAGCCGCCCATATCCCGTATCTTGCACCAAATTTACGCCGCTTGATCCCACTACTAATAATCAGCCTACTTTTCACCATACCGGCCCACGATTTTCACCTGAGCCGAACGACCTTGCGCTACGTGGCTGACCAAAACCAAGTTCAAGTAGAAATGCATGTCTTCCTCGACGATCTGGAGTTAGCATTGGAAGAAGCCGGAGCACCAAAGCTATACATCGGTACCGAACGTGAAGACAGCTCGACGACCCGATATCTGGATAATTACCTGGCGCGCAACTTCAAAATATTTTGGGGCGAAAAGGAGCTGAAGCGTGAGCTGGTCGGTTACGAGCTGTCTGACGATATGCAGGCCCTATGGATATATCTGGCCGCCGAGCCAGAGGGCAAACCGGAATCACTGGCGGTGCAGCAATCAGTTTTTACAGAGATATACGACGATCAGAAGAACCTCGTGCAGGTACAACTGGGCGATTGGGGTGCTTTCAATCTGCTGTTGAATGCAGCTAAAATTCGCGCCGAGCGGCAGCTATGAGCCAGAAAAACATCTTACGCCCCCAGGCTGAGGTGGCTTATGCTACCGAACTCAAGACCTTAGCCAAGTACGATAAGAAGCCGCGCCCCGAAGGCTGGAAGCTTTCCCCATCGGCGGTAGTCGATTATGTGGTGGGTACTCAGCTAGATGACGGGACGGAGATTCAGCCCAAATACTTCGGCGATCGCAGGCTCATCGAACTGGCCGTAGCGAGTTTGGTAACTGACCGAGCTCTATTATTGATCGGCGTGCCGGGCACGGCCAAAACTTGGGTCAGCGAGCATATCTCGGCGGCGGTGAGTGGCGACTCTAGCTTGCTGGTGCAGGGTACGGCGGGGATGAGCGAAGACAGCCTGCGGTATGGTTGGAACTATGCTCGACTACTCTCGGAAGGCCCGAGCGAAGAGGCACTCGTGCCCAGCCCCATTATGCTGGCCATGCAGCGAGGTGCCCTAGCCCGCGTCGAAGAGCTGACCCGCATGCCCAGCGATGTGCAGGATGCGCTCATTACTATTTTGTCGGAAAAGATACTGCCCATACCCGAGCTCAACGAGCAGGTGGCCGCCCAGCGCGGGTTCAACATCATCGCTACGGCCAATGATCGCGACAAAGGGGTCAACGAACTATCGAGTGCCTTGCGCCGACGTTTCAATACCGTCAGACTGCCGTTGCCGGCTACGCTTGAAGAGGAAGTGACCATCGTAGCCGACAGAAGCCGGGCCGCCGCCGAGCGGATGGGCTTGCCGCAGTTCAAGAAAAACCCGGCCGACGAGCTGGCGAAGCTGGTGACCATATTCAGAGAACTGCGTTCGGGCCAGACCGAAGATGGTCGCACTCAGCTCAAGCAGCCTACAAGTACCCTCAGCACGGCCGAGGCCATCAGCGTGGTCAATCAGGGTCGGGCACTGGCGGCTCATTTCAGCGATAAGGCCGACAGGCTTACGGTGACCGACCTGGCTGACAGCCTGCGTGGTGCCATCGTCAAAGATGCACAGCAAGACGAGGCCATCTGGCGCGAATACCTCGATCTGGTCATGCGAAACCGGAAAGGGTGGGGCGACTGGTATGAGCAGTTGCGGGAGGCCGAAAAATAATTTTAAGTTTTTTGTAACAAACTCCTGGCCCTCGTCGTCACCCCACTAGATGAGTGCCCAAATCTTCCATACACGAGTCTGGCCACTGCGCGATCGCCTCTACCGCCTGGCTTACCGATTGCTCGGTGAGCGCACGGAGGCCGAAGACGTCGTACAGGAAACCATGCTCAAGCTGTGGGAGAAGCGGACCGATCTGATCGAAGTAAACAATGTAGAAGCCTGGTCTTTCAGACTGCTGCGCAACCAAAGCATAGATCGCTATCGAAGCCTGAAAAGGCGTACTACCCAAGACCTGGCCAACGCGCCGGAACCCGTGAGTAATGCGTCGAACCCCAGCCAGCAAATCGAGCAAAAGGAACTGCGCCAAGCCATAGACCAAATAATACAAGGACTGCCCGAGCAGCGGCGAATGGTGCTTCACTTCCGCG
Source organism: Bacteroidota bacterium (assembly GCA_039025055.1). Taxonomy (GTDB): domain Bacteria; phylum Bacteroidota; class Bacteroidia; order Chitinophagales; family Saprospiraceae; genus Neolewinella. The sequence continues at coordinate 33,863 of JBCCPC010000025.1, read as the reverse complement.
AAGTCGAAGAGCGAAGCTATCAGGAGATTGCCGACATGCTTGACATCAGTCTTGATCAGGTGCGCATCGACTTGCATAGAGCCCGTAAAGCACTGCGAACCCAATTGATAAAAAACCCTTGCTATGAATAATTCAGAACGCGACTGGCAAGAACTCACTCGCCGCTACTACGCAGGCGAAACGAGTCTGGAAGAAGAAAAAGCCCTGCGCCTGCATTGGTCGGAGAATGCGCCAGACTCGGCAGAGACAAAAATGGCTACCTACTTCGAGCGCGAAGCCTCAGAGTCGTCTGACATTGATTGGTCGGAGCTGTCGGCCAAGCTAGTAGCAGAAGACTCTTCATTTAGACTTCCGCAGGTCGGAGACTCTCGCGCTAGCGGGGTAGGCTCGCCACAAAAGCCTCGAAATCTGATTTATTTCAAGCCCAGGTTTTTACTGGCATATGCGGCTGCCTTAGCTGCCATACTAGCTGCCGTATTTCTGCTGCCCCAGCATACGGAAACTGACTCTGTGGCTTCGGCCGAGGGCTTCCCCATCACCGAATCTGTGGATTGGAGCCGCTACGAGATCACCGACCCGGAAGAGGCCAAAACCATACTGCAGCAGAGCCTGCAACAAGTCGCCAACCCGTGGAATGAAGCTACCCGCGCAAGTCTAAATTTAAAAAACATTCAACTTCTCAATAACCCCTTTGGCCGATAGGCTAAACCTAAAAAACCGCTTAAACATGATTACGAATATTCGACGGCTGGGCTGTTTCCTGGTTCTGCTTTTCATCTGCTCTGGCCTACAGGCACAAACGAGTGCCAATGCCATAGAGCGATACTTTCAGCAATATCTCGACGATGAACGCTTCTCGGTGGTATATGTCAGCCCGCGTGTTTTTCAGTTTTTCGACAGGCTGGAACTCGGAGACGGTGTAGATACCGATGAGGTGAGCGATGAACTCATCAATGATCTAGCCGAAGATTTGCGTGGACTCCGAATACTATCGACAGATGATAACCCACGGCAATTTTACGAAGAGGCCAAAGCGCGGATCGATACCGACCTCTACGAGCTGCTCATGACAGTTCGCCAGGGCAAGCAAAACAATGTAGAGTTTCTCATCCATGAAAACGCGGCTGGTAAGATTACCGAGTTGCTTTTGCTAGCCGGTGGCGATGAAAGCTTCACGCTCATCAGCTTTGTCGGCAACATCAATCTAGAGACGATCAATCGACTCTCTAAAGAGATTGACAAAGATTAAATATAAGCTTGACTTTCACCAAGCTTCTTAGCTCCAATAAAATTCCCGAAATGAAAACTTCAATTATTTCCCTACTCCTCATTTTCTTTACTACGTCTCTTCAGGCGCAGACGACCACCTTCGAGCGCATGCTGGATGCTACAGCTCATATCGAAGAGCGACAAACCTTTAACCTGAGCGGCAGTTGGCTATCTTCTATGACCGAAGACAAGTCTATGGACAGCCATCTCGAAAGTCTGCAATTGCTATCTGTTGCCCGCAGCGACTGGGCCGATATGCCAGACCTGAACTGGATGCTCGAGCGCGATGGCTACGAGCTGATGACCCAAACCAGATCGGGTGATACAAGGATGGAAATTCTAATCAAAGAAACGGAAGTCGGTATTACCGATGTATTCTATTGGTCTACTGATGAAGAAGATGTCTCTTTGATACACATTAATGGCCTGCTGCTTCTCCATGAGATCGAAGATTTAGACGTACAAGGCTTGTAAATTTTATCCTGCTTTGAACTATGCAGGCGGTTTAATGTTCTGCTGTACGCTAAACTATCAAAACAATGAAGCGTATTGCCATCGTCTACGGACTTTACTTCTTTGCAGGTCTGGTCGCTATATTCCTTATTAGCTATGCTGCCGGAGTTGCCGCCAACTACGAATTGAGGATCATAAATGGATTGCTACACACCGTCGTTCTTTACTACGGCATCAAGCAGTTGCGCATCGTGAAACCTTCGACTCATCAGAACTATGTCAGTGGCGTAGCCCAGGGCATTTACGTTGGTGCAGTGGGTACGATCCTGTTCATGATCTTCATTATTCTGTTCTTAGCGCTTAATCAAAGCTTTTTGGCTGAGCTACAAGCTGCTTCTGGTTGGCGTACGTTGCTAACGCCTATCATGGCCGGGACATTCGTATTTATGGAAGGTGTCGCGGTCAGTTTGATTGGTGCCTATCTAATGACGCGTTATGTAGATATGCGGTTGGAGCAGAAAGCCGGTGCAGGTCGGGCGTATGCCAGCAGGGGCGAATTGTAATAAATACTAACCAGTTAGTTGCACTACTAATTAATTAGTACTACATTTGTACTAATCAATTAGTAGTTATGCAGAAATTGGCAAAGCGCGAGGCCCAGCTTATGGATGCCGTTTGGCAGCTAGAGCGGGCCTTTGTGCGTGAGATCATAGCACTCCTTCCAGACAACCCGCACTACAATACGGTGTCGACCATGGTCAAAATACTGGTCGAAAAGGGATTCCTGGGGCAAGAAAAGCTGGGTAATGCTTACAGGTATTATGCGCTCATCAGTAGAGCGGCTTACCAGTCTGAGCACAAGGCGGCAGCAGCCGATGAGGTTGTCAATAGCTTTTTTGATGGGTCACCCCGAAAGTTAGTCAGCTATTTTGCGCGCGAGAAGCAACTCAGCCCAGAAGAGTTGGAGGAGATTCTCGACATGATCAAAAGGGGCGAAGAATGAATTATCTGATTCACTCGGGCCTGCTTTTGGCGGGCTGCTTCGTCTACTACTGGTTTTTACTACGCACGGAAACGCACTTCAAGCTCAATCGATGGCTACTACTGGTCTGTATAGGTGCATCGTTTGCCCTGCCCATTGTTACGGTTCCGGCGGATTGGTCGCTGCGGTCGCAGATTCCGACAACTCAACAGCCGTGTGATCAAGCACCTGCTTTGCCATTGGCTTCTTCGCGTGAAGCTACATACGCTGGTCAGTCCGAAACGCGAGAGAACTGTATAGAGAGGGAAGTCTCAGAACAGCGTGTAGCAATTGATGATAATTCCAGCAGCAAAGAAATTTTAGAGGTAGCGGCCGTCGATTGGCTTAGGGTTGCTCGATGGATTTACATCGCTGGCGTACTGGTCTTTGGACTGCATTTTTTAATGCAGATCAGCTTGTTGCTATACCGCATGATCAAACGCCCGGGCTATGAGTTCGATGGTTTCCGCATTATAGAGTTGAATGGACATGTGGCCCCTTATTCATTCTGGAACCGAATATTCTTAAATCCTGCTGCCTACGATTCTGCTACCTTTCAGCAGATCGTCGATCATGAGCGCATACACATACGACAACGGCATACCCTCGACATTTTGCTGGCTGAGCTGCTGGTCGTGATTCAATGGTGCAACCCTTTTGCCTGGCTATACCGATGGGCGATGGAGCACAATCTCGAATTTTTAACCGATGCGGAAATGCTACGCCAGGGTACAGATCGGGTCAATTACCAAATGAATTTAGTGCGGGTATCTGTACCCAATTTGCCTCAAGGGCTGACCTCCAATTACAATCAAAACTTCCTCAAAAAACGAATTCAAATGATGAATGTCAAGCAATCCACCTTGCGTTCAGGCTGGAAATATCTGGCCTTGATGCCTTTTTTACTTTTTTCTGTTTTGCAGTTCAATGCTGTAGCTCAAACTCCTGCGCCACCCCAAAAAACTGAAATCGAGACGCCAGGAGAAGTCCTTACCACCCAAGCTGCTATAGAGCCGTCAACTGCCGAGCCTCAGCAGGCACAGCAATCTGTAGCAAACCCGAACCCACGGCCACATCCCCAACCCAGCTCAGTGCAGATAGAGGTCGAACATCAAGTGGCGGAGTTCAGCAATGATCCCGACCTACGGCCTGATCCAGTGATCTCGATTGAGATGCCTACTGGGGTTACAGATCGCAAAACCTGGTCAGCCACCATAGATGGAAATGAAGTGGAGATATACCTCATGGTAGATTTTCAGGACAATCATCATATGAACACTAGCCTGACTTTTTCCAGGTCGGAGCTAGGCGCACTTCCAACGAACTCCTTGGGCGAGTTTAGCGCTCAACGTTATGCGGGTACTATGACGTTCAGAGGTGTTTTCGACGGAGATACCGGTGCGGGGCAGTTCGATTTCGAGCCGAGCGATCAGTTCAAGGCCAAGCTGCGAACGAATGGTTACGACGATTATAATTGGATAGAGCAATTGCACTTTTTTATCGGTGACTTTCAGCCGGGCTTCCTCGACTACTTGAGCGACGAAGGTTATAAGCCGAGTAAAGACAAGCTTCTGGAGCTAATGATCTTTGGCTACGATAAGCCCTCCGTCAAAAAAATACTGGCGATGACGGGAGATAATGGATTTGAGCGCCCAAGCCTTCAAAAATTGATCGAGCTTAAAATATTCGAAGTCGATGAAGACTATCTGGGCGATTTGGCAGCGGCCGGCTTCGCGAATCTAACGCTTCAAAACGCTATAGAAGGACGAATTCATGGGCTGGACTCAGAATTGATCAGTGGCCTCGGCCGGGCGGGTTTCGATAAGCTGAGTTTTCAGCAAGCCTTGGAAATGGCCATACACGACGTCACCCCAACCTATATTGCTGATCTGCGAATGGCTGGCTACGATTTAAGTCCGGCTAGAGTTATCGAAGCCAGGATACACGGTGTCGACTCAGGCTATGCAGCAGAACTGGCCAGAGCTGGTTTCGGCAATTTGGATTTGAGAAATGTGATCGAAGGTCGTGTTCATGGTCTGGATGCCGATTTTGTGAGAAAGATGGCTGAAATAGGCTACGAAGACCTGGACTTCGACGATCTGATTAGTTTGTCTATTCACGGTATCAGCGCACAATTTGTGCAGGACTACAAAGACGCTGGTTTGGAGCTGGATATAGACGAAATAACCTCAGCAGCTATTCACGGATTAAAGCCTTCAGATATATCTGAATTCGGAGAACTCGGCTTGAATAAATTGAGTTTTGACGATCTAGTCAGTGCGAAAATTCATGGGGTGACACCCAACTTCGTGCGGTCATTCGAGGAATTCAAATTCAGAGACCTCTCCATAGACGAATTGATCTCTTTTCGCATTCATGGGGTTACAGCTGAGTTCATACGAAGCAACTGGGAAAGAGGGGATTCTCCAGGCGATTTTATCGAAATGCGCATACACGGCACAGGCCGATAGCAAACAGCATGTAGCCGATTTTGATTGGGAGTGCCTATATTGACGCGCTTTTCAATCAAAAACAACGAAAGGCCCAGCAAATCGACTGTCGATTTACTGGGTTTATTTTTTAGTCTATGGAACTTTCCTCTCTAGATCAGATCATCTTCAGTGCGTACATCATCGGAGTTATCATCTTCGGCGTATGGATCGCCAATCGCGACAAGAACGCTACTTCTTCCGATTATTTTTTGGCGAGTCGATCCTTGCCTTGGTGGGCAGTCGGTGGCTCGCTGATTGCTTCCAATATTTCGACCGAGCAGATCATGGGCATGAATGGCTCTGGCTTTGCGCTGGGGCTAGCGATCGGCACTTACGAACTAATGGCGGCCCTCACGTTGATCATCGTAGCTAAATATCTGCTACCCGTTTTTATCAAGAAGGGCATATTTACCATGCCTCAGTTTTTGGAAGAGCGATTCGATGGGCGGGTGCGCACCATTATGTCGGTGTTTTGGATTGCTCTTTTTGTATTCGTCAATATTGCTACCGTGCTCTTTTTAGGGGGGCTTGCTGTCGAAGAGCTGTTGGGCTATTCATTCTATGTAGGTGTGATCGGGCTTTTGATCTATTCGGCCAGCTTCTCGATTTTCGGTGGCCTGAAAGCGGTCGTTTGGACGGACTTTATTCAAGTGATCGTACTGCTGATTGGTGGTACGATAGCGGCAGCAGGTATACTCAGTGCTGTGGGAGATGGCAGTGTGTTTGCGGGTATCAGCAATTTGATAGCGGCTGTGGGCGATCACTTCGAGATGCTCTTCGAGCCAACAGATACCTATACCGATATTGGAGCAGCTCAAGAGATTGCATCAGGGGTAGATGGTGATGGAAACCCCACTGAACTAAGCCCCGGCGACGAGATCAAGTCTTCCTATCAATTGCTGCCTGGAGCTGCGGCCGTCGTGGGCGGTCTGTGGATCGCCAACATTTACTACTGGGGCAACAACCAGTATATCATTCAGCGGGCACTGGCAGCCAAAGATCTCCGCGAGGCACAAAGGGGCGTTGCCCTCGCTGCCTTTTTGAAGCTCTTCATTCCCTTTTTCGCCGTACTACCAGGTATAGCTGTCTGGTATATCAGCCAGGGTTATGGGCCGGAAGGGCTCGTCGAACCGAATCTAAGTCAGGCAGATAAAGCATTCCCGCATGTACTAGCCAACTACGTCGGTGACGGATTAAAGGGACTGACCTTCGCCGCTTTAATTGCGGCCATAGGCTCATCGGTGAGCTCTATGGTGAATTCGGCATCTACCATTTTTACACTCGACATCTACCAAAAACATATCGATCCTAAGGCCAGCGAAAGCAAGCTGGTGCGCATAGGTCAGATTTCCGCTGCGGCGGCCCTGCTCATCGGTGCCTTGGTATCTCCTGCCCTCAAAAGCCTGGAACAGGTTTTCCAGTACATTCAGGAGTATACCGGCTTTGTCAGTCCTGGTGTATTTGCTGTATTCATCTTTGGTATGTTCTGGCGGCGCACGACCCCCAATGCGGCTTTGGCTAGTATTGTGTTGAGCATACCACTCAGCTTATTATTCAAATTTGCTATCCCAGGTCTTCCCTTCATAGACCGTATGGCGCTGGTTTTTGTATGTGTCGTCTTGATTATGATTTTGATTAGCCTCTCCGAACGCAGGATTGCCTCGAAGAAGGATGCAGATCGTGCGCCATCTACTGGAAATAGACTGGTAGCGGATAAAAAGCTACGGATCGGCCTCAGCTTTTTGGTTATCGTTACGGGTGTGGCCACGGGTATTCGCATGATCGTGGATAAACTTCATGTCCCGGTAGATGTAGCTATGAGTTCGCCTCCTTTTGCGCCCATTTGGGTGTCGGTGGTTTTTCTGTTGCTTTCGCTGATCACTGTCTTCTTGTTATTGACGGATGATAAATCCAGCGATGACCCCAAAGCCATCGATCTGGAGTCTGGATTGTTCCGAACAGAAAATATTTTCAACCTGAGTGCCATTGCGATCATTCTAATACTGACAGCAATTTATGCTACCTTCCCCTAAGGGATTAGAATGGTTTTGATGAATACACTTAAATTTTTGCCCTTTTGGCTCGGTATTGCTCTGTTATTTCTCAATTGCCAGGAGGCGGTCGAATGCCCCTGTGACTGCGATGAGACCGGCCTGGAACTAACGGATCGGACCGCCTGGCAGCAACCGGGCACAGTGATCGATATACTCGGTGACCTGGAAGAAAAAGTAGTCGCCGATATCGGTGCCGGCAAAGGCTTTTTTGCCCTGCGCTTGGCGCGCCTGGCCGATCGCGTAATTGCCGTAGAGGTCGAGGAAAGTTTCATCAACAGTCTGAATCAACTTGCCGACCTGGAACTGCCCAACGCTCAGCGCGGCCGCTTCGAGGCTCGACTGGCGCCCTATGAAAACCCCAATCTGAAAGAAGAAGAGGTGGATGTCGTGTTACTGGTCAATACTTTTTACGTGATTCAGAGCGAAGAGTACTTACGCCAAGTGTACCCGAGCGTCAAGCCCGGCGGCCGCATCGTCATCGTCGATTGGAAAGATCGTTTCATCGACTTGCGCACGCCCAACCTGCCCGAACGGTCCGACCGCATCAGCATAGGCGAAACCGAGCGCATGCTGGAAGGCGCCGGCTTCAAGCTGGTGCGCAGCTATGATAATCTGTTGGATTATCAGTATGTGGTGGTGGCGGAGCGGGTTTAGTGGTTTTTTCTTTTTCCGGCGAAGCCGGAAAAAGAAAAAATATTTACTCTACCCACGCTCCATCTTCCCCGGTAATATGTAGCTCTAGACTTTTGTCTTCCGCCCATTCCTTCCAGGCATCGATACGCCAGGGGCGATTGCTGCCGTCTAAGATAAAAACAGCGTCGAGCCAGGGCCAATCATTGGGTAGCAGGTCTGGCTGGGCGTCTTGCCGGATGAGTATTCGATCAATTATGAAGCCGGTATCTTGTAGCGATTTTAGGTTGTCTTTTAAATTAGACTTTCGCAGGTAGGGGCCTTCCACATTATTCGACTGCTCGCCGGAGAGGACCAGCCAATTGCGACCGTGTACGTGCATGAGCGAGGCCCCCGCCTGAACATGACCGTTGAGGAGGTATAAGGAGTCGGTATGTATGCGCGCCAGGTCTAAAATGGAGTTGGTATCCACCGAGTAGCGAGCTTGCTTGCGGTAGCCATCGGAGAGGTAGCTGCGTTGCTTCTCGGATAGGCCTTCGCTGGCCAGGGCGATACCTGCTCTGCCCAGTCTGGCTTCGACAAGTGAATGACGGTACTGGTGTAGCACGGCTACGCCTTCGGCCCGGTGAGTGGCAGCCACCTGCGAAAGTCTAAATGCCCCCAAACCCAACAGTATAAGTAAGGCGGCTGCGATGATGAAAAATCGGCGCCACTGCCACCAAACGGCCAGGAGCAGGATGAAGGCATAGATCAAAACGACCTGCCAGGCCGATATGGGATCGAGTTGCTGAGCGGCCCCAGGCAAATTTCGGCACAGGCGCACTACGCTGTTTTGTATGCTCAAGTCTGCGCTGAGCAAGGCCCCGCTCAGGCCAGAAACGGCGGGTAGGAGCCAAGCGAAGAGCCCGTGGAATAACCCCAAAACCAGCCCGCCGTATGCCGTTAGTATGACGATGCTGCCGCTGAGTAAAAAGTAGAGCGGAAACTGCTGGAAGTAGTACATGACCAGCGGCAGGGTGCCGATCTGTGCGGCCAGCGAGACGCTCATGACCGACCAAACGGGCTTGAGGATTTTGGCTTCGGGCTTCCACCAGCTGCTGATCGTTTGCTGGAATAGGCCGATGCCCGCCACCGCCGCGAAGCTGAGCTGAAAGCCGACGGCAAAAAGCTGCCTGGGGTCGTAGGCGAGAATGACGATGGCCGCTAGTGCCAGCGAATTGAAGAGGGGAGACCTGCGCCGACGCTCCAGCCCCAAAAGCAAGAGGCTGAACATGAGGGCCGCCCGCTGTACCGATGGGCTGAAGCCAGTCAAAAGGGCAAAGCCCCAGATACCCGCCACGCAAACCAATAGCCTGAGCCAAGGCATGACGCCCTTCTGGCCGGGGAGCAATCGCCTGAATAGCCACAGGAGTATGGCGGCTACTATGCCGACGTGCAGGCCAGAGACGGCCAATACGTGCACGGCGCCGGTATCGGCATAGGCCGAGCGGAGGTCTTCGGTAATGAGGTCGCGCTTGCCGAGTACGAGGGCGGCGGCTACGGCCAGTTCGTCGGGCGCGAGGTGGGGGCGAAAGCCATCGATCCAGTTTTCTCTAAGCGCTGAAGCCCGCTCTCGCCAGCTGAGTGTCTGGCGGTCGAGGAGCTGCCAATCGGCGTCTGATCGCAGAAAGGTCTGGTGGTAGATGTACTGGTCTGCCCAGTAGCTCCTGAAATCGAAGCTACCCGGATTGAGCGGGGGCTGAATGGGTTTAAAATCAGCCTGGACGAGTAAGCGATCTCCTACCTGGAGGGTGCTAGATGCGGTGTTGGGTGACAGGTAAACCAAGGCGCGACCCGACGATCTTTGGAGCTGGTCGTTTAAGACGGTTCCTTCGATCTCTACCTGTACCCGGATGCTGTTTTCGCCTGGCCGCAAGTTGAAGATGCGGGCCTGGTACATACCGTCTTCGCGCAAGTAGTTGCTAAAGTGGTCGGCACGGTGGGTTGACTCCGTACCGCCCGCTCGCCAGAATCCGAAGAGCGCAAATGCCAACAATATAGGTATGGCGAGCAGGTGCCTGCGGGTGCGGGTTTTTAAAGTTCTTGAGGTAAAAGTTAATCCAATAGCTAGCAAAATGCCATGCCCCGCCAAAGCCATAAAGCCGAGTGGATAGTTGAATGCACTCGCTACCCAGATACCAACTCCCATAGCCACCGCCAACGGCAGCAGCGGGTAGCGACTCCAAGCCAGTGGAGGCGGGCGCCGCCAGGGGAGAGAGGTGGTACTTGGCATTTAGGAAAGGTATGAGATTAAACTGAAATGATTCGTCCTGGAGGCATGAGGGATTGTAAGAGGGAGGTTGAATGAAGTTGGGCCGAAGATAATGGGCGCTTGGAGAATGAAGGGCTTTTTAGTGGGGATCGGGTGGCTTGTAGGTGGGGTTTGGGTGTCTGACTTTGTGGGGAATTGGCCGAGATTAAGCTAGGAAGATGTCAGGAAGGTTCGCATATAACTGAAATATCGCCCATTAACGTACATTGTGAGTTCAAGTCAAGTGTGCTATCTTTAGGTTATGGGATTTGGGTTAACGAAAAGAGGTTCGTTGTTGCAGGAGGAGTTAGCGGCAATCCTTCGGGTGAAAATTATATAAATATAGAATAATAAAAAATGAAGTACATTCATATTGACACTAACGTATTTGTAGGCCAAAACTTTTTAGAAGGAAGATATATAAATGAGCTGCTCGAATTTAGTAAAAAGGGTGATATTAGGATTATACTAACTCAGGTAACCTTAAATGAGGTAAAAAAGCAGTTTAAAGAAAAGGTGCAAGAAGCATTCAATGAATATAAGAAGTATATGAAGGTTAAAGAGGTAAAGTATTTAAGGAATACAGATTTTGGACGAAAAGTAAATGATTATTCTTATGATAAAATAAAAGTTGATACTCTATCCGAAGAATTTAACTTGAAATTTGATAAAGTGATTAAAGAGTCCAATGTAGAAGTATTACCATATTTGACCAATATAGATACAGCACGAATCCTCGAAGCATACTTTGATGAGAAACCTCCATTTTCTTCAAAAAAAGATAAGAAGTTAGGATTTCCCGATGCTTTCATAATTGAAAATATTAAAAATTGGATCAAAGAAAATAATACTGATATTACAATTCTATCATATGATAACGATTTTGTTTTTCTCAAAGAAGAGTATGACTTCATTACAATTTCAAATAATATAAGAGAAGAATATAATCTTATTTCGAATGAAATTAAGTTGAGAGAGGAAAAAATCACAAAGGAGAGATTAAGTGTTTTAGATAGAATCTACTATCAAAATAAAACTGAAATAGACCAATATCTTGAAGATTATTTCAAATATGGGGTGCTAGATGATGAAAGTTTATACTACAGTTACACAACAGAGAATATTTATGATATATCAAATTTAAAAATTATGGATATTGTCCATTATGGGTACAATTTAAAAAATGTGTTAGATGAAGAGCAGATTGAAATAGAAATATTAGTAGATCTACATTTTACAATAAATGTATTGACTGATGATATTAATGCGTATGTTTATGACCGAGAGGATCGCGTAGTTTACTACATGGATCAAGAAAATATTGAAGTAAGTGGTAAAGTAGAAATTAGACTAACAGGAATTGCTTACATCATTAGTGACGATGAGCATGAAGATAGTATTAACCTTGAACTGAATTCGGATTCATATGAAATACATGTATATCGTGAAGGTTATTATTAATGCCGCTAACTTTGCTTAGCTGACAATAGCCTCCGCAAACCGCGGCTACAGCGTCTAGCCAAGGAGTTAGCGGAAATAGAACCACTGAAAAGTGTATATTACAGAAAAATAAACAATAGAATGAAAAATTTCTTTATTTCTTGGTCCAAAAGTAGTTTTACTTCTAAAGTAGTGAGCGAATTTATATCAGAGATTATTAGAGACTGGACTAATGCCTTTGTTTATCATTCAAAGGATAAAGATGCACTTCGAGTTGGCGAAAATTGGCTTTACTCTATTAATAATAATTTAGACATATGTGATTTTCTATTAGTTGTTATTGACGGAAGTAGTACTAATAGTTTTTCTAGATACATGTTTTATGAATTAGGGTATTTCTCTAGTAAAAATAAAGTCTCTGATGATGGGAAAACTCATATTTTACCAATTGTAATAAATTTAGCTAATCAAAACGAAATTTATGACCTGCCAATACTCAAAAATATTCAAACAATTGGTATCAATAGTGAAGATGATTTTACCCGTTTTTTTAGAAATATTATTCATAGAATTCCGTCACTGTCATTAAAACCATCTCTTGATAATAAAGATTTTTCAGAGTATGCTGATAAAAAAAGTGAAAAACTGTATAATGAAATTATGCTTAAGCTCAAAAATAAAGTTATTAATTCTGAAATTGCTTTGACTAATAGTCTTTCATTGTTGAGCAGATTTTTAAGTACAAAATCTAATAATGATCCTCAGATTGGAGTTCTAAATTTTATTTGTAGTAAATTAATTTTGAAAAATATTGAAGGAATTAGTAAAATATCTTTGAATGAGTCCTATTATCCAGTTGTCTTAAGCTATATAATAAAAAATTTTTCCCATCAAGAATTTGGAGTAAGAGCAGTGGCAGTTATTGGAGATAGGGAGCTTTTTTGGAAAACAGCAGTTGGAAAAAGCATAATAAAGCAGTCAATTCATACTATTAGGTTGTTCATTTTTAAAGATGAAAACACCTTTGATGATAACATTGACTGGGTAATAAATTCTGTAGAGTACCATGAGCAAGTTAGATTAGTTAGCTTAAAGCAACTACTAAGGACTAATCATCAGGTTGAAGACTTTTCTATTATTGGAGCTAAGAATGATACTTTGTTATGCTATTATACATATCCGGATGGTGGGAATTATGGTACTCAAATAACGTTTACTACTGATGAGAATAAAATTGATGATTATTCAATACTGTTTGATTCTATATTAAAGCAATCAATATTAATTTCAAAAGACTTTGACAAGAAGAAGAGAAATATAGATGAAATTAGAAAAAGTCTTTTTTCTGTTAAGAAAGGAGTTCGTCATTACAGGAAAAATATTGAAATGTCCTCTTATATTTCCATTGAGGATTATGATCTCTATGAAGAGTATCACCCTTTTTTCAAAGAAATGTTAGATTCTATAAAGAAAAGGATAGAGTCTTCTGAGTTAAATGATAAAAATATACGAATTTTAGAAATTGGGTGTGGAACTATGCATCTTACTCGAAGACTAGCTGAAATTTCTGATTGTCATATAATTGGTGTTGAGATTGATAAAGAGATAGTTCAATATCTTAAGAAGAAAAGTGATATGTATCCAGATGGTAAACTAGAGTTTGTGAAGCAGATCGCCTCAAGAAATGAATCTTCGGTTAAAATTATTAATTCAAATGCAATTAATTATAATTCTAAAGATAAATTTGATTTTATAGTCTCATCTTTTGCAGAACATCATATAAAGCCCCATAGTAAAACTGCTTATTTTAACAATGTCTATTCGTTACTCAAAACTGGTGGATCTTTTATTATTGGAGATGAATTTTTAAGACAATATGATGAGGATAATTACAAAGATTGGCTTGACTCTCTAAATGACTACCACAAGTTTATAATTAAATATGCGCAGCAGGAAGCACTCAAAGCTAGTGACCCTATTATCTCACAGCGAATAAAAAATTTTATTCCACTCGAAAAAGATGCTCTTTTGTCAGGAAAGAATGAAATTGGAGATTTTAAAATGGGGTTAGATGAATATTTAGCAGAATTAATGTCGACATATTTCAAAGATAGTGAAATTAGTTATGAACTTATTGGTCCAGATGAAAAGACATCAAAAGAAGTATATGGTAAGTCTAATGTAGGTGGTATATTCGTAATTCAATCATTAAAAAAGTGAATATAGAAAAAGTCAATTGTAATAAAGATATAGATTATCTTCTTGAAATTTATAAATTACATGTTTAAATGGCAAATTATTTCAGTGAGCGGCGAAAAAATTCAAATCGTTATTACTTAACTTTCCAATCTGCCTTAGCAGTTGTTGCCTGATTTTCATTTGAAAGACATGATAAGCTATTTCATGTTATTTTAATCATATTTGTTTTAGGTTTGCTAATTTAATTTATTTGGTGGTTGAATATTAGTTCATATAGGCAATTAAATTCTGGAAAATTTAACACGTTTCATCTTCTTGAAAAAGAATTACTATTTGAATTTCTGTCGCATCAATGGATATATTTGGGAGAAGGTAAAGACTCTTCAAAATACTTCCAGCTTACAAAAGTGGAAAGGTTCTATCCATTTGTTGCTGTACTGTTCTATTTGTTTCTGGCAGCAATAGTTTTCAGTGGTATGAAAATACAATAATTTCACTAACAAAAAATAGTCAAAGGCAGCCTGCGCGGGAGTGTTGCATAAACTGTGTCACTAATTTAACTTCCAATGATTAAGAATTTGCAGGATGATTGCTTCGGCCTTCAGGGGGCTAAACCCCTGAAGGCCGAAGGCCGAAACAGAATTTTTCAGAGATCCTGTCGTAGTCGATCGTTGTAAATAATGCACTCCTCAGACCACTTACAAATCCCAATATGAAAGTCGTTATCTTAATATTTATTGTCCTATCTTTTGGATGGCAAGCGTGCTCGAGCAAAAAGAACTCACCCACTTACCACCAGGTAAATACAACAGCTCCGGAAAACTACCTGTATCGAATTTCTTCCGAGGAAAACTATGAAATGGGGGTGCCATGTGGTTATAGAAATGCGCAAGGTGAAATCGTTATTCCTGTTGGCAAGTACGCCGTCTGCTGGTCTGACACGATAAAGAACTTTGGAATCGTATCCGATAAAGAGCTAACGGATGGTCAGTGGACGGCTATTAGTGTCTCTGACAAAGTGCTCTATGAAGTACATCCCATGGACAATGGTCCAGACTACATCAGCGAAGGGATGTTTCGGATCATTAGAGACGGTAAGATCGGCTTTGCAGATCGAGAAGGTTTCATCATAGTCGACCCTATATACGAATGTGCATTCCCATTTAAGAATGGGCGGGCAAAAGTTGCGTTGGATTGTACGGCTGAAAAGGATTTAGATGGGAATACTATCGTGGATAGCCAAGAATGGACATTTATCGACCGCAAGTACTAATTTCATCAAACCACTTACCTTTGCACCAGTTTTTAATGCTACCGGAATCGCGTTTTTCCAACTGACTTTTTAGCCCACCAACCAAACCAAACCAAACCAAACCAAACCAGACCAACCATGCCTCAAGTAGAGCTCGTCATGCCCAAAATGGGCGAAAGCATCATGGAAGCCACCATCCTGAAATGGGTGAAGCAGGTAGGCGACGAGATAGATGTAGACGATACCGTACTCGAAATAGCGACCGACAAAGTAGATAGCGAGGTACCCAGCCCGGTGGCCGGTAAGCTGGCAGAGATCAAATTTCAGGAAGACGAGGTGGTGCCCATCGGTACGGTTATTGCGCTTATCGAAACGGAGGCCGGTGCAGAAGTGGCTGCAAGTCCCAGCGTTTCAGAAGAAAAATCCCCCTCCAGCTCCCGCGACGGGGGAGAGCGGGCTACCCCTGAACGCGAGCAAGTCGAAGTCGCTAAACCGGCAGAAAGTGCCCCTGCCCAACAACCCGCAGCCCCTCAGCCGGTGGCTGCCGTTGTTCAGCAGGCAGAGGTGAGCCATGCCGGATCTATTCCAGAAGACAATCGTTTCTACAGCCCCTTGGTGCGCAATATGGCCAAAGAAGAAGGCGTAACCGCAGCCGAGCTGGCAACGATTGATGGCAGTGGCAAGAACGGCCGAGTCACCAAGAAAGATATGCTCAACTACCTGCGTACGCGAGCAGCCTTGGCATTGAAGGGGCATCCAGCACCGGTAGCAGCTGCTACCAATGGTACGGCTAAAGCACCTGCAACAACACCAGTAACACCAACACCTGTCGCTAGCAACGGTACCACTAGTGCACCCCGCCCGCAGTTGGTCAGTGGCGCAACTGAGATCATCGAAATGGACCGGATGCGCAAGCTCATCGCCGACCATATGGTGATGTCTAAGCACACTTCGCCACACGTCACCAGTTTCATAGAAGTAGACGTCACCGAGCTGTTCAACTGGCGCAGTCGGGTCAAAAACGAGTTTCAGGCCAAGTACGGAGAGAAGATCACCTTCACGCCCATCTTCATGGAAGCGGTAGCCAGGGCGCTCACCGACTTCCCCATGGTTAATGTGTCGGTGGAGGGCAGCAACATCATCCGCAAGCTGGATATCAACATCGGTATGGCAACGGCCCTGCCCAGCGGCAACCTGATCGTTCCGGTGATCAAAAATGCCGATCAGCTCAATTTAGTGGGACTTACGAAGTCTGTCAACGACCTGGCCAGCCGGGCGCGCGCCAACAAACTCAAGCCTGAAGAAATACAAGGCGGCACCTTCACCCTGACCAATGTGGGCACCTTCGGCAATTTGATGGGTACGCCCATTATCAATCAGCCGCAGGTCGCTATTCTGGCCGTCGGGGCGATCCGCAAGAAGCCAGCGGTAGTCGAAACCCAATACGGCGACCTTATTGCCGTTCGTCAGATGATGTTCATGAGTCTGAGCTACGATCATCGCGTAGTAGACGGCGCACTAGGCGGCACCTTCCTGAGAAGGATAGGAGATTATCTGGAAGCGTTTGATGGGGAGAGAGGGGTGTAGGGGTAACTTTCTGGAGCGTTTGCTCCCCCTCTTTTTACCTAGATACAGCGAGAAAGCTTGCGAGGGCGAGTTTGCACCCTCTTTCCCTCGCCCTTTGATTTGAGTTAGGGCCCCAACCCCAACTCACGCTAGGGAGCAAGGGGATACACTTCCTGGTAAACGTAATTTGTAACGTACTTTTTAAATCGATTCTCCCCGCAGGCACCACTAATGATTTTCTAGCTACTGCCACCCCTTCCCCTAGTGAGGAAATAAGAAAGAACGGGAAAGCCCAAATATGGGGGAAGGGGCCGGGGGATGAGGGCGGCGGGGAGGTGCGTTTTCTGGAGTGTTTGCTCCCCCTCTTTTTCTAACTTTTACTCCCCCCGGGAGCAAAAGGACTTGATCTCTAGAGTTCGGGTTGCTTTCACGTACTGGTCAAAATATTCCCCGCAGGCGCCACCAATAGTTTTCTAGCTACTGCCACCCCTTCCCCTAGTGAGGAAATAAGAAAGAACGGGAAAGCCCAAATATGGGGGAAGGGGCCGGGGGATGAGGGCGACGAGAAAAAACTAATCGGCCATCAGCCAATAATCTCTTCTGCTTTAAGCGCTGCCTGCATCATTCCTTCCGCGGTTACATCACCCAACTCTACCTCAACGATATGATTCACCCAGCTGTCTTCCAGCTCTAGCTCGACTTTGATGTAGTTGTCGGTGAAGCCGCTTAGGGTGCCTGGCTTTTTGCTCTTTTCTAACAAGACGGGTCTTTGCTGACCTTGGTGTTGCTCGTAGAAGTAGCGTTTTTTCTTTTCACTCAATATGCTGAGCATATCGTTTCGTCGCCGCCGTTCGGCTAAGGGGACTACGCCATCGAGGGTGACGGCCCGTGTGTTGGGTCGCTCGCTATAGGTGAAGACGTGCAGGTAAGACACATCCAACTCTTGAACGAATCGGTAGGTCTCCAGAAAGTCTTCCTGAGTCTCTCCGGGGAAGCCAACGATCAGGTCTACGCCTATGCAGCAGTGGGGCATGAGCTTCTTGATGTAGGCGACGCGATTGGTGTAGAGGTCTCGCTTGTAGCGACGGCGCATGGCCACCAGCTGCTTGTCGTTGCCACTTTGGAGGGGGATGTGAAAGTGCGGGACGAAGCGCTTGGAGTGGGTCACGAACTCGATCACCTCGTCGGTACACAAGTTGGGCTCTATACTGCTGATGCGGAATCGCTCGATGCCCTCCAGCTGATCCAACTCGCGGATGAGGTCTATGAACAGGGCTTCTTTCTTGGGGCGCTGGCCTTCGATCACTTCGGTGCCATTGCCGAAATCGCCCAGGTTTACGCCCGTGAGCACGATCTCGCGCACGCCTCGTTGGGCGATGGCCTCGGCATCTCGCAAGACCTGATCGATGGTGCTGCTCCGGCTGGCCCCTCTAGCTAGTGGAATGGTACAGAAGCTGCATTTGTAATTGCAGCCATCTTGCACCTTCAAAAAAGAACGCGTGCGATCGCCGAAGCTGAAGGCCGAGACAAACTCATTGGCTTCGCGCACTTCGCCTGCCCGCACCATGCCTTTACCACCACCGCCTATGCCGTCTATATAATCGAGTATGCGAAACTTTTCGGCGGCACCCAATACTAAATCGACCCCTTCGATATTGGCGATCTCATCCGGCTTAAGTTGCGCATAGCAACCGACGACCACCACTTTAGCCTGGCTATTCTTACGCAGTGCCCGCCTTACCGTATTTCGGCACTTTCTATCAGCAAAGTCCGTCACCGAGCAGGTATTGATCACGTAGATGTCTGCGCCTTGCTTAAAAGGAACCGCCTGATAACCCGCCGCCGAAAACTGACGCCCAATGGCCGAGGTTTCGCTATAATTGAGCTTGCAGCCGAGGGTGTGAAATGCTACGGTACCTATGGTAGACATAAGCGCAAAAGTAGGAGGTTATTTTTTTGTGAACAACCTCCTAAGCACCGGATACCCAAACACCCCCACCAAAATCACCCCGGCTCCAATATAAAAACGGCCGTCTAGCTCTTGGGCGTCATCGAGTAAGAAATAGGCGAGTATGATGCCGTAAACCGGTTCGAGATTGATCGTTAGGTTAGTAGAGAAAGCGGAGAGCTTCCGCAAAGCCCGTAGGCTGAGGATGAACGTCAGGGTCGTACAGAGCAGGGCCAGAATGATGAGCAACATCCAGTCTTCGGAACCGGGCCAGAGTCGCGTGCCTTCGGGTAGGAAAGGGAAGAACAAAGGAAGGAATAAACTAGCTGCACCCAGCTCCACGAAAGTCACCCGCTTGGCATCGATCTCTGTGCTATGCGCCTTGTTCAAGCAGGAGAAGAGCGCGGCTAAAAAAGCACCCGCCAGACCCACGGCCACGCCCAGTAGCATATCGCCTTGCAGGTCTCCGGCGATGAGGTAGATGCCCGGCAAGATGAAAATGCCCACCACCAGCTCCAGCCAGACGAAGGGACGATCGACGATCCACGGCTCCAGGATGCTGCTGAAGAGCGAAGTCGTCGCCATGCAGATGAGGGCTATACTGGCATTCGCCAATTTGATGCTGCCGTAAAAACACACCCAATGCAGGCTGATCAAAATGCCGATACCGGCTAGAGTCAGCAATTTTTTACGCCCCAGATCGCGGTAGAGGCGACCGACCTGCGCAAGTCCTATTAAACTAGAACTCGTCAAAAATACGCGCCACCAAACGAGGGTTACGGCCGTCAGGCTGATCCAATCGCCGAGTATGGCCGTGAAGCCCCAGAGCATAACCGCTACGTGCAATTCGAGATAAGCCTGTTTTTCGCTGTATGCCACCGACCTTATTCGTATTTTTGAGGTCGCAAACTAAATGAATAAATCAATCATGGCCATTCAGGTAGGCGATAAAGCCCCATCTTTCACCCTTTACTCCGAAGCACAAAAGCCCGTAAATCTTACCGATTATCAGGGTCAAAATGTCGTATTGCTCTTCTTCCCCTTGGCATTCACAGGCGTATGTACAGCCGAGCTGTGCACCATGCGCGATGCCATGACCGAGTACAACGACCTCAATGCGCAAGTGCTGGCCGTAAGCGTAGACTCGCCCTTTACCCTCGAAAAATTCAAACAGGCAGAGAATTTCAACTTTCCGCTGCTCAGTGATTTCAATAAGGAAGTCAGCCGACAATACGGCTCGCTTTACGAAGAATTCGTCTTCGACATGCGGGGTGTGAGCAAGCGTTCGGCCTTTGTGATCGATGCTTCGGGCGTGGTGCGCTATGCCGAGGTTTTAGAGAGTGCAGGCGACTTGCCAAATTTTGACGCGATTAAAGCAACTTTGGCTAACTTGTCTTAGTTTCACGAACATGAGTGCATCATTTGATACCTACTGGCTATCGGCCACCGAGTACGATGAAGACGTACTGCTCGACGAAGATATTTCCGTCGGTGAGGACGAGCCTGCCAATCTCATCGTGTTCAATGACGACCACAATACTTTCGATTGGGTCATGCGTTGCTTCATCGAGATCTTGGGCCACGGCAAAGAACAATCAGAGCAGCTCACCTTGATGATCCACTATAAAGGTAAGGCTACGGTCAAGTCGGCCAGCTTCGGAGAGCTGCGGCCCAAGCGCGAAGCCCTCGTCGATCGCGGTCTATCGGCGGTCATAGAAGGCGGCGATAGGTAAATGCGGCCCCGCCCGCCCCTGCACGAACAGCTCGAATCCTTTCCCGATCCTACTAAAGTTCCGGGGCGAGGGCCTGCGCTGATGGGTGGAGACCTCGGCCCGGCTAGGTTAATCGCGGCATACGCACGTGGTTACTTTCCGTGGTATAGCGAAGGCGATCCGCTGCTGTGGTGGCACCCAGACCCGAGGTTCGTACTCTACCCCGAAAACCTCAAGGTCTCGAAGAGTATGCGCCCGTACCTCAACCAGCCGAAGTACGAGTTTAAATTCGACACCAATTTTCTGGGCGTGATGAACCAATGTAGGCGTGCCTATCGCCCTGGGCAGCGATCTATGGGGAGTTGGATCGACGACGATATGATCGAAGCCTATACCGAACTTCATCAGTTGGGCTTGGCGCATTCTGCCGAGGCTTGGTCTGGCGGTCAGCTGGTCGGCGGGCTGTATGGTGTGGCTCTTGGAGACGTATTTTTTGGCGAGTCCATGTTTGCCGACGCGACCAACGCCAGCAAATTTGCCCTCATACGCATGGTCGACCGGCTCAAAGTAGAAGGCTATCGGCTCATCGACTGCCAGCAGCGCACCAACCATCTGGCCAGCCTGGGCGGCGAGCTCATCTCTCGCGAACACTTCTTGGCGTACTTGCCCAGCAGCGAAACGGACATCTGGCGCGATAGCGGCCCATGGACTACCGATATTGTATGATTCAGCCAGATCAGCAAAAGCAAAACTTTGTCGATAGCGAGCAGCATTTGCACATAGAGGAGTTGGGGGTGGATTTGTACTTCCGCAGGTCGGGTACCGGCCCCACACTGCTGCTCGCTCTCCACGGCTATGGACTCGATGGCTCCATTTTTGCTAAAGTAGCAAGCGAAATGGATGCCGAAAAATATACCCTGATTGCCTTCGATCTGCCCAGCCACGGGAAGACGATCTGGCCCAATCGAAAATTCACCCCCGAAGACCTCGTTTTGGTCATTAGAAAGCTGGCGGCTTTACAACCCATCACGCAATTCCACCTCATCGGTT
The DNA here is from genome assembly GCA_039025055.1 of Bacteroidota bacterium. Classification (GTDB taxonomy): domain Bacteria; phylum Bacteroidota; class Bacteroidia; order Chitinophagales; family Saprospiraceae; genus Neolewinella. The sequence continues at coordinate 12,487 of JBCCPC010000025.1, read as the reverse complement.
TCAGCTACGGCGGCCGCATCAGTACCAAGCTCATTGCCCACGGCCACCTGCCCGAAGTCGATGCCCTTACCCTGATGGCTCCCGATGGCTACGGCGGCAAGTACACCCGCTGGATTGACAGCTGGCTTGGCTTCGCGCTCGATCCTGTCGCCGCCTTAATCGCCTACCCGAAGCCCTGGCTCTGGCTGGCCCGTCTGCTCGCTAAGGTAAAGGTCATCAACCCCTTTGCCCTCCAATTCGTCGAATGGCAACTCGGAGACACCGACAGCCGAGCTCGCCTGCAACTGACTTTGAGATCGCTCGGCCAGTTCCGTCTTCGACGGGAAGATTTTCAGGCATTAAACCAGTGGGCGGGCGAGGGGCATTCCACAACTGTCCGACTCGGCCGCCGCGATCGGGTGGTAGATGGCGATCGTATGGAGGAAATTGTAGATGGGCTTGCGAACGTGAGTTGGCGTATGCATGAAGGAGGTCACTGGCCGAGTAGCGATTTTATTACTTACTAGCCGGAGTAGCCACTTTCCAAGTGGCGTATTAAAGTAGTAAATGGACACGGAGAAACGCGGATTGACACAGATCTTCCAAGCTGCCATCGGACGAGGGAACCTCGGCCGATGACAGCTTGGAAGATGCTAAGCGCATAGGGCATTGCAAAAAATCAAGTAAAACCTGTACGGCTAACAAAGTGTTATCTTAGCGTAAATAACTAAAGCGTTTCTTGCTGTTCCGACCGGCGCAGCAAGGAACTCAAAACCTTTATCTATGGCCAGAAGACAATTTGGCAAGAGTTCCTCCAACCCTTTTTTCGGAGACAAAATGTATAGCGAAAACGCGACCAATCAGCCGTTGGATAGCAGTATGATCACGCGTTCTGAAGCGGCGCCCATGACGGTTCAAGGTGCGATCAATAAGAGTTTTATTTTGGGCGGTCTGATGATGATCACCGCATTTTATAGCTACTTCAATCCCAGTACGCTTTTTCTCTGGGGTGGTATGCTGGGCGGCCTCGGCGTCATCTTAGTCATGTCCTGGAAGCAGCACCTGGCACCGACGCTCGGTCCTATTTATGCACTACTCGAAGGTCTGTTCGTAGGTAGTATTTCTGCAATATACGCCTCCATGATGTCGGGTATTATCGCCCAGGCTGTTGGCTTGACGATGGCTGTATTCTTTATGATGCTCTTCATCTACAAGTCGGGTATCGTGAAGGTAACCAGCAAGCTCCGCACGGGCGTCATGATGGCCACAGGCGCAATCATGCTCATGTACGTCACGGTTATGATCGCCAACTTCATCTTCGGTGCCAATTGGAATTTCCTACACAGTGCTGGTCCGCTGAGCATTGGCATTAGCCTCGTCATCATCGGCGTAGCCAGCTTCAACCTCCTGCTCGATTTCGACAACTTCGAAAAAGGCGAGCAGTATCGTCTGCCCAAGTACATGGAATGGTTCATGGCGACCGGCCTGATCGTTACACTGGTATGGCTGTATGTGGAGATGCTGCGGTTGTTGGCGATCTTGAATTCGGATTAGGGATAACTCCCTTCGGTCGCGGGATAACCCGGCTATCGCCTGGGTGGGATAACTCGCCTGTCGGCTCGCAGGATTTGCTCGGATATTGCCATCGATGGGATTACTTGCTATTGCGAGCGGGAAAACGCTTATCGGATTTGTTTCGGTGGGCGTTTTTTCTTTTTGGACTTCCGCAGGTAGGTGCATTTGACCAGAGCTGGACCGCGCTCGTGCTTCTGTTCGACACCTACGAGGAACATGGAGCCGCTATGCGGCGGCTCCATGTTCCTCGTAGGAGCTTACGAGAATGGTTGGTTCTACTTATATTAGTGATCTCAGAAACCCGATTTTATGCAACATGGAAAAGATGATAAGCCAGCTACCAAGACAATAAAGATTTTACTGAAGCTACTGGCAGCTCCCAACAGACTAACCCTAAAGCAACTGGCCAGGCACGTTGGTCTCGATGACAATGATACCAGTGCTGTAAGGCGCCATATCGACAATATAAAGGCGGCTGGCATCGACATCGATTTTGACCATCATTATCGATACTTCATCCGACCCAGACCGGGTTTTAAGGAGTTGCGATATCTAGCCCCTCTTTCCGACGAGGATAAAGCACTCATCAAATCAGCTATTCATAAAAATTTTGGTAGCGATGCCGAAGCGACTGCCCTTTCCAATAAGTTAGAAAGTCTATACGATTTTCAGGCGTTAGGCCTGGAAGCCCTACGCCAACCCGAGTTGGAGAAAATCAATGATGTCGAGGCTGCTATTAAAGAAAAAAAGCAGGTAAAACTCATCAATTATCGTAGCAAAACCAGTAATACGATGCGCGACAGAGTGGTAGAAGCTTTCGCCATAGAACCAGAGATCGGGATGATCCGGGCGTATGATATCGAGGCAGGAAAGCTGCGCACTTCCCATTTTATGCTGAGCAGGCTAGACCGAGTAGAAATATTAGATACCCCCTGGAAGTACGAGCAAGAACATAATCTCAAGGTTTCCGATCCTTTTAATATCGTTATGGATAGGCGCGAACTCGTCCATTTAAAACTGGACGTTAGTGCCTACAATGACCTGATCGAGGGACATCCGCAAGCGCGGCAGTTTGCGCGCCCGGCTAAACAGAAAGATCAATACGATTGGCAAGCGCGGGTCAATGCGAAATACATCGGCCTCATGCCGTTTTTGCTGGCCAATTGGCAGGGTGTAGAGGTGCTGGGGCCTGAGAATTTGAAGAATAAGCTAAAAGAAGAGGTTGGGCGTATTAACGAGAAATGGGCTTAAGCACCCAACTCGCTTGGCGTAATTCGATATGTAGCCAGAATTTCAGTCAGCTGCTTAAGTATAGGACTGCGATGCCATTCATACTGTTGACGGCTGAAGTCATCATCGGTATGGAGATCGATCATGGCGTTGAGGCGCTCGATTTGGTCGAGGGATGAGATTACAGGATGGTGCTTGATGGTGGGCATTGAATGAACTGAAATTCCAGAAGGGTGCGATTCAAAAATGGTGCAGTCCATATGGATTGCAACTAAGTTTCTATTCCAAAGAGTTCGATTTAACTGAAATACAATTTTTTACACATAAAACAAAACGAAATGTCAATATTTATTGAACTAACCATGGACTTGTTTAGTTACCTATACATTCAAAACGTTTTAGTTAGTCTATATGATTGCACTAACGGACAAAAACTTAAAATTATGAAATTACTTTCTGATTTTCTTCTTCTCCTGCATTCCTGCAATCTTCATGCAAATATCATTTTTTACGAAGATGGCGAAATTTTTGTGAATGGACAACTAATCAAAAAATATACTGATTTGAGTCCAAGCGAGTTTTTCTGCCATCTGGGCTACTGGCGGATTTTGCACGATATCTCCGAGGATGAGTTACCAATAACAGTAGCTCTCATGTCTCGCAGTGTAATCACTTCTAGGGCTATATAATGTGATTGATCTTAAAATTTTTAGAGGTATGGGCAAAACCGCCCTAGGCTCTATCATACCTTTGAACCACAAGCAAATTCAATGCGAGTAACCTTTAATCTAAGTCCAAACTATAGGAGATTAGTTCCTTTCAACTATCAACAGTCTTTGGTTGGTCGACTACACCGATGGCTCGGAGATAACTCACTGCATGATGAAATTTCACTTTACTCAGTGAGTTGGCTAGGGTTCAATGGAGTTGTCCGAAGTGGAGGGCTGCACTTCCCACATGGTACATCTTTTCACATTAGTGCAGCTAGTGATGATTTAATGGCCGATGTGATGGAGGGCCTGAAGAAAGATACAGAGGTAAATTGGGGAATGCGTGTAATTAGCATAATGCCACAAGGGGAACCTGACTTTGGGACAAGCGCAAGGTTTTTGATGCAAAGTCCGGTATTGGTAAAACGCAATTTAGATGACGGTCGCACTAAGTTTTATGTATATACAGATGAAGAAGCTGATAATCTGATTACAGAAACCATACATAATAAAATGCGCCATGCTGGAATAAAAGGAGATATCAAGCTCAGCTTTGATAGGACGTTCAAAAATGCAAAAACAAAAGTGGCTAGTTATAGAGGGATAGAAAATAAAGCAAGTTTTTGTCCGGTCCTGGCAGAAGGAGATCCAAATAGTATCGCCTTTGCGTGGAATGTAGGAATTGGAAACAGCACGGGTATTGGATTTGGTGCTATAAAATGATGGAGGAAATGATTGCAATAGACTTATCTGTATTGAGAGAAGATCCTAACCCAGGGGTAAGAGGAAAGCTGTTCATTGAGGCTTTGAGTCCACTTTCCATGGTAGAGAGCCAACCTGGAACATACTTCGTGACGAGCTTAAAACCGGGTCGACATATGATTCGCGGTTTGCTGGAAAATGCCTTTGGCTGGCACTTTAATGATGCCGAACGCAAAGAGATTTATAGTCAAGTCTCTAAGGATGTGAAAAAGGCCAATCGAAAGAACAATTCATATAAGACAAACCCCTGGCTAGATGGAAAAGATAAAGACAATAGCGGGAGTACTTACTATAGCTTATTACGCCACCACGTTGATGTCCTTCATGTTTCTGACCCAACTGAATACCAGGTATACGATGATCTTTGGAGCATGCATCTTAGAGATCGAGGAATGAATTTTTACGGAGGCAGTAGAAGCTACGACTATAGATTAGAAGAGCTAATTACAAAGCTTCGTACTAAAACAGAAGACAAGGCAGAGCAGTATGAGCTAGGTGATCGCAAAGGCTTTGAGAAAATTGATCTTGAAGAAGCCTACAGTACCCAAGTCAGGAAAATTCACACCCAGTCTGTAAGGGATGGCTTTCCAGAATACTACGTAAGTCCTAAAAAAAGAGGATATGTATTGCCTGAACAAGTATATGAATGCCGAATTCGAGTAAGCCATGGAATTGCCAATCTATTAGACCGTTATGCAGAGCATCCTTGCGCACCTCTTTACCTAGGAAATAGTGAAGGGTGGATAAATCTAAAATGGAATAGAGATGAACATTGAGCAATTGCACCCACTACCTCGATATGGGTTGGCCGCGGCATATTTAACATGGCGACAAAATCGGGAGCAAATTCTGGACTTAAGAGAAGTCTCTGACGTTCGCCTCCTGTCTGTATATGGCTTAAAAAGCCTATTAAATGGTATGATGGTAAAAGGCGAGCCTCATCGAACTGAAACGGCTAGAGGTATTTTTCGAGATATTGGAATTGGAGAGCTCAACCCTGGAAGCAAGAATAGGCAAAGTGCAGCGTATGGTGTCTATTTATCCCCACACGTATTAACAGGGCAAAATGCATCTGGCCTATTTGGCGAAGTTGGTAAACTGATCAAGCTACTAGAAAACGGTAAAAACGGAAACTATGAGTTAAAACGATCCTTTGCACCAGGTGTAGCTAAAATTAATGCGGGAAATAGTTCTATGTCAAATCCCAAAGTAGACATTTTAGAAGCTGCTCTAACTGCAATTGGTACCGGAACCCGTACTAAAGCAGGAGCATACGACTATGATGCCGGAGATAATGTCGGTATTATTCCAGATCTGCCGCTCGAAATAAGGCAGGATGGTCAGCTGGATGGACCGATTTGGAACTATGTCAGACTCCTTGATATTATGATGCAAAATCAAGATGAAGGATTGCGCATTGGAAAGTATGATGCCACAAAAAATAGTTATGAGCGTCCAGGAATGTTTAATGGCAATTATAGGTTCGCCATTCCAAATACACGCTTATCTAGCGTTGGTCTAATGGCTGCCATGGGACATTGGTCTCAAGAATCCAAGAGTTACGCTAATGAAATGCAGCAGACTATGGAGTCAATTGCTGCTCGACCAATCTATGTTGGCGGATACGCAGGATTTGACCAAGAGCGATTTAGCCATCATATCGTGGGACTAGCAGCCCATGGCGATCTATACCGTGCATTACGAGCAAATTGGAAAGTAGAAATAATTGGTGTCGATAGTGCTAAGAAGTATTCAAATCCGAAGTGGTCATTATTCCAAATGCACCTTAATCGATTTTTACAATTCTTTAATCAGACACATTTAAAAAATCTGTTATCTATTCGGGCTATTTACCCCGGAGAGTATCACTCAATATTCAAGCATTATTTTATGGATAAGGAACAATTTTCGGAGGCTTTCGTCAACTCAGCTAAAGCCTTTGGCCGATCATTAAATCGAGCAGCCTACGCCTCTGCTCAAAGAGAAAAACAGGGAGAAAAAGTTGATAACAAAACCCTCTACGACTATAAGTCCAGGGCTTTGAACCAGCTGGAGAGTTTTCTGCGATCTAGTGAAACTAAGGAAGAAATGCTAGCTAGAATCACCACTGTCATGGGACGTATGACTGGATATGACCTCGATCAAGAAGCTACTCATTTTATAGAGGAATTTCTTACAAATCCTGACTATTCTCTGGACCAAGGTCGTGACTTACTGATCATTTTTATGCGCCTAAATCAAGGCGTAAAACCAGAAAAGTCTGTAGAAGAATATGATATAGAGAGCGAGAACGATTTTGTCATGGGCTAAGTCCATTTACTTAATGGACCAACAATAAATTTAAATTAAATCAGAGAAGTTTTTAGCAAAAGGCTTTTCATAATCCGCAATAAAATGAAAAAAATTGCTTCAATACTGGTGACTGCCGTAGCACCATTCAACGATCATGCGGCAAATCGTGGCGAAAAGTTATTAGGTAACGCTAGCTCTGTTAAGCGTCGTCCGGATGGTCGAGTATACGTTTCTGGACAAATGCAGAGACACGTGCTCTTTAGCGCCATTGAGCGACTCAACGCAATGGACCCTAAAAGAGGAGACACATATGTTGCTAATGGAGATGGTATTTCGACCGATATAGCTAAGGACCTACGCAGTGATTTAGGTGGCTTTTTGTCTACGTCTAAAGGTGACTATTCCGGCCGTCGAATAGCACCTATAAGCGCAACTCCAGCGGTTGCCAGAGCTAAAAGTAAGGTTGGACACGACCTACTTATTCGATTAAAAATGAATGAAGAGGAAAGTAAGCAGAAGCAAGCTTTGGCCGTAAATGAATTTAGTCAGGCTGATGATATGATCATGAACTTTCACCTAGATATAGGTGCGGTAGGCGTGACTAAGAAATTCGAGTACAATAAGGAGGAGTCACATGTTGCCACGCATTATGAGCAGCACATAAATGATGATGAGCACCTGCGAAGAGTAAAGCTATTTCTTGAAGCCAGCCGAAGCATGACCGATTATGCCAACCAAGCCAGAAATGCTGTATCAGGTGAGCCTAGACAGGTATTGATTGTACTCGATCCTGGAATGAGTAGAAAGGCCATTCGCTACTTTGAAGAAGGCACATCATCCATAGAACAAGAGGCCATACTAAAAGAATTGCAGGCACGTGGCGCACAATACTTCATTGGAGATGACACAACTGATGAGTACTCGTCTGTCTACGAAGCATATATGCAAGCAATCGATGCCGTTCAAAACGGCAAACTCTATCGCCCCTCATAATGTCTACCAAAGCTCTAGCAAAACCGTCAGGAATTACTTTAGAGGACCACACTGAGCACGTAGTCGATAGAGCTAAAGAAATTCTAACTGCCTGGCCTTTTCTGGCAGATAAATACCATCGACTTACAGGTAAAGACTTGAAGCATGAGCTACTGCAAGCTGCACAGTATCATGATACTGGCAAGAGGCACAATAAGTGGCAAACTGCTTGTCAAGCAGACTTCAGTGCTTATATGAAATGGCTGACCGAACAGAACATCTCTTATAAAGGCTACGATCGCCACTTGGCAAACCGTTACGAATCTTGGAAACGAAAGGAAGGTGTCGATAGTAAGCTTATGAAAGCACATTTAAGGCATGAGTTCGCATCCTTAAAATTTATAGAAAAGTATGTTGAAGAACCAGTTTCGGATGAAGTTCGCGTTGCAATAGCTGCACACCATTCAAAACTAGGTCACAGATTCAGTCATCGTTGGTTAAAAGATGGAATTAAGCAAGGACAAATCAATGGGAAAGCACCCTTCGAGAAATATTGGAGAACATTCTTAAATGAGTCTACGAAGTTTGGTTATAAATCCCAATTTAAAGAGGCACTTCTGACTCGATTTAGATTTGATGCCGTACGCACCCTGTTAAAGCTAGCTGACACACGTGCAAGTCGGTGGGAGCAGCTAGGAGATGAGGGTCTATTACCTCTTCAATCATTCGCTCAACCCAAAGGGTTTGGGCCAAACAGTTCGCTCAGACCCGTTCAGGAAGCTGCCGTCAAATCGGCTTCGAGAAGGCGCACGATTTTGCGCGCACCAACAGGAAGTGGTAAAACCTATGCCGCTCTTCTTTGGGCCGAGCAGCAAATCCTTGGAGTTAACTCTAGAGCAGATCGTCTAATCATTGCTATGCCTACGCGATTTACCTCTAATGAGATAATGAAAAGTGTGGCAAGTCAGGATCTACCAGTAGGACTATTTCACAGTTCGGCAGCATTTGCCCTATTTGGTAATGATCTAAGGCAAAGCATGAATGTGGAAGCTCATAAATTCAGCAGATTACTCCTAAACCCCGTTTCAGTCTGTACAATAGACCATTTGCTCTTATCTCTAAATGCTACGCAAGAAAATCATCATGATGTATTCTATTTTCTGGCAAACTCTTGTGTAGTATTTGATGAAGTAGACTTCTACGACCCTTGGATACAAGCTAATCTGCGACAACTTTTAGATGTACTGGACTTGCTTGATGTTCCGACTATGGTTATGAGTGCCACCGTTCCAGACTGCGCACCTAAACAATATGGCTTTGTTGATCCAGTAGTAAACACCCAAAGTACCGTGGAATTGAATATAAAAAAACAACTCAAGTTCTTTGGTAGGGTGGAACATGTAAATGAAGCCGACACGCTTCTGGAAAAGATGTTAGATAATGGGCAAGGCATCTTATACGCAAATACTGTCGAACGTGCCTTAGGATATTATTTCCGACTAATCGAAATGAACACTAATCGTGAAATACGTATTCCCATTGAAATCTATCACTCTCAATTCACGGAACCAGATAAGAGAGAAAAAGAAACCCAGATCGTTAAATTACTCGGCCGAGAAGCGCATGAGAACAATAGCGTGCCCAATGCAATTGTAGTAATGACGCAGATCGGAGAAATGAGCATTAATATTTCTGCTAATCTTATGGTCTCAGAAGCGTGCCCCTGGGATCGCTTGGCACAGAGAGTTGGTAGGCTGGCAAGATTTGGATTGACGATGGATGAACCAAAAATTTATATTATTGAGCCTTTCAAAAAGGGCAAATCTTATCCAGCACCTTATGCGGAGCTAATCAAAGTAAAAGACGGGGCCAATTGGGAACCATATCCTGCTTATTCAAAATCTTTGAAAAATTACAAAGCTGCGGGTAAAGCTGGAATTCAAATTGATGCTAATTATCTGGAAAATCGAGTTAATGACATTTATCCTAAACCGATTAGGATTACTGATAATGTTCAGACAAACATAGACAATTACCAGGCTAATATCAGAAACAACTGGTTGGTAGTACCTAAAATAGATACTGATGAGGAACTTGGTATAGTCAGTGGTGTCAAGGAATGGAAAGCAAGAAATATTCAAAACCAAGTATTGGTTTGGGTAGAACGGAAGCCTCAATTTGATACTTGGGATGAATTTTATTTCCATCAGCTTAACTACGGAATAAGTTGTCAATCTTACAGGGTTATTAAACACACCTGGCAAGAAGACAAGGAAGAAACAACCATACAAGAGGAGGTAGTAATCGGACAAGAAGATGCGGGAGAAAACAAAAAATCCGTAAGGGTTGCCTTGGACGGCCTATACAGTCCCAAAGTCGGGTTTGCTGGTATCTACGGGTACTCTGCCGACCATTGGAATATGATTCTATGAATGCGCCCATCACTGCCTCCCACATCACCTACCTCCTCTCCTGCCACCGCAAGCTTTGGCTCCACCATAAGCAGATGCGGATGGAGGACAATTCGGCCAATGTGGCGATCGGGAAATTGATCGACAAAACGTCTTACAAGCGGCGAGTTAGCCGGTGGAAACAGTTGGATCTCGACTCGGTTAAGATCGACCATTTCGACCCGAGGGCCAAGCTGGTTAAGGAGACGAAAAAGAGCCCGAAGCTCGAAAGGGTACATATTGCACAGCTCAAGTACTATCTCTACCGAATGGAGCTTGAGGGCATAGCAGGTGTACGGGGTCTGATCGAGTATCCTCGTCAGAAGCGCACGCGGGAAGTAGAGCTGACCCGTACTGACCGAGAAGCGATCATCCCCGGTTGGGAGGCGGAAATCGAGCGCATTACAGCGATGGAAAATTGCCCGGAATTGGTCGTAAAATCCTATTGCAAACAGTGTGCTTTTTATGAGCTGTGCTATGTGTAGGGTTGTGAAATTTGGACCTGCCTGACTGGTGTCGGCAGGCAGGCTTGCGAAGGTGGAGAGTGTTCCACCTGCGGAAGTCTAAAATAGGCAGATGATTATGAGTAATTAATCTTCGTCTAAAAACATGTGTTTATGAAAAAGGCCTATTACCTATTTAATCCGGGGCGGATGAGTCGAAAGCAAAATACGCTTTGCTTTGCGGCGACTAATGAAGACGGAGAAACTAAAAAGCCGAGATATTTGCCCATAGAGGGGGTCAGCGCTCTGTACATGTTTGGCGCAGTGGATGCGAATAGTGCGTTATACAATTATTTGGGGCGAAAGCAAGTCCCCGTACATTTTTTCGATTATTACCAGCATTATACCGGTAGTTTTAGCCCGAGAGAGCATTTGCTGGCTGGCCAGGTTTTGTTGGCACAGACGCAGGCGTATAGATTGGGCAAGCGGCGGATGCACATCGCAAAAGCATTGGTTTCGGCAGCAACTTTTAATATGCTCAAAAATCTCAAATATTATCGGACCCGTGGAAAAGAGCTCGACGGACAGATCGCACAAATAGAGGCGTTGCGGCCTCAGATCGCCCTTGCCCAAGCTATAGACGAACTCATGGGACTGGAAGGCAATTGTCGTCAGATTTATTATGACACTTTTTCGATACTTATGCCAGGCTATGATTGGGAAGGCCGGAAGAAACGACCGCCGACCAATGAGTTGAATGCGCTGGTGAGCTTCGGAAATAGCCTGTGCTATACCGTGTGTTTGGATGCGATATACCACAGTCAGCTCAATCCGACGATAAGCTACCTTCACGAGCCGGGATTTCGACGATATAGCTTGGCACTTGATGTAAGTGAAGTTTTTAAACCGCTTCTTGTCGACAGGCTGATTTTTCGGCTTTGCAATAAAGGAGAGCTGGGCAAAAAAGACTTTGACTTAGTCGACGATGCTTGCTTTTTGGCAGAGCGTGGCCGCAAGAAATTCGTCGTTGCTTGGGAAGAGCGCTTAAAATCGAGTATTCATCACCGTAAGCTGGATCGAAAGGTGAGTTATCGTCGCTTAATTAAGTTGGAGTGCTATAAAATTGTGAAATACATCATGCGTATGGAAGACAACTATGAACCCTTTCACGCCTGGTGGTAGAACCGCTTGCCTATGTACGTAATTGCTGTTTATGATGTAGCTGCCGAGCGAACTAGCAAAATGCTCAAGCTCTGCCGCCAATACTTGAATTGGATACAAAATTCCGTTTTTGAGGGAGAGTTGAGCCCGGTTCAGTTATTGGAACTGGAAGCTGCTGCCAAAGAGATCATGGATTTGTCTTATGACAGTTTTATTATTTTCACCAATACGCATGTACATCGTACGGATAGGCGTATAATAGGTTGTAAGCGAGCAGAAGATGGGCAGTTTTTGTAAGCGTCGATGAGACAGTACGTAGCCTGCTACATAGTGGGACAGCCAACTTAAAAGTATATTTGATTGATAATCAAAACCTTAAAAAGTCGTCGATCTACATAGAAAAATACCTCATCGCCAACGGACGCTACTTAACCGGATTATTTACTATCTTTATATCAATACTTATTGGCTTGCTCAATATAATTGAGCGGGCTCTGAATCGGACCTTTTGGAATTGAAACATGATAGGCTGGGTAGCCCAAAACATCGACAACATATCTCTGAATCGGACCTTTTGGAATTGAAACGTGCTTGGCTCAAAACGATCACTAAGCACGGCTATCCTCTGAATCGGACCTTTTGGAATTGAAACGCAGGATATGCACGCGATACTATACCGTCTACACTTCTCTGAATCGGACCTTTTGGAATTGAAACGTGCCAAAGCCGGAAGAGTCCGCACATTCAAAAGTTCTCTGAATCGGACCTTTTGGAATTGAAACCTTTCTTTTAAGCAAGTAAAGCTGATCCTCACACTCTCTGAATCGGACCTTTTGGAATTGAAACATAATAACAAACGACCTTGCCGCATGGTCATCGGTCTCTGAATCGGACCTTTTGGAATTGAAACTTC